>NZ_JAGGLL010000003.1 GCF_017874425.1 Clostridium punense
TAATCACATATTCATCTTAAACTACTTGTTTATAAATAATAAAATTCTATGAAAATAGAAGTAAATAAAAGATAAATTAAAATTATTGAGGTAGGGGGAAAGTAAAATGGCTGAATCAAATAACATTTTATCATGGACATTAATTTCAGAATGCCCAATTCCTAGTGATGCAAAGGATTTATTAGTGGAAGGTGAGGTAGCAATTGCTGCTTATAAAACATTCCGTGATAGCGCTATATTCACTAACAAGAGATTAATAGTAAGAGATTCACAGGGGATTACAGGGAAAAAAGTAGAGATATATTCACTACCATACTCATCAATAAACATGTGGTCTACAGAAAATGCGGGAAAATTATTTGATATGAATGCTGAAGTTGAACTTTGGACAAGGGCAGGACACATAAAAGTGAACTTAAACAAAGATGTGGATATACGTAAGTTTGATAAACTAATAGCAAGTGTTCTTTTAAAATAATTTGTAAAATTGGAAGTGTTCACATATTAGATAAATAATATAATATTCATAGGTTTTAAAGTAGCTATAAGTATGGTTATAAATACTCTTAGCTACTTTTTTAATACATAAATACAACATATAAAATAAAAATTGCTACTTCATAAATGCATAAAGTCTATTTTGTTTTCTCTTTCATATAAGTTACTTAAGATCATCTTATAATATAGAAGTAGAATTGAAGCTTATATAAAATTAAAGAAAAGTATTATTTACACTTCATTAGGTATCTGTGAAAAAGCGATAAGTCAGAGCTTTGAAAGATATTTTCAGTTCACAAGCAAGCTTGTGCTGACAAGTAACCTTTTGATCTAGTATAACTGAAATTAGAGGTACATGCTGACTAATTAATTTTTCCAAGATGCCTTATAATAAATCTAAAAATTAAAACAGAAATTGAGGTTTAGAAAAATTGATTAGTACCATAAGAAAATTTATAGCAAAGTGTTACTTTTATAAAAGCAATAAGGTCTTTATAGATATAGGGTATTTGGAGAAAACATATTAGGGGGAAGAGTTTTTGGATACAGATTATTTGTTGGTAGAGAGAGTTATAAAAGGTGATGCGAAAGCATATGAAACTCTTATTTTGAAATATCAAGACATTATCTACGGCTTTTTATATAAAAACACCTTGGATAAAGAGGATAGTGAAGATATTATGCAGGAAGCCTTTTTAAAGGCTTATAAAAATTTATATAAACTTGAGGATAAGTCTAATTTTTATCATTGGTTATTCAAAATTACAATTAATACAATGAACACTCATTTAAAAAAGAGGAAAAAATCCACTATGGAGTTTGATGAGTCTTTTGAAAACCTAAAAGCCGATGATAAATACAATCCTGAAAATATGCTGGAGTTGAAGGAAAAAGAGAAAGAACTACATAAAAAGTTGAGCATTCTCAAAGAGGATCAAAAGAATATTATTTTGCTTAAATTTGTACATGGATTCTCATACAAGGAAATAGGTGAGTTTCTTAAAATTAAAGAAGATACAGTTAAAATGAAAGCCTTTAGAGCAAAGAAAAAGTTATATATTTCAAGCGGAGAGGAATCAGAAGAAGGAGGTATCTTAAATGAAGTGTAATGAAGAAAACTTATATGATTATATTGAAAACAAACTGGATGATGAAAAACTAAAAATGGTAGAAGAGCATATTAGAGTTTGTAAAAAATGCACAGAAGTTTTAAATACCTTTAAACTTATGGAATCTATTGGTGAAACTCCATTTCATGCATCGTCAGCATTTACAACTACTGTGATGAGTAAAATAGACAAAGATTTATATTCAAGAAAAAGGTACTTTTACCTAAATAAAATAATTGAAAATAAAAGGAAGATTGTAAAGTATACAGCAGTGGCAGTGCTGGCTTTTGCAGTAATAAGTATACCTATGTTTAGTGAAAAGTTTAATTTAGTAGGTAATTTAAAAAATAATAATTTAGTTAAAGTACAAGAGGACAATGTTAAGATAGATGATATAGATGAAAAATCTAAAAATATTCTTCTTAAGTATAATTATCATATAGAGGAGAAGATTAGTGAAAAGCAAATTGTATTAAATGAATCCTTTGGGTCAAATTTAGAAACAGAAGCATCTAAGGAGATAGGCCTTGATTTATCACAATATAAACGTAAAGAAGTTAAGCAAGTAACTTATACCTTAAAGGAAAAAACAAAGGATAACTTCAATGGAAGCATAAGTGCTATTTTATATTATAATGATAAAAACGAATTAATAGGGGGCTTCTTGTCCTATGATGGGTATACTCCAGGAATATTCCCAATAAACAGTAGAAGTGAGGTTATACCTGAAGGTTTTGAGCCACAGACCTTTAAGTTTGAAAGTGTGGAAAGCATTGAACTTATTAAATTTGAATATTCAAATGGGGAAAACTTAGGTGTAGAAAAAAGAAGTACAATTACCAGGAATTTAGAGAAGTTTTTAGCTGCATTAGAAACTTCTAAGCCAATTAATAAAGAGTTTAATGGAAAGAAATCTGTAGAAAATCAATACATGATATGCATTAATTATAAAGATAAGGCTGTGTTGAGATTATATTATTATAAGGATATAAATAAAATAGATATTACTGGATTAAATGACTGGCATTATGAAACAACAGATGAGCTTAGAGCATTGGTTGAAGCAGGGGGTTTGACAAAGGAAACAACAGCAGTTTCCAAAAAGGATTTACGTAATAAAATTACCAATAGTGTAGACTATTTCTCAAGTGCTCAAGGAATCTTTAGATTGTATGAGAAAAGATTAAATAGTGATGTTACAGTAGACTATAAAGTTAAACTTAAAGATATTCCATCAAGCTATGAAAAAGAAACTTCAAAGGATGGCACCATAGTTGAAGCAACTCTTAATGAAAACAAGAAGACTATATTTGACAACAATTCAAAAACCTTTAGAGTTGGAGATGTATCAGTATCTAAAGGAGGTACCGCAAGGAATGATATAGAAGCAACTCTTAATGAAGACAAGAGAAGTATATTTGACAAAAATACAAAAACCTTTAGAGTTGAAGATGTATCAGTATCTAAAAGAGATACCACAAGGGATAATATAGAGAATAGATACGGTACTGCATCAGATGGTAGTAGTGTAGGCTATCTAAGACGTGACCCTTTATTTTTACTTTACGCAAATGAAAGTTTGTTTAATCAAAACTTGGCAGTTGGAATTTTAAAAGATGAATCAAAGTGGTCTATATCTGCTATAGAAAAGTATTTGGATCTAGATGCAGCGATAATTGAGGGTACCCTTGATAATTACTATTCAGTTAAATTTGCATCAACAAAATATAAGATTTGGGTAGAAAAAAACACTGGCATAGTATTAAAGACTGAATGGTATGATGAAAATGGAGTCATAACAAAAAAGTTAGAAACCACTTCCATAAAATTAAATATACCAATAGATGATAAAGAAATGAAAAAAGACATAACAGGTTATACTGAAAGTAATTAAAAATAGCATTATATAAAATATAACAAGGATATTACATTGCCTTTAAGATAGATTGCCTAAAACTTATCTTACAACCTAGAAATAATATTGCACTTACATGCTAAAATATGGCTGTTATGTAGCAAATAAATGATTACAGAGTAAGAGTACTTAAAGTATAATAGAAATAAATACTTAGAATGTAACAGTTAATATTTAGCTTAGAAATTTGGAGGTCACACTTACAATAAAAGTGACCATTGTAGAGAGAGCGAGGCGAATTATTATGTGGCAATGTCCAAAATGCGGACGTAATTTTAAAAATACAGACCAAGACCACTTCTGCGGCGAGCCGCCAAAAACCATTGATGACTATATTGAAGCACAATTGGAAGAGGTTAAACCGTTGTTAAATCAAGTGAGAGATACACTTCGCACCGCACTTCCACATGCACAAGAGCGTATCTCATGGAGTATGCCAACTTATTGGAATAAACAAAATATAATTCACTTTGCAGCATTCAAAAATCACATTGGGTTGTACCCTGGACCTGAGGTTGTAGAGCATTTCACTGAAAGACTAAGGGAGTACAAGACAAGCAAAGGCGCAGTGCAGTTTCCGTATAGCAAGCCATTACCACTGTCACTTATTGAAGAAATAGCAAAATGGTGTTACAATACTAGGAACCATCACTAATAAGGAAAGGGTATGCATAATTTGCATACCCTTTCTTATATGGTAAAAAGTGAGATTGAATTAAGGCTACTTTTCTGTTTCTAATGGGAATTGAAGCTATTATTTATTATTTTTTACTTTTTCAAGTTCATCTCCAAGAAATTTTGCAATAGCTCCCATTCCTGAAACACCAGCTTTACTTTCTGCTTCATTGTTATAGTTTGTGTTTGTATTTACATCATATGTGTAAATAACACCTTTTTTGTCAGTAATCATTTCAATACCTGCAATTTCAATGCCATTAGCAGCTAGGAACTTTTCATATTTTTCAAATATAGGGTTACTAAAGCCTTCTAGTACTGTAAACTTAGAAGTTTTAGTCTCTCCAACTGGGCAGAAAGCATCAGAAATTTGGCAAGCATCTGCAGGACAGAGTTGGAAGCCTTCAGAAGTGTTAACTTGTACAGAATAGTAGTACTTTCCGCCAATAAACTCATTTCTAACAATATATGGGTTAGGAGATTCGATATATTGTTGAATTAAAGTTATTCCATCTACAGGCTCTTCAAAATCAGGTCCATAAACATAACTTTCTAGAGCTTCAATATTTGAGAATTTTTGAACTCCAAGACCCTTCCCAGCTCTGTTATGCTTTGTTATGAAAGCACCTTCAAACTCTTTTGCAGCTTTAATTATTTCTTCTTTTCCAATAGCAGCAATAGTTTTAGGAGTGCGAACTCCAAAGGCTTCTAGAGAAACCTGTTGAGCTACCTTGCTTACTTCAAGCCTAAGGGCGTTGCTGTTGTTTACAACTCGTCTTCCATGAGCTTCAAGCCAAGCAAGTACAGCTGCTGTATATTCTGCAGCATAACGATGGTCTCTTGTGTGAGAGGAAGCACTCATTCTATTATAGAAAACTCCCTCAGGAGGTGTTTTAGTTAAATCAAGAGTTCCTTTTGATAAAAACCATTCTTCATAAGGTAGGTTTAAAGCCTCAAATTCCTTTCTAAGTGGTAATACCCATTCCTCATTTTCGTGTATAACGTATATCTTTTCCATTGTTTATCAATCCTTTCTTTATATTAAGCTGCATGCAGCTCTTGTTTTTTAGTATTATTTTTATCATTGAATCCATCTACATCTAGTTCATTTTCTGTGCTAGCAACTAGAATTGAAGCTACAGCAGCACCAGTAACATTTGTCATAGTTCTAATCATATCCACTACAACATCTATCCCAAGAATCATAGCAAGTCCTTCAACTGGAAGACCTAAGCTAGAAAGCACTACTGTTGCTGATATGGTAGCTGCTCCAGGTACCCCTGCAATTCCAATAGAACTTATAGCGGCTGTTACAAAAAGCAATACATAGTGAGTAAGGGTAAGTTCAATGTTAAATATTCTTGCAACGAATATTGCCACAAGGGTAGGGTAAACACCGCCGCCACCATTCATTCCTATAGATGCTCCAAGTGAGGCAGTGAAGCTAGCAATTCTATCTGAGATTTTAACATTCTCAGTCAATACCCTGATAGTTATAGGAAGAGTTCCATAACTACTTCTAGTTGTAAAAGCTATAATCAAGGCTTCAGAGATTTTTTTGAAAAATTTTATTGGGTTTACTTTTGCAATAACTGCAATCAAACTTCCATGTACTAGTGCAATGTGAATTAGACAACTTAAATACATAGCAATTATAAATTTAGCTAAAGGTAATAATGAAGTTACACCATATTTAGCTGCTACTGGAACCATTAAACCATACACGCCATAAGGTGTTAACTCAATTATAGTTCTTGTTAAAGTAAACATTATTTTTGAGAAAGAACTTATAAGATCTTTAACTGGTTTAACCTTTTCAGGTTTTTTACTACCTTCAACATTGATTGCTACTGCTATAAACATTGAGAATATAATTACTGGGATCATCTTTGCATTAGCCATATCATTTATAGGATTAGCAGGAATCATATCAATTAATACAGCAGAAAACTTTGGTATTTCTTTAGCTTTAAAAGCAGCATCTTTTACAAATTCAATACCAGAGCCTAAATCCATTACTTTACCAACAAGTAAACCTATTGCAGTAGCTAAAACTGTGGTAGTTATCAAAAATCCAATGGATTTTAAGCTTATACTTTTTAGTTTACTTGTATTGTCTAAAGTAGTTATGCTTGAAATTAAAGATGACATAACTAGTGGGATAACAAGCATCTTAATCAAATTAACGTAGATTGTACCAACAGGCTCAATTATTAAAGCATTGCTTTTAAGTAATGCCCCTACGGACACCCCGAAAAACATAGCAGTAAAAACTCTAACACCCAAAGAGATTTTTTTAGTTTTCATAAAGAATAAAATTCCCACGACTAAAACTGAAATTAATAAAGTTACATATTGCAAATTCATTTTAAACCCTCCAAATTCGTAATTTTAATTTTAAATCTAATATATTTCCTTAAAAGGGCCCTATTTAAGGAAATCAAAAAACCTCCCACCTCTGAAAAAAATTCAGAGGCAGAAGGTTAAATTCCGCGGTTCCACTCTAATTAGACATAAAAATGCCCATCTTTCTCAGGTACTTGCATACCCTATCTCTATAACGGGAGAAACCCGGATAAGCCTACTAAATTTCGGTTATCTGCTCACAGGGGCACTTCAACTACATTCTATCATGGAGTTCTTTCAGCATTTGAACTCTTCTCTGTCTGTTTCATGTAATTTACTTTTCCTGATCTAAGCATTTATTAAGGTTGTAGCATGATATTTAGAATAATAACTTTTGAAGCAGATTTGCACCTACACCAAAAGAATTTTTCTAAGTTAAGCAATGCCACATATATAAGTTAGAATAATTAAAGATTGAAAATCTTGTAAATCATACTAAAACTATCTGAATTGATTATAGATGAGAATAAAACAAAAAACAAGAGGTTTTTATTAAATAATTTAGCATAATGAAGTGTTAAAAATTGACATGAGTATATTTGGCATATTTTATTAAATATTAGTTCTGTATAAAAGAGGATATAATTCAAGTTTGCGCATAATTGGGCAGTGCCTACAGAACCCAGTGGCTATAAGTTTGAATATCTCCTATTTAATATATTTGAGAAGTTAAATGATATGGCAGCTTTAGAAGTGGAAAGAGAAGAAGAATTTGCTCCAGTAAAAAATAAAGAGGGAGAAGATAGTCCTGAAACAGCAAAGGAATTGATTTTAAATTTGCATAAGAAATGGCTTACTAATGCAGGGTTTGATAAGACGACGGTAGAAAAAAATCAAATAGAAGTTTCTCCTTTAGCATCATATTACGGAGATAATTTAAGTGGTAAAAATATTAACGAAATCTAAAGGCTAGTTTTACTTATTATTAGATTTATAGAGAAGCAACTTAAGTAATAGATATTTATTACTTAAGTTGTTTCTTATTTTCTCAGTATAAATACGTGCATTTCTTAGTGCTTTTTAGGGTATATAATTAGGGCTAATTCAAGTAAAATCCCTTGGAATCCTCATAAACACTATATTGTTATTTTTTTTATTGTTAACAATACTTATTCTTATTTATATATTTAAAAAGTTATACATGGTAGCGTATCCAGTGATGAAGGATACTGTTTTTACTTTGATGAAGTATTAGCTCAAATGACTTTGATTTAATGATTATGTAAGTAAATAAAGAATATAGGTATATTATTACAGTAATTATATGGTAAAATAAAATTAATTATTTTAAGAGGAGGATTGTAAGTGGATTTATTACATTTATTAGATTTGTTTTTTAATCATTCATTGATTGGATTATTGTTATTAATTTTTGGTGTAGTATATAAAATTTTTCCACCGAAGAATATAAATGTGTTTTATGGCTTTAGGACTGAAAGATCAGAAAAAAGTAAGGAAGTATGGGACAAATCAAATATCTACTGCGCAAAAAAGATTATAGAAGTAGGAATGTTTTTAACTATTTTAGGCGCTATTAATTTAATAGTACTTCCTAAAATGTACTCATTATTTTCAATCATCGCTGCGGGTTCGCTACTAATATGGGTAATAGTAAAAACAGATAAATTTATAAGTTAAAAACAAGCATCCTCTTAATTAAAATTATATATATTGAATAGCACGTAACTTTTTTTTATTAAGTCAAGTTATAAATTATTAATTATTATGAACAAGAAGTATAAAAAGGAGAAATTTGAAATGGAGTTTTTGATAAACAAATTGAAATGTGAAGATATTTCTAATAGGGTATATATTGTTGGAGTTGATGGCTTAGGAGGAGCAGGTAAAAGTACACTTGTTAATTCATTGAAACTACAATTGCAGAATGAAAACTATAATTCTTATGTGTTACATATTGATGATTTTATTTACCCAAAACATATTAGATATGATTTGACTAAAGAAGAATGGCATTGCTATTATAATGTACAATGGAGATATGATTACTTGGTGAAAGAAATTTTGTTTCCTATAAAAAGTGGTGAAATAATTGATAAACAAATAGAAATATATAACAGGGATAATGATGAATATTTTACTCAAAGAGTTAATTTAGTTCATGGCTCTGTATTAATATTAGAAGGAATATTTTTGCAAAGAAAAGAACTAAAAGACTATTTAGATTTTATAATTTACCTTGATGTACCTCAGGAAGTCAGGTTAAGTAGAGTTTTAGCAAGGGATGGATATATAGGTGGATTGGAAGATATAAAATGTAAATATGAAAAACGATATTTCCCAGCAGAAGAAAAGTATATCCTAGAATATTCCCCCATTGAAACTGCAGATTTTGTATTAAAGAATAGTTAAATTAAAATTTGAGCATTATTTTTTTAGAAAACCAAGTATACTCTAATAGTATTTGATAAAGTTTTACTGCTTTTCAATTTGAGAGTTCGTAAAGAATACTAAATGAAGCAAAGGAATTTATTGAATAAATTGCAATTTATACAATTAAAGCAATAATCCCAACGGGAGAAAACTCCAAAATAAAGCCCTAAGTAAAAATACTTAGGGTTATGTTAATTTGTAATATTTTCTTTTAATAGATTCCCTAAGTCTTGTGTAAAATTATTAGGATAGTCATATATTTTTCCTTCCCAGGTTCTAATCTTAACATAATTCTTACCTCTAGATATGATGTATTGAGGTAAAATTGGAGTTTTTCCATCTCCATTTGGAGCGTTAACAATGTAAGTTGGAATTGCCATTCCAGAGGTATAACCCCTTAGGTATTCCATTATTTCAATACCATCATCTATAGATGTATTAAAGTGTGTGGTTCCAACTACACTTTTAGCATGGAATATATAGTAAGGCCTAACTCTACATTTTAAAAGTTGCTGATTTAGAAGGCGCATTACAAACTTATCATTATTTATTCCATTTAATAGTACTGCTTGATTTCCTAGAGGAATTCCTATATTAGATAATTTATCACAGGCTTCTTTTGTTTCTTTTGTGATTTCTAAAGGGTGGTTAAAATGGGTATTTATATAAATAGGTGAATACTTTTTAAGAATATTAAGTAAATTTTCAGTAATTCTTTGGGGTAAGTTTACAAGGGTACGAGTACCAAGTCTAATATAATCTACTGTTGGGATATTATATATTTCTCCGAGCAGCCAATCTAGCGTATCATCAGACAACATAAGAGCATCGCCACCGGTGATTAATACGTCCCGTATTTCAGGGTTATTTCTTATATAGTCAATGGATTCTTGGAGAACTTCTTTAGTTTTATGGGTGTCTAAAGTGCCAATGTTTCTTCGTCTTTGGCAATGTCTGCAAAAAGAGGAGCATAAATTAGTAACATTAATAATTAGTCTATCAGGATACCTCCTTGTAATAGCACCTGCTGGATTTGTAAATTCTTCTCCCATGGGATCAATGGAGCCATGCTGGTTTAATTCTAAAATAGTGGGAATTGATTGAAGCCTTACAGGATTTAGCTTATTATCGTCCATTAAAGAAGCATAGTAAGGTGAGATTCCCCATCTGAATTTTTCTTGAACTTTTTTTATGCTTGTAATTTCAGAGTCATCCAGTTTTACAATTTGAGATAGTAAATCTATATCTTGAATTCTATTTCTTATATGCCATTGCCAATCATTCCAATCAGCTTCTGTACCCTTAAGTAAGGATAATATTTTTTGCTTTTTTTCCTCAATTTTAGCTTCTACAGTATTGGATAACCCGTTAGGTATAGTATCCTTAATCTTTGTATAATCCTCAATTTTTGATTTTAATTCTTCTGCGCGATTAAGTGCACACATAGTTTTGTTTTTATCTTTAGCCATAAGACCCTCCTTTATGTTTTTATTATATATGGAACCAAAGTAAAGACTTAACTTAGTATTCAAGCTACATTGATTCCCTTAAGGCTTTTTAAAGATGAACAAAATAAAGTTTCTCCATGAAAACTCATTAGAAAAGCAAGTTGACCTTTAAGTGTATTTTGATATATAAGGATAAGTTAACCTTAATACTACATATAGAGAGTCAAAGTGAAGATTTACCCCATATATGAGCCAACTTGTTTCCTTAAGACATTTGGAAATGAGTAAGCCAAGATTCCACTAAGAAATCCTATATGTGGTATATAAAAAGTTTCACAGTAAAAGTAATTTTAAGGAAAAGATGATATTAAATTACTTATTACATTATATAATAACATAATATTCGAAATATATAAATATTTTCGACAAATAAAATAATTCTTAGTTTTAAATCAAAAGTATGATGATATGGAACGAGTTTATAGTTAACCTGCATAGCCATTTCTGTAGCCTTTTTTATTTTCCACCCCTCATATACCTATATCATAGTAAGCAAAATGATTGGATTTTGTTCAAATTTATTTGATGTAAATGCTGAGATTGAATTTTGGACAATGACAGGCAATATAAAAGTGAATTTATACGAAAATATGGATATAAGAAAGTTCTATAATTATTAGCAAGTGCTATTCTTAAGTAATATTTAGAATAATAAGCATTGATTTATTAGGTAACTTATATATTATCCCAGTGTTAAAAAAGCAGCTAAAAGTATAGTTAAAAATACTTTTAGCTGCTTCTTATTCCATAAATCTAGTATATGATAAATTTGTTTTGAAAATTATTTATTAGTCTTTAATATATTGCCTATTACTTTAAAATTAAGCTTTTGTCCGTTATATAACACAAGGCCTTTATAAATTTTAGCTGCTAGCATTATGGTTAACAGACAGAAAATTAAAAGTAGGGCAGTTGATATAATCCCCATTGAAATACTCATGGTACCTGTAATAAGATCAGCTGGCACTATAAAAGGAGAAGTAAAGGGAATATATCTAGCTACGGAAAGTATACCTTCCTTACCAAGTATTGGGGCAATATAACAAACTAACCAGCTTATGATTATTGGCATCTGAAATACCGCTTGAGTAGAGGCTACATCCTCTGGTTTTGAAACCATGCAGCCAGCAACTGCAGCAATAATGCAGTAAAACAAGAATCCTAAACAGAAGAAGATTATTGCAAGGAGCACTGCTGGAAGAGTTAATGCTGTTTGTCCTAAGTTATCCTTAAGAAAGTTAATGATGGTAATTGCAGAATTCTCATAATTAGGATAAATATTTTGAGCAATTGCATTTCCACCATATAATCCTACAACACCTGCTGCAATCCAAGTTACAAATTGTCCCAATGCCATAGATGTAACAGCTAGCACCTTACCAGTTATCATAGCATAGGGGTGAACTGAGGTTAATAACACTTCCATGAGCTTGGAGGTCTTTTCTGTAGATACTGATTTGCTGATGGTCTGACCATAAAGTAGTAGCATAAAGTACATTACAAAGCTAAATACCATAGGTGCTGCTACTTTAATTACTTTAGTAACTACACTAGAATTTTCACCAATTTCTGAGAAGGATACTACAGTTGGCTTAAGCACACCAATAAGTTGCTCTGATGATAAACCTACCTGGAGGAGTTTATTTGTTTCAAAAGCAGAGGACATTGAATTTAGTAGTGATTCTGCTTGATTTTTTGATACCTTTGAATTTTCAGGTATAAGAGCTTTTAATTCATAGCCTAAGTCTTTCTTTGTAATAACTACAGCTATAGCCTCAGAAGACTTTTCACCTGCAGATTTTACAACTTCCTCACTAGATTTATCAATTACCTTTATATATTCAATTTCATTAAAGTCATTTTTGTTAGTCTGTGAGATTATAGCCTTGTAATTGGTTGGCTGTAATCCACTATTGTCTAATACATATACTGTTTTAATTGGAGAGGGTTCATTTTTATTTTCCTTATCAGGTTTAGCCACTACCAAATTCACCACTACCAATGCTCCTATTATAAGTAATGAAATTAAGGTAGTAACAAGCTTAAAGCTAATGCCCTTTGTAGCCTGTGAAAGGGTAAAGGCATATACTGAAGTCCATCCTCTAAAATTATCTTTCATCTTTCCTTCCCCCTTTTACACCGTCTTTGAAATTTTAATAAGTTCTTTAAGTTTAATTTTGTTACCATTATGAAGTATTAGAGTTTCATAAACCTTTGCTACAAATTTAAATAATAAAACTATGGTTATTATTTGTAATGCAATAGCAGCTAATACAAGTGGTAAGGTTACCTTTCCGATTAAAAGGGCACCAGGTAATATGAAAACTGAGGACAAAGGGAATAAGAAAGAGAATATAACAAAGCCATTAATTCCCGATGCCATTAATACACTGGCAGCACCCATTCCAATATATGCTCCAATTAAGTTAATAAAGGTGAACATTGTAAGTCCTTCACTCAACTCTTCAAGCCTGCTTATAGATGCTCCTGCAAGGCCAGCTAAGGTGGCATAAATAATCATTCCAACGGCAATTAATATTAAACAGAAAATAATATTAGTTAAATTTAAATTCTGAAAAATATTTTTGGGGAGATACTGAGAAAGTACACTTTCTCCACTACTTGAAGATAAACCACTTGTAATCCTATTGGAAATAAATAATGCTACTATCATAGATACAACTTGAAACAGAACTGCAGTAAGCATGCCAAGGATTTTACCAACTATTATAGCTAGTGGTTTAACAGATGTTAGTAGATATTCAATAACTCGAGTTGATTTTTCAGTAACTATAGAGGAAGCAATTTGTGTGCTTGCCATTATGTTAACCATCATAACTATAAATAGGATTCCATATATAAACCAGTACTCGCTATCTGATATAGAGGTATCTTCTTTTACAACTTCTACACCATTAATATCAGTGATAAACACATTAGTTTTTACTTCTGCATTAATCATATCTAACTGGCTACTATTTACTCCAAGTGCATTAAGTTTAATAGTTTGAAATTCCTTTTTTATAGAATCTGAAAGGGTATTTAAGTTGCTTTCTTTAACTGGTCCCTTGGTAGCTTTAACAAATTCTAAAGAATACTTATCTTGAACTTCACTAATAGTTAGTATTATAGATTCTTGTTCACTTTTTTCAATTCTTTCAGATACCACATTATAGTCATCCCTCATTGGTTCAAAAGAAATATTCTTTAATTTTTCATCATGAAGAACACTTTTAAAATCTATAGATGAAATATTAGTTTTATTATTCACATAAACTTTTTTCACTGTATTAAGAGATGTTGAATCTGAGTTATCCTTTGAAGTAAGAGTACTTACAATGGGCATGGAGATTAGCATTAATACAATGATTATGGCATATGAAATAATAAAGGCTTTACTTCTTAAAGTTTGTTTAAGGGTAAAAGTGAAGACATCCTTCCAACCAGTAAGACTATTCTTTTTCATTAGTGTCGCCTACCTTTTCAATAAATATTTCGTGCAAGGAGGGTTCACGAAGTTCGAATTTAATTACGGGAATCTTATCTTCAATAAGTTTTGTTAAAAATTGCATTGCATGATCTTCGTTTTGAACTCTTAAATGATACTCACTTGGTGTTTTATTTACAATGTCTAGTTCAAAGGCAGCAATATAGGAAGAAATGTCTACATCACTCTTAACAAAAAGGTTCACACGTCCATAACCTTTCTTAATCTCATTTAAATTTCCTTGAAGGACTGCTTGCCCATGATTTAATATGGTAATATCAGAGCAAAACTCTTCAATAGTAGGCATTTGATGACTGGACATAATTAGATATTTATTCTTTGAAATTTCTTCTCTAATAATTGATTTAAATAAATCAGTATTCACTGGGTCAAGTCCGCTTAAAGGCTCATCTAGAATAATTAATTCTGGATCAGAAATTAAAGTTGACATTAGCTGAATCTTTTGTTGATTTCCTTTGGACAACTGCTCTGCTCGATAGGGCTTAGGAGCTTTTTTACCTTTTACCTTAGGTGGGAATACGTACTCACTTACTGATAAACGTTCACTCCAGTATTCAATGCGACTCAGGGCAGTTTTTTTAGGCACATTTCTAAGCTTTGCAAAATACAAAAGCTGATCAAGTAAGGTGTATTTTGGATATAATCCACGTTCTTCTGCTAGATAACCTACATTGGTTTTCAAAGGATCAAGAGGCTGACCTTTCCATTGTACTTCTCCCTCATTCTTTGCCAGCATTCCTAATATAATACGTAAGGTTGTAGTCTTTCCAGCACCATTTGTTCCTAGTAGAGCATAAACTCCTGGTTTATCAATCTGAAAACTTAAGTTATCAACAACAACTTTGTCTCCGTATTTCTTTGTCAAATTCTTAACACATAAAGTCATAATATCCCTCTTTCCTGAAACACATCAGATAATTTTTCGTATAATGGATTTCATTTTTAGTAGAATTTTAAAAACCTCTCTAAAAATGCAATCCCTCAACATGGTAATTATACTATAATATTCCTCATATAAAAAGTTAATTCCATTTTATCTATGGATAGTATTAATCCATAATAAAATATCAATTAGGAGCTTCCACAAATCAAGTTAAATTTATTTACATTAATTTATAAAATCTTCAAATTGAACCTATAGTGAGGAAGCACATAAAATGATATAATGGAATATAGTGGTAATGATTTAGATTTGGAGGGGATAACAGGTCTATTTCAAAAGTAAAATATACTTTTAATAATTAATCTATAAAGGGGAAGTGTTAGATGTTATCAAAAATTAATTCAAAACAGTGTAAACAATTAAAACCCTATCAGGGTATAGGAGTGTTTATTTTAGTAATTATGGTTACAATCTTTGTAGCAGCACCTATACAAATGGTGTTTGGGATGTATGGTGTAGCTATTACAGAGATTATACTTTTATTATTAGCAATAATCCCAGCAATCCTTTTTAAAGCAAATTTTAAAGAAGTATTTCCTATAAAGAAGCCTTTACTACGTGAGATTTTTGGGGTTTTACTTATATGGGCAGGTTCTTATGTTGCCGTTCTACTTGTAACTTTAATCATTGGATATTTTTTCCCACAAGGACTTACAGATGTAAGTAGTGGATTACAGAATGTATTTACTAGTGTTCCTATGTGGGTTGCCTTTATTATTATTGCTGTTATGCCAGCTATATGTGAAGAAGCCTTGCATAGAGGACTTATTCTTTCATCACTTGGTTCAGTAAATAATAAGTGGCTTAGAGTCCTTTATATGGGGATTATTTTTGGTATTTTCCATTTAGATCCAGTTAGGTTTCTTCCTACAGCTATTTTAGGAATGGCATTGTCTTACGTTATGATTGAGACAAGAAATATTATTTTGCCAGTTATATTTCATTTCGTAAACAATGGCTTAGCAACTTTGATTTCTTTCACATCGAAATCACAGACTACAGCAGCAAATATAAATTCAGGAATGATGTTATATGCAATATCAACTTATTTCATTATTGGAGCAGTAGTGCCTTTCCTTCTACTATTTGGTTCTAAGCTAATTCATAAAAAACAAGCTAGAAATGAAGTAGAAGATGATGCCATAACACAGAAAAAAGAAAAGAAAATCATGATTATAGCAGGTATTTGTTCAGGATTAATGGTAGTACTTGGAATAGTAGTAATGGTATATGCTATTAGTACTGTTCCAATTACTGATGTTATAAAGCACTAAGTATTTCTAAATTGTAATAACTTCTAGTAGAAGAATTATAAATAAAGGTTAGTAAAATTAAACCTATAAAGTAGACACATGAAAAGAGTCTATTTTATAGGTTTATTTTTTATAAGTTCTCACTATTACAACTACTTAAACTCATAGGATAAAGTTAAATTCACATTAATTGGGTTCAATAGCGGAATATTAAATTATAGGTGTTGAAAATACCTAAGGGAACTAGGGGAAGACTACTGTAGAAGTTAAGTTTAACTATGATTTTCTTTAAATAATGGATTTCCATTTTTGAAATTGTACAATGAATTTCTCCTAAAGAAAAATTTACAAAAATACATTATAATTTTGATAAAGATGCTAATTTAGGATATAATTTCATTATGATACACAAAAGGAGGATGTTAATTAATGTATAGTTTTAAAAATGATTATAGTGAGGGGACACATCCTAGGATACTAAATGCACTTATGGAAGCTAATATGGAGCAGATGGAAGGGTATGGAGAAGATAAGTATTCTATAGAAGCTATTAGATTAATAAAAGAAAGATTACATAGGGAAGATGTTGATGTTCACTTTTTCCCAGGTGGTACTCAAACAAATTTAACAGCTATTTCAGCTTTTTTAAGACCTCATGAAGCAGCAATTGCTGCAAATACAGGTCATATACTTGTTCATGAAACTGGAGCGATAGAGGCTACAGGTCATAAAGTTATATCAATAGAAGTAAAGGATGGGAAAATTAATCCATCTCAGATTAAAGAAGCAATGGATGCACACACTGATGAGCATATGGTTAAACCTAAATTAGTTTATATTTCTAACCCTACAGAAATTGGCTCTATTTATACAAAGAAGGAATTAGAAGACTTAAGTAATTTCTGTAGAGATAACAGACTTTTTCTATATGTAGATGGTGCAAGACTTGGTTCAGCATTATGTTCTAAAGAGAATGATATTTATCTTGATGATTTAGCTAATTTAGTGGATGCTTTTTACATTGGAGGAACAAAAAATGGAGCTCTACTAGGGGAAGCACTTGTAATTTGCAAGGATTCCTTAAAAGAGGACTTTAGATTTCATATAAAGCAAAAGGGCGCATTACTTGCAAAGGGAAGAATTCTTGGAATACAATTTGCAGAGCTTTTTAAAGATAACTTATTCTTTGATTTAGCAACTCATGCTAATAGCATGGCAGAGTTATTAAAAGAAGCAGTGGTTCAGGAAGGATACTCTTTTTTAACTGATTCACCATCAAATCAAATATTCCCAATACTGCCTAATTCCATAATTGAAGGATTACAAGAAAAGTATATATTTTATGTATGGCAGAAAATAGATGAAAATAACTCGGCAATAAGACTAGTTACTTCTTGGGCTACAAAAGAAGAAGCTGTAAAGGATTTTATTGAAGATCTAAAAAGTCTTAAAAAAATATAACTAAACTTAAAGTGATAAACAATTTTGTTTATTCATCTTAAAGCAATACAAAAGATGAACTGCAAGCTGCGGTTCATCTTTTTATGCTTATTTATATAGAATGAAACAGAAATACTGTATTCTACATGAAATTAAGCACATTTTATTCAACAAAAAATGAAATATTAAAACTAAAATTTAGTAAAATTAATCCCTTTTTCTATGTTTATAATGTCTCTTAAAATTGCAGCGGCAGCAGGGGTGGTGCCCGAAGCTCCACCAATTACAGTGACTTCTCCTAAAGTATCCGATAGAAATTTTACAGCTTTGTTTTTGCCATCTACATTGTATAGAGGGTCATTGCTATAAACTTTATCTAGTCCAACAGAAAGAGTTAAGGAATTATTTATAAACTTTGCAGTTCCTATTAATTTGTATTTATACCCTAAAGTTTTTCCTTGGTGAATTTCTTCTATAGTTAAGTTTGATATTCCACTGAGGTTAACATCCTTAAGGGAAAGACTTTTATTAAAAATTGTATTACAAATTATAATTAATTTAGTGGCAGTGTCATAACCTTCAATATCTAAAGTTGGATTTGTTTCAGCAATACCTAAATCTTGAGCTTTCTTTAAAGCTTCCTCAAAGGTTAAATTATTATCTTCCATTTCATTTATAATATAATTTGAGGTACCATTTAGTACTCCTCTAACTTCTAAAATCTCAGAGCCTGCAAGGTCAAATAAAGCTGAATTTATGGATGGAAGTGCTCCACCTGTAGTACAGCCAAAAGCTAGGGTACAGTTATTATCTTGTGCTAGTTTCTTTAAGTGGTTATATTCTAATAAAATAGGGCCCTTATCTCCTGTGATTACATTTATTCCTTTAGTAAGAAGCTTTTTTATATAAGTTATGCCTGGTTCTCCAGTATCCTTATTAGTTGGAGTTAAGACTACAGCAGCATCTATATTACCATTTTCAATGACATAATCTAAAGTTATCGTAGGAGCAAAGTTAGAATACTTATAGCATTCTTTATTAAGTTCTACTTCATTAGAGAAATACTCCAGAGAAATACCCTGGGCATCAAAAATTCCTCCCTGAGAATTTAAAATAGAAATAATTTCCAAGGAAATACCATTTTTCTCAAGATTATCCCTTTTATTTTTTAGCAATTGGAAAAATGCTTTACCTACGTTTCCAAAACCAATTAATGCTATTCTCATATTAAATCCTTCCTAAACTGCTTCTATAAATATCTAATATATCATCTGCAGTAACTTCAGCTGGATGATTTTTAAGTTTTGCCTTATTATTACTCATTGCTGCAGCAAAATTATATAATTCTTCATCACTAAGAGCTATTGGCTCACCTAATACCCTTTGTAAGTAAATGCCAAAGTCATCTAAAGAGTCAAAGTTTAACAGAGTGAGAATATTTCTAACCTTAGCTTTATCACTACAGAAATTCATATACGATTTTAAAAACACACCAGTTGCTTTTCCATGAGGAACACCTTTGTTATAGGTTAAAGCATAACCCATACCGTGAGGAAGGGAGGTTCCAGCCTGTGTTATAACAATTCCAGCAATGGAAGAAACAATAAGTAAAGTTTCCCTAATATTAAACTCCAGAGTATCTTTTTCTATTTTATTAATACACTCTCCAAATAATTTCAAGCCTTTTTCAGCTAAGCCATCACTAAATATATTTGTGCTTGCAGAAAGATAACCTTCTATTAAGTGACAAAGAGCATCGATTGCTGTATTTATAGTTACCTCCTTTGGTGTATCCATTAAATAACTTGGGTCTAGCAGAGCTAAAATAGGAAATACCTTTTGGGATATACCATGTTTAGTTTGTAGCTTGTGATTAGTTAATATGGCATAAGGAGTAACTTCAGTTCCTGTACCAGCTGTTGTTGGAATTGCAACTAGAGGAAGAGCTCCTAGCATTGGAGCTAAGGTCAAGTCCTCAATTGTTGAAGAAGCATTTTTTATTAGCACTGCGGCAGCTTTAGCAGCATCAATAGGAGAACCACCACCTAAACCGATTAAAAAATCTATATGATTTTCTCTTCCTAGAGCAGAAATTTTTTCTACGGTTTCGAAAGATGGATTTTCTTCAACATCATCGAAAATTAAATAGGTAATATTAAGTTCTTGTAAAACTTCAACTAAATCTTGCAAAGAACCATTTTTCTTAGAAGAAGTTTTACCAGTTACAATTAGGGTTCTTTTACCTAACTGACATAGAGCTGAGCTATGGTTCTTTATCACTTGTTTTTCCATAATAATTTTAGTAGGCATATAAAAGATTGAATTATTCATCTATCATGTCTCCTTTAGTTATCTAAAATAAAAGAATAAATATATTAGCAAATAGTATTTATATAATTGGGCTTCAATAGATTACACATAAATATTTATGTGGGTTATAGGAAGAGTTGTCTTTTAAATCTAATATAGCATCACTGGATAAATTTCTCAACCAAGCAATACTTGAATTTATTTCCATGGAAATAAATTGTAAGAACTTATAAGTATAGTTTCTCTCAAATAGATAATTATATTACAAGGGAGGTGATTTATATGCCACAAAACAAACAAAAACAGCAAGCAAAATTACAGAGTCAAGGAAAAGAAAAGTCTAAGGCTACATCTATTAATGATACTGAACAACCAAAGGGAAGCTTAGAAAATGGATATATGCATAAGCACCCTAGTACTAAGGAAAATCAATTTAGATAATTAAATATGTTGATGTGAGAAAGAACAGCTTAGAGATTTACCTTAATGTAACTCTAAGCTGTTCTTTTTAAATTTATAAGATATATTTGATTTTTATTCTAATTATAATTATAATTCCAATTATGCAAACTATTATATAAGGTATGCATGAATAAGTTTATTTAACAACTTTGGAAGCTGGTTTGGATTAAACAAAGGTACTTTGTTACTTACCCATGCCGATAAAATGCAAGGTAGGTAACAGCTCTTTAGGAAGATGGCAAATTTGAAGCTTATAAAATGTTGTTAAAGGAATTAATATTTATGGACAATTAGTTATTTTGAGGTGATATATTGGAAGAAAGACTACAAAAATACATGGCTAGATGTGGAATTGCATCTAGAAGAAAATGTGAAGAAATAATAACTTCTGGAAGAGTGAAGGTTAATGATAAGATAGTTACAGAGTTAGGGGCAAAAATAAATAGTGAAGTAGATCAGGTTTACGTTGATGGTAAATTAGTTAAACCAGAAGAAAAAAAAGTATATATTATGCTAAATAAGCCTGAGGGATATGTATCTACTGTAAAAGATGAAAAAGGAAGAAATACAATTTTAGATTTAGTAAAGGTTGAGGAAAGAATTTATCCTATTGGTAGATTGGATTATGATACCTCAGGACTTATTCTTCTTACAAATGATGGAGAAGTATATAATAAGGTAATTCATCCTAGAGTATCGATGGATAAAGTATATATTGCTGTAGTAAAAGGA
The DNA here is from genome assembly GCF_017874425.1 of Clostridium punense. Taxonomy (GTDB): domain Bacteria; phylum Bacillota; class Clostridia; order Clostridiales; family Clostridiaceae; genus Clostridium_J; species Clostridium_J punense. The sequence continues at coordinate 21,151 of NZ_JAGGLL010000003.1, forward strand.
CTACCAACTAAAGATGAAACAGATAAATTTAAGAAGGGTATAGATATTGGGGATTATATAACAGCTCCTGGCAGTTGTAAGATTATTAAAAAGTTTGAGAACAGCTCTGAACTAAAAATTATAATCCATGAAGGAAAGAATAGACAAGTAAGAAGAATGTGTGATGCTATTGGTCACCCAGTGATTACTTTAAAGAGAGTTTCTATTGGAGGTCTTTCCTTGGGTGATTTACCTAAGGGAAAGTGGAGATTTTTAAGTGAAAAGGAAATTCAATATTTAAAACAGGGTGGTGAGGCTAATGTTTAAATATGTTGGTGATATTAGTAACATTGCACATAATATTATTAATACCTATTGTGAGGGAAGAGAAGTTGCTGTAGATTGTACTCTTGGTAATGGATTTGATTGTGATTTTTTAAGTGAAAGGTTTAGTAAGGTATATGCTTTTGATATACAAAAGGAAGCTGTAGAGAGATATTCTCAAAAAAATAAACTCAATGTATTATTAATAGAAGATTCACATGATAATCTTGATAGTTATATTAGTGAGGGTATTGACGTAGCTATGTATAATTTAGGGTTTTTGCCTGGTGGAGATAAAAGTATTACAACAAAAAGTGAATCTTCTGTAAAAAGCATTGAAAAATCCTTAGAACTTTTAAAAAGTGGAGGGTTTATAACTATAGCTGTTTATACTGGACATGAAGAAGGGCAAAGAGAAAGTGAAGCAATACATAAATTTGTTACAACACTGCCAAAAAGTATATTTGGAGTTATGATTCATAGCTTTGCCAATAGAGATTCGAAGGCTCCATATTTAATAATAATTGAAAAGAAGTAAATATATTTATGAATAGCATAGGAAAGGTGAGTAAAATGAAGGATAAATTACAGCTTATTGCAATGAAAGAGTTTAAAGAATATGACGAAATGTATAGGGTTGTTGACTTTTTAAATAAAAATTTAAGCGATTTAAACTTAATTTTCGGAATGCATGAAAAAAATAATAAACATATATTATCTATCTATAAAGAAGAAAATTAGTATGAATAAGTAAACAAATGAATTATTTGGTTGAATGTTATGTCATTATATGTTAAAATGAATTGAAAAATTCAATTTCATGACAAATGAAGTGTAGATTTCATTTGCTTCCTGATATAAAGGGGTGTTATTATGGACAATAATAATCTTGATCTTATGAGAACCATTCAGTTAAAATTTCCGAGGTTAAGCAAGGGACAAAAACTTATAGCAGAATATATTTTAAAACATTACGATAAAGCTGCTTTTATGACTGCTGCAAAACTTGGAAGTAGTGTAGGTGTAAGTGAATCTACTGTAGTAAGATTTGCCAATGAGTTAGATTATGCTGGGTACCCTGAGCTTCAAAAAGCTTTACAAGAGCTCATCAAAAACAAATTGACTACAGTTCAAAGAATAGAGCTTTCTAATGATTTTATAAGCCAGGATAATGCGCTTAAAGGTGTGTTAAAGTCTGACATAGAAAATATTAGAGCGACTTTAGAAAAAATTAATTATTCAGCCTTTGAGAATTCTGTAGATAGTATAGTGAATGCTAAAAAAATATACATTGTAGGACTTAGAAGCTCAACAGCTCTTGCAGATTTCTTAGGCTTTTATTTAAATTTAATTCTTGATAATGTTAAAATCGTTTCTTATGGAATGAGCGATATTTTCGAGCAAATGTTAAATTTATCTCAAGATGATTGTGTTATTGGAATTGGATTTCCGAGATATGCTATGAGAACTGTGGAGGTTTTAACCTTTGCAAAGTCACGAAATGCAGATGTAATAGCAATAACTGATAGTGTATTATCACCACTTGCAGCTAGAGCTGATTACACCTTAATTGCTGAAAGTAATATGGCTTCCTTCGTTGATTCCTTAGTGGCTCCACTAAGTGTTATCAATGCTCTTATTATTGCAGTAGGATTAAGGACAAAAGATAAAATATCTCAAACCTTTAATGATTTAGAGGGAATTTGGCAAGAATATCAGATTTATTCTTATAAAAATAAAGAAGATAATAAATTTTAAAATAAGGTTGATTTATAAATCATAATAGAATATCATGTACTTGTAGCTATGAAATCGTTTTACTTCTGTGATTAAGAAATATAAACTTTTTATGAATTAGAAGGAAAAACTTAAACTACATAGAATAAATATTATGAAATGAAATTTATTTTGCAAAATCAAAATAGATTTGAAATTTTAACTTCAATTTTTTAGGAGGTAGTAAGCGTGGATATTAAAGCTTATATCGATCAAGTATTGGAAAATGTTAAAAAAAGAAACAGTGGGGAACCAGAATTTATCCAAGCTGTTGAGGAAGTTCTACATTCTTTAGGACCAGTTCTAGAGAAACACCCAGAATATGTAGAAGCTAACCTTTTAGAGAGATTCTGTGAGCCAGAAAGACAAATAATGTTTAAAGTATCTTGGATGGATGACAATGGCAAGATGCAAGTAAACAGAGGATTTAGAGTACAATTTAACGGAGTTATAGGACCATACAAAGGTGGTTTAAGATTCCATCCATCAGTTTACTTAGGAATAGTTAAATTCTTAGGATTTGAGCAAATATTAAAGAACTCTTTAACTGGTCTTCCAATAGGAGGAGGTAAAGGTGGTTCAGACTTCGATCCAAGAGGAAAATCAGATGCTGAAATAATGAGATTCTGCCAAAGCTTCATGACTGAGCTTTACAGACACATTGGACCAGACGTTGACGTTCCAGCTGGAGACATCGGAGTTGGTGGAAGAGAAATCGGATACCTTTATGGACAATATAGAAGAATCAGAGGAGCTTTCGAAAACGGAGTTCTTACTGGAAAAGGATTATCTTATGGCGGAAGCTTAATCAGACCAGAAGCTACTGGATTTGGAGTAACTTACTACTGCCAAGAAATGTTAAAACATGAAGGAACTGATTTTGCAGGAAAAACTGTAGCAGTTTCTGGATTTGGTAACGTTGCTTGGGGAGTTTGCCAAAAGGTTGCTGATTTAGGTGGAAAAGTTGTTACATTATCTGGACCAGACGGATACATATACGATCCAGCTGGAGTAACTGGTGAGAAAATAGATTACCTAGTTGAAATGTTAAAAATCAACAAAGGTGCTAGAGTTAAAGACTATGCTGACAAATATGGTTGCGAGTTCTTCGAAGGACAAAAACCATGGAATGTTAAAGTTGATATCGTAATCCCAGCTGCTACTCAAAACGATGTTCAATTAGAGCATGCTAAACAAATCGTAGCTAACGGAGTTAAATATGTTTGTGAAGCTGCTAACATGCCTTGTACAAACGAAGCTGTTCAATACTTCTTAGACAACGGAGTTATTGTAGGACCAGCTAAAGCTGCTAATGCAGGTGGAGTTGCTACTTCTGCTCTTGAAATGTCACAAAACAGCATGAGAATGTCTTGGACTGCTGAAGAAGTTGATGCAAAACTTCACCAAATCATGGTTAACATCTACAACAACTGTAAAGATGCATCAGAAGCTTATGGCTTTGGATACAACTTAGTTGCTGGAGCTAACGTAGCTGGATTCGTTAAAGTTGCTGAAGCTATGCACGCACAAGGAAATTACTAATCCTAATATAATGATTAGAGAGAGTTCTGTTGAATTCTCTCTTTTTTTAAGTTTAATACATTAGTAATTGTGTATTGATATATACTATTAAGTGTAAGTTTAGTAGATTATACTTAAATTTGGCTATGGAAATTAATAAGCATTATTCTAACAATACAATTAATTAATTCCGTAGTAAGAATTAATGGGAATAATACTTTCTTCATCCGTTGTTTACGAGCTAAATAAATTTAAACATTTATTTTAAATGTCTAATATAGATAAATAATATTTGAATAAGACTATGGTTACCTAATATTAAGTTGAATATTTCTAGAATTTGTATTAAATTATAATATAGGGAATTAGTTGTAATTTAGGTATCTGAAAATAAATAACAAGTCAAAGATGTGAAGGATATTTTGAGATCACAAGCAAGCTTGTGCCGACATGGAAATAGGTTCCTTAGAAGTTGTGCTATCAAAGGGTTCTGTTGACGCAGTATAACACAAAATAGACGAGGATACTGACTTATTTATTCTTTGAAGATGCCTTAAATGATAAAGTAATTAGGTGGTGATTTTATGTCTAAGGTCATAGTTATTGGTGGAGGTCCTGCAGGAATGATGGCAGCAATCACTGCTAGTGATAAAAATGAAGTTATACTAATTGAAAAAAATAATAAACTTGGAAGAAAGCTTTTTATAACTGGAAAAGGAAGATGTAATGTAACTAATGGAAAAGAGATAGGGGAGTTTTTTGATTACATACCTACTAATCCAACTTTCTTATATAGTTCATTATATAGTTTTACTAACGAAGATACTATGAAGTTTTTTCAAAACAAAGGTGTAAAGCTTAAGATTGAGAGAGGGGATAGAGTATTCCCTGAGTCAGATAAATCTTCAGATATTATTAGAGCCATGGAATCTGAGCTAAGAGATAAAGGAGTAAAGATTTTATTAGATTCAAAAATAAAAGAATTTGATATAAAAGAAAATAAAATTAGAGCTGTTATTTTGAGCAGTGGAGAAAGAATTGCTGGAGATCATTTTATTTTAAGCACAGGTGGAGTGTCCTATCCTCAAACAGGGTCTTCAGGAGAAGGGTTAGAAATTGCTGAAAACTTGGGTCATAAAGTGGTTGAGTTAAAACCATCATTAGTTCCAGTGGAAATTGAGGAACCATGGGTAAAGGAGCTTCAAGGACTTTCTTTAAAAAATGTTGAATTATCCCTAAAGAGTAAAAGTGGCAAGACTGTGTTTAAGGATTTAGGGGAAATGGTATTTACTCACTTTGGTATATCTGGACCTTTAGTGTTGAGTGCTAGTAGTTCAGTTAAAAAACAAAATCCATATAAAATAATAATTAATTTAAAGCCGGGCTTAAAAGAAGATGAACTAGATAAAAGAATACAAAAGGATTTTAACTTATATATTAATAAAGATTTTAAGAATTCCCTAAATGATCTTTTTCCAAAAAAACTAATACCAATTATTATTAAACTAAGTGGTATAGATGAAAATCAAAAGGTAAATACAATAACTAGAGAACAAAGAAAATCCCTTGTGAATTTAATACAGAACTTAACCTTAACAGTAAAGGGGTTAAGACCGGTTGAGGAAGCTATTGTAACCTCAGGAGGAATTGATACTAAGGAAATAGATCCATCTACAATGAAGTCTAGGATTATTGATAATTTAAGTTTTGCAGGGGAAATTATAGATGTAGATGCTTATACCGGTGGTTACAATGTCCAAATTGCGTTGTCTACTGGATATATTGCAGGAAGTAAGTTAGGTGATTAAGATGATTTCAATTAGAGGTGCTACAACGGTTTTATGTAATTCACAAGATGAAATTAAGAGCAAGACCATAGAGTTAATTAATGAAATCATTACAGTTAATAATTTAGATGTTGAGGAAATCCACACAATGATATTCTCATGTACTGACGACATTACATGTGGATATCCTGGAGCTTTTGTAAGAGAGTATTTCAATATGAAAACCCTTTCTATTATGCATTTTAATGAAATGAAAGTGGAAAATTATCTTAAGTTTTGCATTAGAGTTTTAATACTTTCTAATGAACAGAAGGAAAGTGTCAAGTTTATTTACTTACATGATGCTAAAAGCTTAAGAAAGGACTTGAATCAGTAGGGAGAGGAAGATTTAAATGAAAATAGCTATTGCCATAGACGGACCAGCAGGTGCGGGAAAAAGTACTATAGCAAAAATTATAGGAGATAAATATAACTTAATGTATATAAATACAGGGGCAATGTATAGAGCTGTTACCTTATGTGCCATGAATGAAGGAATTGAGCCACATCAAGTTGAAGAGCTTTGCAGACTAGTTGATTCCCTTGAGATGCATTTTGATAAGGAAAATCTTATAGTTAATGGAGTAGATGTAACTAGTGAAATTACCATGCCCCTTATAAGTAATAATGTATCTAACTATGCAGCTATAGCTGAAATTAGAGCAAAACTCGTAGAGTTACAAAGAAATATATCCGAAAAATATAGTGTAATAATGGATGGAAGAGATATTGGTACTGTGGTATTAATAAATGCAGACTTAAAGTTCTTCTTAACTGCTAGTGCAGAGGAAAGAGCAAGAAGAAGATATGAAGAGCTTAAGGGAAGAGATATAGAAGTAGAGTACAACACTATTTTACAGGATATTATAAAAAGAGATTATATGGATACGCATAGAGAGGTTGATCCTCTTACTAAAGCTGAGGATGCAGTTGAAATTAACTCTTCTGATTTAGATATAAATGGGGTAGTAAATGTAATTTCTGATTATATAGATAAATATTTAGCTAATAAATAAAAAAACATTAGTTAACTTTATTTTTCTTCAAATGTTTTGTGAAAAGGACTTGGAGCTATTTCTATGATTTTGTGCAATTATAATATATTAATAATATAGCTCATTACTTAGCACAAGTTTTATAACTAATTAATACTAGGATGTGATACCATGAAAGAAGTAGTATTAGCAGATAAAGCAGGTTATTGTTTTGGGGTAAAAAGAGCAGTGGACTCTGCTTTAAGGCTAAGAGAACAGCACAATAAGCCTATTTATACTTTAGGACCATTGATACATAATAATGATGTAGTTAACTTTTTAAAAGACAAAGAAATTTATTCTGTTGAACTAGATGAAATAGATAAGCTTCAAGTTGATGATGTGATTATTATAAGATCTCATGGTGTACCTAAGAATGTATTGGATAAACTTAAAAATCATAAGGTGGTTGTTGAAAATGCTACTTGTCCTTATGTGAGCAATATACAACAGAAGGTGGAAAAATATTATAAAGAAGGCTATTCTATTATAATTGTAGGTGATAAAAGTCATCCTGAGGTGGTAGGAATTAATGGATGGTGTAACAATTCAGCAATTATATCTAAAAATGGAGAAAATCTAGAGGAAATACCTAGAAGGGTTTGTGTAGTTTCTCAAACTACAGAAAAGCAAAGCAACTGGGAAAAGGTTTTAAGTAAAATAATAGGCTCAGCAAAAGAACTTATAGCATTTAACACTATTTGCAGTGCTACGGAAGTAAGACAGAAGTCTGCAGAGGAAATATCTAAAGAAGTAGATGCAATGATTGTAATTGGTGGCTTTAATAGTTCTAATACAACAAAGCTATATGAAATATGTAAAAATAACTGTGATAATACCTATCATGTAGAAAATCTTAATGGATTACCACGTGAAATTTTAAACAATAATAAAATAAAAAAAATTGGAGTTACAGCTGGAGCATCAACACCGGACTGGATAATTAAGGAGGCTATTGAAAAAATGAAAGATGAAAAAGTATTAAATGGAGAAGAAATGGAATTATACGAACAGTATTCGAAAGACAATGTAAATATTAGTGTGGGGAAAATTCTTGAGGGAGAAGTATTTAAGGTAAATGATAAAGAAGCTTATTTAACTATAGGCACTAAATCGGAAGCTATTTTACCGATAAATGAATATACAAAAGAAGAAAATGCATCACTAAAGAATTTTCTAAAATCAGGAGATAGAATTAGGGCTAAAGTTATAAATAGAAAAAATACTGATGGTCTTGTAGTGCTTTCTACTATTGAAGTTGAGAGACAAAAATTATATGAAGATTTAAGAGTTGCTTTTGAAAATAAAGAAGTAATAGAAGTTGTAGTAAAAGAAGAAGTTAAGGGTGGATTAGTTGCAAGCTATAAAGGAATAAGAGTATTTATTCCAGCATCTCATCTAGAGTTAAATAGAGTAAGCAATTTTAAAGCTTATGTTGGTAATACAATTAATGTTCAATTAATAGAATTTGAAAGACAAAGAAATGGAATGAAAATTGTAGCTTCTAGAAGAGATATTCTTAAAGGTGAAAAGGAAACTAAAGAAGTAGAAACTTGGAATAACTTAGAAGAAGGCCAAATTGTTGAAGGTATAGTAAGAAGAATATCTAATTTTGGTGCTTTTGTAGAAGTTAATGGTGTAGATGGTTTGCTTCATAGCTCAGAAATTTCATGGAATAAGGTTAATAACCCTAATGAGCTATTAAAAGTTGGAGAAAAGGTTAAAGTATCTATCCTTACAGTTGATAAAGAAAATAAAAAGCTTTCTTTAAGTATAAAGAAACTTTCAGAAAATCCTTGGAATAACATTAAAGAAAAGTATCCTGTAGGTAACATAGTTTTAGGAAAGGTAGTAAGATTTGCTAAGTTTGGTGCTTTCGTTGAATTAGAGCCAGGGGTTGATGGATTAGTTCATATATCTCAAATAAGTAAAAATAGAATAGAAAGCCCTGAAGAAGTATTAAAAGTTGGAGAAGAAATTAAAGCTATAATAGTTGACGTAAATGAAGAACAAAAAAGAGTAGCCCTTAGTATTAAAGCTTTGGAAGAAATTTAATTAAATTACAGAGATAATATTATAAAAGTAGTGTGAATAAATCTAGTAGCATTACTTTTATAATATTTATTAAATTGCTTAATAATATAGAATTTAAATTATCAGTTTACTAACACATGAACTTAAAGTAGTTCTATTAAGGGTTTTAATCTCATGTAGCTTATCTATGTTATACAATGTATTTTAAGAGGTATATACAATAAGGTTGTTAAGCAAAATTAACTTGTTCTTTATTCAATAAAATAGAGGACTTAAGAATATACTTTAAGGAATTTTGAATAATATTGACTTTTTGTGTATTTTTGATAGAATTTATTTATCTGTTTAAATTTAGTGAGGGAGGTATGCTGTTAATGAATGAACTAGGACGCCATATTTTAGCTGAAATTTATGGATGTGATGCTGAAATATTAAATGATAAAGAATTAATAGAAAGAAACATGGTAGAATCTGCACTTAAGGCTGGAGCCGAAGTAAGAGAGGTTGCCTTTCATAAATTTAGTCCTCAAGGAGTAAGTGGGGTAGTAATTATTTCTGAGTCCCATTTAACAATACATACATGGCCAGAACTTGGATATGCAGCTGTTGATGTATTTACCTGTGGAGATAGAATAAATCCTTGGGATGCATGTAATTATTTAACAGAACTATTAAAAGCAAAAAATATGACTGCTACAGAAGTTAAGAGAGGGATTTTTGAACATCCAGTTTCTGTGAAAGCATCAAATATATAAAAGTCATCATTTTGGTGACTTTTTTCTTTTGGGTTGATATATTTATAGTATTTATGGATAAAATTACCATAAATGTAGTATAATATGTAATGATTCAAAATAAATATTGGTTAAGAGGAAGCTATGTATAAATGGGAAGGCTTAAATAATACAAATATAAACTTAATAAAAAATATAAATATTTCTGATGAGTATGACTTGCAGGCAAATTTAAGCAGTGTTTTAAATTCTAATAATATATTAAAAAGGTTTTTGCTCTGGAGAAATATTAAGTTTTTAAAGCTTAAAAGTCAGTATGTGGGGTTTATTTGGTTTAATAAACTAAGTAATAACAGATATAAAATAAATTCAATATTTGTAATGTCAGAATTCAAAAGTTTAGAAAACTATAAGGCTCTATTAGGTGCTATAAAGAAAAATTCAATTGCAACCTACTTTTGTAAAAGCTCTGATATTGAGTATTACATTTTTAAAAAACTAGGATTTGATAAGAAAAGAGCTATAGTAGAAATGAAAAAGACTCTAAAATTTTTTGAAGAAGTAGAATGTGATTTGCCAATTTCATTTTATAGGTTTCAAAAAAATAAAGACGAGAAATTACGTTGCAATGTTCAAAATCAAATATTTTCTGATTTAAGTCGTTATCCAATTGATGAAGAAGATGTATATTTTGAAGAAAATCAAAAATATTATCTTAATGATGGCTGTATATTTATAAAGCATGAGGAAAGTGTAGTTGGTTATGGACAAATTATAATAGACAAGGGTAAGGCATATCTTGTAAACTTTGGTATATTAGAAAAGTACAGAGGAAAGGGGCTTGGAAAATTACTTTTAAATTATCTCTCCAATTTATGTTATAACATGGGGTATAAGGAGATTTACTTAAAATGCAATGAAAGTAACTCTATAGCACTTCAGCTGTATGAAACAATGGGGTTTATGCAATGGGATTTAACTTATGAGCTTTATAAAATAGTTTAATACTATTATGAAATTTAATCCTTAGATAAAACAAGCCATGGATAAAAAAGGTTGAATCTTTATCATCCATGGTTTCTATATTATTGGAGACTTTTACATACTATTCAGCAGCTACTTATATTTGCGCAGTTCCCTGTATTTCCATGTATTTTTCTAGACCTAAAGCTAATACGTCCATTGCATCTGATAAGGCCTCGGTGTTTAAGCAGTAGGAGAGTCTTATTTCATCAACTCCAAGGCCCTCTGTAGCATAGAACCCTTCTGCAGGTGCAAACATCACAGTTTTATTATTGTGACTAAAATCAGTTAACATCCATTTAGCAAAGTCTTCACCATTTTTTATGGGAAGTTTAGCAACTACATAAAAAGCACCCGTAGGTTTTTCACAAACAACTCCAGGAATTTTAGAAAGCTTTTCATGAAGAATATTTCTTCTTGCCTCATATTCCATAAGAACCTTTTCAAAATACTCTTTTGGAGTATTGATTAAGTTTGCAGCAGCTAACTGCTCTATTGTTGGAACACATAATCTTGTTTGGCATATTTTCATAATTTGAGCTATAAGTTCCTTATTTTTTGATGCCACAAGCCCAATTCTCGCACCACAAGCACTATATCTTTTAGAAATACTATCAATCAGAATAACTCTATCCTCAATATCTTTCATATAAAGTGCTGAGGTGTACTTTAATCCATCATAAACAAACTCCCTATAAACTTCATCTGCAATTAAGAATAAATCATACTCTTTACAGATATCTGCAAGCATTCTAACTTCTGCTTCGGTATAAACAACCCCAGTTGGATTTCCAGGATTTGAAACCATTAATGCTCTGGTTTTATTTGTGATTTTACTTGTTATAACCTCTTTAGTTGGCAAATGGAACCCTTCTTCAGCTTTGGTGATGAAAGGAACAACTTTAGCACCTACAGCTTCTGCAAAGCCACCGTAGTTAGTATAAAATGGCTCAGGAATTATAATCTCATCATCAACATCACAAATTGTAGTAAGAGCAAGAGATATAGCCTCTGATCCTCCGTTGGTGATTATAAGTTCATCTTTTTCAAAATCTATTTTCCATTCTTTATAATACTTTATAAAGCTTTCGATAGTTTCATCTAAACCTTGTGATTGTGCATATTTTAGAACTGCATCCTTATAGTTAGCAACCCCCTCCATAAATTGTTGAGGAGTTTCAATATCAGGTTGACCAATGTTTAAAGGGTAAACATGGATTCCTTTTTTCTTTGCTGCATCTCCATAAGGTGCGAGTTTACGAATTGGTGAATACTGCATTGATAAAATTCTGTTTGAAAATTTCATTGTATAAATCCTCCTATGAATTGTTACTAAAGTCCGGTATTAAATTCTCTATAGGAACTAATGATGATTTAGTACCCATGGAAATGGTATTTTCTGTATTTGTAAAGTAACTACGGTCTTTGATACAATCTCCCTTTAGGCATTCGTTAGTATCTAACTTTCCTTTTTTTGCATCATACATAGAAAACCCTCCTTTTGAATATTTTTGCCTTAAAGAATAAGTTTTATGTGATGATTCATCAGCGCAATAAAATATTCATGTTATTTTTAGTGTTATGCTAGGTGAATAATACAGAAAGCTTTTAAAAAGTTAAAAATATTTTTACTTTGTGAAAATCATATTTCATGTAATGAAAGTGTTTCAGCAATTATGGCTAAATTACAAGGAAATGAAAAAAATCCTCTGAAAAAACAAAAAAAACTTTGAATATTGATGAATATTATATATAATTAATAGATGGTTATAATTAAGACTTAAGATGGAGGAGAGACTGCTAATGAAAAAAGATTTAAAGTATTATATAGAAACTTGGGGATGCCAAATGAATGAAGAAGACTCAGAAAAGCTTTCAGGCGGTTTAAAACCATTAGGATATAAAAGAACAACTTCTAAGGAAGATGCAGATATAATAATTTTTAACACTTGTTGTGTTAGAGAAAATGCAGAACAAAAGGTTGAAGGAAACCTTGGAGCCTTAAAAAAGCTTAAGAAGGAAAGACCAGAGGTAGTTATAGCAATTACAGGTTGTATGATGCAGCAAGAAGGAATGGCTGAAAACATAATATCAAAATTTCCTTTTGTAGATATAATACTTGGTACTCATAACGCTTATAAATTCACTGAATACTTAGCTAAAGCTTTAGGTGGAGAAAGACCAATTGTAGAGATTTGGGATAAGGAAGCTGATATTATTGAAGGCGCTGTAATTGATAGAGCAAGCACCATCAAAGGTTTTGTTACAATAATGTATGGATGTAATAACTTCTGTACCTACTGTATAGTACCTCATGTAAGAGGAAGAGAGAGAAGCAGAAAGCCAGAGGAAATTGTAAAGGAAATACAAGATATGGTTGCTGCTGGATATAAGGAAGTAACTTTGCTTGGCCAAAATGTTAACTCTTATGGTAAGGGTTTAGAGCCACAAATTGATTTTGCTAAACTTTTAAGAAAAATTAATGAAATAGATGGCCTTGAAAGAGTAAGATTTATGACATCTCACCCTAAAGATTTAAGTGATGATGTAATTAAAGCAGTGGCTGAATGTGATAAGCTTTGTGAATCAATTCACCTGCCAGTACAATCTGGTTCTTCTAGAATTTTAAAGAAAATGAATAGACATTACGATAGAGAACAATACTTAGAATCAATTAGAAAAATAAAGAAAGCAATACCAGATGTGGCTTTAACTACAGATATAATAGTAGGTTTCCCAGGAGAAACTGATGAAGATTTTGAAGATACATTAAGTCTTGTAAAAGAAGTGGAGTATGATTCAGCCTTCACTTTCTTATATTCAAAGAGAAAAGGAACACCAGCAGATTTAATGCTTGACCAGGTAAGTGAAAGTGCTAAAAAAGAAAGATTTAACAAATTAGTTGAAGCAGTAAATGAGATATGCGCTAAGAAAAATAAAGAGTATGATGGCAAAGTAGTAGAAGTTCTAGTAGAAGGCGAAAGTAAAAGTGATGAAACTAAGTTAACTGGAAGAACTAGAACTGGAAAACTAGTGAACTTTACTGGAGAAAAAAGCAGCATTGGAAACCTAGTAAATGTGAAAATTACAAAAGCTCAATCCTTTTCACTAATAGGAGAACAAGTTCAGTAGATTTAAGGGTTTTAAAAAAGCGACATTGTCGCTTTTTTTGTAAAGTAAACTATAGAGAAAACACTTCAATATAAGACTATTATTCCCATGAAGTGGTTTCTCCAAAAGAGATATGCAAGCTCGATACATTGTAAATATCTAAGATGTTATTTATATAAAATATTTCCATACTTAAAGTATATATAAATTTTTGAGCTTGTTTACCTATAGTCCATTATTTATATAAAAGGAGAGATATCATGGCTTTAACTCCTATGATGAGACAATATTTAGAGGTTAAAGATAAATGCAAGGATTGTATTTTATTTTTTAGGCTAGGGGATTTTTATGAGATGTTCTTTGAGGATGCGCAGGTGGCATCTAGAGAATTAGAACTAACCTTAACAGGTAGAGATTGTGGTTTAGAAAATAAGGCTCCTATGTGTGGGGTGCCTTTTCATGCTGCGGAAAATTATATATCAAGATTAGTTTCCAAGGGATATAAGGTGGCTATTTGCGAACAAGTGGAGGATCCAGCTGTTGCAAAAGGTATTGTAAAAAGAGATATTATTAAAATTGTAACCCCAGGAACTTATACTGAAGGAAGTTTTTTGCAAGAGACAAAAAATAACTTTATCATGTCATTGTATATAACTGAGGATGAAAAAGTAGGAATTTGTTTTTGTGATATTTCCACGGGTGAATTTTATTGCAGTGAAACAAACTATGAAGAAAGTATAATAATTGATGAGATTTGTAAGTTTGAACCTAAGGAGATTTTACTATCTGAGGATTTAAACAATAATATAATAAAAACAATTGAGGAGAGATTTTCAATTTCTCTTTCAAGATTTAGTAACGCAGCTTTTAGTAGTGATACTGAAAAACTACAAGCTCAGTTTAAAAATTTTAATGAGATTACCTTAGGACAAGGAGTTTTAAAAGCTTGTAATGGCTTATTAGGTTATATTCTTGAAACACAAAAGATTTCCTTAACCCACATAGATGAAATCGAATTATATAATATTTTTGATTATTTAACTATTGATATAAACTCAAAGAGAAACTTAGAAATAATAGAAAGTTTAAGGGATAAAACTAAAAAGGGAACCTTACTTTGGATTTTAGATAAGACTAATACATCTATGGGAGCAAGAAGACTTAAAAGTTGGGTAGAAAAACCTTTAGTTATAAAGGAAGAAATTCATCATAGACAAGAAGCTATTGAAGAGTTAGTAAATAATCTGCCTCTAATGGAGGATTTAAAAGAAGCTTTAAAACAAATTTATGATATTGAGAGGCTTGTGGGGAAAATAAGCTCAAAGAATATTAATGCTAAAGAACTAGTAGCTTTAAAGCAATCCATAGGTAAAATACCTTCCGTTAAGGAACTTTTAGCAGCAGCTAATTCTAAATTACTTATAAATATTTATAATAATCTGGATGAACTTGAAGATATATATGAGCTATTAGATTCTTCCTTATTAGAAAACCCACCGCTTACAATAAAAGAAGGTAATATCATTAAGGATGGCTACCATAAGGAAGTAGATGAACTGAGAGTAGCTAAAACTAATGGTAAGCAATGGATAGCAGCTCTTGAAAATAGTGAAAGACTAGATACTGGAATTAAGTCTTTAAAGGTTAGCTATAATAAGGTCTTTGGATACTATATTGAAATCACTAAAGCTAATCTTTCATCCATTCCAGAAGGAAAATATATAAGAAAGCAAACCCTATCTAATGCAGAAAGATTTATAACTCCAGAACTTAAGGAAATGGAGGATAAAATTCTTGGCGCAGAAGATAAGCTAATGGCACTTGAATATGATTTGTTTGTAAATGTAAGAGATACCATTGAAGTTGAAAATCACAGAATGAAAAATACAGCTAAATTAATATCCGAGCTTGATTGTCTTTATTCTTTAGCCTTAATATCTAAGGAAAATAACTATTGTAAACCTAATATAAATAATGAAGGAATAATCACAATAGAAGGGGGAAGGCATCCTGTAGTTGAGAAAATGCTCCCTGTAAACACCTTTGTGGATAATGAAACGGAATTAGATACTAAGGACAATCAGCTTATTTTAATTACAGGGCCAAACATGGCGGGTAAATCCACCTATATGAGACAGGTGGCATTGATAACAATTATGGCTCAGATTGGATCTTTCGTGCCTGCTAAAAGTGCCAATATCTCTATCTGTGATAAAATCTTTACTCGTATTGGAGCCTCTGACGATTTAGCAGGAGGGAAAAGTACCTTTATGGTAGAAATGTGGGAGGTTTCAAATATTTTAAAAAATGCCACCACAAGAAGCTTAGTGCTTTTAGATGAAGTTGGAAGAGGAACAAGTACCTATGATGGTCTTAGTATTGCTTGGTCTGTTATAGAATATATCTGTAAGACTTCTACAATAAGATGTAAAACCTTATTTGCTACTCACTATCACGAACTAACAAAGCTAGAGGGAGAAATTCCAGGAGTTAAAAACTACTCAATTGCTGTTAAAAAGATAGACAATAATATAATTTTCTTAAGAAAAATTATAAGAGGAGGAGCAGATGAGTCCTATGGTATTGAAGTTGGAAAACTAGCTGGACTACCAAGTGAAGTAATCAATAGAGCTAAGGAAATCCTACAAGTGCTGGAGGATAATAATAAAGAATGTTCAAGTCATAATATAATTGATAATAAAAAAGCTTATAATGAACAACTTGTAGATGAGGATAAAAACTTAGAAGCTGATAGCTTTAAGGAACTTTCTAATAGAGCTTTATCTAAAAAGAAAAATAATAAAGAAGATAAATCCAATAATGAAGTTGCAACCGCTCTAATTAAAGAAGAAAAGTTAGGGCCCATTCAAATCGGCTTTGAGGATATTGCCACAAAGAATTTACTAGAAGAAATAAAAGCTGTTGATGTGTTAAATATGACACCAATGGAAGGTTTTAATAAATTATATGAATTAATTAATAAGGCTAAAAAAATTTAGACTTATAATCTCTTTAATAAGATTTTTAAAGCTTAAAGTCTGTCCTTGTCATAGTCTTTAAGTGGTCACTGCTCAGAATAGGTGGGTTGCTTTAGAATAATAAATTTCATTTGATGAGTTCTAATATACTTCCAAATCTGATTTGCTAAATGAGCTTGTTAATTATTCAATTCTCTTAAAAAGGAAGGTGACTTTGTGAGACGTATTAATTTGCTATCACAGGATACTGCAAATAAAATTGCTGCTGGTGAGGTAGTAGAAAGAGCTAGTTCTGTAGTTAAAGAACTAGTAGAAAACAGTATTGATGCCAATGGGAAAAACATTATTATTGAAGTTGAGGATAGTGGAACTTCATTAATAAGAATAAGTGATGACGGAAATGGAATACACCCTGAGGATATGGAGAAAGCCTTCATGCCCCATGGAACTAGTAAGATACATACCATTGATGAAATTTTTGCTATTAGTACTTTTGGATTTAGAGGGGAAGCACTAGCTAGTATTGCAGCGATTTCGAAGGTGAAGATGATATCTAGAGCTCCTGAGTTTGAATTTGGCAAGGAAATATATTTAGAGGGTGGAGAAATTAAGTATATAAAAGACGTGGGAGCCAATGTTGGTACCACCATTGAAATAAAAAACTTATTTTATAATGTGCCAGCAAGGCAAAAATTCTTAAAATCTCCACAAAGAGAGAATAGTATAATCAATGATTTAGTGCTTAGGTTGGCTCTTGGAAATCATACAGTGACCTTCAAGCTATATAGTAATGGGAAAGAAGTTTTTTCAAGTTTAGGAACTAATAACTCTAAGGATACTATTAGAGCAGTTTATGGTAAAGAAGTTTATAATAATGTAATTCCTTTTGAAAGTCATAGTGATATAATCTCAGTCCATGGATTTATTGGGAATAGAGAAATTAGTAGAGGAAGCAGGAATAGACAAAGCATTTTTGTAAATAAAAGGCTAATTAAAAGTAGCTTAATTACTGCAGCAGTGGAAAATGCTTTTAAATCCTTTATTACGGTGAATAAATTTCCCTTTTTCCTTGTGTATATTGATATATTCCCAGATTATATTGACCCTAATGTACACCCAACTAAAGCAGAAATAAAGTTTTTTGATGAAAAAGCTATATTTAAATTAGTATTTGATGGAGTACATAGTGCTTTAAGAGAAAGCTTAAGAAATAGCTTTAACATTGAAGAAGATATTCAATGTGATTTTAAAGAAAGAGCTGAACAAATTACAACTGTAGAATTTCCAGTAGATTTTTCTTCAAGCAAGGAAGATAGTCTACCAAGCTTTAAGGACTTTGATCGGGATGACCTAAAAAAGAGCTTTGGAGAAGGACTTAAAACCTATGAATTGAAAAAAACTGATTTAGAAAAAAATAATACTGAGGTATTTGAAAAGCCAGATGAAAATGAAGATAAACCTGAAAAAAATCAAGTTTATTATGAAACTAAAGAACAGGTTAAAACTCCTAAGTTTCCAAGTATTAGGCTCATTGGACAGTTTAATAACACCTATATTCTTGGGGAATATATGAACGAACTCTACTTAATAGACCAACATGCAGCTCATGAAAAGATTTTATTTGAAAAATACAGAAAATCCATTATGAATCTTCAGGTTATTAGCCAAATATTACTTACTCCCTTAGTTTTAGATTTAAGCCATGAGGATTTTCCTTATTATATAGAAAATCAAGAAGTGTTTGATTCTTGTGGCTTTGATATTGAAGTTTTTGGGGGAAACTCCATTGCTATAAGAGAAGTTCCAATGCTGCTTGGAAAACCTAATGTTAAAGATTTATTTTATGATATTATTGAAAATCTTAAAGCTCTAGGTAGTGGTAAAACTATAGATGTAAAATATGATAAAATTGCTTCTCTTGCTTGCAAGGCAGCAGTTAAAGCTAATGATAGACTTTCTGATAAAGAGATGGAAGTTCTTATTGAAGATTTAAGATATATAGATGAACCTTTTACTTGTCCCCATGGAAGACCAACCATAATTAAAATTGGATTACAAGAGTTAGAAAAAAGGTTTAAAAGAATACAATAAAGTAAGGTGAGAATTATTTATGATAGATATTTTTATTTTAGCTGGGCCTACAGCCGTTGGAAAGACTAATATTTCTATTAGCTTAGCTAAAAAACTTCAAGGAGAGATTATATCTGCAGATTCAATGCAAATATATAAAAAGATGGATATAGGCTCAGCAAAGATAAACGTGGAAGAAATGCAGGGCATACCTCATCATATGATAGATATAGTTGATCCTAAAGAAGACTTTAGTGTAGCAATGTTTCAGGAAAAGGCAGAGGAACTTATAAAAGATATAAAAGGCAGAGGTAATTTACCTATGATAGTAGGTGGAACAGGATTTTATATCAATTCTCTTATATACAACTATAACTTTGCCAACACAAACAGGGATGAGGCGTACAGACAGCACCTTGAAGCTCTTGCTGAAGAGAAGGGAAAGGATTTTGTACACAATCTTCTAAAAGAAGTGGATTTAGAAAGCTACAATAAATTATACCCTAATGATTTGAAAAGAGTAATAAGAGCTCTAGAGGTTTACAAGGTTACAGGAAAGTCTATATCTCAATTTGCTAAGGAAGAAGATGTTTTTAATATACCTTATAAAGTGCACTATTATGTTCTAAATATGAATAGAGATGAACTTTATGACAGAATAAATAAAAGAGTAGATATAATGATGGAAAAAGGTTTAATAGAAGAGGTTATAAGATTGCAAAAAGAAGGATATACTTCAGATATGCAATCTATGAAGGGTATAGGTTATAAAGAAATATTATACTACTTAGAGGGCCAAATTTCTTTAGAAAGAGCTATAGAGATGATAAAACAATTTTCTAGAAATTATGCTAAAAGACAGCTAACTTGGTTTAGAAAAGATCCAAGGGTAAATTGGATTAATAAAGATGAATTTTCAAGTGATGAAGCTATAGCAGAATATATATATAAGGATTTTATGAAAAATTCCAAATAATTTCAAAATAAAAAGGATTTTTTCATCATCTATAGAATAATTTATTATAGTTTTGGAGGTGCGCGGGTATGAGTAAATCTACAAATAATTTACAAGACATTTTCTTAAACGGTGCAAGAAAAAATAAAATTCCTGTTACAATTCATTTAACAAATGGCTTTCAAATTAAAGGCACTGTATCGGGTTTCGATAGTTTTACAGTGGTTTTAAATGTGGCTTCAAATGGGGATTCAAGGCAGCAAATGCTTATTTATAAGCATGCGGTTTCAACTATTACTCCATTAAAACCAATATTGTTTAATAATCCTAGTGAGCAAACTGAAGAGTAAGTAAAATAAAAAATACACCAGTAGGTGTATTTTTTATTTTACGAGAAATTCAACTTTTCCAACTGACATTACTGATAAAAGAGGATTGAAAAAGTTGACTTTAAATTATATGTAAGAAAATATAATGAAAGGTTCCTTCCTAGAAAGGATTTATCTAGTATATACTTTTGTTCTATAAATAACTTTAATTTGATTATTCCTTTGTAATATGATAGTATATTTAAGAAATTCTACAAAAGGAGTAAATATAATGTTAAATATAACTAAAGAGTTTTTATTAAAACAATATAAAATAAATGATAATATTTTAAGTCTTTATGACCAAGCTATAGAGGATGTTAAAAAGCAGTTTGAAGAGCTGGATACTATTAGAGAATATAATCAATTAAAAGTGTTAAATGCGCTTCAAGAAGAAAGAATTAGTGATATGCACTTTACTAATTCAAGTGGCTATGGATATGGAGATGTAGGAAGAGATGCCCTAGATAAGGTTTATGCAAGAATTTTTAATACTGAAAGTGCTTTAGTAAGACCACATTTTGTAAATGGTACCCATGCTATTGGAGCTGCACTTTTTGGAAATTTAAGACCAAAGGACACTATGTTAAGCGTATGTGGAACCCCTTATGATACACTTCACAATATTATTGGAATAAGCGGCAATGAAAACATTGGTTCACTTAAGGAGTACGGGATTAATTATAAGCAAATAGAACTAGACGAAAATAAAAAAGTAAATATTGAATTAATGAAGAAAATTTTACAAGAAGATGAAACTATTAAATTAGTACATATTCAAAGATCCACTGGTTATGGATGGAGAAATTCATTGTTAGTGGAGGACATAGAACCAATAATCAATGCTGTAAAAAACATAAATAAAGATATAATTTGTTTTGTGGACAACTGTTACGGAGAATTCATTGAAACTATAGAACCTACAGATGTAGGAGCAGACTTAATAGCTGGATCTCTCATTAAAAATATTGGAGGTGGAATAGCTCCAACAGGAGGGTATATTGCAGGTAAGGAAAAATATGTAACTCAAGCTTCTTATAGATTAACAATACCAGGAATCGGTGGAGAATGTGGTTCTACCTTTGGTGTAATGAGATCTTTTTATCAAGGGTTGTTTTTTGCACCCCATGTATCTATTGAAGCAGTAAAAGGTGCTATTTTTTGTTCTAGAATAATGGAACTAGCTGGTTTTGAGGTATTGCCTAAGTATAATGAAAAAAGAAGTGACATTATTCAAGCAGTAAAATTCAATGATAAAGGCAAGTTAATAAAGTTCTGCAAGGGTATTCAAGCAGGTTCACCCGTTGATTCCTTTGTAGAATGTGAGCCATGGGATATGCCAGGGTATAATGACCAAGTTATCATGGCAGCAGGTGCTTTTATTCAAGGGTCATCTATAGAACTATCTGCAGATGCGCCGATAAGAGAGCCGTATATTGCATACCTTCAAGGTGGTCTAACTTTTGACCATGCAAAAATAGGAATATTAATTTCCTTATCTAAAATAATGAATAGCTAAATAATGGTAAAAAATAAGAAGCTAGTTACTAGCTTCTTAATATTTTCTGTATAACCCAGCAAGTTTGCCAAGGATTTTGCAATCCTTTACTAGGATTGGAGTCATAGATGAGTTTTCAGGTTGTAATCTTATGTAGCCATCTTCTTTAAAAAATCTTTTTATTGTTGCTTCATTTTCAATTAGTGCTACTACTATATCACCATTGGATGCAGTTGAGGTTTTTTCAATAATTGCTAAGTCACCATCGAAGATACCTGCCTCAATCATACTTTCACCAGAAACTTTTAACATGTAAAGTTCAGCATTGCTTTTAACAAAGTTAAGAGGTAAGGTAAAAAAGTCTTCAATAGATTCTTGAGCAAGTATTGGCTCACCAGCAGTAATTTTGCCTACAATAGGGATATCTACCATTTCCTTTTTTATTGGAGATTCCATTAATAGCTCAATTGCTCTTGGTTTAGTAGGGTCTCTTCGAATAAGTCCCTTTTTTTCCAATCTGGAAAGATGGCCATGAACTGTAGAAGTTGAACTTAAGTTTACAGCTTGACAAATTTCCCTTACAGAAGGTGGATACCCCTTAAGAGCAACTTGTTGCTTAATATACTCATATATTTCGCTTTGTTTGTTACTTTTTATTTCAATCATGAAAACACCTCTCATTCAAATAAATTATATCATAATATATTACCAATATCAAACTAACGTTCTATAAAATAAATTATAGACAATATTTTCAAGTTGATACCTATTTTAGTGGCTTTAGGATGAAATTTTCTTTTTTATCTCCTAAAAGCCATAAGGGAGCTAAGTTGTATATTAATGTCTAAGTTAATTTTGATTTACATTATCTATAATAAAAAAATGTTAACTTGTAAATAATTCTGTTATAATAGATTTTTATGCAATAATACTCCTGTACAATATACTTAAATAATAAATATGGAGATGATTAAATGAACAAGTTCTTAGACTTGAATATAAATGATGAAATAGTAAAAGCTCTGGACAAACAATGGATTAAAAATCCAACTAAAATACAAAACTCTGCCATTCCAAAGATACTAGAAGGTCTAGACGTAATAGGAGAGTCGGAAACAGGAAGTGGAAAAACTTTAGCATACTTAATCCCTTTAATACAGTCTGTAGACTTTGAGAAGAGAGAAAATCAATTTATTGTTTTAACTCCTACTCATGAACTTGCCCTTCAAGTAAATAAAGTTATAGAAACTATAAAGGAAAATTCAGCACTAAATTTATCTTCAGCTGTAATAATAGGAAATGTAAATATAAAAAGACAAGTTGAAAAGCTTAAAGAAAAGCCACAATTTGTAATCGGCTCTCCAGGAAGAATTTTAGAACTAATAAAGTTGAAAAAAATATCTGCTCATACTGTAAAAACTATTGTTATAGATGAGTGCGATAGACTATTAGACGAAAATAATTACGATACAATAAAATCCGTTGTTAAGACTACCCTAAAACAACGACAACTACTTATGTTCTCTGCCACCGTTACTGAAGAGGTAATAGAAAAGGGTAAGGAATTAATGAGAGAACCTATAATTATAAAAGAAAAAACAGAATCAACTGTGAATGAAAATATCCAACATTTTTATATGGTTTGTGATAGAAGAGATAAGGTTTTACTATTAAGAAAACTTATGGCTGGATTAAAACCTAAAAAAGCTATTGCTTTTATTAATAAAACAGATGAAATAGAGATTTTGTCTTCAAAGCTAAAGTTTCATGGTTTAAAAGCAGATGGAATTCATGGTTCTTTTGTTAAGAATGAGAGAAAAAAGGTTATGGAGGATTTTAAAAGTGGAAAAATTAATCTACTAGTGGCATCAGACATAGCAGCAAGAGGATTAGATATTGAAGGTATTACCCACGTGTTTAACATAGACATACCAGAAGATCCAAGAGATTACTTACATAGAAGTGGAAGAACAGGGAGAGTAAATAAAAAGGGTGTAGCTATATCAATAGTTACGGAAAGAGAAATTCATATAATTAAAGGAATCGAAAACAAGTTTTCTATAAACATTAATTATGTAGAATTATATTATGGAAAGTTAATGCAAGGTGAGTATACACCAAATAGTAATCCTGTAGTTAAAATCAATAAGAATAAGGATAAGGAACCCACATTTAAAGAGAACTATAAGTCTGATAAGAAGAATTATAGAAAACCAGGAGCTAAAGAAATAGAAGGTACAACAGAACATAAGTATGTAAAAAATAAAACAGATAAAAATAAGGATTCAAATAATAATGACAGCAAAATATATGAGGGACGCAAAGTGAACTTTAATAGTTCTTCTTCAAGTAAAAGCAGTACACCAAAATCTACTAGTAATGCATTTAATAAGGAGGAGCGCAAATCTCACTCAGACTTTAAAAAGGTTAATGGACCGAAAAAAAACACACATAAGAAATAATAGGCAAACACTAGGTAAGTATCTCACAAAAACTTTCTTTTACTGATAATTTATAAATTAAAGAACAATATAAAGTGTTATCTTTAGATTAGCATCTGAAACATGCAGTGTAAGAAATTAGATTAAATATTTATTGTGATTTAATGATAATATAAGTTCTTTGGAAATTTATATCTACAAAATATAAATTTAATGTGGTATATTATAAAATCCTATGGTATAATAAAAACTATGTGTTTATGAGCTTTAAAAAAACAATCTTGTTTATAAAAAAGTTCTAAAATAGCCAAGGTAAGTTTGAGTATAAGTGAAATATGTACTTTTACTTTGGATTACAACAACTAAAGAAATTTTAAAAGTTTTATCTAAACTTAGACATTTAAAATAATAAGTAAATTAAATCACAAATTTATGGTTACGTAAAAATGAGGCTAAGTGTAAATAATATGCTTGAACAAGTTGATATGTAATTTATAAATGTGAGATCTAGATGCTTACTATCTATGAAAATTGTCTTTTACAGGGTAAAACTTTTTTCTTGATATATGGAGGGGAAAATATGATAAGTACAACTGGAGTAAGTTTAAGATATGGTGGTCGTAAGTTATTTGAGGATGTGAATATTAAGTTCACAGAGGGAAACTGCTATGGATTAATTGGAGCAAATGGAGCAGGAAAGTCAACTTTTTTAAAGATTTTATCTGGAGAAATTGAACCAAATAATGGTGAAGTTTCTATAACTAATGGACAAAGATTAGCCGTGCTAAAACAGGATCACTTCCAATTTGACGAAGAAGAAGTTTTAAGAACAGTAATCATGGGTCATGGTAGATTAATAGAGATTATGGATGAAAAAGAGGCCCTATATGCAAAAGAGGACTTTAGTGATGAGGATGGAATAAAGGCTTCTGAGCTTGAAGGAGAATTTGCAGAACTTAATGGTTGGGAAGCTGAAAGTGAAGCAGCAACTTTATTAATGGGTTTAGGAATTACAGAAGAATTACACTATAAAAAAATGAAGGACTTAAATGGACCAGAAAAGGTTAAAGTACTTTTAGCACAGGCTTTATTTGGACATCCAGATATTCTTCTACTAGATGAGCCTACTAACCATTTAGATATTAAATCTATTACCTGGCTTGAGAACTTCTTAATGGAGTTTGAAGGTACAGTAATAGTAGTATCCCATGATAGACACTTTTTAAATAAAGTATGTACTCATATGGCAGATGTGGACTTTGGTAAGATTCAACTTTATGTTGGTAACTATGACTTCTGGTATGAATCTAGCCAATTAGCACATCAAATGGCTAAAGATCAAAACAAGAAGAAAGAAGAAAAAATTAAGGATTTACAAGCCTTCATCGCTAGATTCAGCTCTAATGCATCCAAAGCAAAGCAAGCTACTAGTAGAAAGAAGCAACTTGATAAGTTAACTTTAGACGATATAAAACCTTCTTCTAGAAGATATCCTTTTGTAGGCTTTAAGCCAGAAAGAGAAGCGGGAAATGATTTGCTAACTGTTGAAAATTTATCTAAAACTATCGATGGAGTTAAAGTTTTAGATGAAGTAACTTTTAGAGTGAATAAGGGAGATAAGATAGCCTTTTTAGGTGAAGGTGTTGCCAAAACTACTTTATTCAAAATTCTTATGGGAGAAATGGAACCGGATAACGGAACTTTTAAGTGGGGAATTACAACTTCACAGGCTTACTTCCCACAGGATAACTCAGAGTTTTTCAATGATTGTGATTTAAACTTAGTTGATTGGTTAAGACAATTCTCTGAAGATAAGGCTGAAAGCTTTATTAGAGGATTCTTAGGTAGAATGTTGTTTTCAGGTGAAGAAGCACTAAAGCAAGCTTCAGTTCTTTCAGGAGGAGAAAAAGTGCGTTGTATGTTATCTAAAATGATGCTTAGCAGTGCTAATGTTCTTATTTTAGATGAACCAACCAACCACTTAGATCTTGAATCAATTACCGCTGTAAACAATGGTTTAATAAGCTATACAGGAACTATTCTATTTACTTCTCATGACCATCAGTTTATTCAAACTATAGCAAATAGAGTTATAGAGATAACACCAAGTGGTATAATGGATAGAGCTATGACTTATGATGAGTACTTAGAAAGTGATGATATTCAAAAACAAGTACAACAAATGTATAAAGCGTAGTATTGACAATATATTCCTAGGAGTTTATAATACATTTTATAAATAAAACCTAATAATGTATAAAAATTCAATGAAGAGGACAGTACTTTTCAGAAGTCTTAAAGCGAGCAAGGGGAGAGTGAAAGCCTTGTAGGAATATGAAAAGCCATTGTGGTAACACAAAGGTATTATAAGTTTTCTGTTTAAAACTTATAAAGGAAGAGAACCTCGGAGAAGCTACCTGAAAGAGTAACACTTTGCTTGTATAGGGTAAGTCGCAGCAATGCGTTATAGTTTTGAGTGGACTTAGTTAAGTCAACAAGAGTGGTACCGCGGATACACCCGTCTCTATTTTTAGAGACGGGTTTTTTTATGTTATAAATTATTTAAAAGAGCATTCGAATGCATGCTTTTGCTTTTATATTAAATAATGAACAAGTTCATTTTGTGGAGTTACTTAGTAAGTAGATTTAGTATTTATAAGTAAAATTTGTTACACTAAAACAGCTTCTCTAGGCTGAAAGCTTCAAGGCTTGCGACAGTCCAATTAATGAATAAAATAGAGAGATTAATAAATTTAAATGGAAGGGAGACAGTTTCATGAATTATAAAAGTATTATTGCGAATAAAATATGTGAATATATAGACATGGATATTAATACACTAGAAAATTTAATAGAAGTTCCGCCACGAAGTGATATGGGGGATTTTGCTTTTCCTTGCTTTCAGTTAGCAAAAGAACTAAAGAAAGCTCCAAATATTATTGCTATGGAGTTAAAGGAAAACTTCCCATTGGAGGGATTTGAAAAAATCCAAGCTTTTGGGCCATATTTAAACTTTTTTGTTGATAAATCAATATTTATAAAAGAAGTCATCGAAAATATATTACACCAGGGGGATAACTATGGGAGAAATAATGTAGGCGAAGGGAAAAATGTTATTGTGGAATACTCTTCCCCTAATATTGCAAAACCTTTTCATATAGGACATTTATTTACTACAGTTATCGGGAATTCTCTGTATAAGATTTTTAAGTTTCAAGGATATAATACTATTGGAATTAATCACTTAGGAGATTGGGGAACTCAATTTGGTAAGTTAATTTCTGCATATAAAAGATGGGGAGATGAAGAAGCACTTCAAAAGGAACCTATAACTGAACTTTTAAGAATATATGTAAAGTTTCACGATGAAGCTGAAAATAATCCTGAATTAGAAGAGGAAGGAAGAAAATATTTTAAACAGTTAGAAGATGGAGATGAGGAAGCCGTAGAGCTTTGGGCAAGATTCAGAGACCTTAGCCTGAAGGAGTTCAGTAAGCTTTATAAAACCTTAAATGTTACTTTTGATTCCTATGCAGGTGAAAGTTTCTACAGTGATAAAATGCAAGAAGTAGTGGATGAAATTGATAAAAAGGGTTTGTTAGTTGAAAGCAATGGGGCAAAAGTAGTTATGCTTGAAGAGTATAATATGCCACCATGTATCATAAAAAAAGCAGATGGTGCAACTATTTATGCTACTCGTGATCTAGCTGCTGCTTTTTATAGAAAAAACACTTATGATTTTTATAAAAATATATATGTGGTAGGAAAGGATCAAAGTCTTCACTTCAAGCAGGTTTTCACAACAATAGATTTAATGGGTTATGAGTGGGCTAAAGATTGCCACCATGTAGAATTTGGTCTTGTAAGATTTTTAGATAAAAAATTATCCACAAGAAAAGGTGATGTAATACTTTTAGATGAGCTATTAAATGAAGCTGTTGTAAAAACTCTGGAAACTATTAATGAAAAAAACCCTACTCTTAAAAATAAAGAAGAGGTCGCAAAGAAGGTAGGTATTGGAGCCATAATATTTGCTTACTTAAAAAATAGTAGAGAAAAAGATATTGTATTTGATTGGAAAGAAATGCTTAGCTTTGAAGGAGAAACAGGTCCTTATGTTCAATATACCTATGCAAGGGGAAAGAGCATCTTAAGAAAAGTAGGCCAACGTGGTGATGATATAGATTATAGTAAACTTTCTTCTAAAGAAGAGTTTGAACTTGTTAAAGAACTAGAAGGCTTCCAAAGTGCTATATCTGCTGCTATTGATAAGCTACAGCCTAGTATGGTTACAAGATATATTATAGAGGTTGCAAAAGCCTTTAATAAGTTTTACAATGCACATAATATTTTAAACTCAGAGAATGAAGAAATTAAAAATGCAAGAATTAATTTAGTTAGAGCTACAATTCAAGTTATAAAAAATGGTCTGGAGTTAATCGGATTACAAGTTGTTGAAGAAATGTAAAAGAAAAGTTTAGCACCATTTATTTATTTCAGTATTAAACGGGACTAAGTTGAATATATCTGCGGTAGGGTAGCTTAAATTGCCTAATTTTAACTAATATAAGCTTCCCTAGTGCAAATTTAATCTATTCATGTTCAAAAGGCCTTAAGGGAATCAGTGTAGAAATCATGTAGAAGTTGAGTTTTAAATTTGATCCCTATAGTAAAAAAGAGATTAAAAGTAAAACTTTTAATCTCTTTCTTCATACTTAGGGCATTTAGAGTTGCAACTTCCACACTCACATTTGCCTTGAGCTTTTCTTTTTAGGTTTCTATAAAGAATAGCTCCAGCAGAAGCTACTATTAATACAGTTATAATAATTTCCATTATTAATCACTCCTGTTATAATCAATAATATTTAAATAAAGTAAAATTAGTCATATAAACTACTAAGTTGATTTAAAAGCTTAAACAAAGAAATAGTTTATAAAGAGAATTTAGTATCTGAAAATTGTATTAAGCAGCTTAAAACTATAATATTACTTGAGCAACGTTGTATACTAGGAAAGCTACAACCCATGCTACAAGAAATTGATAGATTACTGAAAACAGTGCAAATTTACCTCCGAATTCCTTCTTCATTGTTGCTATTACAGATACGCATGGTGTGTATAGTAAAGTGAATACTAAAAAGGATAATCCTGAAACCATTGTAAAGTTTGCAGCAATTTGGTCAACAAGCTCTCCAGTATATAGCACTCCAAGAGTACTTACAACAACCTCTTTTGCCATTAATCCTGTTAAAAGTGCTACAGAGTTCTGCCAAGATGCAAAACCTAAAGGTGCAAATATAGGACTTATAAATCTTCCTATTGAAGATAAAAAGCTGCTTTCTATTTCAGTCATTCCACTCATGTTAAAGTTTGATAGGAACCAAACTAATACTGAAATTGAGAAAATCAAAGTTCCAGCTTTCTTTAAGAAGCCTTTTCCTTTTTCCCAAGTATGCATTAATAAGCTTTTTAACTCAGGTAGCTTATACTCAGGAAGCTCAATAATAAATGGTTCTTCATCTTTTTTAAACAAAGTATTTTTAAAAATCAAAGCTATTATAAACGCTACTGATATTCCAAGTAGATAAAGCCCAAAGATAACAGTTGCTTCATTAGCTGTAAATAATGCAGCAGTAAATAATCCGTATACTGGTAATCTAGCATTACAAGACATAAAGGGAACTATTAAAGAAGTCAGCTTCCTGTCTTTTTCACTTTCAAGAGTCCTTGCAGCCATAATTCCAGGAACGGAACAGCCAAAGCCCATTATTAGGGGAATAAAAGCCTTTCCTGAAAGACCTAACTTTCTCATTAGTTTATCCATTATGAATGCAGCTCTTGCCATATAGCCACTATCTTCAAGGAAGGAAATTCCAAGAAATAGAGCAAGAATTATTGGTAAGAAAACTATAACAGACCCAACTCCACCGATAATACCATCTATTAATAGTGATTTAAACCAATCACTAGAATTTGCTAAAAGAACTTCAACCCATGATACGAAGGTTCCACCTACAAAGCCGTCTAATAGCTCCTGAAGAGGTCCTCCTACCCACTCAAAGGTAAATTTGAATATTAAATATAAGATACCTAAAAATATAGGATAAGCGAGAAACTTATTAAGTACAAGTTTGTCAATCTTTTCTGTTGTACTAACAACACCAGTTTTTTTCCCTTCTACTGAGGTTTTTAGCAGATTTTCTATGTACATATAAGTTTCCTTTTCATTCATCTTTGAAAAGCTATGCTTTTTATTTATTGACAAATCTAAACTTGAATAATCACTTTTTTGGATAAAATTCTTAACAGCCTCTATGCCTTCACTTTTAGAAGCTGAAATAGGCATAATAGTTACCCCTAACTCTCTAGATAACTTGCTATAATTAATATCTATACCCTTAGACTTAGCAACGTCTATCATGTTCACTATAAGCAAAATAGGCTTATTAAATTCTGAAAGCTGAGAAGTTAAATATAGATTCCTCTCTAGCTTGGACCCATCTACTATATTTACAATTAAGTCTACATCCCCGGTTTCTAAAAATTCTTTAGATACTTTTTCTTCATTGGAAAAGGTGTCCATAGCATAGATACCAGGAAGATCAACAATTTTAATGTTATTTCCTAAATAGCCTTCTTTCTTTTCTACAGTAACCCCAGCCCAGTTACCTACATACTGATTTGAACCGGTTAAGGCATTAAACAGGGTGGTTTTACCAACATTAGGATTACCTAATAATGCGATTGTTTTCATCCTTAAACAGCCTCCATAATATGAATGTTTTTGGCATCCTTTTTCCTTATAGCTAAATCAGTTCCTCTTAAATTGATTATTATTGGGTCACCAAGAGGTGCTGCTTTCTTTACTAATATTTCTGTACCTTCTATAAATCCTAAAGCTAAAAGTCTTTTAGCTAGTTTTTCATCACAGTTTAAATATTTTATATAACCTTTCATGCCAGGTTTTAAGTCAAATATGCTCATGAAACTCACTCCTTAGTGATAATTATTCTCATTATTATTATATTAGTGTTGAGAATAATTGTCAATAGGGAAGAAGTATTATATTAAAGTTTTTCTCAAATTAGTTTTTGTGGAATTTTGGGGAATTAAGTATACTTATTTATTTTAAATAGATTAATAATAATTTTTATAAATGGTAATATAATTACTATATATGGTTATAGAAAAAAAGTGTTAAAATGTGGTATAGTATTATTATGCTTTTCAGTATGGGGTTTGGACATATTTTTTATACTATAATTTAGAACCATCCGTATATATTTGATATATAATTGAATTTTAGTTATATAGATAAACATGCTCAAAATTATATATCTTTTAAGGATAGAATTTTATTCATCTTAAGAATAACTTAGATATTTACAGTTCATTGAGCTTGTATATTTCTTTTTGAGAAACCGCTTCTTGGAAGATATAATTAAACGGTGAAATGGTTTCTTTATAGGGAACCAAAATTAAGACTTAACTTGTATATAGAACCTCTTTGTTAGCTCTCTTAAAGCTTTTAAAATGAATAAATTTAAATATGATTAGGGAGCCTATAGTCAAGCTTAGGTGAATATATAAATTCCTCTTAGTACATTAAGCATAGACATTTAATATAAGAAAAGAGTGATATTGTGATAATTAAAGAAGAAACTATAAAAGTTGAAGAATTTCAATGGGAGAATAGTCTGGATATTGCTGGTGATAAAGAACTATTTAAGGATGCCATATTTTTTGATTTAGAGCATTATGTATATAAAAAACCTATTTGTATTGGAGTTTTTGGAGCAGCTTATTATGATGCTAAGGAGAATGAATTGAGAATTACTCAATATATGTTAGAAAATAAATATGAGTTAAAAAAGATGCTAAATATGGCTAAGGACTATTTTGAAAAGATGAGCACTGTACATAAGAAGAAGCATATAGTTACATTTTCTGGAAACAATGATTTTATTGTAATAAATTATTTGCTAAATAAGCATAATATTGGATATAAGATTAGTGAAAACTTCACTCAAATTGATCTTCAAAAAAAATATGAGCAAGAAGCAGGTACTTCCATTGGATTAAAAAATCTAGAAAATATTTTTGAAATTCATAGAGAAAGTGAACTTATTAGTGGATCTAATTTGGCAAAAACCTTTGGGAAAATAATGAAGGATGAAGAGTATTTTTCTAGAATGCCTTTAGAAAAAAAAGAGAAAATACTCCTTTATAATATGCAAGATGTGGTGAGCTTATTTTATATCTATGTTAATTGGAAAAAGCATGTAGTAAAGCCGGTAGAAAACAAAACTGAAAAAGAAGAATCAATTAATAATACTTTTAATTGAATTGAACTAGATAAAAAATCTAGTTCAATTTTTTTGTCTAATTCTAAGTTTTTTTCATAGTTTATATAAGTTATATATTAAAGATTTTACTAATAATATGGTATTAATATAATATTCTGACAAAGTTAATTAGACTTAATTTAAGAGGGGGTTATTCAATGGATTTAAAAGTTTTTACAGAGGGAAATGAGGATATTAACAGGGAGTTAACTAATGGTTATAAAGAGGTAGAACTATCATCATTAACAGAGAAAAAGCAATGTGAGGCTGCAACATGTAACACAAGTATTAATGAATCTATGGCCCCAAGGATAAAAAGTGTTGTTCATTTAGTTAAAGAGGAAAATAAAATTATGGAATACAAACTAAACCTTAAAGATTCAAATGGTAAGGAATCTAGAGTTTATGAAGTTGAAAATTTAGTAATTGGTAAACCTACAGAATATTTATTTAAAAATACTATACTAAACATTATCAGGTATAAACTTAAGGAAGCTTTTACTAATGAAATAATCTTTGATAGTGAAGAGAAAATATTGGAAAATTATAAAAATCAGCTTAAGGAAATATTAAAGCAATAGTTGAAGGTGTATTTAATGAAAGAGTTATCAAAAAAAATTAAAGCTGCCTTAAAAGAGGAAAAGTGTGATTTAGTTTTAAAAAATGCTACCTTTATTAATGTGTTTACACAAAAAATGGAGACTGGAGATATAGGAATATATAAGGATACAATTATAGGAGTAGGAAATTATGAAGGAATCAATGAAATAGATTGTTCAAATAACTATGTAGTGCCAGGTTTTATAGATGCACATGTGCATATAGAATCTTCCATGGTAATACCTGAAAAGTATTCTCAGATTGCTTTGAAAAATGGAGTAACAACAGTAATTGCTGATCCTCATGAAATTGCCAATGTGCAAGGGATTAAAGGAATAGAGTTTATGATGAGTAACTCTAAATCTACCTTGTTAGATATATTTTATATGTTACCTTCCTGTGTTCCTGCTACTTCCTTTGAAGACAATGGATATACCCTTAGTCATAAAGAACTAGGAGGACTTATAGATAATCCTAAAGTGCTAGGATTAGGGGAAGTTATGGATGTACCAGCTGTTTTAAACAGAAATGAAGATATGCTTAATAAGATTTTAATGTCCTTAGAGAAGAATATAGATGGACATTGCCCAAAGATTAATAGAGAAGCATTAAATGCCTACCTAACATCAGGAATTAAAACAGACCATGAATGCACAACGGTGGAAGATGCATTAGATAAAATTAAAAGTGGAATGTATGTAATAATTAGAGAAGGATCAGCAGCTAAAAACCTTACTACCCTAATCAAGGCCGTAAGTAACGATAACTATCATAGATTTTTGTTTTGTACCGATGATAGACATTTGGAAGATTTAATAGAAGAAGGATCTATTAATAATTCTATAAGGATGGCTATTAAAGAGGGGGTAGATCCAGTTAAGGCTTTTACTATAGGAAGCTTTAATACTGCTCAATGTTATGGACTAAAAAATCTTGGTGCTATAGCTCCAGGATATAAAGCAGATTTAGTAGTATTAGAAAATTTAAAAAGGGTAGATATAGTAAAGGTAATTAAAAATGGTAAGGACGTAGATTCAGTTAAAACACATAAAAGTAGTTCCTTTAAAGTTAAAAATTCAATGAACATGGACTTTGTTTCTGAAGAAACCTTTAAGATTTCTTCTACTGGAGCTAAGGTGAATGTAATTAAGTGCAAGCCTCAATCCTTAGAAACAAAACTTGTTATAAGAGATGTAACTCTAGAAAATAATATAATATCAGAGGTTAAAGGTAAGGAAATATTGAAAATTGGGGTATTTGAAAGGCATAAGAGAACAGGTAAATATTCCTTAGGATTTGTTGAGGGATTAGGATTGAAAAATTGTGCAATTGCACAAAGTATAGCTCATGATTCCCATAATGTAGTGGTTATAGGAGAGAAAGACAAGGATATGGCTATAGCAGTTAATTCTTTAATAACCATGGGTGGAGGAATTGCTATTGTGTCAGAAGAAAAGTTAATTGCTCATTTAAGCCTTCCAATTGGAGGTTTAATGACATTCCAAGACCCATTTATAGTCAGTGAGGGAATAAAAAGGCTTAATAGGATAGCACGAACCTTTGGTGTAAAACCTGAGTTTGACCCATTTATAACCTTATCATTCTTAGCTCTTCCAGTAATACCTGAATTAAAGATTACTTCTAGGGGATTATTTAGTTTTACTAAGGGAGAGTTTGTTGATTTAAAATTAGAATAAACATGTAAATAAATTTGTTTAAGAAATTAAGTTATAGATTTACATTATACTTAATTTCTTATTTTTTTTATAAGCATATAAAGTCTATTTTGTATGTGGAAAATGAAAAGCATTGTTTACAGAAAAAAATTGAATAATCATAAAAAAACTATTGATTTTTTTTTGCAAAGTATATAATATAATATTATATAGAAAATATTTGTAAATTTTTAGAAGGAAACTTTGAAACATATTCTTATTTGGGCACTTTGGATATGTGGAGTTTATAGTGCAACCGGCCTTTAACAGGGGCCTTTTTTTTGTTTCTTGAATTTTACAAATCCACGCAAAAATATTGTGAGTAATAAGAAATGTAAAAAAAATAATTTACTATAGACTTATTACATATTTGTATATTAATTTTGATTTAGATGAGGGGATGATAAAAATTTTGGGTTACGTTACTGTTTTTATTTATGGCTTGATTATTGGCAGTTTCTTGAATGTATGTGTGTATAGAATTCCATTAAATCAATCCATTGTGTATCCTCCTTCAAATTGTCCGCGCTGCAACACAAGGTTAAATTGGAAAGACTTAATACCAGTATTAAGTTATGCTATTTTGAAGGGGAAGTGCAGGTATTGCGGAAATAAAATCTCTATCACATATCCAGTTCAAGAATTATTTACTGCAATAATATTTCTCATTACTTATTATAAATACGGGTTTTCTATTTATCTTTTCAAGTATGTAATATTATTTAGCATTTTAATTGTAATATCTAATATTGATATTAAGCATCAAGACGTATACACATCTACAACTATTCCAGGCATAATTAGTGGACTTATTTTTGCTATTATAGAGCAGTACTTTGCTATAGGAAGTTTTAAAAATTATTTTATTGGTGCGGTTATAGCTGCTGTAATTATTGGTTTGATAGTTTATATTACAGGCGCAATGGGTGAAGGTGACATTGAAATAGCAGCACTATGTGGAACATTTATAGGTTGGAAACTTTCCATACTTATGATAATACTAGCGTTTATATTAGGTGGAGTAATAGGCACTATATTAATTGCTACCAATATTAAAGGAAGAAGAGACTATATGGCATTTGGACCATTTTTAGCTTTAGGTGCCTTGATTTCAGTATTGTTTGGTAGTGCAATAATAAATTACTATCTGGTATTATTTTTTTAAGATAATTTCCAAAGAAAAAATAAGATTTCATTGTGAAACTAACTGATTATTATTATAATAAATGTATAATGAAATATTAGACATTTATGTAAATATAAGTATATTTTAAAATTGTACTAAGCAAGGAGTGTTATGGATGGCAATAGGAGGAAAACAGGTTAAAAGGCTTGGAGATTTGCTAGTGCAAGCTGGAAAAATAACTAATTTTCAGTTACAAGAAGCTCTTAAAAAACAAAAATTTCTGGGTAAGAAAATTGGAGAGGTTTTAATTGCTGAGGGCTATGTTACTATAGAAGATATATTAGAAGTACTAGAAAAGCAAACAGGCATAACAAGAATTAATTTAGAATTAAACACTATCGATAAGCGAGCTATAAAAGCTGTACCAGAGAATATTTGTTTAAAGAATGACTTAATCCCATTTGGATTTGACGGGAATAAGATTAAAGTTGCCATGTGGGATCCTTTAAATATATTTGCAATCGATGACATATATATAGCTTCAGGGTTTGAGGTTGAGGCATATTTAGCTACAAGAGATGAAATAAAACGTACCATTGAAAGGCAGTACTCTGATGAACAGGTAACAAAGGCTGCAGAAGAACTATCCAAAGAAAAACAAGGTGATTCTAAGAGTCAGGGGAATGTAGATGAAACCTTTGATGATATTAAAAATGCACCTGTAGTTAAAATGATAGATTACTTAATTAGAAATGCCATAGAGCAAAGGGCCAGTGATATACATATTGAACCTTACGAGAAAATTGTAAGAATAAGATACAGAATAGATGGACAACTTCAACAAGTTTCAACTCTGTCCATAGATAGTCTACCGCCCCTTGTTACAAGAATTAAAATTATGGCTAACTTGAATATTGCTGAAAAGCGATTGCCACAGGATGGTAGAATCATCACCAGACTAACTGATAAAGAAGTAGACCTGAGGGTTTCTATTCTGCCCATGATTAGTGGTGAAAAGATAGTAATTAGGGTACTTAGTAGAGATGGATATCAAATTGGAAGAAGTAGTCTTGGAATGAGCGAAGAAGAGCTACAAAGTCTTGACAACATGACTAAAAATCCTCATGGAATAATATTAGTTACTGGTCCGACAGGTAGTGGTAAATCCACTACTTTATATACAATCCTAAATGAACTAAATGATGAAGGTAAAAATATAATTACTATTGAAGATCCAGTGGAATATATTATGGAAGGTATTAACCAAGTTAATGTTAATACAAAGTCGGGACTAACTTTTGCTAATGGATTAAGATCTATTTTAAGACAAGACCCTGATATTGTAATGATTGGTGAGATAAGAGATAATGAAACAGCTCAAATAGCTGTAAGAGCAGCTATAACTGGTCATTTAGTATTAAGTACACTTCATACTAATGATGCCCCATCTTCTGTGGTTAGACTTGTTGATATGGGAATAGAACCTTATCTTGTAGCAACATCTATAAGCGGTGTTATAGCTCAAAGATTAGTTAAAAAAATATGCAGCAAGTGTAAAAAAGAATATAAAGCTTCTGTTCATGAAAAAAAAATACTGGCTATGGACCCTTATGAAGAACTTATACTTCACAAGGGAGAAGGGTGTGCGTACTGCAATAACACCGGATATGTGGGTAGAACAGGGGTTTATGAACTGATGGAAATTACAAGGGAGCACAAAGAAGCAATACTTAGTGATAAAAGTTCTGATGAACTTAGAGATATATCTATAGAAAAGGGAATGAAAACCTTAGGATTAGCTTGCAAAAGTTTAGTGCTTCAGGGGGTTACTACTGTAGATGAATTAGCCAAAATTGCTTTCTTAAACGAGTAATTTGTTTAATGCAAAAATATAACAAGATAACAACTTAAGAATATAAGAATATGCACATTTATTATCCATAATATTAAATGTATATAATAGTGATTATTTAGATCTTATGGGGGTGAGGAGTTAGTGCCAAACTATAAATATAAGGCTATGAATGAAAAGGGAGAAAGAATAGAAGGAACCTTTGATGCTGAATCAAAAGAAGAAGTTATGGAAATGATTCAAGCAAACAACTATTATCCTCTCGTGATTGAGGAGCCACAACAAGGAGTAAAAATTGATTTTTCAGGATTTGCTAAAATAAAAACAAAGGATATCGCTGTGTTTTGCAGGCAATTTCATACTATGTTAGATGCTGGAAGTCCAATTAACAGTGCACTTCATATACTTTCAACTCAGCATCCTAATAGAAAATTGAGAGATGCCCTATCTATGGTTGAGGATGAAGTAAGAAAAGGTTCCACTCTTGCAGAAGCAATGGCAAAGCCAAAGAATGTGTTTCCAAATCTTTTAATAAGTATGATTGAAACAGGTGAGGTCAGCGGTACCTTAGATTCAGTAATGCTTAGAATGTCAAAGCATTATGAGAAGGAAAATAGAATAAACAATAAAATTAAAGGGGCTATGATATATCCCTTAGTTTTAGCAACTGTAGCAATTGGAGTTATTGTATTTATCCTAGCCTTTGTAATGCCAATGTTTGTAGATATGTTTACACAAGGGGGAGTTGAGCTTCCTACCTCAACAAAAATATTACTTGGTATTAGCTCAGGAATACAAAGTTACGGATGGTTAATGCTTATTGGAACAATTTCCTTCGTTGTAGTTTTAAGGCGATATTTTAAAAGTGAAAAAGGACAAGAACTATTAAGCAAGCTTAAATTAACTATTCCAGTAATAAAAAAGTTAAACCAGAAGATTATTGTATCTAGATTTACAAGGACACTATCTACTGTTCTAGCTTCTGGTATACCTTTAGTACAAGGGCTTCAAGTGGTAAATGGTGTTATTGGAAACAAAGTTGCAGAAAATGCCTTAGATGAAATAAAGGACAAAGTAATAAAAGGAGAAGGCCTTGCAGAACCCATTAGAGATTGCGGCATATTTCCAATGATGTTATCTTCCATGATAAAAATCGGAGAAGAATCAGGATCACTAGATGACATTCTAAATAAAACTGCAGACTTCTACGATGAGGAACTAGAAAATGAAATTCAAACAGCTACAGCACTTCTTGAGCCTCTAATGATAGCTGTCATGGGAATAATATTAGGTTTTATCATAGTTTCAATTATTACTCCAGTCTTTGGAATGTATAATACTATTTAGTGTTTTTGTAAAAATGTAATAAATATCAAAATCAACTGTATAAATTGGTATTTGGGCCATATGGTCTTAATATATAAAAAATATAATGGGAGGTTTTCAAATGAAAGAAATATCAAACAAAAAAAGAAAAAAGAAAGGATTTACATTAATAGAACTTATTATCGTAATAGCAATTATAGCAATTATAGGTGCTATAGCATTACCTAACTTTACAAAGATAAGAACAGAATCAAGGGTTAAGGCTGAGAAACAAAGTGTTCAAAATATAGAAAGAATTACAGAGACACTACTTATAGATCAAAAGCTAGTACCAGGTGAAGTAGTTACAATAGTATTTAGTGGTGCTGATCTTGCTACCAGGACAGTTACAAAAACAACAGCAGCTACTCAACCAGGTACTGCAACTGCTGCTGAACTAACTGATTACTTCAAAAGTGTGAACAAGCCACAAGAAGATGGTAAGACAGGCTATAAAATTAATATTGATTCAACTAGTAAGGAAGTTTCAGTTACTACAACTCCTTAATGAAATAAAGTGTAAAGCTACTCTAGCTTTACACTTTATCCATAATAAATTAAAACAGTAAAGTGTAGAGTTCACTTATCAAATATAAGGTAAGATATAAGCTTAGTAATTAATTCGTTAAATTTTGATCCTTGAACTGTGCACTTTAACTTTAGATTAATTCATATAATATATGAACTGAAAATTTACAAATTAGGCATAGGTAGTATAGACAAATACTAAAAAGTTATTAAGGGGGTATTTTGAACAATGAAAGTTGCGAAGTTAGCCAATTTAAAAGATTTACTTAATACGGATATTAAAACTTTAGTAAAAAATAAAACAAATAACAATAAAAAAACTAGTTATTTTTCTAAAAAAAATACAGTAAAGAAACTTGTGTCTTTAGATATAGGTAGCCATAGTATTAAAGTAGTAGCAGGCGAAAGAGCAAAAGATAAGATCATTGTGCATAAGGCTTTTTCATTTCCGATTCCAGAAGGTTTTGTGGTGGATGGTAAAATATTAAATCATTTGGAGATTACTAGATTAATAAAGGAAAAGCTTGCTTTGAACAATGTTAAAATTAGTGCTGCAGTGTGTACTACAAATAGTACTTCTATAATTAATAGAGATATAGTAGTTCCTATTGCAGAAGAAAGTGAAATGGGTGCTGTTATTAACTTCTCTATACAACAGTATCTTCATATTAATATGAATGATTATACAATTCAATATGATATTTTAGGGGAAGTGGAAAATGAAGGTGTACAAAAATATAAAGCACTGGTGATTACTTACCCTAATGCTATGTCAAAAGAATATTTTAATCTTATTAAAGAGTGTGATTTAGAACCCTATGCCTTAGATGTTGCATTTAACTCTGTAAAGAAACTTTATAATAATACTCAGTATTTGAATGATAACTTTTTATCTAAAGAAGCTACCACAGCCTTTGTGGACATGGGGTGTAACACTATAAATGTACACATATATAAAAACGGATATCTTGAATTTACTAGAGTTATTAAATCTGGAGGTAGTGACCTAGATGGAAGGATTTCTAGAAAATATGGAATCACTTTCAAAGAAGCGGAAGAAAGAAAAATAAAGTATAGCCATTTAGATAGTTATGGTGAATCAGAAGAAGTTCATGAGTTTAATGAATTTTTAAAGGAAGAACTTCAACAATGGGTGGTAGAAATTCAAAGAATAGTTCAATTTTATAAAAATAAAAATGTTGGTAACAAAATTGATAATATGTACATTTTTGGAGGATCATCTAATATTAAAGGCATGGATAGATTTTTAAGAGAACAGTTATCTATTTCTGTGGAAACCATAAATACAATTGAAAATATAGTGGTGCAAGATGGCAAGGTCTTTGAGGATATTAATATATACTTAAATGCTTTAGGCGCCTTAATAAGACTTTAGGTGGTGAAATTTAATGAGAGATTTTAACTTCTTCTTACCCTATTTAAATGATAAAAATGAAAGAAAAAATAAAAAAACTTATATAGCTACCACCTTAATCCTAGTTGCTGCAATAGTAGTAGGAACCTTTGTTTATAACTCCTTTTATATCTTCACCTTGAGAAGCGACATTAAGGACTTAAAAAATACTTATGAGGCTGCAGATAATCAACAACAATTAGCAAAAGCTGAAGGACTTATTAAAACTTATAATACTCTTAATGATTATAACAAGGAATTAGAAAATATCTTTTCTGGTGTGTTAGATAGAAAGGTTGTTAGTAGCCAAGTTTTATTTGATGTGTCAAATTCAATTCCCAAGGAGATTTCCTTTAAGAGTATGTCACTTGATGGGAGTGTCCTTAGTATTCAAGGAATATCCAGTAGTAGGGTTGCAGTAGCTGAACTTGGTCATAACCTAAAAAATCTTTCTTACTTTAGTGAAGTTCACATGGGAAACATAAATTTAGTTAGTAAGGATAGCCAAGAACAGTATAGTTTTTCAATAAAATGTACATTAAAGGGTGTGAATAATCATGAAGCTAAGTAAGCGAGAAAAGATGCTATTAGCTGTCTTAGGAGTTTTATTATTTCTAGGAGCATATTATAAATTTATTTTTATTTCACAAAAGGCGAAAATAGATGGGTTAAAAAAAGATAAAGCTGTCTACGTGGAAAAAGTAGATAAGTTAAATACTTTAGTTGCAACCATACCACAAAAGGAATCAGATATTAAAGTTATAACTACTAAAATTAAAGATAAAGGTATTAAATTATACCCTGATATAATTCAAGAAAACATAATTAGAGAATTAGATAAATTAATCAGAGACTCAGGAATTAATGGAAGTATTAGCTTTTCAGAAGTAGCTGTATCTTCTATAGAAACATCTAAGAAGGAAGAGTCAAAATTAAAAGATAGTAAGTTAGAGGATTTGAAGAATCAATATAATAACCTAAATACAGAGTCCACAGTAAAGAAAAATGATTCGGAAAACAACAGTACAACTAAAACTGAAGATAAGGGACAATTTTCAAATGGAGAAACAAAAGGTGACAATAAATCTGCAGTAGCTAAGGATGAAAATAGCTCTAAGGTACAACAATTAAAAGTAACTTTAAACTTTACTGGAGCATACAATAACATAGTTGATTTTGTAAAAAGACTTGAGGATTACTCTAAGCATATAGCTATGGTATCAATAAATATTTCTCAAAGTAGTGAAACTGAAATTACAGGTACTTGTGTTTTAGAATTTTTTGCAATACCTAAAATAACTGATGAGGATAAAAATTACTTTAGCTGGGATTTACGAAATCCTTATGGAAAAGAAAACATCTTTGATGGTTCTATGAGTATTAATCCTCTTAAGACTGTAGAAGACATAACCAATACTGGCAAGCCAAAGTTTGACTTTGTAATGTCTGTAAAGCCACAAAGTTCTGATATACCAACAATAATTTTGGGAAGGGCTAATGATACAGATAGACAATCATATGTTTATGCAGATAGTAATAAGGTAGAGAATATTGAAATAGTTTTAGAAAAAGAGAAAGATAAGTATTACTTCAGATATAAAACTTCAAGAGATAGCTATCCATTAAATTTTAATGATGAGAAAATTGAATTCAACCCAGGATTATCAGACGTATATTTCAACATATTATCTTCTCTAAGACTTACAGCTGATGACAAGTCCGGTGCAAATATTAAGCTTACTAATAAAACAGATAAAAAAATTGTTGTTATTATAGAAGGAGAAGATGCTACATCACCTAGAATTAAAATTGAAGGTGAAGGTGGAAATATTGAAGTAAAGCAGGCACCCTAAAGGAGGGAAAGTGGTTGAGGTTTTTGCAAGTTTATAAAAAGAAAGCTTTGACTCTTATTGAAGTTGTAATAAGTTTAGCAATTCTATTTATTATAATGATACCCATATCTACCATGGCAATTCAAACAGTTAAAATGAACAAACAGGCAGAAGACAAGCAACAAGCAACTGCTTTAGCCCAAAAGCTTATGGAAAAGGTAAAGTCACTACCAAAATTCAGTAGTGTAGAACTAACGGATGGAGTAACTTTGCAAGTAGGGAGCTCACCTTACAGAATACAAGGAGAAATAGATGGATTTAAGGTAGAAGGAACCATAGAGGCAGTTGAAGGTTACAGTAGTGAGTTAGGTAGTATAACAAATGAAGTTGATGCTGATGCCACGGTGGAGCTACCTGAAGAAGATGCCAATGGCAATTTATATGTAATAGTAAATGGTGTTAGGCAATCTTTTACTATAAATTTTAAAGAGCTTTCTATTGTAA
This sequence comes from Clostridium punense, assembly GCF_017874425.1. Classification (GTDB taxonomy): domain Bacteria; phylum Bacillota; class Clostridia; order Clostridiales; family Clostridiaceae; genus Clostridium_J; species Clostridium_J punense. The sequence continues at coordinate 64,104 of NZ_JAGGLL010000003.1, forward strand.
AAGACACTTCTGACACAAAATTAATATTTTCTAATGGTACCACTGCAATCCCTAACGATAAATCAGCTATAGAAATTATTGCCGATAAAGATTCATCTTTGAATTACACAATCAAAGTTTCCAATAATACTAATACCACATTAAACTTATATTGTTATAAGTTTAATGACTCAAATGCTAAATTCAATGTAATAAATGAAAAGGGGAAGGTTTCATATTACGATAATTTATTAAAACAAGATTCGTCTACAATACCAAGTACAATAAATCGAGTGTATAATATTAATATAAAGGTTTCAAAAAAAGATACCTATTATGAAGTAAAATCAAATAAAGCTATGGTAAGATAAGGGGGTGTTACCATGAAAAGAAAAAGGAAAGGGTCTGCACTGCTAACTGTAATTTTAGTTTTCGGTATATTAGTTACAGTTGGTACAGCGGTGATGACTGTGTCTTTATCTGATGTAAAATTAAGGTCAAATGAAAGTAAAAGAGTTCAAAATCTATACGAGTCTGAATCAGGATTAGAAAATGTTTATGGAATATTTTCAAAGTCTGTAGATGAAGCAATTAAAACAGGAAATGAAAAAGTTAAAATTGAGATTGAGGCTTTAAATAGTCGTATAGTTACGGAGAAAGATAAGTTTACAAATAATGAAACCTATAATAAAGACCTAATAGATGATGAAGGAGATGTAAAAGAGGAATATATAAAAGCTTTATTGAACTCAACCTTTAAAGAAGCATACAAAAACTATTTAATTAATGAAATTACAGGTGTAATTAATAATAAAAATAGCTATCTAATAGGGGACGACAATTCTTCTCCTAGAGTTAGTATTAAGAATTTAACGGCCCAAGAAGTAGCATTTAAAAAAACTAACCCCGACAACAATGAACCTGAAGAGTTAAAAATGGTTATATCTTCTTCTTATGAGAAAATTGATAACAATGGATATAAAAATTTAAGAACTGTTGAAACTACTTTTAAAATTTTTGTGTCAGAGTATGGTAATCCTTATGCTATGGAAAATGAAAAGTTGATTTTACTAGATAACATCATAAGAGGTAAAACTCTTGCAATCAACTCAAACTTAGAATTACAAACAAACTCAGAATTAAATATAAAGGGTGAGGCCTATGTACTTGGAAAAAGTGAAGCATTTAGTGATTCCACAGGAATTATGATAAATGGATCAAATGCAAGACTAAATCTAACAGAGGCAAAAGTAGTGTCAAAAGGTGATGTTAGAATTAAGGGAGATTCTTCTAAAATTATAGGCGATGATAAAAGTACCTTATACACAGGAAGCTTAGCGGTGGAGAACAATGCAATTAAGTCTAACATTGATATTAAGGGTTCAGTATATGCAAATAATGATTTAATTTTAAATGCTGAAAAGTCAAATATAGGCATCGGAAAAGGTTTTTATGGAATTAATGATATTAGAAAAAATAGTGTTGGAGAAAGAAGAAGTAATTCCAGTAGTATTATAGTGAATGCAAAGGATATAGGAGAAAAGGATGGATCATCAATTACTATTGGAGAAAATTTGGTGCTTTTAGGTACTGCATATATCGATACTAAACCAGAAAGTTACCAAACAGGTGAATCCATTGCTATAAAAGGAAATTATAAGGCATATACAACAGCTTTAGAAAATGAAGGTAAATATAATAAGGATAAAATTGTTTTCGATTATTTAACTCCTCTTCAATTAGCAAGTAGGTTCACAGATGGAAAAGACCTTACTTTAGAGGATAAAAATAATTATTTCATGGCTTATTTGGAGAATAAAAAAAATTCATTAAAATTAAGTGGAATTAATTTGTCAGAAAATATTTATACATTAGGAGTTGCTATAAACAGTGGAAATGCCTTAGGTGGGAATTATACTATTGATAATGATACTATTAAAAGAAGTGTAGAAACTTATGATAATGAAATCAAAAAAATTGAAAGTATAAATGATTATATCAATTTTTCAGCAATTACTAGCGCATTAAATAAGGTATCAAATTTTGAAAAATCTAAACAAGTAATATATATTTCAAAAGAAAATACTAATTTAGAAATTTCTAATGGAAATGGAGATTCAAAAGATAACAAAATATATTTAAATGGAACAAATGCTAAAGGAGTAATCATTGCATCTGGTGATGTGTATATAGATGGAAATGTTAACTTTGAAGGCACAATTATTACTACAGGCAAAATTGTAATTAAAGATAATGCAAAGGTTACTTTAAATAGTAACAAAAAAGTTGTGGATTATATAGTAGCAAATAACTTTAAGTATTTTGATGGTATTTTTCAAAAAAATATGGAGAATGTTTTAAGTAATATTGAAGTTGATGCATCTGTAGTTGTAGAAAATGGACTCCAAAATATTCCAAAGGACAATCTTATAAAGACTAACAATTGGAAATTAGTAAAATAAAAGAAGGGGAGAATTTACATGAAGAAAAGGAAAGCTCTTACTTTAATTGAGGTATTAATAGCTCTTTCTATTTTGGCAATAGTCATGGGAATCCTCTTCCCTTTTTTTATAAGAATTTTTAAAGCCTATAATAATACTGCTATAAAATCAGAACTTCAAAATGAAGCTGAAAACGCTATTAGGATTATATCTAAAATAGCTATGGAAGCAAAAAAAGTAAATTCACTTGACGGAGCAAATATTGATAATAGTTCTGGAGTTTATAAAATCGATGGGTCTAGTCATAAAACTTTAGAACTTTTATCTGGAAGTGATGAAATAAATAAGTTTCAACTGGAAGAAGGATTATTATATAAAATACCCCCAATAAATGAAAAAGTTCAAATAGCTAATTACGTAACGTATTTGGAAATAGTACCTCTAGATGAGACCACCTTTCAGCAAAGTAGGGGGATAAAAATGGTGTTACATATGAAGAAAAAGGAAGTTGAATATAAAGTAAGTAATATACTATTTTTCAGAAATAAAACATAGAAGGGGGGATAAGATTTGAAGAAAATTTCATTTAAAAATAAGGTTTCAAAAATGATGGTAGCTTTCCTACTAATAGGTTTTTTAGGTATGGCTTATAATGTGAAGGCAACAGTTAATACACCAGATTTAAATATCGCTGCCAGCATAAGTAAATCATCCATTTATGTAAATGAGGAATTTCAGGTTACCTATAGAGTTCAGCCACAGCCATTAGGATTAAATGATATAAATAAGAAAGCAAATAAAGAAATTATCTTGGTTATTGATACTTCGGGAAGTATGAATGAGTATATAACAAACTCTAAAACAAGGATTCAAGCATTAAAAGAAGCTGCGAATAACTTCATAGATAAATTTAAAAATGAAGCTACTATAAAGATAGGAATTGTAACCTATGATTATTATGGGAGAAAAACTAAAGCTTTAACTGAGGCAACCTCCCAAAGTGATTTAAAAAATGTTATTAACGGTCTTAGTGCAGAAGGAGCTACTAATATTGGAGATGGTATAAGAGTTGCCAATAGTATGTTTTCAAGTGATGCATCTACAAAGAAATATTTAGTTTTAATGTCAGATGGAATGCCTACAGCATTATCTTATACCGGAGAAGCAGGGGGGAGTTATAAGGATAGGTATTCAAAGGAAAGCTATTACAAATCTCCAAACATATATTGGTGGGAATCATTTTTTGAAAAAAGTTCAAGGTGGCAGTATTATACTAATACAATGAATACACAAGGACTAAAGTATGGAACTTATGGAAATACAGATCCCAAAAATATTTGTTTAGAATATAGTACTACCATGGCATCAGAATTAAAGAAGGATAGTATAACTAACTATATAATTGGGTTTAGTGGTGGTAGTGATAGTAGTAAGCTTACTCAAATTGCCACAGCAAGCGCTGGGACTTATTATGATGCAAGAAGTGCTACAGCTATTAGTCAAGTATATTCTGATATTGGGGATAAAATAAAAGCAGATTATTCAGTAGAGGGAGTTAAGGTGAACTTCACATTACCTAATGGATTAGAATATGTGATGGATAGTTTTGATACATCAGTAAATGGAAATGATTACTCAAAATCCGTTTCAAGTATATCATATAAATTAAATTCAACAAATACTCAATATATTGCTGAAGCTTTTGATGTAACTCTAAAATTTAAAGGAATTACAAAGGGTTACTATGAGTTATCAGGAACTGGATGGAACATTTCCTATAAAGATGTTAATGGTAATATTGTCAACAAACTCTTGCCAAAAACTCAAATTACTATTGAAAAATATAATACGGAATTTGCGGTATCAAGAAGACTTTTGCCAGAACAAAATGGTGGGAAATACAATGTAAACAATGAGTTTCAAATAGAATATTCTATTGTACCACAACCAATAAAAATAGAAACTACCCAAAAAACTAAAGAGATAATGCTTGTAGTAGATACATCAGGTAGCATGGCCTGGTCAGTAGAAAAAGATAATGATTATACTAAACCGTCTAGAATTGAATTGACTAAAACTGCATTAAATAACTTTATAAACAAATTTAGTAACGCTGGTAATGTAAAAATTGGACTTATAACCTATGCTGATAAGGGAAGAGTATATACTAATAATAGCATTAGTTTGTTTGATTATAGCAATATACTTGGCATGAGAAATACTATAAATGGCTTAACACCGAATGGTGGAACCAATATAGGTGACGGTTTAAGAAGAGCGGCATGGGCTTTATCGTCGAATAAGGATGCCAATAAGTATATTGTAATGATGACGGATGGAGAACCAACATTTTATTCCTATTATGATTCAAAATATTATACAGAATTAGATAACAAAGATGTATATACTAATAGTAATGGAAATGACTATGAAAAAGGATTAGAATACACTAATTTAGTAGCAGGCATTTTAAGAGAGAATAAGGATTTAAATATTAAGACTTTTTCGATCGGATTTTCAAAGGGTGCAAATGCTGAGAAACTTAGAGAAATTTCAACAAGTGCTGGTGGAGAATATTTTGATGCTACAAGTAATAACATTGATGCAATTAATGAAGTGTATAGTAGCATTGCTGACCAGATAAAAACTGATATATCTTTAAGTAATGTGAAGTTTTCGCAAACATTGCCTGATGGGCTAGTTTTGACAGAAAACGGAAGCAATTCTTTAATTAAAGATTTAAGAGTGAATTATACCTATAATAATACTACAAAGCAGTATGAAGCAGAGCCTATAAACTTTACGGTTAATGTAAAAGGTACTAAGGTAGGTAATTATGAGTTAAGTAGAGATGCTAAATTCACTTATACAGATTTTGATGGCACTCCTGGCGAAAAAGTTTTTGACTCTCTTAATATTTCTATCTTAGATACTTATATCATAAAGCAAGGGCTTTTCCAACCAAATGGGAATAATCCTAATATTATTCATGTTGGAGAAAAAAACATAAAATACATTAGCGATTCAAGTCTAAATATAGCTCCAAAAGTTGAATATCAACTTGCTGCATTTATAAGAACTAATGGACAAGATACGTCAATAAATATTAAGCTAAACTTAGGAAACAACGTTGACGTAACTAAGATTAAAGTTGCATCTGTTAACGTATATTCTATTAGTACAGATGGTTCTCTTGTCAAATTAACATCATCAACACCTATTGTAGAAAATGATGAAAGTGGTACTCCTAATATTAAAGTAACTTTGGCTAGAGAAGCTACTAATGGATATAAGTACTATATAATTAATTATAATTACATGGTGGCGGATGTAAATGAGGGTTCTAGTGGCTTGATTATAAATAGGGCAGGTATTACAGATTCAAGTAAATACAACGATTTTCAAACAAAGATAGTTGCTATGCCAGATGTTTTTTAATCATGAATTTTATAATGATTAAATGATAATAAAAATAAAACTTGATTGAGTATTCAACCAAGTTTTATTTTTATATTTAACAACTGTACAAATAATTGGTAGGTATTTAGTTTAAAAAAATTATAGTTTGTAAACTTACCTAATTACCCTTAATTTGCTGTGAGTGTAGCCATGACTTTATTATTAGCATTTAGTTCAAAATAATTTTACATAATTAAAGGGAAATATTTAGATTTATAATGTTTTTAAGTTTATAATTTGGACACACTTATAGACAAGTAAAATATAATTATTACTTAATTAAGGATTTAGGTGATTAAAATATGAATAAAAAAAATTGTGCAGGAAAAAAGAACGGATTTACTCTCATTGAACTAATCATAGTAATAGCAGTAATCGGTATAATTACATCAATAGCTGTTCCAAACTATATGTCCTATAAGAATGATGCAAAGGTAAAGGCAGATGAAATAACTGCTCAAAACATAGCAATAGCAGTTAAAGTTGAGTTAAGCAAGGGTTTAACCCTAGAGAATATTAGCAATAGCGGATATAAGAAAATTGCAGATGGGTATTTTAATGGAGTAATGCCGAAGTCTCAAATAACAGGGGAGAGTTTTATTATAAGTATAGTTAATAATAGCAATATTGCTGTAAGTACCACTAAATACAAGCTATATCCAGAGTTTCAGAAAATTAATTAAGGGATAGAAGTTACCATTAACTCTATCCCTTAATCCATGATTAGTGTTGTATACACATACACCTGCTTAAAACCAATAAAAGTTTTATTGAACTTTATACATTAACTAACAATATCTAAGTAAAGAAATAAAGATAACTTAGGACATTGTGATGATCATGCAGTGAAAACTAATAATTATTTTGTAAGTTTTTCTATACCAATTCTAATTCTATTTAAAGTCTCTTCTTTACCAAGAATTTCAGCTATTTCGAAGGCGCCACCTGGTGTTGCAGCTTTTCCAGAGATGGCAGTTCTTATAGGCCAAAGCATTTGACCATTTTTAATTCCTAAAGTTTCAACTAGTTTCATCATCTCATCATGCAGAACTTCTGCTTTCCAATCACTAATTGTCTCTAATACTGGTAGTGCAGCTTTTAAGCTTTCTAGAGAGTTTTCTTCAGTTGTTTTCATCTTTTTATGAATATAAAGTTCAGTACTATACTCTGGAAGCTCATCAATAAAGTCTATTCTCTCAGGAATGTCCGTTAACACTTCAGCTCTGCTTTGTACTAAGTTACTGATTTTAAAAAAATCTGTATTTGGATTTTTAACTACAGTTTTAATATAAGGCTCAGCCATTTTAAAGAAAGCTTCGGGGCTTTGCTTTTTAATATATTCACTATTCATCCATTTTAGCTTTTGCATATCAAATACAGCTGGAGATTTATTGATTTTTCTATAATCAAAAATTTTAACAAGGTCTTCTAAGGAAAACATTTCTTCATTAGTTCCTGGGTTCCAGCCAAGTAATGCTACAAAGTTTACTATGGTATCAATTAAGTAGCCTTGCTCATAAAGGTCTTCAAAGGAAGAGTGACCACTTCTTTTACTTAACTTTTGGTGTTCCTCATTTGTTATAAGTGGACAATGAACATATACTGGTACTTCCCATCCAAAAGCTTCATATAATCTATTGTATTTAGGAGAAGAAGATAAGTATTCATTTCCTCTAACTACATGAGTTATGCCCATTAGATGGTCATCTACTACATTAGCAAAGTTATAAGTTGGAAGTCCATCTGATTTTATTAGTACCATATCATCTAACTCATTATTTGGCACAGAAATTGTTCCATAAATTTCATCTTCAAAAGTAGTGAAGCCTTCAGTAGGATTGTTTTGTCTTATTACATAAGGAAGTCCTGCTGCTAAGTTTTTCTCTACTTCCTCTTTTGAAAGGTGAGAACAATGTTTATCATATCTAAAAGTTCCACCTTTTTCTTCAGTTTCTGCTCTTAAAGCATCTAATCTTTCTTTGTCACAGAAGCAGTAGTAAGCTTCTCCTTTAGATACTAATTCTTTAGCATACTCTAGATAAAGTCCTTTTCTTTCACTTTGAATATAAGGACCTACTGGGCCTCCTACATCTGGCCCTTCATCATGATGTAATCCTGTAAGGTTTAAAGTGTTATATATTATATCTATAGCACCTTCAACAAATCTTTCTTGATCCGTGTCTTCAATTCTTAATATAAAATCTCCATCTTTATGCTTAGCAATTAGATAAGCATAAAGAGCTGTTCTTAAATTTCCTACGTGCATTCTACCCGTTGGACTAGGTGCATATCTAGTTCTAACTTTATTCATTTTATTCACTCCTGATTTTTCTATTTAATATTAATAGGTTATGCCTAAGAAGGTTACTATTTTTTTCTTTCATTTAAGAAAACATACTTAGGTAATCCGTTTTCATATTTAATTTTTGGCTCACCCATAATAAGTGGAAGAGTGTAATCATAAGCTTCTTTAGTTACATTGTTGCCCTCAGCATTTATCCACTCTTTAGGGAAGTATTTTATGGTATTAGCAACCTTAGAAGTATGAACAGCAAAAGGTTCAGATTTATAAGGGTTATTTTGAATTCTTCTAATACCAATCATATTTCCACTTTCACCTTCAATAGAATATTCTAAAGCAAAGGCACCGCTTTCATAAGCTTCATCAATATCAGTTTGTGAAGCAAAGTGCATTGCACAGCGTTGAAGAGTAGAAAGCTCTACAGCTCTTACCTTTTTACAAATACCATTTTCAGTGATTAAATTTTTAAGGTACACGCAAACTCCACCTAATTGTGCATGACCAAATTTATCATATCCTGCGTTGGATTGCATTTCTCCAAGGAATACTCCTTCAGCGGTTCTTATTCCTTCAGAAACCACAATAACAAGTCTGTTCTTTTCTTTTAATTTATTCTCTACATCCTTTAAGAATTTATTAGTATCAAAAGGAATTTCAGGAAGGTAGATTAAGTCAACTGCAGGCTCTCCGTTTAAAGTTGCTATACAGGAACTTGCTGCAAGCCAACCAGTATCTCTTCCCATGGCTTCCATGATGAATATGTTTTTAGTTTCATAAACACTAGCATCTAAGCTGTTTTCTAATGCTATTGTTGCAATAAACTTAGCTGCGCTTCCAAACCCAGGAGTATGATCCATTATTGGAAGATCATTATCTATAGTTTTTGGAACTCCTATAAACTTTATATCAATACTATGTTCTTTAGCATAGTTACTTAATTTATGAACTGTATCCATAGAATCATTTCCACCTATGTAAAAGAAGGTTTTAATTTGGTTCTTTTCAAGAATTTCAAATAACTTAATATATTCTTCTTTACTTTGTTCATAGGATTTTAACTTATATCTGCAAGAACCTAAGCCAGAAGATGGTGTGTATTTAAGACCATGTACTGATTCTTTGTCTAATTCACAAAGGTTAATAATATTTTCTTTTAAAATTCCTTCTATGCCATTTAATCCAGCAAAAACTTTGTCGTAATATTTTAATTCCTCATTTTTTTCGAATATACCTATTGCACTGGCATTAATAACAGAGGTAGGACCTCCGGATTGAGCTACTATACAATTTCTCATGTTGTGTACTCCCTTCAAAATTCATTACTTTTTACATTATAATATAAATCCTTCTTTGTAACAATTGTAACTATAAATATTATTATCCTATTTAGGTAAAAAATATATGATATAATAATAATTTAAGAAGCTAATTATTTATAAAAGCTTTAACTATTCTTTATGTGAAGCAATGAGATATTTAAGAGCATTTTAAACTATAACAATATATTTATACCATTAATTTTATAGTCTAATTCGCCATGGCATTGATAATGGTAGATTAATAGGTATACTTTTCAATATTATATATTAGCAGTATAACAAGAGAAGTATATTGCCATAGCTCAATTTATGCTGAGGAAAATTAATTTTAAGAAATAAGTGCGCTTAATTTTAAAACTTCTCATAGTAGAATTTGTTAAAGTAATTAATAAAATTCAACATTTAAACCTAAGGAGGAAAGAGTATTATGAAATTATACCCTGTAGAAAAAGAAGATAAGTATGGATATGTAAATATAGATGGAGAAGTAGTTATTCCCTTTAAGTTTGACTTTGCAGATGAGTTTGAAAATAACATGGCCTTTGTTGAAGTTGAGGGATTATGTGGCTTTATTAATGAAGATGGCGAGTTTATTATCAAGCCTAAGTATGATGATATAAACTATTTTAATGAAGGTATGGCAGTGGTAGAAATTCACCACAAGTACGGTTATATTAATGCTCAGGGAGAAGAAGTTATAAATATAAAATATGAAGATGCTAAGGGCTTTACAAAGGGCTTAGCGGCAGTAAAGATTTTAGGTAAATATGGCTATATAAATTATAAAGGCGAAATGATAATTAAACCTTCCTTTGATGAAGCTAGTGAGTTTAATGAAAATGGGTTAGCTCTTGTAAAAAAAGGCGAAAAATATGGTTACATTGATACTAATGGTAATGTTGTTATTGATTTAATTTATGATTTCGCTAATGAGTTCATAGAAGATCTTGCAGCAGTAGCGATAGGAGAAGAGTATTACTTTATTGATACAAAGGGGCATAAAGTAATAGAAGGAGGCTTTGACTTTATAGGTAACTTTAGTGAAGGATTAGCACCAGTATCCATAGAGGACATTTGGGGATTTGTTAACAAAACTGGGGAACTTATCATTAAGCCTAAATATCACTGGGCAGATAATTTTAGTAATGGCTATGCAGTTATATCAATGGATGATAAGTATGGTTTTATAGATAAGAGTGGAAAGGTAGTTGTTGAACCTGAGTATGACAATGTATTTGATTTTAGTGAAGATTTATTTTCTATAGAAGTTAATGGATTATGGGGATACATTGATATTAATGGAAATAACATAATAGAACCTAAATTTGAGGAAGCTGAAAATTTTATAAATGGAATAGCTAAGGTTAAATATAGAGGAAAAGAAACATATACTAAGAAGGATGGAAATTTAATCTGCTAATCTAAAATCTTATTTATAGTGAAATAAAGTACTGCATTAGTAGAGCTAATTTTACTTTGCATTTTCTTTAATATAAGTTGCTTCAAATTTTCTTATAATGAAGAGGTAATTTTGAAATTTATATATTTAGTTAATTAATGAATTTATGAGATTATAAATCATAGTATCAAATATAACTAATTTTTAGCAGTTGAATATTTATAGAGTAATTACTTGTTTAAATTAGTTGTTTTAACTAAATGATTATGATATTAAAACTAACTAATGCAAAAATATATAACAAAAGCCACAGTATAAATAATTATATTAAACAATTATTGTGGTTTAATGAATATATGGTTTTAATTGGAAATAAAAGATTGGATAGGGGGATAAAAATGAGAGTAATTGACTTGCACTGCGATACTGTAATGAAGTTAATGCAAGGAAGGGAAAAGGTTAATTTAAGAAAAAATGACTTTTCAGTGGACTTGGAAAGACTTAAAAAATCTAATTCTATGGCACAATTCTTTGCACTTTTTATTGAAAAACAGTACGTTGATAATGCTTTTGAGTTTTGTATGGACATGGCGGATAGGATTCACGAGGAAATCAAAAACAATAATGAAATTATAAAACTAGCTACAAACTATGAGGAGCTGATAAAAAATAATGAAGAAGGAAAAATTTCAGCGTTCTTAACCATAGAAGAGGGTGGGGCTTTAAAAGGAAAGCTATCTAACTTGAGAAACTTTTATAAACTAGGAGTTAGACTTATAACCTTAACTTGGAACTATGAAAATGAAATTGGATATCCAAATAAAAATATAGATTTTATAAATAAAGGACTAAAGGACTTTGGCTTAGAAGTAGTTGAAGAAATGAATAATTTAGGTATGGTTATTGATGTATCTCACCTATCTGATGGAGGTTTTTATGATGTAGCTAAGCATTCTAAAGATCCTTTTGTAGCTTCTCATTCAAATGCCAGAGAAATTTGTGGTCATAGAAGAAACCTAACCGATGAGATGATTAAAATTCTAAGTAACAAAGGTGGAGTTACAGGTATTAATTTCGAAAGAAGTTTTTTAAATAATGAAGAAAGAAGTAATATTGAAGATATGCTAAGACATATAAATCACATTTATGATATAGGTGGTATTGATGTCATTGCTTTAGGTACAGATTTAGACGGCATAAATTCTAAGGGCATTGAAATAGACAACATTGGGGATATTCACAAATTATCTAATGCCTTACTAAAAGATGGATTTACTGAGGACGAAGTTGAAAAGATTTTTTATAAAAATGCTATGAGATTAATAAAAGATGTAATGAAATAAGTATATGTATACTATCTAATAAGTATAATAATAAGAAAGCAAAGATATTTAAGCTTTGCTTTTTTATAATATATAAGAGAATAATGTAATTTATAGAAATCAGAGAGTGTTAAAGAAACTAAGAAAGTTCATTTATTAAAAAATGTTTACTTAGCTTCTTATAAATTTAATATAATTTCATAATTTTACAACTATTCTACTTATTTTTCTGGTAGAATATAATTAAAGATAATATTTCCTGCACTAAAAAAGGAGAGATAGTATGAAGTATCCTAAAATCGTATACAAACCATCACAAAATGCCATTGAACTAAAAAAAGTAGATATCGAAGGAAATGTTTGCGGTGAGTTTGTTGAGTTTACAATTAATCACGTGTATGAGAATAAAGGCAAGGGGGATGTGGAAGCAGTTTATAACTTTCCAATTCCAGAAACTGCTGTATTATCAGGGTTTGAAGCTAATATTGGTGGCAGAACCATTAAAGGCAAGGTAGAAGGAAAAGATGAAATTGACAAAATTTATAATAATGTAGCTGAGCAAGGCACTAGTAATTTTTTACTTGAAGAATTCAACGAAAATAACTTTAGAATTTCTATTGGAAAGATTCTATCAGGTGAGACCATAAATATTAAAATTTCCTATATTGAGGATTTAATTTATGACAATAACAGACTTAAGCTCACTATACCTAAAGTTATTCCACCTGTTAAGGCCTATTCTAACAACAAGAAACCTATTGCGATAATTAAAAATAACCATAATTATAGGTTAAATTTAAACTTACTTGTGGAGTCCTTTGAAGAAATAAAAATTTCTTGTCCTACTCACGAAATAGCTGTTGAAGGCGGAGAAAATAATCTATATAAAGTGACTCTAGAAAATGAAGAACAAAAATTAACTGAGGATATGGTAATTTATCTTGAAGAACAAGAACTTCAAGAAACTACAGGAATGGTTTATGAGAATTACAGAGAGAAGAATGGAATTTTATATTTAAGATTCATTCCAGATATTCAAGATATTAATAATATAAACTATGGTAATTATATTTTCTTAGTTGATATTTCTGAGTCTATGAAGGGCGACAAAATTAAAGAGGCTAAAAGAGCTCTTCAACTATGCTTAAGAAACTTAACTGAACATGACACCTTTAATATTGTAGCTATGGGTGATAAATTACACTACTTCTCAACTGAAAGAAGAGTAATCTTTAGCGAAGAAAGTTTAAAGAATGCTTCAGAGTGGATTGATAGTTTGCAATGTGAAGAAGATGCTGTAATCTTTGAAGGGATTAAATATGCTTTTGAAAGGGAGCATGAAGGTGAAGAAAACACTATTTTACTATTCACTGATGACATAGTAGATGATGAAAAAGAAATCCTAGATTATGTAGATGAGATTTGCATGGAAAGCAGAATATTCCCCTTTGGAATTGATGCTTCAGTTAATACTTATTTTATTAATAAACTTGCGAGAATTACTTATGGTAAAGCTGAGTTTATCAATGGGAAAAGAAGAATTGAAAATTCTGTTTTAAAGCAATTTAATAGAATAAGAGGACTACAAATAACAGATATAGAAATCGATTGGGGTAACATGAAGGTAGAAAAAACCTACCCAAGAACTATAGAGTATATGTATGATGAGGAACCTTTTTCTATCTTTGCAAAAGTAGAAGGACCTCTTGAGGGCGTAGTGACTTTAAGAGGTAAAGTTAGAAATAGAAGGGTTCAAAGAAGAATAAGCCTAACAAATTTAGATTTAGAAGTTAATGCAAACTTAATAGAGAAGGTTTGGTATAAAAAGAGATTGGAGTCTTTAGAAAATAGAATTGTATATGAGCGCGGCGAAGTTTTTAACTCAATGAAAAATAAGATTATAGAACTATCAACTAAAGTTGGAGTAATAAGTAGTGAAACCTCATTTATTCTCTTAGAAGAACTTTATGAACCAGTATTAGGTATTGCTATAAGAAAGTTTTTGCCTGTGAAGGTTCAAGATGTAGAGGATGAAACTACTTCAACAACGCCAAGCCTATATTACAACCATTCCTTAAATGGAGTTTCTTTCAATGAGGAAATATTAAGCTTAGATTTGAGAGAAGAGCTTTTAAGAATTTTAGCTACTCAACAATTAGCTAGTGGAGCCTTTGCTAATTCTTATGAAGAAGAAAAATACGCTAAATTTATGTCTACTTTAAAAGGTATTCTTGCCTTTACTCTAGGAAAAGAGGACATAACTATTTATAAAAATCTCCTCGATAAGGCATTAAATTATGTTATTGATAATTCTGAAGAGGAAATTAGTAATGAAGAAGCTATACTTCCCTTTGTATACTTAACTTTAAAAACTGCGCTGAATAAAGGTATAATAAAATCTGAGGTGCGTGAAGTCTTTGCATACAAATGTAAGGATCTTGAAGATGTTTTAGAGAATAGAGGTATTGATGTATCAAAAATAGAAGAAGAGTTTATAAACTTTATTACAAATAATTCTGAAGGTCAAGATACCTTAAATACTTTAATTGATAAAACTATATTAAAAACTAAATAATTTCTTTGAGCAATAGCTCTAGGATAAAAGCATCCCAATTTTTAAGCTGTGTGAAAGTTATAAGTAAAAATTGCGGGTGCTTTTGTTTATTATATTAAGCATATATGGTACATTAATTAGAGATATATAGTATGCAAATGAATTTTCATGAAATATAAGCTATAATGTTAAAGAAGTAAGATGCAAGGGTGATTACTTATGATTAAATGGGAAGTGAAATCAGAGAGTTATATTTTAAATGCTAGAAACCACATAAAGAGTGAATTTCTAAAGCTATTAGAAATTAATAATCACAGCTTTACAGCAAATGCTTTAGAAGGAAAAAGTATTTTGTTAAGTAATAGTTTTATAAAAAAACTATTTTATTTATATGATGATAACTTTTTAAAGGGACAGTTAGAAAAATTTATTGGAGATAAAATGAAGTTTTCTCTTTCTAAAAGGATGACCTCTTCTGGTGGCAAATCAATTTTCAGCAAATCAGTTCAAGGTTATAGCTATGAAATCAGAATAAGTTTACCAGTTTTAAATAATTTTTATTTAACTAATAGTGAAAAAAGAGTATCAGGGTTAGTCGTACTTGATCATATTGAGGCTTTAATGATTATAATGGAACATGAGATATGCCATGTTATTGAGTTTTATAATTATGGGCAATCAAATTGTAAGGCTTATAGGTTTAAGAAAATCAGCATAGAAATATTTAATCATAAGGGGGTTTATCATGAAATTCCCTCAGAAAAAAGTTTAAATAAAAAAAATAAAAGTACCAATATATCTGTTGGAGATAAAGTTAAGTTTACTTTTAAGGACAAAATTTATGAAGGATTTGTGTCTAATATAACTAAAAGAGCAACAGTAATGGTATTAGATAGCAAAGGACAGTATAAGGATAAAGAAGGAAATAGGTATGGTAAATGGTATGTTCCTTTAAGTAACTTACATAAATAAAGGAGTAGATTTTGATGATAAAAGGAATTTTTTTTGATTTAGATGGAACACTAATAAACACTAATAAGCTAATAGTTAGCTCTTTTCAATATGTGTTTAAAGAGAATTTAAATTTAATGGTAGAAGAACAGGAAATAGTTCAATATTTTGGGGAGCCTTTATCTTATACTATGGCTAAATACACAAAGGATAGGGTAGAAGAATTAGTTCAAAAGTATGTGGAGTATTCTCTTTCTATCCATGATGAATATACAGAAGGGTTTGAGGGGGTTGAGGAAGGTTTAAGCTATCTTAAAGAAAAGGGCTATAAATTAGCAATAGTAACTTCAAAAAGAAGAAGCACGGCTTTAAGAGGGCTAAGATTATTTGACTTAGAAAAATACTTTGATGTGATTATATCTCCAGAAGACACAGAGAAGCACAAACCTTGCGGGGAGCCAGTTTTAAAAGCTTGTGAAGTGCTAGATTTGTCACCTGAAGAAGTTTTAATGGTAGGAGACAGTCACAATGACATATTATGTGGGAGAAATGCTGGGACAAAAACTTGCCTTGTTAAGTATACAGCACTACCTTTAGAAAAGCTTTTAGAGCATAAGCCAGATTATGTTATAGAATCCATTGAAGATATTGGGAATATAATATAAAAAGACAGGCATTGCGCGCCTGTCTATACCCTAGGGATTTAGTGAGAACTTAAAATAATCTACGTTTTATAGTGTATATATAATAGTTTTATGGAAATAAATTTATTATATTTTGACTATTATTTATTAAATAGAGTAGTGGAGGAACATTATCCATTATTCATAGGATAATATTCTATAGTTACACCTATGTAATTATAGAATTCTATTTAAAAATATCTCAATTATTTTAGGTTCTCTTCCTATTCATAGAGTTTCCTAATATAAAATAAATATTATTAAAATTTTGTAAACTTAATGATGGATCTATGAATCTCATGGTTTTATTAATGAACTATAAAGTAAGTGCTAGTCATGATATTTAAATTACATAACTTGATAACTTTAAGGAAAGGGTTTATATTAAAAATTATTTTCCACAAAACTTCTTAATGGACTCTTAAATTTTTATATTAAGAAAAGAAACTCTTAATTTAGTTTATTTATTCATTAAAGATTTTAACAAATCTACTACAAAATGAATATCTTCTTCTGATATCCAATAATGAGTAACGAATCTCATTAAACCATCTTCTTCTCCATTAATTTTAATTCCCTTTTCAAGGAACTTCTCCACTACATGGTCACTTACTAATCCAGTATCTGTCATATCAAAGAAAACCATGTTTAGATGAATGTCTTCTAGATTTAGTTTTATTCCAGGTATTTTTTGTAGCTCCTTTGCTAAAAGGATAGCTTTTTCATGGTCTGTTTTTAAGTTCTCTCTCATTTCTTTTAGTGCAACTAAACCTGCAGCTGCTAGAAATCCTGCTTGTCTTAAACCACCGCCCATAAGTTTTCTATTCTTTTTAGCTTTTGATATAAAGTCTTTTTTACCAGCTAGTATAGAGCCTACTGGAGCACAAAGGCCTTTAGATAAACAAAACATTACAGAATCTACATTTTTAGTAACTTCTTTTACATCAACATTTAAATAAGAAGATGCGTTAAATAATCTAGCGCCATCAAGGTGAACTTGAAGAGTATGTTTTTTAGCAACCTGATAAATTTCTTCCATAACTTTTAGAGATACAACTCTACCACTAGAGTGAGCATTTTCAACACAGATTAAAGATGTTTTAGGATAGTGAATATCTTCTTCTTTTCTAATTCTTTTTTCTATTTCCACTGGGTTTAAAGTGCCATGATCGCTTTGAACTGTTCTTAGTTGAACACCAGCAATCACAGAAGCTGCACCGACTTCGTGAGCAACAATATGGCAGTCATCACCAAGAATAACTTCATCTCCTCTATGACAATGAGTAAGTAGTGCTAATTGGTTACCAAAAGTACCACTTGGTACAAATAGAGCAGCCTCCATGCCCACAAGCTCAGCGGCATATTTTTCTAATTCTTTTATAGTAGGATCATCATCATAAACATCGTCTCCTACCATAGCATTAAACATTGCTTCTCTCATCTTATCAGTAGGTTGCGTAACAGTATCACTTCTTAAGTCTATTATTCTCATAACTTTTCCTCCATTTTTATATAGTATAGGAAATGTGGTATATAACTAAATTTAAATTACTACCATTACTTCCTTAGGACTTATAAGTAAATTGTAAAAACTCCATGTTGAAAGCCTTTACATATACATTATAAATTATTTAGACTAATAATGAAATATATTATAGGAATTTATGGTATAATGAAAAAAGTAAGGTGAAAAAGTCCTTACTATTTTAATTTATAATTAAAGTTTTAGTATTGTAATTATATAGAAAAATTTCGTGACAAACGAACCTAAGAAAGTACCGTTCTAAACAAAAGTCTTTTATTGCAAAAAAGTTGATTTTTGCGCTATTATATAATTGGTATAGAAGCTTAGATAGTTAGAACTAAAAATGTTACTAAACTTTAGATTATAAAAAACAAATTACATTAAAGAGGACTTAAAATGAATAAAGCATTATTTGTTACAGAAAAGCCATCAGTTGCTATGGACTATGTAAACTTATTAAAGCTTAAGGGAACAAAGAGAGATGGTTACATTGAGTGTGATAAGGCTATCTTCACTTGGTGTGTAGGTCATATGGTAACCATGAGTTATCCACAAGCTTATGATGATAAATTAAAGTCATGGTCTTTAGAAACTTTGCCTTTTTTACCACATGAATATAAATACGAAGTTATACCAACGGTTAAAAAACAGTTTGAAGTTGTAAAAAACCTACTTCTTCGTCAGGATGTAGATACTATATATGTTTGTACTGACTCTGGAAGAGAGGGAGAGTACATTTATAGACTGGTAGATGAAATGGTTGGTGTAAACAATAAGATTAAAAAGAGAGTTTGGATAGACTCGCAAACCGAAGAGGAGATTAAAAGGGGTATAAGAGAAGCTAAGGATTTGTCAGCTTACGATACCCTAGCTAATTCTGCTTATCTTAGAGCTAAAGAAGATTATCTTCAGGGAATAAACTTCTCCAGACTACTAACTTTAATTTATGGTCGAAGCTTAGCTAAACTTCTAAAAGAAGAGAAGGTGGTTATAGCTGTAGGTAGAGTTATGTCTTGTGTTCTTGCTATGATTGTAGATAGAGAAAGAGAAGTTAAGGAATTTGAAAAAACTGTGTTTCACAAGGTTCAAGGGGAATTTCATACCTCTGAAGGTGATTTTACTGGTGAGTGGAAGGTTCAAGAAAAATCTAGATATTTTAATAGCGAAAAGTTATATAATGATAATGGATTTTTAAAAAGAGAACATAGTGAAGAATTATTAAATTTTGTAAATAGTAATAAACAGAACATAGAAATAACAAATATAAATAAAGCAAAGGAGAAAAAAAATCCACCATTGCTATTTAACTTAGCAGAACTTCAAAATGAGTGTTCAAAAAGATTTAAAATTAATCCGGATGAGACTCTAGGAGTTGTTCAAAGTTTATATGAAAAGAAGATTGTCACTTATCCAAGAACTGATGCTAGAGTTTTATCTTCAGCTGTAGCAAAGGAAATAAACAAAACTTTAAATAAACTATTAAGATTTAAAGAAATTGGAGATATTAACAATAATGTTAATACCATCATAAATGAAAAGTGGTATTCAAAATTATTGAAATCAAAGTACGTAGATGATACTAAGATTACAGACCACTATGCTATAATACCAACTGGGGAAGGACTAGAAGGTTATAACAGACTAAATTCCATAGAAAAATCAGTTTTTGAGTTGATTCTTAGAAGGTTTTTATCTATCTTTTATCCTGCGGCTGAGTACAGCAAGATATCTATTGAAGTTAATATTAATAATGAATATTTTTACTCCAACGAGAAGGTTTGTGTTGAAAAGGGATACCTTGTTATAGCTAATAATAAGGAAGAAAAAGAAGAAAAAAGCGAAAGTAACTTAAATAAGATAAGAAAGAACTCTCCCATAGAGTTAATGGAGCTGAATATAAAAGAGGGGGAGACCTCTCCGCCTAAATATTACACCTCGGGATCTATAATTCTAGCTATGGAGAATGCGGGAAAACTAATAGAGGATGAGGAGCTAAGAGAGCATATAAAGGGTGCGGGGATAGGTACAAGTGCTACAAGAGCAGAAATCTTAAAGAAGCTTGAAAGAATAGAGTATATTCAAACAAACAAGAAGAGCCAAGTAGTACATCCTACCTTAAAGGGAGAACTTATATATGAAACTATAAAAACCTCAATTCCATCTCTTTTAAACCCTAAACTTACTGCTAGTTGGGAAAAGGGACTTAAAATGATTACAGAGGGTGAAATTGACTCTGAAGAGTTTATGTGTAAACTGGAGAATTATATAAAGGATAATGTAAAAAGAGTATTGTCTAATAACAATGTAATTGATTATAGCAATGCACTGGAAGGGCTATGCTCTGAGGAAAATACTAAGTTAAGCAAGTCTGATCTAGATGAAGTTTTAGGAATATGTCCAATATGTAGAGTAGGACATATAGTAAAAAATGCAAAGGGTTATGGCTGTACTAACTGGAAGAGTGGCTGTAAATTTTTTATTGCTGACATATGTGGAGTTACTATTTCACCAGTGTACCTTAGACAATTAATAACTAGTGGAAAAACTGAATTAATTCCAGGTTTTGTTTCTAAAAAGGGGAACAAATTTAGTGCCCGTTTGAAAATTGACGATAATAATATAATAATGGATTTTAATTAGTGCGTGGAGGCGTTTATGCTTAGTTTTAAAAATTTAACTATTGAAGATAAAAATATTATTAAGCCCTATATTACACCATATAAATTTAACACCTGTGAGTTTTCTTTTGCAACACTAGTTATTTGGAGTAGGGCTTGTAATATAGAATATACAATTGAAGAGGGAGTTTTAATTATAAAAAAGAAGGATTATCATGGTAAAAGCCACCTTGTACAACTCCTTGGATATGATAAAAATTCTTTAAAACCAATAGTTGAAACTCTTAAAGAAGAAAAGAAAACGACAGGTTTAGATTATCTATTTAAAGAAGTAGAGTGGAATTTTGTCCAGGATTTAATTCAGGTTTATGGAGATCAGGTTATATATGAAGAAGATAGAGATAATTTCGATTATATCTATGAAAGTAATAGTCTAATAACTATGACAGGAAAAGTTCTTCATAAAAAAAGAAACCATTTTAACAAATTTGATAAAGGCTATAACCATAGACTAGAGATTATTAATAGCTTAGAAGTTAGAGAAGACTGTAAAAGAGTAGCGAAAATATGGCATGATAGTTATGGAATCTATGATAAACTTACAGATTACGAATTAGAAGCTATAAACCAGGTTCTTGATCATTGGGATTTACTAGACTTAAAAGGAGTAGCTGTTTACGTAGATAATAATATTGCCGGATTTAGCATTGGAGAAATTGTTAATGAGGAAATGGCTATTATTCATTTTGAAAAAGGTGATAAAGATTACTCAGGGGTATTTGCATTTATAAACCAAAAATCCACTGAAATGTTATACAGTGATATACCTTATATAAATAGGGAAGATGATATGGGATTACCAGGGCTTAGAATTGCAAAAATGTCCTATGGGCCAGTAAAACTAGAGAAAAAGTATACTATAATAGATATTTTGTAGGGGGAATTTTAAATATGATGTGTTTATTAAAGGGAAAAAAAGTTAAGTTGGCAGCTGTGAGAGAATCAGACATTCCAGTAATTGAAAAATGGTACAATGATATGAACTTTTTAAGGCATTTTGATAAATTGATAGCGGTTCCAAGAGAAAATACATATATATCAAATTTTATAAAGGGTATGCAAGATGCTAATAATGAAATTATCTTTGCGGTTAGAGATATTGAAGATGATAAATTAATAGGTATAACTGGTTTTGAAAATATACAATGGAATAATAGGGTTGCAACAATATTTATTGGTATTGGAGAAGAAGGTTATAGAGGAAAAGGAATTGGAAAAGAAGCTATGTCTCTAACTATAGATTATGGATTTAATGAGTTAAACCTACATAAGCTTCAGCTTACAGTGCTTGGGTATAACACTGCTGCAATTGCTCTTTACGAATCTTTAGGCTTTATAAAAGAAGGAGTATTTAGAGAGTTTATATTAAGAGATAAACAAAGATATGATTTGGTGAATTATGGAATAATACACCATGAATGGATAAACAAAAGCCTATAAAGAGTTACTCTTTATAGGCTTTTTCGATGTTATCTAAAAAGGGATTTTTTCCTTCTTTTCTTTCTTTTAAACTTAACTCTAATAATTATAATTGAAGAAACAATTATAATTAGAGCCAATAAAGCTAAGATGTAGTATAAAGCATTATCCTTTATAATTTGCATTTTGGATATGTTCGGGAATAGCTCATAGCTTTCAGAATAATTTCTAATCTTTACATCTACTTTACCTACTGGTTTATCTGCACTAAGCTTCCAAGGACTTACATCATCAATATTGTAATTAAGTTCTGGAGTTAACCCTGTATCATAAAGGTTTATATCCTTATGTAAGGTAACAGGAACTTTTATAGTTCTAGTAGGTCCTATAAAAGGAATTGACTTATATTTTAAGGTAATTGATTGTAACTCCTTTCCTTTTTCTAAGTATACTTGCTTATCAGCAGTGAAGCTGTACTCCACAAGCTTTTCCATATCCTCAAACACCTTTGTGTCTGCAGGAAAGTTATACTCAGAATTTAATACTACGGTAGCAATGGTACGTCCATTCCTTTCGTATATTGTAAATAGACAGCGACCAGATTTTGTAGTATATCCTGTTTTGCCACCGATGTTTCCATTGATACCAAGGAGCTTGTTTCTATTTTCTATTACTGCAATAGGACCATTTGAGGATTTAACTTCAGAAGTCTTTTTTGCAATAGTTGCCTTAACCCATGGATTGTTATAAACTGCTTCACCAAGTAGGGTTAAGTCATAAGCACTAGTATAATGATCATTAGTGTTGTCATCTAATCCATTTGGGGTTACAAAGTTGGTGTTTGTCATGTTTAAAGCTTTAGCTTTTTCATTCATAAGTTTGCTAAAGTTTTCAACGTTACCCCCTAGGTTTTCAGCAATCATATAAGCTATGTCATTACCTGAATAAAGTAAAAGAATATCCATAGCATTAGCACCGCTAAAGGTTTCACCTGCTTGAACAGGATGAACATTAAGCCCATAAGAATAATCAGGTTGAGTTTTAGCACCTTGAGGATAAGTTAAATTATCTTCAGGTTTCTTATTTTCTGCAAGTAATAATGCTGTCATAAGTTTAGTTATACTTGCAGGTTGTCTTTTTTCATCAATATTTTTAGCATAAATTATTTCTTTAGTATTCAAATCTACGGCAATTGCAGAAGTTCCTATAAGTTCAGGAGCTGGTGCAGCCAATGCAGTAGAAGAGAAAAGTAAGCTAAAGGTTAATGCTAAAGATATTACCTTTTTTTTCATCAATTTGCATCTCTCCATTTGCCTAAAGTATAAACATAGTATAACACTATGAATAATTTAGAACAAGGGGACAAAGTTAGCAATTTTAGGTATAATCATAGTATATAATAATAGTAATAAGTAAAACGAAGAAAATAATAAAATATATATGTGCATTGAGGTTTAAAAGAATAAAAAAGCTGAACTTTGAGGAAGGTCATTTGAAGAATCACTTGGAAAGGATGTTAACTATGATAAATAATATAGAAAAGGTTTTTAAAGATAGAAAAGCAATGCCAATTGGAAAGTACAAAAATAGTGCGGTACTTGTTTTATTGCAACAGGTTAATGGAGAAGAGCATGTGATTTTTGAAGTAAGATCTAACAAATTAACTCATCAACCAGGAGATGTTTGTTTACCAGGAGGTATGATTGAAGAAGGTGAAAATCCAAGGGATACTGCAATAAGAGAGGCTATGGAGGAACTAAATCTATCTTTAGATGAAATTCAGTATGTTGGGGAATTGGATTATTTCATAAGCCCTTATGGCATGTTTATGTATCCTTTTATAGGTAAAACAAATAAAATTGAAATAGAACCAAGTGAGTATGAAGTTGATCATATATTTACAGTACCCTTGAAATTTTTTATGGAACAGGAACCTTTACTGTATAATATGGAAATAGGCCCAACAAACCAAGAAGGCTTTCCTTTTCATTTAATAAATGGAGGAAAAAACTATAAATTTAGAAATGGCATTTTAAAAGAATATTTTTACGAGTACAACAATTATGTAATATGGGGATTTACAGCGCAAATTATTAAAACTTTTGTAGATATCTTAAAAAAAGAAATGAACTAATTATAAATATATTTTTATAAAGGAAAAAGTAGAATTTAAAAGCATATAATTATAAAAGGGTTTTAATATTTAAAATGTGTGGGGTGGGGTTATGGAAAGTATTATAAAATGGCAAGAACAGACTTTAGGGGAAAAGGTTGTGAAAGCTCTTCAAAATAATGAATTTCATGCTATCTATGTACAATCTAAAGAAGAAGCAGTAGCCTTTATTATGTATCATATAAATAAAGGAACTGTAGTTGGTATTGGAGGTTCAGTGACAATCGGCCAATTAAATATAGAACGCAACATTATAGAAAATGGAGGAACTTTACTAAAGCACACTGAGGGTTCTACTGACAAAGAAAGAGTTGAAATTATGAGAAAACAATTACTAAGTGATGTTTACTTATGCAGCTCTAATGCAGTAACCCTAGATGGATATTTAGTAAATATTGATGGAGCTGGAAATAGAGTAGCAGCAATGACCTTTGGACCTAAGAAAACAATCATAATTGTGGGGGTAAATAAAATTGTTAAGGATGAAGCTAGTGCGTTTGAAACACTGAAACTTGGAGCATGTCCGCTGAACAATAAAAGATTAAACTTACAAAACCCTTGTACTGTTGGAGGAATTTGCACTGAGTGTAATAGTAATAGGAGAATTTGCAGAATTTATTCCACTATTAAACGAAGACCTATAAGAAGTGATATTACAGTTGTAGTTGTAGGAGAACACTTAGGTTTTTAAACTAAAAGAGAAAAATGGTTTGTCAAAATATATCTAATTACGCAGAAAGTTTCTTTATTTTACCATTATATTATAATAATATATTATTTCACTAAAATTTTTAAATTAATTATAATTAATTTAATAAAACATATAGAATTTTCAAAAAAATGCTTCATTTTATTCTTATTATAATCTATAATTGTGTTATTAGCTTTGGTAGGGATGGGGTGTTATAATGTCAAAATGTCCTTTTTTGACTACACGTGATGAAGTAGTTGAATGCTTTAAAGAGTGTTCACTTTACAAATGGACAGAAAATGAAAATAAATGTCCTTTTGTAGAACTCAAAAATTTCAAATCAATTTCCATAAAAAACATCTATGATTATGATTTGTTTAGAGAGGACAAGACTTCACCATTAAATATTTTATATGGAGAAAGTTATCTTTAAAAGATAATATTTTAATGATTTGATTACAATGATTTAAAAAGTAACACCCTTATGTAGTTTACATAAGGGTGTTACTTTTTCCTTTAGTGGCTTCCACAGGAGTTTTTGCAACCACCACAAGATTTAGAACAATCCTTTTGGAAGCCAGGTAAACTTTTTAAAGTAGGTTTAATTAAATAGTTACCCTTATTTAAGTAAACAATTACTTCTTCAACCTTCTCTGAAAGCTCACCATCATAACATATAGTTAAATCCTCAATTTTATTGCAAATATCTGTAGGTTTTGGTACATCTAGCATGAGTTGAACCTTTGATGATTTACAGCAACCATCTTCATAATATAATCTGAAACAACTATAATTATCATGAAATTTAAGCAAATTTAACATATCGTTGTAGGCATTGTTTGCAATTTTTATCTTAACTTTTCTCATATTATTTATTTAATCCTATCTTTGTTTTTATTCAAAAACCGATGAATATTCATGAAGTAATGCTTCCTTTAATTCCCATAACTTATGGGATAAGTCTACATAATAAGCATGTGGGTTTTCCAATCTTAAAACCTCAGGCCAAAGCTTATTTCTTTCTTCTAGGCTATATTCTCTGATATCCATTACTGAAGGACTCTTATAAATTAAATTTCCATTATCAAAAATCTTAACCATAAGTTCTTTGCAGTAGAATTCCTTTATTTTTTTTCTTTTCCAAGTGTAGTTTGGATCGAAAAGTTCTAAAGCAGAACTTTCATTTATAACCTCATCATGCAAAGTAATTAAGTCAGCTACAGCCTTTTTAGAACCTTTATCATATATCCTGTACAATTTTTTAAATGCAGGGTTAGTAATCTTTTCTACATTTTCACTAATTTTAATTTTAGGTATAATTTTATTATCTTTTTCAATAGCTACAAGTTTGTAAACCCCACCGAAGACAGGTTCACTTCTAGCGGTAATTAATCGTTCACCAACACCAAAGCTATCTATCTTAGCACCATTTTCAAGGACACCTCTAATTATAAACTCATCTAGGGAGTTGGATACAGTAATTTTCACATCCTCATATCCAGCTTCATCTAGAAGCTTTCTAACTTCTTTAGATAGGTAAGTAATATCACCACTATCTATACGAACAGCCTTAGGACGCTTGCCTAAAGGCTTTAAGACTTCATTAAATACTTTTATAGCATTTGGTATTCCAGATTTTAAAACATTATAAGTATCTACTAAAAGCACCGTATTATCAGAGTAAGTTTCAGCCCAAGCTTTAAAAGCATCATATTCGCTATCAAATAGCTGAACCCAGGAATGTGCCATAGTTCCTATAGCTGGAATATTAAACATTTCATCAGCAATAGTACAAGCGGTTGAACTACAACCACCGATTACAGCAGCTCTTGCACCATATATAGCACCGTCATAACCTTGTGCTCTTCTTGATCCAAACTCCATTACTGCTCTTCCTTTGGCTGCTTCGCAAATTCTAGCTGATTTTGTAGCTATTAAAGTTTGATGGTTAACTGTTAATAAAACCATAGTTTCAATAAATTGTGCCTGCATTATTGGCCCTCTAACAGTAATTAGTGGCTCATTAGGAAACACGGGAGAGCCCTCTGGAATAGCCCAAACATC
Source organism: Clostridium punense (assembly GCF_017874425.1). Lineage (GTDB taxonomy): Bacteria > Bacillota > Clostridia > Clostridiales > Clostridiaceae > Clostridium_J > Clostridium_J punense. The sequence goes on from NZ_JAGGLL010000003.1 coordinate 91,063, forward strand.
ACAGGTAAACTTAAAGTTAAGCAGATACTCCAAAAAGTCATCACTAAAAAGGTTTTTACTCCTTAAGTAATCTATGTCATTTTTAGTAAATTTTAAATTCGAAAGATACTCAATTAGCTGTTCAACACCAGCCATTATACAGTATCCACCACCATCAGGAATTCTTCTAAAAAACATATCAAAATATGCTATTGTATCCTGAACACCCTTATTTAAATAACCATTTGCCATTGTTAGCTCGTAAAAATCTACCAGCATGGTAAGATTTCTTTGATTTTTCACATCAAATTCAGTAAATGTATTCATTTCTGTTCCCCTTACTATTTAATGATTATGAATTTAATTCATATTAATGTCCACTATATATTACCATATTGATACTTCTATTACTATAGTATAATTATTAATAATGTGGTAATATTATTTGGTTAGAATAAAATATATTAATTTAAAAGGGATAAAAATGGTTTACAAAAAATTTGAAAGTTTAAGTGAAGAACAACTTAAAGCTGTGCTTTGTGAGGATGAAAATATACTAGTTACAGCTGGTCCAGGTAGTGGAAAAACTGTGGTAATTGTAAATAGAGTATTTCATCTTATTAATAATAATAAAGTAAGTCCTAAGAATATTATTGTTATAACTTTTACAAAAGCAGCAGCTAACAATATGAAAAGTAGATATGTAAAAATGAGTAAAAGCAACTTTACTCCCTTTTTTGGTACCTTTCATGGGCTCTTTTATAAAATTTTAACTTCCTACTATGGTGAGATAAAAATAATTGAAAGTAATGAGACCTTTAAGCTAATAAAAAACTTTTTAACCACTTATATGGAAGAAGTTAGTGAAGATAGAATAAAGGAATTTATCAATACCATTTCACTCTTTAAATGCGCTGATGTAACCTTAGAAGAATTTAATACAGATTTAGATAAAAATATATTTAAAAATTGCTATGAAATCTATGAAGCGTATAAACGAGAAAAGGGGTTACTTGATTTTGAAGATTTGCAGTTAATGTGTAAGAATCTATTTATTAAAAATCCTAGACTTTTACAAGGGTATCAAAATATGTTTAAGCATATTTTAGTAGATGAATTTCAAGACTGTGATGCTCTGCAGTTAGAAATATTAAAACTCTTAAAGCAAAATAACAGTATTTTTGCTGTAGGTGATGAGGATCAGTGTATTTATAGTTTTAGAGGATCTAGACCTGACTTTATGGTAAATTTCCATGAGATTTTTCCTAATGCTACTAAACTTTATCTCTCTACAAACTATAGATCTGTTTCAAATATTGTAGAATTATCAATGAGTACTATAAAAAACAACAAGTTAAGAAGTGATAAAATTATAGTGCCAAATAAAAGCTTTCATGGCAATATATCCTTTGTTAAGGTTCAGAGAGAATCACAACAAGGGGATTTTATAGCTAATGATATTGAAAAAACAGTTATCTCAACGAAAGTGTCCTACAACAATTTTGCTGTACTCTATAGAACCAACCTAGAGAGTAGGGGAGTAATTGATAGTCTTATAAGAAAAAAAATTCCATTTAAACTATTAGAAAAGGAGTTTAATTTTTACGACCACTTTGTTTGTAAAGATATCTTATCTTATTTAAGGTTAAGTATAGACTCTACAGATACAGAGAGCTTTATTAGGATAATAAATAGGCCTTATAGATATATAAGTAAAGGAAATCTAGAAATAATAAAAAAAGATAGGTATCGCTCAGATGTTTTTGAAAAGTTAAAAAGTATTGATACTGTTCCAATATTCCAATTGAAAGCTATAGATAAGCTTAGAAAAGATATTCATAATTTAAATAAAATGAACCTTCATACAGCAGTTGATTTTATAATACATGATTTAGGGTATCATGATTATTTGGTAGAATACTGTAATAAGTATAAAATACATCTAGAAGATCTAGAGAATATTATAGAAGAATTTAGAGATTCTCTTGCAGACTATAATAACATTATTAAGTTTCTAGCCCATGTTGAGGTAGTTAGTGAAGAAATTCTTAAAAGTAGAAGTAAAACCAAGGATGAAGATGTGGTTTTGCTAAGCACTATTCACGGAGTAAAAGGTATGGAATTTAATCATGTTTATCTAATTAATTTAGTTGAAGGGGTTATTCCTCATGAGCATAGCTTAGAAGAAAATATTGAGGAAGAGAGAAGATTGTTTTATGTAGCTATTACAAGAGCTATTAAGGATTTAACACTAATCCTTCCTAATGTAGTTCAGGGAAAAGCCAGAAAACCCTCTAGATTTTTAAGTGAATGTAGTATCATTAAAGATAATGTTAATTCCAAAGGTATTACTAAGGGAGATAAAGTTATACATAAAAGCTTTGGGCAGGGGATAGTTAACCAATTAGAAGATGGGAATATTGATATTAGCTTTAAAAATGGTAATAATAGAAAGTTTGATTTGAAGATTCTATTAGATAATAATCTTATTGAAAAATGTGAGTAAGAAGGTAAAAATATTTAATAAAACACAGGGCTAAGGCTTCGTTTATTCACCATATAATAAACAGGTTTCATATTTGTGAAGATTCAACGGAAAAATTAGAAAAAATTATAAGATAAAAAATTATTAACAAAAATGTGATATAATGTAATTATATTTTATTATTCAAGGGGGTAAATCAATTGGGGAAAGCAATATTAAGTAGAAAAGATGTAGATGAATTACTAACCTGGGACTTATCTGCAATTTTTAAAACTGAAGGGGAGTTTAATAATGCAGTAAAACAGATTGAAATTCTTGCTGCGGAGATAATTGAGAAATATAAGGGAAATTTAAATTCACCTCTTATTATTAATGAATGTTTAAGTAAAATGCAAAAGGTTACTGAGTTAATGAACCTCACAGGTTCTTATGCTAGTCTTTCTGTTTCTGTGGATCAAACTAATTATGAAGATCAAGAGAGATATATGAAGCTAATGAACATACTAACAGAACTGCAAAGCAATTTAAGCTTTGTAGAAAGTGAAATTATTGCGGTAGATGAAGAGATTATTGAAGAGGCTATGAATACTTCAAAGGAAAATAGAAACTATTTAAAATCTTTGAAAAGATCCAAACCTCATACTCTCCATCCAGAAGTTGAAAAGGCTCTTGCAGCTTTATCTGAAGCTTTAGATTCACCTTATTCTATATACAACAAAGCTAAACTTGCTGACATGGATTTTGGAACCTTTACTGTTGATGGAGAAGAGTACCCATTAAGCTTTGTACTTTTTGAAAATCATTATGAGTTTGAGTCAAATACAAAGGTAAGAAGAGCAGCCTTTGAAGCTTTTTCAAGAAAGCTTAAGGAATATGAGAATACCATAGCAACAGTTTATGGAGTTCAAGTTCAGAAAGAGAAAACCTTAGCTAATTTAAGAGGTTTTGAGTCAGTTTTAGATAGCTTATTATTTTCTCAGGAAGTAGATAGCGAGTTATATAATAGACAAATAGATATAATTATGGAAGAATTAGCACCTCACATGAGAAAATTTGTAAAGCTTCTTCAAAAAATTCATAATATAGACCACATGACTTTTGCAGATTTAAAACTAGCTGTAGACCCAGACTATGAGCCTGAAATTTCAGTAGAAGAGTCTAAAAAATATGTGGAAGAAGCCTTATCCGTACTAGGTGAAGATTACCTAGAAATGGTCAAAAGAGCCTATAAAGAAAGATGGATTGACTTTGTTGAAAATAAGGGTAAATCCACAGGTGCGTTCTGTTCAAGTCCCTATGGAAGTCATCCATTTATACTAATATCTTGGTCTGAAAGAATGAGGGAGGTTTTTGTGTTAGCTCATGAATTAGGTCATGCGGGACATTTTACCTTAGCACACAAAAATCAAAATATATTTGATTCTAGACCATCTTTATATTTTATTGAAGCACCATCTACTATGAATGAAATGCTAATGGCAAATTATCTAATGAAAATCAACGATGATTTAAGATTTAAAAGATGGGTGTTATCTTCTATGATTAGTCGTACTTATTATCACAACTTTGTTACTCATCTTCTTGAAGCAGCCTATCAAAGGGAAGTATATAGAATCATTGATAAGGGTGGTAGTGTTCAAGCTTCAACATTAAATAAAATTAAGAAAGAAGTTCTTCAAAAGTTCTGGGGAGATACAGTAGAGATTATAGACGGATCTGAATTAACTTGGATGAGACAACCACACTATTATATGGGACTATATCCTTATACTTATAGTGCAGGGCTTACTGTGGCTACAGAAGTTAGCAAAAGAATACTTGAACAAGGCAAACCTGCTATAGAGGATTGGAGAGAGGTTCTAAAAGCTGGAGGGACTAAAACCCCAGTTGAGCTTGCAAAAATGGCTGGAGTAGACATCACTACTGAAAAACCTCTAAGGGATACAATTCAGCATATTGGAAATATAATTGACGAAATTATTAAGTTAACAGATGAGTTAGAAAAATAATTTATAAAAATCCTAAATAATCTAAAGCCATGGATAAATGGGAATTTAACTTCCTTTTCATCCATGGCTTTTTTAATTTAATTAATAAACTTTTGTTCTAAAATAACTATATATTTAGTCTTAAGCTTTATTTTTCAAGAAACCAGCTAAGGAGATGATTGTATGTCAAATCGCCGTAGGTTAATTTATTGAGTTTTCCAATAGCATTTTTTACAGTAGTTAAGTACTTAGCATAATATTGGGTTGTCTTTTTAGAAGGGTCTTCACAGACCTTAGGGTCATTTAAAACTAAGTATTTTCTGCAGATATATGGTCTTACACTGTATATGGTGCAACGATTATTATCACCTAAAAAAGCACAGGGTATATCTTCTTTGTTATAAATATTATAGCTATCACTTGTGAACCTCTCATCCTTATGTTCTAACACCTTTAATATATCCTGTATATTATTAATTTTTGTTTTTAACTTTTCTTTATCTTCATTAGAAAAATTAACTTCTATAAAATTTTTAATAATTTCATACTCTAGTTTACTAGTAAGAACGAGTAGGTGACAGCAATGACTACATCCTTCTCTACAAGAAGAGGCTTCGTGTATTGGCTTTAAAGTATTGCCTAGTTTATCGTATAGCTTGTTTAACTTTTTTGAACTACTATCAAAGGTTAATTTTAAGTTTTCCTTCTCAACCCTAAGATCAATGAAACTAAGAAGACTTTTAGCAGCAGTTACAAACTCAGTTTCATCATAAATTCCGTAGGTGCCATCTTCCCTCAGTAAACCCTCATACCTGTGATTTTTTTTCATGCAACAATTTTCAAAATCTATACCACTGCCACAAACACAAGGTTTATCCTTTTCTATAATTACTTTTATAGCACGATTTTCCATAATTACGCCCCCCATAAATACCCCAATAAATATCAAAATTAGAGATTAAACTGTTTTTTTTAGAAAAGTCTAAATAAACAGAATAGTATATTTATTAAAATTATATTACAAAACTATAAATAATTCCATAATAAGTTTACAATTCTTAAAAGGTTTGTTTTATTTTCAAGAGGAATAAAATTTTGCTAAAGTCACATTAAAGTTCACTTAACAATGTTTAGATTGATAAAATTCATTTGGAGTATATTAAAACAATGAGCTGCAAATGCAGTGTGTTAGTATATATAGTTAACTAGCAGGGTGGTCTTAAATTTCCCCAAAATCAAACTGGGTAACTTTACAAACTACCTATTGAGGATATCTCTTAGTTTTATAATAAAAAGCCCTATTAATTAATAGGACTTATTTTAAGTTATCATTTTTTAATGATTTAACAATTAATTTTGCCAAAACTTTTCTTTCTTCTTTGCATCCTACTTTCCATAATTCATGAAGAAGCCTTTCTTCTCTATTCTCTGGATCAACTATTGCACTAAGAAAGTTTCCTACGTTATAAGCTATAGTATCAATAGTATCCTCACTCATTCCTAAATTTTCACCTAAGTTAATTGCTTTTGAAAGGGTACCCTTCCATTTATCCCAATCCTGTAATACATCTATGTTTTTCAAATCCATGACATTCACCTCCTAGATCTATTATTTATTATTTGTATAAGCTTATTAAATATACCAAAGAGAAAACTCTGCACCAAATAATTTCACTTTTTAAATAATAAAATAATGTTATGGATTTTAGTCTCAATATAACTTTGAAATGACTAGGAGTAATATGAACCTTTAAAAAACAGTTTTGTATAATGTATTAGATAGAGATTTAAGGAAGTGAAAAAATGAGTGCTTATATACTATATGGGGTTGTAATACTTCTTTATATTGTTAGCTTTTTTAAAGACAGAGATAAAACTAAAAAAGCTCTAATGAAATCTTTAAAATCTTTTGAAAGCATCATGCCTCAATTTTTAGGGATAATCTTTATAGTTGGAATCATACTTACTGCTCTATCACCAGAAACTATATCCAGCATAATTGGAGAAAAATCTGGTTTTGGGGGAGTTTTACTAGCTGCAATTATTGGATCAATTACTATAATGCCTACCTTTGTAGCCTTCCCAACAGCAGCACTATTATTGCAAAGTGGTGCTGGTTATGCTCAAGTTACAGCTTTAATATCAACCTTAATGTTTGTTGGTGTGTTAACCTTCTCTTTGGAGGCTAAGTTTTTAGGCAAGAAAGCAACTCTAATAAGAAACCTTGTTTACTTTATATATTCAATTTTAATTGCTTTTGTTATCAATTTTCTCATGAGGTGATATTTTGAAGATATTAAAAAGATATATATTTTCTTTAATTGTACTGTTTGTTACATTAATAATTACCTCCATAGACTTTAATAGCGGTAAGAGTATAATAAACATAGCAGTAGATTCCTTTAAACAAATGATAAGTGTATTACCGCCAATTATGTTGCTTTTAGGGTTACTAGATATTTGGGTACCTAGGGAAACCATGCTTAAATATATGGGTGAAAACTCAGGAATTATGGGAATAATTCTTGCCATTATTTTTGGATCTGTGGCAGCAGGACCACTATACGCAGCCTTCCCAATTACTGCTGTATTTATAAAAAAAGGTGTGAAGTTCAGCAATGTAATGATATTTCTTGGAGCATGGTGTACTACTAAAATACCTACTCTTTTATTTGAATTATCAGCCTTAGGTTACAAATATACTTTTACAAGAATGTTTGTGAACCTACCTTTTATTATTATATTAGGATACTTAATTGAAGGGCTTTTAAAAGAAGAAGATTTGAAAGAAATATATAAGAATTAAGATAACTGTACAAACTAATTGTACAGTTATTTTAAGTTTTTAGAATATTATTTATTGAATTTCTAGATAATATTAAAATAAGATAAAAATAATAAATCATTAAACAAGTTAAAAAATTAACTTGATTTTATTTTAGAAATAACGTAATATTAAGATATAGTAATTAATAAATTTATGGAGGAAAGCTTATGAAAGTATTAGTTGTTGGTGGTGTTGCAGCAGGAGCTTCAGCAGCTGCTAGATTGAGAAGATTAAATGAAGAAATTGAAATAATTATGTTTGAAAAAGGGGAGTATATATCCTTTGCAAACTGTGGACTTCCTTATCATATTGGAGAAGTTATAAAAGAAAGAGAAAAATTAATTGTAACTAAGAAGGAATTAATGGAAAACCGCTTTAATATAGATGTAAGAAATAATAGTGAGGTTATAAAGGTTGATGGAGAAAACAAAACTGTAACAGTTGAATCCAAAGATAGGGGACAATATATTGAGTCCTATGACTACCTAATATTAGCCCCAGGAGCTAAGCCTATAGTTCCACCAATTGAAGGAATTGATGATGAAAGAATTTATACCTTAAGAAATATACCAGACACAGATAAAATTAAACATGTAGTTGATAATAAAAACATAAAAGAAGCAGTTGTAATAGGTGGAGGATATATTGGGGTTGAAATGGCTGAAAACTTAAAGGAAAGAGGAGTACATGTAACCTTAGTTGAAGCGGCGCCTCACATATTAGCACCTTTTGATAGTGATATGGTGGTTATTGCTGAGAAAGAGCTTGAAGAAAAGGGAGTAAAGTTAAAACTTAATGATGGAGTTAAGAAGTTCGAGGCTTTAACAAATGGATTAAATGTAATTTTAAATAGCGGTACAAAAGTATTTGGTGAAATAGTAATTTCTGCTATTGGAGTTAAACCTGACACAGAATTCTTAATGGGTAGTGGAATTAATCTTGGACCAAGAGGACACATAATTACTAATGAGCATATGGAAACAAATCTTCCAGGAGTTTATGCTGGAGGCGATGCTGTTGAAGTTATAGATTTTGTTAATGGAAGCAAAACAGCAATTCCACTAGCAGGTCCAGCTAACAAACAAGGTAGAATTATTTCAGATAATATTTGTGGAATTAAATCAACCTATAAGGGAACTCAGGGTACCTCTGTAATCAAAGTTTTTGATATTACAGCGGCAGGCACAGGAAACAACGAAAGAGGTCTTCAAAGGTTAGGAGTTCCTTATAAAGTAGTTTATGCTCATCCAAATGATCATGCATCTTATTATCCAGGAGCAACACCTATAGCTTTAAAATTATTATTTAATGATGAGGGTAAAATATTAGGTGCTCAAGGTCTTGGGTATGGTGGTGTTGAAAAACGAATTGACGTCATAGCAACAGTAATGAGGCTAAATGGAACAGTTCACGACTTAACTGAGTTAGAATTAAGCTATGCACCTCCATTCTCTTCTGCTAAAGATCCTGTAAACTTTCTAGGTTATATAACTGAAGACATTTTATCAGGAAAAAGTGAAGTTGTATTACCTAGAGATATAGATAATAGGGATAAGGAAAAAGTGGTACTTTTAGATGTAAGAGAACCTCTAGAAGTGGAAGTAGGAAAAATACCAGGTTCAATAAATATAAGCGTTAATGAACTTAGAAATAAGTTAGGAGCCCTTGATAAAAATAAAGAATACTGGATTTATTGTGCAGTAGGACTTAGAGGTTATGTGGCTGAGAGAATGATGAAAAACCATGGTTTCAATGCTAAGAACGTCACTGGTGGATATAAGAGTTACATGATTGAAAAATACTTACCAAAAGAGTTTAATGATTATCAAAACGAGGGAAAAGCTGGTTTTGAAGGGAAAAGAGTAGGAAGTATTGAAAGTAATAATGAAGATGGTTCAATTAGTAGTAAGGATCAAATAAGTAAAAGAGTGGCTTTAGATGCTTGTGGATTAAGTTGCCCAGGACCATTAATGAAGGTAAGAGATAATATTAATGAAATTAATATTGGAGATACCCTTGAAGTTAAAGCCTCTGACCCAGGGTTTTATGAGGATATTAAAGCTTGGTGTAAAAGAACAAATAACGAGTTAGTCGAAATTAGTAGGGACAAAGGCATTTCAACTGCAATAATAAAAAAGGGAGCTATACAAAAGGTAACAGAAGCTTGTCCTGCGACTGCTGTGACTACTGAAACTAAAGATAACAAAACTATGGTAGTGTTTAGTGGAGATTTAGATAAGGCAATAGCATCATTTATAATAGCCAATGGAGCAGCATCTATGGGCAAGAAAGTTACAATGTTCTTTACTTTCTGGGGACTTAATATTTTGAGAAAACATGAAAGAGTTCCTGTTAAAAAGAACTTTATTGAAACAGCTTTTGGATTTATGATGCCAAGAGGAAGTAAAAGACTTAAACTTTCCAATATGCATATGATGGGTATGGGAAGTAAGCTAATAAGAGGAGTTATGAAAAATAAAAACATATCTTCTCTTGAGGACTTAATAGAACAGGCAATGAAGAGTGGAGTAGAAGTTGTTGCTTGCTCAATGTCAATGGATGTTATGGGCATAAAAAAAGAGGAGTTAATAGATGGAGTAAAAGAAGGTGGAGTAGGATATTACTTAGGTGAAGCTGAAGATTCAAATGTTAATTTGTTTATCTAGTAATAGTAATATGACTTCATGGGAGATTTCTTTAGAAATGTAAATTTTATTACTAATTATTGCTTCAACACTTGATAATTACTTTGAGTATAGAAACGTGACTACAAACTATGGTGAAATTTAGATGTGTGTCTTAGTGAAATTAACTTAAGTCTACAAATCTATTGAAGCTCCGCTTTGTTAAAGATAAATGGTAATAGAGCAATAAACTATAGTATTAAAAATATAATTTAGCACTATAAAATTAATAGTTTTATAGTGCTTTTATCTATTTAAATATATAAACAAGCGTAGAAATTAGTTTATATATAAATACTCAATGTCTTAAAGTTACATGTAAGTTTTAAATGCTTATTCAGGTTATATGTTCACATAGTTATAAGATACCTATAAGTATTATACATATGTTAACACTAAAAAAATTAATAAAAGCTATATGTTAATTTTATTCAATGATATAATTATGAAAATGAAGTATCCGTTTAAAAGAGTGTAAAGAATAATTTTTTACTATGATTCATTTTAAATTTATACAAGCACAGGATAAAATCATGGCGATTGCAAATTTATCACAAACTTTAAAATGAGCTAATAGAAGATAAAGAAGAATGTAGGTGGTTATATGAAAGTGGTGCTTTCTGAATTAAAGAGTTTGGAGCTTTTCCAACAGGTTAAGGAAGAGACTGTAATAAGTTTTATGAATAAATGTGAAAAACTTTCCATCGAAAAAGGTGAAGTGCTATTTTTAGAAAGAGAAGAAGTAAATAACGTATATATTATTCTTAAAGGAAAAGTTACTATGTATAGAACTACCTCTGATGGCCAAAAAAGAATTATATATGTGCTTACAGATGGTACTATAATTAATGAAGTGATTTTTGATGGTATTTCTGCCTCGATTTGTTGTGAGGGCTATGAAGATACTCAGGTTATAGCTATAAACAAAGAAGACTTACTGAAAATAATGGAAAAAGATTTTGAATTCACAAAGCTAGTGATATTTTCAATGAGCAAAAAAATTAGAAGGTTATATAGACAACTAAAGAATACAGCAGTAATCAGAGTTGATAAGAAAGTTGCAGCAAAGCTTTGGAAACTATCTGTAGACTACGGTAAACCTTGTAATGGAGAAACTATTATTGATTTAAAAATAACTATAACTTATCTAGCTGAAATGCTAGGACATCCAAGAGAAACCATATCAAGGTCAATGAAAACCTTAGAAGGCAAAGGACTTGTAAGATATATGGATAAAAAAATAGTAGTAGATCAAGAAAAGTTACTTCAATTTTACAGAAATTTATAGAAAAAAACTAAATTGCGTGACTATTATCACATACTTCCTTGGAGTTTATTGTTATTATATTAACAATACTTTAAGGGGGTTTTTTTATGTTTAGCGATGTTATTGAAAAAGTAAGTAATGCATCTGTAGCTAAGAGTAATTTATTAAAAAGGTCTAAAGGAAAATATATAGTAAGTTCTGCCTTAGCTGGAATGTTTGTAGGTTTTGGAATTATACTCATATTTACTATTGGTGGATTACTCTCAGCAGCAAACTCACCTACTACAAAAATTATTATGGGCTTAAGCTTTGGAGTTGCACTTAGTCTTGTAATTATGTCAGGATCAGAACTTTTCACTGGAAATAATATGATTATGACCATTGGTAATTTGGAGAAGAAAGTTAAGTTTAGTGACACATTAAATATCTGGATTTTTAGTTTTATAGGAAATTTATTAGGTTCAATTTTACTAGCATTTCTATTTTCTCAAAGTGGTCTTGGAATTGGGCCAGTAGCAGAATTTATTGGTAAGATATCAACAGCTAAAATGACTGCCCCAGCAATGCAATTATTTATTAGGGGAATTCTTTGCAATATAATGGTCTGTCTTGCTGTTTGGTGCTCTTTTAAATTAAAAGAAGAAACCTCAAAATTAATAATGATTTTCTGGTGTTTATTTGTATTCATTACATCGGGTTTTGAGCACAGTATTGCAAATATGACACTGTTAGCTATAGGACTACTAATTCCTCACCCTGCAACGGTTACAGTAGGAGGATATCTATATAATATTGGTATCGTAACTCTTGGAAACATGGTAGGGGGAATAGTTTTTGTTGGCCTTGCCTACTGGTACGTTTCAAAAGAAAAATAAGTATAAAAGCTTAGATTAGTAGTATTTTTAAGAAAACTTTTATATGAATATAAAAAAACATTTGGAAGGAGATAACCATGGATATAAAGTTTACAACAGAAAGCTTTAATGAAATTTTAAATAAATTAAAACATGAATATAAAATATTAGCTCCTATGACCTTGGTTGGTAAGGGAACTTTAAGTGATACAGATTCAATTAAGTATAAGCCAATAAATAGAATTGAGGATGTGGAATTTAAAATAAAAAGCAGTTTCTCTGCTAAAGAAGTATACATGCCAATTACAGAAACCTTATTTTATTTTACTGAAGATTCATACATTGAGCCTAAAAAAGAAGAGAAAAAGACATTAGTTTTTTTAAGAAGTTGCGATATTCACGCTCTTAAAAGAAGTGATGAAATATATTTAAAAAATGGTTTTGAAGATCCTTACTATAAGCATTTTAGGGATAATCTTAAGATAGTTTTAATAGGCTGCGAGAAAACCTTTGAGAATTGTTTTTGTGTTTCTATGGGAACTAACAAAACAGATGAGTATAGTATGTATTTAAAATATAAAAATGACACAGTTTATTTAAAAGTTAAGGATGAGGAACTAACAAGCTATTTCCAGGGAGGAATAAATACAGACATTGAAATAGACTTTGTGGAAGAGAACAGTACTAGTGTAAATATTCCAGAAAATCTATCTCAAAAAATATTTAAATCTTCCATGTGGAATGAATATGATGCAAGATGTATAGCCTGTGGAAGATGTAATTTTGTCTGTCCAACCTGTACCTGCTTTACAATGCAGGATATTCATTACAAGGATAATCCTAAAAATGGTGAAAGAAGAAGAGTTTGGGCATCCTGTCAAGTTGACGGGTATACAGATATGGCAGGAGGCCATAGCTTTAGAAGAAAGAATGGAGAAAGGATGAGATTTAAAGCCATGCATAAGGTTTATGATTTTAAGAAAAGGTTTGGATATCATATGTGTGTAGGCTGTGGTAGGTGTGATGATATTTGTCCACAATATATATCTTTTTCTAATTGCATAAACAAATTAAATGTTGCTGTAAATGAGGTGGAATAATGAATAACATATACATGCCCTTTAAATCAAAAATATTAGATATTATTAAGCATACAGATATAGAGTTTACTTTTAGAATGGAATTTAACGGTCAGGTTAAGCCTGGGCAGTTTATGGAAGTATCTATTCCTAAATACGGAGAAGCACCTATTTCAGTAAGTGGGGCTGGTGAAGGCTTTATTGATTTAACAATTAGAAGAGTTGGAGTGGTTACAGATATAATTCATACCTTCTTTGTAGGAGATTCCTTATTCTTAAGAGGACCTTATGGAAATGGATTTGATGTTAGTTTATATGAAGGTAAAGAAATAATAGTAGCTGCAGGTGGAAGTGCACTTGCTCCGGTGAGAGGTATTGTAGAACACTTTACAAGCCATAGAGATAGAGCCAGAGATTTCAACTTATTAGTAGGTTTTAAGTCTCCTAAAGATATTTTATTTAAAGATGATCTAAAACTTTGGTCTAACACAGTTAATGTTACGGTAACTGTAGATTCAGCACCAGAAGATTATGAGGGAAATACTGGACTTGTTACTAAATATGTACCTGAGCTTAAAATAGAAGATGTAGGAAAAGCAATAGTTGTAGTGGTTGGTCCCCCAATGATGATGAAATTTACCGTGGCGGAGTTTTTAAAACTAGGTATTAAAGAAGAAAATATATGGGTTTCCTATGAGCGAAAAATGTGTTGTGGAGTAGGTAAGTGCGGACATTGTAAGATGGATGATACTTATATTTGTTTAGATGGACCTGTATTTAATTATTTAGAGGCAAAAAATCTAGTAGATTAAGGAGGGATAACTTTGGATATTAATACTAAAGCTATAATGAGAAATGCCTTTAGGGTAACTAAAAAAAGAGGGAAAACTGCTATTAGAATAAGAGTTCCAGGAGGACACTTACCTGTAAAGTATTTTGATGTGTTAAAAGAAGTGGCAGAGAAGTATGGGAATGGATCTGTGCATATGACTACGAGGCAGGGGTTTGAAATCACAGATATAGATTTTGATAAAATGGAAGAGGTTAATAAACTAATCCAGCCTGTAATTGAGGGATTAGATATAAATCAGCCTAATGCACCAAAAACTGGGTATGCAGCTGCAGGGACAAGAAATGTAGCTTCTTGCATAGGAAATAGGGTATGTCCTTTTGCGAATTATGATACAACTGCACTAGCACAAAGGATTGAAAAAGCCATTTTCCCAAACCACTATCATGTAAAGGTAGCCGTAACAGGATGTCCTAATGATTGCATTAAGGCTAGAATGAATGATTTTGGAGTTTTAGGAATGACTGAGCCTCAATATGAAAGTCATAGATGTATTTCCTGTGGTGCTTGCGTTAAAAATTGTAAAAAAAGAGTAACTGGGGCACTTAGAATGGAGAATTTCAAAGTAGAAAGAGATCATGAGAAATGCTTAGGCTGTGGAGAGTGCGTAAACAAATGTCCAACAAATGCCTGGACTAGAAGTGATAAAAAATATTACAAACTAGTTATAATGGGGAGAACAGGGAAGAAAAATCCAAGAATTGCAGAGGACTTTATTAAATGGATTGACGAAGATTCAATAATAAAAATAATCTTAAATACCTATAAATATGTAGATAAATATATTGATAAGGATGCACCTAACGGTAAAGAGCATGTAGGTTATATAGTTGATAGAACAGGATATCAAGTTTTTAAGGATTTTGTACTAGAGGGTGTTAATCTCCCTGAAATTGCAGAGGTTGCAAATAATATTTACTGGAAGTAATAAAGCAAATTCAATATGTAGGAAATCAAAGTCAGGACTAACTAATAAATGAAAATTACCTTGGTGTTCTTATAACTTTTGTAAATGAATAAATTAAAATTTCGTAGTTGAAGCCATGAATAATAGAGCAGGTTATGTTTCTAATTATTCATGGCTTTTTATAGTATATAGCCTTTGTAAATTGAATAGTAGTCCTTAAACTATCAGTTTAAGAAGGATAATTGATGTAAAAGGTAATTTCTATATAAATAAAATCAGAATAAATAACAATAATATAAGGTTTAATGTTACTGAAAGTTTTTTCTTATTTACAAGGGGAAGGTGAAATTTCTCCAGTAACCTTTCCATAGTTGCAATATATACCTTGTTTCCGTCAAGAGAAGGCAAAGGTAATAGATTCGTAAGACCTAGAGTTAAATTTACTATGGTGAGAAAAAATAAAAAGAAAGTACCTTTCATGGAATGAAATAAGGTAGATAGACTATTTTCTAAGATATAAATTCTTTTTAAGCTTATAATGCGAAAGCTTTGAATAATTATATGTGATACATTCATTAGAGCTGTTTTTAGTAGGTCAAAGTTAAAATCTAAGGAAGCTAGTAAACATAAAGTAAACACTAAAAAGTTAAAGGCTACCCCGGATAAACATATTATATAAATCTCTAATAGATTTAGTCTTTCATATTTTAATTCATTATTATAAATATAGCCGCCTAGGGGAAATAATCTTATTTGAAATTCTGTGCCATGTCTAAAAAAAGAATATAACTTTGGACCAACTCCTATACAAAATTCATAAACAGGGACCTTGAAGAGCTTAGAAGTCATATAATGCCCTAATTCATGAATTAAAATTGAAGCAAAAAGTACAACATAAATGATAAAAAAATCCATAATTCCCCCTATACTCAAGTGGTTATAATTCATTTTTATTCATAACCTAAGGTGATTATAACTTATTATGGCACTTAATAAGCTAATTAGCATAAGAATAAAGAAAGGTAACTAAAATAATAAAGGTGTGATTTCTTACACCTCTGAAAAGTACAAATATTTTAAAGCCCCTATTATACAGTAATTAGAATTTTATGATTGTATTTACTAAGGTTAATTAGCTTCATAAAAAAATAAGTGCGGACTTCGGAAGCCGCACAAATACTATATATTTATAAGAATATAAGAATATAACAACATGTATTTACATATTGTTATATTCTATTACTAATAAACCATATTTCTATCTAGTAATGCTTTCATTTGAATCAATAGATACTTCTTTATTAAAAGATTCTCTATCAAAATCACCTACAGCATCAGCAACAAGAAGTGATACCACAGAGGCACCAGTTACATTTGTAGCTGTTCTTGCCATATCAACAACTGTATCTATTCCAAGTAATAGTGCAATTCCCTCTACAGGTAGACCCATAGCTGCAAGAACTACAGTAGTCATTATTGAAGCTGTACCAGGGACACCAGCTGTACCGATAGATGCAATGGTTGTTACTAGTATTAAAGTGATGTAATTTACTAAGGTGAAGTTATGTCCAAATACATTAGCAACGAAAATTGCAGCCATAACAGGGTAAAGACCACCACAAGCATTCATTCCCATTGTAGCACCCATAGGAGCTACGAAAGAGGCTATTTTATTTGAGATTTTAACGTTATCGGTTAAAGCTCTAATTGTCACTGGTAAAGTACCATAACTGCTTCTTGTGGTAAAAGCAACTACTTGAGGCTCATAGATTTTCTTTAAGAATTTTATTGGGTTAACTTTAGCCACGAAAGCTAAAAGAGAACCATGTACTAATATAATTTGAAGTGCACAAGCTATATATATTGCAACTATAACTTTAGCAAGTGGAATTAGTGTAGCTATACCGTACTTACTAGCAACTCCAGCCATTAAAGCATAAACTCCATAAGGGGTAAGTTTTAAAACCATTTTTGTTATTCTAAACATAATTGTTGCAAAGGAATCAAAAAGATTTTTAACTGCTTCCACCTTTTCTGGCTTTCTTGAACCCTCAATTATTATTGCTATACCAATTAGTATTGAGAATATTATAACTGGAATTATCTTTCCGTTAGCCATTTCATTAACCGGGTTAGATGGTATCATGTCAACTAATACCTTTGTAAAGGTTGGAACTTCTTTTGCTTTAAAACTTGCATCTTCTACAAACTTAATGCCATTTCCAAGGTTAAAAACAAGGGCAACCACAATTCCAATTACAGTAGCAGCTGCAGTAGTACCCATTAAATAAGCTAGTGTTCTAGTGCCAATCTTTTTAAGCTTTGATGGACTTTCAAGAGAAGCTATACTAGTTATAACTGATGATACTACTAGAGGTATTACAATCATCTTAATTAAGTTAACATACATAGAACCTACTGGTTCAATTAAAGATATATTTCCACTGAAAACTGTACCTACAACAACACCTAATACCATAGAAATAAGGACTCTATTACCAAAAGAAACATTTTTCTTCTTTAAAAACATAAGAATTGAAAAAATGACAACTGAAACTATTAAACTTATATAATTCATCATTATACGATTTCCTCCTAATTTTTTTATTTGTGACTTACAACTAAATCAAATAATTTTACAATAAGCAAATATGTTAGGACTAAGCTTGTACATCGATTTAGTTTGATTAAATTAATACTTAAAAAGATAAAGCGATTTTTTACATAAAAAGCCTATATTTATTAAAAAGCTAATTTACAAGGTTAGTGTTTTATTGAGATTTAAGAAGGCTATAAACACCGGTAAATTAATAGCACGCAATCCTTGTTTTGCAAAGCATTTTGACGTCTTAAATATTTTACAAAACAAAAAACTCCCACCTCTGTAAAAACAGAGGCAGAAGTAATATTCCGCGGTTCCACTCTGATTAAGTAATTAATACTCATCTCTTTTTAAGCACTACCATGCTCTATCCCTATAACGGGGGAATCCGTAATATCCTACTTCAACATTTTTATTTAATGTTAATTTCGGTATTAAGCTCATAGGGGCACTTCAGTATTATTCTTACATAAAACTCTCTCACCAAATGAGCTTCTCTCTGTATGAATCCTAATACTTACTTTTCCTAATCACAGCATTTATTAATTAATAAGAGTTATCTTACAAAAAGGATTATATAATTTAAAAAAATAAAAGTCAACATATTTTTTATAAAATTATTTCTGGTAATATTTATGTGATAGAATTATAAATATAGTAGAATAGTCGAAATAGGGTCGATATACTATAATAAATACATTATAGTATGAGAAATTTTTTTGTACTATTTAAAGTAATTTTATAAATTATAAGTTCAATTGAATTTATATATATGAATTATACTTTAACATGTAACTCTAGATAGAATTAGTAATTGATTAGGAGTAGTTTTATGAAAGTAAATAAAAGAGTTTGTGTATATTCTTGTTTTATAGCAATAGGAATTTTGACTTTCTTTTTAATTGAATTGTGTAAAGTTAATTCATTAAAGGTAGAGCAAATATACTCTAATTATGTATTTCTTTTTATTGCAAAAGCATTGGGAAAAATATTTGGGTTGCTTCCTTTTTCCTTATGGGAGTTAATCTATGTAGCTTTACTCTCAATTCCCTTTTATGTGTTTTTAAAGCTTATTTATGTATTAATAAGAAGACCTAAAGAAATAAAATTATATGCATTAAAGTACACTAGAACCTTAATTATGGTGCTAGTACCAGCTTATTTTTTATTTAACTTTTTGTGGGCATTCAATTACTATAGAGAACCATTAGTAAATATCTTAGGACTTAATTATCCTGGATTTGAAAAAAATGACTTAATTGAATTATCTAAGGAATTTATATATAAGGCTAATGAATTAAGAGAAAATCTGCCGGAAGATGTTAATGGAGTATTTTACCTAAATCAAACCTTCTCTGAGTTAAGTGAAAATGCGGAGAATGGATTTGAATATGTAAAGTTGGTAAATATGAATTTAGGTAAAAGGTATTTTAATACTAAGCCTGTAGTTTTGTCTAAACTTATGAGTTATACAGGGATCACCGGAATGTATTCTCCTTTCACTGGGGAAGCTAATATAAATATAGATATTCCAAAAACAACTTTACCAGTTACTATATGTCACGAGCAAGCTCACCAAAGAGGAATTGCAAAAGAGGAAGAAGCAAATTATGTAGCTTATTTGGCTTGTATTAATAATCCAAATAAAGAATTTCAGTATTCAGGATATTACTTAGCGTTAAACTATCTTATGAATGACCTCTATCAGATGGATAAGGAAGAATACAATAAACTTAAAAGTCTATATAGTGAAAAACTAAGAAGAGATTTGAATTATAGTTATAACTATTGGAAAGCAAAAGAAGGGCCTATTGAAAAAATATGGGATAAAGTTAATGATAGCTACCTAAAATCTAATAATCAAAGTGCCGGAGTGTCAAGTTATGGTTTTATGACAAAGTTACTGTTAGCGGAGTTTAAAAACAGAATAGAAAATTAGTATAAATGTGTAGACCTTTATAGGGGCATAGATTCTAGGTGTCAATATAAAGGTTTATACATTTTTTTATATAGAAAATTAAGTTCTTTGCCTGAAAATATTGCAACTAAGCCTTGTGATTCAGGTTTTGAAATACTAGTAAAAAGATATGAAGATAATGGTTTTTTTAAAAAGGTAAAGAATACAAAATTAATTACTTTTAAATTAAAAGTAGATATATATAAATTTATAAAGTTACTTTATACAAGACTGGTTTAAGAATTAATAAGGGAATATAAATACTAAATAAAACAAATTTAATATTTATACAGTTAAACATAGTTCAAATTAATTATGTATTAATAGTAAAGAATAAGTTAAAAATGTTAAAATTTTAAAAAACCTCTTTTAATTTTCTGAAATATATAATAATATAAATATACGAACAATACAAATATATAAAATGTTAATATTCGTATTGAAACTGAAATTTAGAGGTGATAAGGTGGAAAATCAAATTATTACTGCTTATGTAGAAAAAAAAGCGAACTTTCAAAATGAGGCATTAACTATTAAAAATGAGATAAATCAACTATTAGGTATAAAAACTGTTGAAAAAGTGAGGATAATTAATAGGTACAACATAGAGGGTATTTCAAAGGAACAATATGAGTTAGTAAAATATACAGTTTTATCTGAAATAAATATAGATGATATTTACACTGATAAAATTAATCTAAATGATTGTAAATATTTTGTTTCAGAATATTTACCTGGTCAGTACGATCAAAGGGCGGATTCAGCTGCTCAGTGTATTCAATTAATTACTCAAAGTGAAATGCCTAAAATTAAAACTGCTAAGATCTTTGCATTTTATGGAAAGGTAGCCCGTGAAGATTTAGAAAAAATTAAAGATTATTACATAAATAAAGTAGACTCAAGAGAAACAACACTTGAAAATAATAACAGCTTAATTAACCACATTTCAATAGATAATACTTCCCAAACAATAGAAATCATTGATGATTTTAATGAGAAAAATGAAAATGAGTTAAGTATATTCCTTAAGGAATTTGGACTATCAATAACCTTAGATGACTTAAAACTAATTCAGGATTATTTTAAAAATGAAGAAAAACGAAATCCAACCATAACTGAGCTTAAAGTTATTGATACTTATTGGTCAGATCATTGTAGACATACTACCTTTTCAACAAATCTTAAAAATATAACCTTCGAAGAAGGAACTTTAAATAATCCAGTTAAAAAAGCCTATGAAATTTATAAAAGCTATAGATCAGATTTATATAAAGAAAAAGAAAAGCCAATAACTTTAATGGATATTGCAGTAATTGGGATGAAGAAACTTAAAAATCAAGGTAAGCTACAAAATTTAGACTCTTCTGATGAAATTAATGCATGTAGCATTATAGTAGATGTTGATGTTGAAGGTAAAAAAGAAAAGTATGTAGTGATGTTTAAGAATGAAACTCATAACCATCCTACTGAAATAGAGCCTTTTGGGGGTGCTTCAACTTGTATTGGAGGGGCTATAAGAGATCCACTATCTGGTAGAAGTTATGTATATCAAGCAATGAGAATTACTGGAAGTGGAGATCCAAGAAGCCCTATTTCAAAAACCTTAAGAGGAAAACTTCCTCAAAGAAAAATTACAAGAGAAGCTGCTAGGGGCTATAGTAGTTATGGAAATCAAATTGGTCTTGCAACTGGTTTTGTTAAAGAAGTATATCATGAAGGCTACACAGCAAAAAGAATGGAAGTAGGAGCGGTGATTGGAGCTGCACCCTATGAGAATATAGTGAGAAGTAAACCTGTACCAGGAGATTTAATAATCTTATTAGGAGGAAGAACAGGTAGAGATGGAATTGGAGGAGCATCAGGATCTTCTAAAATTCATACTGAAACTTCCATTAATACTAGTAACGCAGAAGTTCAAAAGGGTAATGCTCCAACAGAAAGAAAGATACAAAGGTTATTTAGAAATAATGAAGTTACCAAACTTATAAAGAAATGCAATGATTTTGGGGCTGGTGGAGTATCAGTTGCAATTGGAGAGTTAGCAGATGGATTAAAAATAAATTTAGATTTAGTACCTAAAAAGTATGCAGGTTTAGATGGAACTGAGATTGCAATTTCTGAGTCACAAGAGAGAATGGCAGTAGTTGTTTCAAAAGGTGATGCTGACAAGTTTATAACTCTAGCAAATGAAGAAAATCTTGAAGCAACCATAGTGGCACAGGTAACAGAGGAACATAGAGTCGTTATGGAATGGAATGGACAAACAATCTTAAATTTAAGCCGTGAATTTTTGAACACCAATGGTGCTCCTAGTTTTAATGATGTCTTAGTTCAAAGTCCTAAGGAAAGTGACAACTATTTTGCAAACAAGGAAAATCATAACCTTACCCTTAAAGCAGAATTAACAAAGGTATTAGGAGATTTAAATGTATGCTCTCAAAAAGGGCTTGTAGAAATGTTTGACTCCTCAATTGGAGGAGGAACAGTATTCATGCCTTTTGG
Organism: Clostridium punense; assembly: GCF_017874425.1. Taxonomy (GTDB): domain Bacteria; phylum Bacillota; class Clostridia; order Clostridiales; family Clostridiaceae; genus Clostridium_J; species Clostridium_J punense. The sequence goes on from NZ_JAGGLL010000003.1 coordinate 113,044, forward strand.
AGGAAATACACAAGAAACACCATCAGAAGCTATGGTTTGTAAAATACCTACCCTAAAAGGTGAAACTAAAACTGGTACTGTGATGGCTTATGGATTTAATCCTGAGTTATCTTCCTGGAGTACTTTCCATGGAAGCATGTACGCAGTGGTTGAAAGTATTTCTAAGGTTATAGCTTCAGGGGCTAAATTAGAAAGTACATATCTAACTCTACAAGAGTACTTTGAGAGATTAGGTAGTGACCCAAGTAAATGGGGAAAACCTTTCTCGGCGCTTTTAGGAGCACTATATGCTCAGCATAGCTTAGAAGTTGCAGCCATAGGTGGTAAGGATAGTATGTCAGGTACTTTCGAAGATTTACATGTACCACCAACTTTAATTTCCTTTGCAGTAGGCACTTTAGATGTAGAAAAAGCTATTAGTGGAGATTTTAAGGAAAGCGGAAGTAAAGTTGTAATATTACCAAGTAGGTTAGATGAAAATTTCGTAGTTGATTTTTCGAAATTAAAGAAGAACTTTAAGTGTGTATCAGAGCTTATTGATAAAAACCTGGTGTTGTCCTCATATACAGTAACCTACGGAGGAGTTATTGAAGGTATATCAAAAATGGCCTTCGGAAGTGAAGTTGGGTTTGAATTTAGACCAAGTACAAAGCTTGAAGAAATAAGAGATTATACCTATGGAAGTATAATTTTAGAGATAAAAAAAGAAGAAGCTTTAGAGCTATTGGAATTAGTAGAATACGAAGTGCTTGGCAGAACTTTAGAGGAATCAGTTATTAAGCTTCGAGAGGAAAGTATAGATATAAAAGAGCTTAAGAAAATATATTGTCAGCCTTTAGAAAAGGTGTTTCCAACGGATTATGAAGAAAGTCAGAGAATAAATTTTCAGTTTGATAGAGATATCCCAGTAAACTTTATCAAAAGTAACAACACTGCAAGAAAAGATATACAAAGATTTGGTGAGGGTAAGAAAAATGAAAGCTCTTTATTAATTGATTTACCGAAGCCGAAGATAGTTATACCTGTGTTCCCAGGAACTAATTGTGAGTATGATTGTGAAAGAGCCTTTATTAAAGCTGGCGGAGATGTTAAACAGTTAGTATTTAATAATTTAAGTCCAGAGCATATTGAAGAGTCCATATTAGCACTTGAAAGTGAAATTAGATCTTCTCAAATAATCATGCTTCCTGGAGGCTTTAGTGCAGGGGATGAACCTGATGGTTCAGGTAAGTTTATAAATGCCATATTTAGAAATAAGAGAATTAGTGAAGCTACTATGGATTTACTTAAAAATAGAGATGGTTTAATTCTCGGAATTTGCAATGGGTTCCAGGCCTTAATAAAGCTAGGGCTTGTAACCTATGGAGAAATTAGAGATTTAGAAGAGAATAGCCCAACTTTAATATCTAATGCCATTGGAAGACACATATCCTGCATGGTGAATACTAAAGTAATAAATAATAGTTCACCTTGGCTTCATGGAGTAGATTTAGGAGAAGTTCATAGCATTCCAGTTTCCCATGGCGAAGGACGTTTCTATTGTAGTGAGGAAATGGTGAATAGATTATTAAATAACAATCAAATTGCAACTCAGTATGTAGATAGTTTTGGCAATCCAACCTATGATATTAAATTTAATCCTAATGGTTCTACCTATGCTATTGAAGGTATTACTAGCCCTGACGGAAGAGTTTTTGGAAAAATGGGACATAGCGAAAGATATGATAATAATGTATTTAAAAATATTAAGGGAAACTTTGATCAAAAGATTTTCCAAAGTGGAGTTAATTATTATAAATAGGAGGAAGAGAAATGAAAGTAGCAATTATTTTTGGCAGCAAGTCTGATGTGGATGTAATGAGAGGTGCGGGGAAATGTTTAAAGGAATTTAATGTGGAGTATAGTGCTCATGTACTATCAGCTCATAGAGTTCCTGAAAAGCTAGAAGAAGTTTTAAAAGAGTTAGAGGCTCAAGGTTACGAGGTAATAATTGCAGGTGCAGGCCTTGCAGCTCACTTACCAGGAGTTATAGCTTCAAAAACTGTACTTCCTGTAATTGGAGTACCAATAAAGGCAGCTATTGGGGGGTTAGACTCTTTATATTCTATAGTACAAATGCCTAAGTCTATTCCAGTAGCAACTGTTGGAATTAATAACAGCTATAATGCAGCTATGCTTGCAGTGGAGATATTATCTATAAAATATCCTGAACTGAAAGAAAAATTATTAAATTATAGAAAAACAATGAAAGAGAACTTTATAAGAGAAAATCAAGAAGGAGTGGAGCTATAATGGATAATAAAAATTTCTTGTATGAGGGTAAGGCTAAAAAGATATATAAAGGAGAAAAGGATGACGAAGTAATTATATATTATAAAGATGATGCAACAGCTTTTAATGGTGAGAAAAAAGCTTCAATTAACTCAAAAGGAATCCTTAATAATAGTATTACTTCCATTATCTTTGATATGTTAAGAGAAAATGGCATAGAAAGTCACTTCATAAAGAAGCTAAGTGATAGAGAACAGTTATGTAAAAAAGTTGAAATCGTTCCAGTTGAAGTTATTGTAAGAAATGTTGCCGCTGGAAGTATGGCGAAAAGATATGGTCTTGAAGAAGGTACAGAGCTTAAAACTACAGTTCTTGAAATAAGCTATAAAAATGATGCTCTAGGTGATCCCCTAATGAATGATTATCATGCAGTAGCTATGGGATTAACTACCTTTGATGAGTTAAATCATATATATTCTCAAGCGGAAAAAATAAATGAAATTCTTAGTGATTTCTTTAAAAAACAAAATATCAAGCTTGTAGATTTTAAATTAGAGTTTGGAAGATATAAGGGTGAAGTTATTTTAGCTGATGAAGTTTCGCCAGATACTTGCAGACTTTGGGACATGAACACAGGGGAGAAGTTAGATAAAGATAGATTTAGAAGAGAACTTGGAGACTTAGTAGAAGGATATACAAAAATTTTAGAAAGAATTAACGGATAGTACTTTAAGTGGTATTCAGGAGGAAAAATATGGAGTTGTTATTACAAAGGCCTTATGAGTGTTACGATGAGGATAAATTTCATGACGAGTGTGGAGTATATGGAATTTTTAGTAAGTCACCACAGATTAATGTAGCCAAAAGAACTTATTATGGCCTATACGCTCTTCAACATAGAGGGCAAGAAAGTGCAGGAATTGTAACCTGTGATGGGAAGTCTATGAATTGCCATAAAGGTATGGGTCTGGTATCAGAAGTTTTTAATAATGAGATTATTAATGGTCTTCAAGGGCATTCTGCCATTGGACATGTAAGATATTCAACAGCAGGAGATAGTGTACTAAAAAATGCTCAACCAGTTTTAGGTGAGTTTAAACTGGGTAGTATTGCTATTGCACATAATGGTAATTTGATAAATGCAGATATTATAAGAGAACTTTTAGAAGATTCAGGTGTTGTGTTTCAAACCTCTATAGATTCTGAAGTAATATTAAATTTAATTGCTAAAGGATCAGGAAAAGGGATTCTCAAAAGTATAATTGATACCATGCAAGCAATAAAAGGCTCTTTTGGTATTGTAATTTTAACTGAAAATGAATTAATAGGAGTTAGAGATCCTTATGGAATAAGACCACTATGTCTTGGCGAAATAGATGGGAACTATATAATCGCCTCAGAAAGTTGTGCTTTTGATGCTACAGGTGGAAACTTTATTAGAGACATCGAACCAGGAGAAATTGTGGTTATTAATGAACAGGGAATTAAATCCTATAACTTTGGAGAAAAGACAAAATGTGCTACTTGCTCTTTTGAGTACATTTATTTTGCAAGGCCAGATACTATTATTGATGGTATTTCTGTTAATGATTCAAGAGTAAAAGCAGGAATCAAGCTTTTTGAAGAGCATCCAATTGAGGCAGATGTAGTTATAGGGGTTCCAGATTCAGGAATGCCAGCAGCAATTGGTTTTTCAAAAGCTTCAAAAATTCCCTTTGAAATTGGGTTAATTAAGAATAGATATATAGGAAGAACTTTTATTGCACCTAATCAAGAGGAAAGAGAAAGCGCAGTAAATGTAAAATTGAATGTATTAAAAGAAAGTGTTGAAGGTAAATCAGTAGTATTAATAGATGATTCCATAGTTAGAGGAACAACCAGTAAAAGACTTGTAGAACTATTAAAAAATGCAGGTGCCAAAGAAGTTCATTTTAGAGTTTGTTCTCCAGTTGTAAAGTATCCTTGCTATTTTGGTATTGACACTCCTTATAGAGATGCTTTAATTGGAAGTCAACTTGAAATTCATGAAATAAAAGAAGCTATTGGAGCAGATAGTTTAGAGTATTTATCTACAGAGGGTTTATATGAATGTCTTGGCAAAAGTGAAGGTTTTTGTACAGGCTGTTTCCATGGAAAGTATCCAATATCAGCACCAGTTAAGGAATGTAATGGAGAGGAGAATTAACTATGATTTCATATAAAGATGCAGGAGTTAATATTGAAGAGGGCTATAAGGCGGTTACTTTGATGAAAAATTATACTGTTAAAACTTATACAAAAGGAGTACTAAACGGCATTGGTAGCTTTGCAGGCATGTTTGAACTAGGAGCAGGATATAAAAATCCTGTACTAGTTTCAGGCACAGATGGGGTTGGTACAAAGCTGCAAATTGCTATTTCTTTAAATAAGTTTGATAGCATTGGCATAGATTGTGTAGCAATGTGTGTTAACGACATTTTATGTCACGGTGCTAAACCACTATTTTTCTTAGATTACATTGCTTGTGGTAAATTAGATGCAATCATTGCAAGTGATATTGTTAAAGGAGTTTCTGAAGGATGTATTCAAAGTGGAGCTGCTTTAATAGGTGGAGAAACAGCTGAAATGCCAGGAATGTATAACATAGGGGATTATGATGTAGCCGGATTTGCACTAGGAATTGTTGAGAAGGACAAAATTATTGATGGTAGTGAAATAGCTGATGGAGATGTACTAATAGGAGTAGCTTCTAGTGGAGTTCACAGCAATGGATTCTCTTTAGTTAGAAAATTAGTAACTAATTATGATGAAAAACTAGGAGAAAAAACTTTAGGAGAAATCCTTTTAGAACCCACAAGGATTTATGTAAGTACCATTTCAAGTGTTATGAAGGATTTTAGTATTAAAGGTATGGCACATATTACTGGTGGTGGGTTTTATGAAAACATTCCAAGAATGTTTAAGGGGGACTTTACTGCAATAATTAATAAAAATAGTTATGAGCTTCCTGAAATATTTAAATATCTTATGAATAAAGGTGTTGCTGAAGAACAAATGTATAACACTTTTAATATGGGCATAGGAATGGTTTTAGCCGTAGATAAATCTATAGCAAAAGAAGTATTGAATGCTCTTAATGCTTTAAATGAAAAGGCCTATGAAATTGGATATGTACAAGCCGGAGGTGAAGGGGTTTGTTTAAAGTAGCGGTTCTAGTATCTGGCGGAGGTTCTAATCTTCAAAGCATAATAGATAGTATTTCAACAGGGTACTTAAAAGACGTATCAATTGAGTATGTAATAAGTGATAAAGGAGATGCTTTTGCTTTAGAAAGAGCAAAAAATGCCGGCATTAAAACTTTAGTTATTGAAAGAAACGCACATAAACAAACTTTAAGCGAGGAAATTTATAAGGTTTTAAAGGGAAATGTTGACTTAATCGTATTGGCAGGTTTTTTATCTATAATAAAAGGTACCTTACTAGAAGAATTTAAAAATAAAATTATAAATATTCACCCATCTTTGATACCAAGCTTCTGTGGAAAAGGAATGTATGGGTTAAAGGTCCACGAAGCAGCCATAAATTATGGGGTAAAGGTAAGTGGGTGTACAGTGCATCTTGTTGAAGAGGATACTGATGCAGGTGCTATAGTTCTTCAAAGGACTGTAGAGGTTCTTGCTGAAGATACTAAGGAAACTTTACAAAAAAGAATTCTTGTGGAAGAGCATAAGGCTCTTCCAGAGGCTATTAAGCTTTTTTCAGAGAATAAAATTAGTGTTGCTGGTAGACACGTAATAGTAAAGGAGTAATTAAGATGATTAAGAGAGCTTTAATAAGTGTATACGATAAAACTAACATTATAACTTTTGCTAATTTTTTAGTGAGTAATGGAGTGGAGCTTATCTCTACTGGAGGAACCTATAAGTTATTAAAGGAAAAGGGACTTCCTGTAAAGGAAGTTTCTGAAGTCACTAATGCAGAAGAAATGCTAGATGGAAGAGTTAAAACCCTTCATCCTAAGATTCACGGTGGAATTTTAGCAATAAGGAACAATGAGAATCATATGGAAACTTTAAATGCTAGAGAAATTCAAACCATTGATTTAGTATGTGTAAACCTATATCCTTTCTTTGATAAATTAGAAGAAAATCTTTCCTTTGAAGAGATGATCGAATTTATTGATATTGGTGGCCCTACTATGCTAAGAAGTGCAGCTAAGAATTTCCAAGATGTAGTGGTTGTAAGCCAAATTGAAGATTATAGAACTATTATGGCAGAGATAGAAAACCAAGGGGAAGTTACTTACTCCACAAGAAGAAGGTTGGCAGCAAAGGTGTTTAACTTAACTTCCTCTTATGATGCAGCTATTGCAAATTATCTTTTCAAAGAAGAAGGACTTTCTAATCCAAAATACTTATCTTTATCTTATGAGAAACTTGAGGATTTAAGGTATGGAGAAAACCCTCATCAAAATGCTGCAATTTATAAGAGAACAGATAAAAATGGAATGATGAATAATATAGAAATATTAAATGGAAAACAACTTTCCTATAACAATATAAAGGATATGGACATTGCATGGAAGGTAGTTAATGAGTTTGAAGAAACAGCATGTTGTACTTTAAAACATAACACTCCTTGTGGTGTAGCTTTAGGAGAAACCCCTGAAGAAGCATATACAAAAGCATTTAGTTGTGATGAGGTATCAATTTATGGAGGTATTGTAGCTTTAAATAATAAAGTTAACAAATTAGCTGCTCTTGAAATGGTAAAAACCTTCTTAGAAATTGTTATTGCTCCCGATTTTGATGAAGAAGCTCTTGAAGTACTAAAAACTAAGAAAAATCTAAGAGTTATAAAATGTACAACATCTCCACAGGATGAAATAGAAGTTGTTTCTGTTGATGGCGGAATTCTTCTTCAGGATGTAGATAAAAAAATATATGAAGAGTTAAAGGTAGTGACAAAAACTGCACCTACTGATGATGAGATGGAAAACTTAGTGTTTGGAATGAAGGTAGCTAAATATGTAAAATCTAATGCTATTGTGGCAATCAAAGATAAAATGGCGAAGGGTATTGCTGGAGGCCAGGTTAATAGAATTTGGTCAACTGTGCAAGCACTTGACAGGGCTAAAGATGGTGTAGTTCTGGCTTCTGATGGATTTTTCCCATTTAGAGACTGTGTTGAAGAAGCAAATAAATGCAACATAAAGGCCATAATCCAACCTGGTGGCTCTGTAAGAGATAAGGAAAGCATAGAAGCTTGTGAGGAATATGGGATAGCTATGGTTATTACTGGAACTAGGCATTTTAAACATTAATAGGAGATGATTAAATGAGAGTACTTTTAATTGGCAGTGGTGGAAGAGAACATGCCATTGCTTGGAAACTAAGCCAAAGTAACAAAGTGGGAAAAATATATTGCGCTCCTGGCAATGGTGGAACAGCAAGGGAAGAAAAGTGTGAAAATGTTGATATAACTAGTAATGAGGGATTATTAAAATTTGCTCTGGAAAATAGCATTGATATAACAGTAGTAGGACCTGAAGCACCACTTTGTGAAGGTATAGTAGATTTATTTTTAGAAAATAATCAAAAAATATTCGGGCCTTCCTTAGCCGGAGCTAACCTCGAGGGAAGTAAAATTTTTGCCAAGGAATTTATGAAAAAATATAATATCAACACTGCTGAATATAGCACTTTTCTTAATCCTTATGATGCTATGAAGTATATTGAAAAGTGTAAATTTCCAGTAGTACTAAAAGCTGATGGTTTAGCTGCAGGTAAGGGAGTAATTATTGCTAACAACTATGAAGAGGCTAAAGTTGCTATAGAAGAATTTATGGTTTCAGATAGTTTAAAGGGTGCAGGAAAATCTATTGTAATAGAGGAATTTTTGCAAGGGGTAGAAGCATCTATTTTAGCTATAACTGATGGAAATACAATAATACCCTTTGTATCTTCTAAAGATCATAAAGCCATATTTGATGGGAACCTAGGACCTAATACTGGTGGCATGGGTACTATAGCACCAAATCCTTATTGCACAGAAAAAGTACTAGAAGATTTTAAAGAAAAAATTATGCTTCCAACTCTTCAAGGACTTAAACAAGAGAAGCTTTACTATAAAGGTATTATATTTTTCGGCTTAATGATAGCCAATGAAGATGTTTATCTTTTAGAATATAATGTGAGGATGGGAGATCCAGAAACTCAAGTTGTACTACCATTAATGGAAAATGATTTTATGGAGCTAATAATAGCAGCGTTAGAAGATAATTTACACAACACGGAGGTAAAGTTTAAAAACCAATATGCTTGTTGCATTATAGCTGCATCTAAAGGTTACCCTAATAAATATGATACAGGAAAATGTATAGAAATTTCAAATCAAGGTCCTGAAAAGGTATTTATAGCTGGAGGAAAAGAAGCCAACAAAAACTTACTTACTAGCGGAGGACGAGTTCTTGGAGTTACTGCTCTTGGAAAATCCTTAGAAGAAGCCAGATCAAATGCTTATAATGGAATAAAGAATGTGGACTTTGAGGGAATTTATTATAGACAGGACATAGGATTGTAGTTAATTCACCTATAAAAGCACCGTTAGTATAGCGTTAAAACTATATTAAAGGTGCTTTTTAATTTAAAATAAATTTATTAATTGAATAACAAAGGGTGCTAAAATAGGTAAGAATATGGCGGGTAAAAGGTTTGCAACCTTTATTTTAGTTACCCCTAAAAGATTAAGTCCTAAACCTACTATAATTAAGCTTCCACAAGCAGTCATGTTTGCAATTACAGAAGTTGAAAGTACAGGGCTTAAAAAGGAAGCGCATAGAGTTATAATTCCCTGATATATAAATACTGAAACTCCAGATAACATAACTCCTATACCTAAGGTTGAAGAAAAAATAATAGCAGAAATACCATCTAGAATGGATTTTGAAAACAAAATATCATGTTTTCCTTGAAGACCACTTTCAAGAGACCCTACAATTGCCATAGCTCCTACACAATAGAGCAGGCTTGCACTTACAAAACCCTCAGAAATTTTACTTTCACTATTTTTAAATTTACTTTGAAGCCAATCGCCAAGCTTTTTAAGCATGTTATCTAAATCCACATATTCTCCAACTACCGCTCCAAGGCTCATACAAATTATGACTACAAGCATATTCTCAACTTTAAAAGCTCCAGAGATTCCTATGTACAATATGCATAAAGCAATGCCTTGCATAACGGTATTACTAACTTTTTCAGGGATTCCACCTTTAAGAAAAAGTCCAATGATTGCCCCTCCAACTATAGCTAGAAAGTTAACTATAGTACCTAACATAAAACCACCCCATTTTCATTATTAAATGACATCCATACTTATTTTACAATATAGGGGGTATAAGTCAATAAAATTTATGCTAAATAGAATAAAAGACAGGATATATTTCAAAATACTGCACAAAATTACAGATAAATAAAAACCTTTTGGTAAAATTGGTAAGTTATTAGGTTTATTTTCAATGTACCAAAACTTAAGTGTGTATCATAGTATAGTAATACGAGTAATAGTTTTGAGGGTAATTATGAGTTATACTGGAAGACTAAAAGTTGTAGCTTATGATGAAGCAGAATTTAAACCATATGTAGGAGCAAAGGTAACAATTACACCAGAAGAGGTTCAATATAAATACTACGGAACAAAGGAGGCGGTAACTGATATAAGTGGAGAGGCAGAAATTATAGACATTCCAACACCACCCACTGCTTTGTCTCAGTCTCCTAGTGATGCGGCAGGACTTGCTCCCTATAGCTCTTGGGAAGTAATGGTTGAAGCCCCAGGAAGAAGAACTATAAGAATCAAAGGAGTTCAAATATTTCCCGAAATAACATCTATTCAAAAGGTAATCCTTGAAAAAGATGAGCATCAGTTATCAATGTACAGAAGTTTAAGTAGTTTAAGTCATAGGGAAACTAGTTTATATACTGTAATCCAAATCGAGCCACACTTACTCCACGGAAGCTATGAGAAAAAGGATTTAGAAGATATGGAAAAAGAAATGTCTATAGCAAAATCTATGTTTAGAGTATTGCCAGAAGTGGTAGTACCAGACAAAATAGTTGTTCATATTGGAAACCCAGATTCTACAGGCCCAAATTATGAGGTTAGTTTTAGAGATTATATAAAAAATGTAGCTAGCAGTGAAATCTATCCAACTTGGACAGAAAACACTATTAGGGCTAATGTTCACTGCATTGTATCTTTTACCCTAAATAGAATATTTACAGAATGGTACAGGGCTAAAGGTAAAGATTTTGACATAACTAATTCTACAGCCTATGATCATTATTTTGTTTATGGTAGAAATATCTTTGAAAATATTAGTAATATCGTAGATGAAGTATTTGCCCAATACATTAAAAGACAAGGCTCAGTTCAACCTCTTTTGGCACAATACTGTGATGGAGTAAGAGCTAAGTGTCCAGGGCATCTAACTCAATGGGGAAGTAAGTATCTTGGAGACCAGGGGAAAACTCCTTATGAAATACTTACTTATTATTATGGAAAAAATATAGTTTTTGATATTTCGAAAATGATTCGTGGAATACCAAAATCATATCCAGGATATACATTAGCTGTGGGCACCAGGGGAAAAGAAGTTACTATAGTGCAAAAGTATATAAATAGAATTTCGAGAAATTTTCCTGCTATACAAAAGTTATCTTCAGATGGAATTTATGGAAATAATACAAAGCTGGCTGTACAGAATTTTCAAAGAACTTTTGGAATATATCAAAGTGGTAACGTAGATTATAAAACTTGGTATAAATTGTCTGAAGTTTATGTTGGTGTAACAAAAATGGCAGAAGCTTATGGTGAAGGAGAAAGAGAGTCTGAAGTTATCTCTTCTTATCCAGGAAGCGTTTTAGTAGTAGGCTCTAAAGGGAATAGTGTAAAACTTATACAAGATTACTTAAATCTGATACGGAGTAAATATCCATCAATAATTTACCTTATACCTGATGGAATTTTTGGTCTTAACACAAGTTCTGCTATATCTGAATTTCAAAGAATTTCAAATTTGCCCGTTACAGGGAAGGTGGATGAGGCTACATGGAATGCAGTAATTAGCGCCTATAATGATATAAAAAGTTCAACTAGCTAGCACATGAAAGCATATGATTATTATAAAATTGTTTTACTTATATAGAAATTGCTAATATTTATAGGTTTATGAATTAATCTTCTGAGTTATGAATATATTTCTTGTATATAAATGTCGAATTATGTATTGACATTTGTGTTTATTTTAATTAGAATTAAAATAATTTAATAATAGTGGATGAAAATTATTGGAGATATCAATCATTGATAACCGTAGGAGAAAGATATAAGCAATGCTAAATGTTTATATCGAAGCTTTCAGGTCACATACAATAATTTGACACAACCCTGGAGAGCCCACTTTAAAGTGGCATCAACGGAGCAACTTTATTTCAATGACAGTTTATTACAGCAATGTTAACTTTTTTCATTAAGAAGGATTTAATTATACTGTAATGTTATTGAAAAATGAACTTATTCATTATTTAAAGGAATCTTTCAGATAAAAGGACAGGGAGTAAGATAGCATTATTTCACATGCTATTTTACTCTCTGTCCTTTTTAATGTTTAAAAATCTTAAACATTAAGCAAAATAGTCTCAAGGACTTATAAACTAATTAATAGGAGGTCTTATTTATGGAAGTAAAAAAGGAAAAGGCAAAAGTAGGAGACAATAGTTCAAATAGTCTAAAAAAACAAATTGGTTTATTTGAAGCAATAACTATGGTTATTGGGATTGTTATAGGTTCAGGAATATTTTTTAAAGCTTCCGCAGTATTTGGCAATGCTGGAAGTGCTACTATGGGTATCATGGCATGGGTAATCGGTGGTGTAATAACAATAGCTTCAGCTCTTACCATTGCAGAAATTGCCACTGCAATACCTAAAACTGGTGGAGTATTTGTATATTTAAAAGAACTATATAGTGAGAAATGGGCATTCTTATTTGGATGGGTACAAAGCTTCGTTTATGTTCCTGGGGCAGTTGCAGCCTTAGCTATTGTATTTGTTACTCAAGCAACTTATTTTATTCCAATGAGTAGTACACAACAAAAAATTCTTGCAATTTTTATGATTTTCTTCATCATGATTTTAAACATTATTTCAACAAAAATTGGAAGTAAGGTTCAATTGATATCTACAATTGCTAAACTTATTCCTATAGCAATAATAATAATTTTTGGTTTGATGAAAGGAACAGTCAATAGTTTTTCACCAAGTTTAATGCAGGGAAGTACCTCAGGACTTGCGGGATTTGGAGCAGCCATTTTAGGAACTCTTTGGGCTTATGATGGATGGATTGCAGTTGGAAATATGGCGGGAGAATTAAAAAAGCCAGAGAAAGATTTGCCAAAATCTATTATAGTTGGATTATTAGTTATCATTGTAGTTTATGTTCTTATTAATCTTGCTATAATAAAAGTAATACCAGTAAGTGAAGTTATAAAATCATCAAAACCTGCTACAGATGCCTCCGTAATACTTTTTGGAAAAAGTGGAGCTAGTTTAATTGCTGCTGGTATAATGATATCAATCTTCGGAGCCCTAAATGGCTATTTAATGACTGGAGTAAGAATACCTTTTGCTATGGCACAAGATGGAGTTTTTCCTTTTGCAAAATTCTTCGGTAAAGTTAATGAGAGATTTGAAACACCTTTAAATGCTTTTATTATAGAAGTTGTTTTGGCATCTTTATATGTTCTAAGTGGTTCTTTTGAATTATTAACAAACCTTGTAATGTTTGTACTTTGGATTTTCTTTACAATGGCAGTATTTGGTGTATTTATTTTAAGAAGAAAATTCAAAAATAACCCTGCACCTTTTAGAGTACCTTTATATCCAATTACACCTATTGTGGGAGTTGCAGGAGGACTTTATATAATAATTAGTACTTTATTTACCGATACTATGTTTGCACTAGTAGGGTTAGTAATTACACTAGTAGGGTTACCGGTATATTATTTTATTAAGAAAAATAAATAAGTCTGGGAGTGAGCATATGAGATATGTTATAGTTTCCATTATAAAAGGAGCACCTGGGGATTTTAATAATAATCTTAGAAAAGAAGTTTTTCAAAAATTTGGAGCAAAATCTTCAAAGCTTCCAGCACATTTTACTATTAAAGCACCTTTTGAATACGAAGGGGATATATTAGAATTAGAAAATACCTTGAAAGAATTTTCTAAAACTGAAAAAAGTGAGCCTCTAGAAATAAAAGGTTTTGATCATTTCGATGATAGAGTTATTTTTATGAAAGTAAATATGTCAAAGGAAGCTAAAGCTGTTCATGATCGGCTAATTGATGAAATGAGTAAAATAGATTATATAGACTTTGATAAAAAAGATGGTAAAAATAAAGTGTTTCATGTAACAGTGAGCTCTAAAAGAATTCAACCTATATTCACTGAGTTATGGGAATATATAAGTAAGCTTTGTTGCGACTTCAACGGGGAATTTGATAATATTTCAATTTTTAAATGGGTAAACAATACTTGGGTGCTCCACAAAGAGTATTTACTTAAGTAGATCAATTTATAGTTAGGAATTACATTATAAACCTAGTTATACTAATTATTAAAACCTAGATACAGTAATAGGGTTATATATATTTTAATACTAAAGCTAGGTTCACTTTTAGAAATATTTTAAATAAAAATACAGCTACAAGTAGTAGGAAAAGGTGATAATTCTGTGTAATTGTCACCTTTTCCATGTTAATTAGTACTATAAAGGGCTTTATTATATGTTTATAAGGAAAAAATATGATAAAATTATATTTGAAGGTTTTATTTAATAGAAATATCTAGGGTTTTCCCAAGAATTAAATTATCAAAGGAGAAACTTTATGGATTACAATAAGTTTAATATAGAAGAGAAATATGATAGCTACAAAAACATAAAAAATGAAGAAGCTGAAAAGATTATTTTTAAGTTAAGCCAAAATGAAACCATGGAGCTGGACTATGACAGTATCATTTTGAAAAGTAAAATGTATTTGAAGCTAGATAAATTTAAAGAAGCAATAGAATGTTTGAAAAAGTCTCTCTCATTTAAGCAAAGCGAGGAAGCTTACGACCTTTTGTCCCTTGCATACTATGAAATTTCAGAGTATAAAGAAGCATTAAATTATGTAAATCTCTCTTTTAAGATATCAGAGGATGAATTTCTCTATAATCATAAAGCGAAGATCTTAGAAAAGCTAAAAGATTATGAGGAGGCCTTTAATTCTTACTATGAGGGATTAAAGTTTTTAATCCACAATAATAAAAGCTATGGGGATTTGGAGATATTTGGGGAGAATTTAGAGAGGACTGGTAATCTATTAAAAGAAAAGTTGCAAAAAAGAATTATTAGGTTTATAACGGAGAAAAATTGCGAAGAACTTTATAATTGCTATAGTAGACTTTTGGATATAATTATAAAAGAGGAAGAGAACGATCAATATCATAGTTTTAATACAGCTAATAATATTAATTACTTGCATCTAATTGAAATAGGAAGACAGGTACTGCTAGATTGCGGATATTTTTTAGAATTATTAAATATCTACAAAACTCTATACAAAGTAGAATGTAATTTAGAATATGAGGATTTAACTTATGTAAATAAGGATTACATTGATAGAAAAATTAAGGAATTAATAGTAGAAACAGAAAATAGAACTTCACTTCAAAATAAAGAAGGGGTTTATTTAAAAGTTCTAGAGGAAGCTATAGCTATTGGAAATAAAGATTTTCATGAATATTTGTATGAAAAGGGTGCCATATTATTTAAAACCTTAAAATACAATGGCGGATTAGAAGTTTTAAGAAAGGTTATAGATGATTCTAATGCAAAAACATCCATTAAAATTAAGGCTTACCAATGTATAATAATAGGCTTAGAAAATATAGGGATAAAAGGCTTAGAAACCTATGAAGCTTACAAAATTGAATTTTCTAATTTTCTCAAAACAAAAGTAGAAGAAGTTTTAAGGGATGAAACCTTAACTTTAGATGAAAAATGTAATATTGTCCTTGAACAATGCGATAGAGCTCTAAATATGAACCTAGATAATAACTATTGGCCTTTAAAAACTGAAGAAGTTTGTTTATTCTTTGGTGAAGAATATGAAGAAACTCCAACTAATCAATCGAATTTCAAAATTATAGAAAGCTATAATAAAGCAATTAAAATATACGATAAGTTAATTCAGTTTAATGAGTACTGTGCCCATGGATATTATAGAAAAGGTAGGGCTATAGTTCTTGTGCTGAGAATATTAAACAGTTCAGAGACAACCACTAAAGATTCAAGAATGGTTCATGATTTACATTGTTATTCCTACTCAGAAGTTATATTTAACTTAAACAAAGCAATAAGCCTTAATCACACAAACTCAAAGTATTTTAATTTACTTTCAAGAACGCACTTTGAAATAGGTGAATATGACAAAGCTCTTACTTATATTGATAAAGCCTTGACTATGGATGAAGGGGAATTATATATAAGTTTAAACAAGGTATTTGTACTAATTAGGAGTCATAAATATACAGAAGCTATTGATGCACTTTTAAGGCTGTCATTTAAGAATACATCTATAGGAAAGGTAAAAAAAACATTTCTACCTAAAAAAGATATATTAAATTTTTTAATGGGGATCTTCAATATATACCCAAGACAGGATAAAATTTACTATCTTATGGCCTATTATTTCTATTACTTAAGTGATTTTAATTATAAGAAGGCTCTAATTTTTATCAATAATGCCATTGAACTTGGAGATGATGAGAGATTTTTCTTGCTTAAGGCCAAGATTTATATGAAAAATGGACAGTATAAAGAGGCAATAAGAGCCTGTGAAGATGCCATAACTATTGATGATCATTATGATGAAGCCTATGCTTTAAAAGAACAATGTAGCAATATGATTGACGGTTAAACTTAATAAAAAGTTTAGCTATAACAAAATAAAAAAATATTAGTATTTATAAATCTTTTTTTCAGAAGGTTGTAGTGTTAAATTGACATTGTAACTTTCTGAAGCTTTTTACTTTTGTGCTTAGTATTTTTACAGAAAAACTCTGATATTAATTTAACTACATGAAGGAATTTAATCATGTTTTAGAAAACTAGTATAGTAGTTAAATATACTGTTTCAATAAAATAACATACAGTTTTTTTACATATATTTTTTCACTTACTATGACTTTGTGATCATTCAAACATATAAAAGATAAAAATATTTTAAATAACTCAATTATGAGTAATCTGTTATAAAACAATTAATACTTTTATAGTACAGATTTCAAAATGATAGTTGTTAATATAACAACTAATGAAGTGTGATTAAATAAAATTGCAATAAAATAATTATGTACTATATTGAATTATTGGTATACAATGGATGTAGAGTTTGCATATAATATAATATGCATAAATGTAAATGGTAACTTGCAGTTATAAAATAAAGTTATAGGGGTGTAAAGATGGATAGTATTTGTATGATGAGATGTGAAGGAAAAGCTTTGCTAGAATGTTTACAGTACCAAGATGCCTTAATAATTTATGACACGCTTTATGAAAAAGATAAAAGTAATTTTACTAGAGAAGATTACATTAATTACATTAGATGTCTAAGAATGTGTAATAGAAATGAAAAAGCCCTTAGAATTTGCAAGGACTTGTATCTTCGCAAAGAGCTATACGAAAATGACAAGACTTTCACTCATCATAACCAACTTTTTGCAGCTATACTTTACGATTGCTATATAGCTAATTTCGATAGTTGGGCGATTAAAGATGAGGATAGATTCTTCAGTGCAGTAGATACTATTTTAAATTTAGTAAGCCAGGAAGAAAGTTATTCCTATGAGAGTGCTGTATTTAGGGCTTTAGAGTATTTATCTAAAAAAGTTATAAAAGATGCAAAGAGAATGTATAATTATTTAAACAAGCTAAATCCCGATAAATTAAGTGATACCCCCCCAACTTATTTAGATCAGAAGGGGAAAGTAATTGAAGTTGGCGGAAGTAAAGAAAAGTGGAAAATGTACTATAATATAATTACTGGAGATGTTCCAAATATCTCGTAATACAATTTAATTAGAATTTTTAGACTATCAGTATATAAGAATTATTAAATTGCAATAACTATGTAGTATTAAGGACTATAGTGTATTACGAAGTAGTATAGATTAATTATATGAATCTATTAGAACTCTAAGTAACCATAAACAATAGGTTTAATTTATTTTGGATAGTAGAAGAACCATAATTATGAAATAATTAATAAGTTCATAGTTTAATCCTATAATAATATTTCTTAGTTCCTTTAATTGTGTAGGGCTAAGAAATATTATTTTGTTTCATTGTTTTAGTGTATTAATATTCATAAGTAAAATATTATGAATGACTATTAAAATTATATAGTTGAATAACCAGTTATATAAATTTGTAGTAATACCTTGAAATCTATGTCCATATTTATAAAATTTAAGTATAGCTATTGTTAAAACTAAATATATTTGGTAAAATGAGTTAGTCGATTTGCTAAATTTGCCCACTGCGGGATAATTTTAGTCCCGAATAGTGGTGTTAAATATCATAAGCTTTATTGGATATTTATTATACATTAAAGTATTATGTATAAGTATTTTGGTAAGAGGAAGGAGACTAATTATGATTTATTCACATGAAGTTCAACAAATGGTATGTGTTGCAAAAGGACCTAACCATGGAGCAGCACCAATACCACAAGAAGGAAAATGGGTACAAGCTAAAGAAGTTAAAGATATATCAGGATTAACCCATGGAGTAGGTTGGTGTGCACCACAACAAGGAGCTTGCAAACTAACTTTAAATGTAAAAGACGGAATTATTGAAGAAGCATTAGTTGAAACATTAGGATGTTCTGGTATGACTCACTCAGCTGCTATGGCTTCTGAAATATTACCAGGAAAAACAATACTTGAAGCACTTAACACAGACTTAGTTTGTGATGCTATAAATACTGCAATGAGAGAATTATTCTTACAAATAGTTTATGGAAGAACTCAAACTGCTTTCTCAGAAGGTGGACTACCTATTGGAGCTTCTTTAGAAGACTTAGGCAAAGGATTAAGAAGCCAAGTTGGAACAATGTTTGGAACTAAGGATAAGGGAACTAGATACTTAGAAATGGCTGAGGGTTATGTTAATAAAGTAGCTCTTGATGAAGAGGATCAAGTAATTGGATATGAATTCATTCACCTTGGAAAAATGATGGATATGATTAAAAAGGGAATGGATGCTAATGAAGCAATGAAAAAAGCAACTGGAAGTTACGGAAGATTTTCTGAAGCTCATAAAGTAATAGATCCAAGACACGAATAGGAAATGGAGGAAGCTAAACATGGCATTATTTGAAAGTTTTGAAAGAAGAATAAATCAAATTCTACCTGTACTTAATAAGTATGGAATAGAATCTTTAGAAGAGGCAAAAGCAATTTGCGATGGAAAAGGCATAGATGTTTATAATATAGTAAAAGAAATTCAACCTATTGCATTTGAAAATGCATGCTGGGCATACATAGTTGGCGCTGCAATTGCTATTAAAAAAGGATGTACAAGCGCTGCAGAAGCTGCTGAAGTTTTAGGAGAAGGAATACAAGCATTCTGCATTCCAGGTTCTGTTGCAGATGACAGAAAAGTTGGAATAGGACATGGAAGACTTGCAGCAATGCTTCTTAGAGAAGAAACTAAATGTTTTGCCTTCTTAGCAGGACACGAATCTTTTGCTGCTGCAGAAGGTGCTATAGGTCTTGCAAAATCAGCTAATAAAGTAAGAAAAGAGCCTTTAAGAGTAATATTAAATGGTCTTGGAAAAGATGCAGCAATGATTATCTCAAGAATTAATGGCTTCACATATGTTCAAACTAAATTTGACTATTACACTGGAAACTTAGAAATAGTTAAAGAAACTGCTTATTCAAAAGGCGAAAGAGCAAAAGTAAGATGCTTTGGAGCTGATGATGTTAGAGAAGGGGTTGCTATAATGCACCATGAAGGAGTCGATGTTTCTATAACTGGAAACTCTACTAACCCAACAAGATTCCAACATCCAGTAGCAGGAACATACAAAAAAGAATGTATTGAAATGGGTAAAAAATACTTCTCAGTAGCATCAGGTGGTGGTACTGGAAGAACACTTCACCCAGACAACATGGCAGCAGGTCCAGCTTCTTATGGTATGACTGATACAATGGGAAGAATGCACTCTGATGCACAATTTGCAGGTTCATCTTCTGTACCAGCACACGTAGAAATGATGGGACTTATCGGAATGGGTAACAACCCAATGGTAGGAGCATCCGTTGCTGTAGCTGTCGCTATTGAAGAGGCTATGAGATAATAAGAAAACAATAAAAAAGAGGTACACTTCATTATTAGTATAAAGCTAATAGATGTGTATCTCTTTTTTTATTATTTTAAGGGTGATGTACAAGTTAAAATAGCAAGGAAATTAAGGTTCAAGCTAATAATAATCTAACTTTTAAAGAGAGGTTTTAGGAGTTTTTAGATAGTTGTAAAGCTAGAAATCTAAGACCTGCAACTATAGAAAGCGCCTACTATTCGTCTATTAGATGCTCTAATTCTTTCTGAAATATGTTTAGATTCTAGCATCTGAAAGTAAAAAAATATGTTTAATTTAAATTCTATACACATTCACTTTACTGTAAAATTATATTATGATACCATAAAAGTAAAATAATGTATTAGTTGTTGTTATATAGGAGTGATGTTATGAGTTATAATTATGATGAAATCTGCCAGATATATGACGATGTTAGGGAAGCGGATTTTGAAATAGTGAAGTTTATGGTTGATAAGGCAGGCATTACAAAAGAAAGTCATGTGCTAGAAGTAGGATGTGGAACTGGAAATTATCTTAAGCTAGTACATAATATGACAAAATCAAAGATTTGGGGAGTAGACCAATCGCTGGGAATACTAAGTAAGGCAAGAGAAAAATGCTGTGATGGAAAGTTTATTCAAGATGATGCTTCAGAACTTTTAAATCTTCCTAACTCAACCTTTAGCTTAGTATTTATGGTAGATGTAATTCACCATATCAAGGATATTGATAAGACCTTTGAAAGTATAAAAAGGATATTAAAAGATAATGGAACTCTAATTGTGTTTTCTGATAGCCATGAGCATATTAGAAATAGGCTTACTTCTAAGTATTTTCCGGAAACATTAGCACCGGAACTTAAAAGATATCCAGATACATCTCAGCTTACTAACAGTCTTTTAAGTAATGAATTTAGGAGTGTGGAAAATGGAATACTTGAGTTGGGACAAGACCAAAACTATGGTGCAAAACTAATCGACATTGCCACTAAAAGAGGCTACTCAATGTTTGGTTTGATTTCTCATGATGAAATACAAAAGGGCGTAGATAGAATTAAGCAAGATATGCTTATGCATCCAGTTGTTTACCAACAAAGAGCTTGCTATGTTTTAGGTAAAAAGTAATATGACAAAATGGCTTTAGTAATAATAAATGTAATAAGTTAAATGTGTTGTTTATTACAAGTGATCACAATTACCTTGTAAAGTAATATATTTTTGTAAAATTATTAGATAAAGTCATGGAGGGATAAAGATGTATATACATTTTGGTATTATTACTCCAGATAATTGGCGGACTTTTAATAAGTTGAAAGTTAAAGAGGACCAAAAAGAATTTGTTGCTTCAAATTTAACAATTCTTGCACGAGCATATGCATTTAGAGACTCAAATAGTCAAGTATATGCTATTTACAATGAGGACATACCTATTGGGTTGTTAATGCAACGTGAATATGAAGAGGATAATCAATTATTTTGCGTATTAGATCAATTTATGATTGCAGAAAAGCATCAAAGAATGGGCTATGGAAAAGCAGCTATGAAACTATGGATGGAGTTGATAAAGAAACAAAATAGGTACAATTCTATTATTCTCTGCTATATTGAAGGAGATGAAACAGCCAAAAATTTGTATCTTAATATAGGTTTTCATCATACTGATGAAGTGGATGGAAATGAAATAGTTATGGAATATATCTTAGAGAATAATCCTTAAATTTTCTTTATAATGTATTAATTTTATATGTGGTGAGGAAAATCCTATTTAATTGATAACTTGTGAGCATAAAGTTGTAAAATAACTAAATCATTTATTGAATTTATTGAATTTATTGAGTGAGGGGATAAAATGATTTACTATAAGGATAGTGAAATTGTAATAAGGGATGTAGAAAATAAAGATGTGGTTAATTTGTTTTCTTGGTCAATTGACCAAGAAATAAATAAACATGATCCAAAACCATTGCCTAAAGATACGAAATCTTTAATGAAAGAGTGTGAAAATTACTGTAGAAGATTTGAGGATGAAATAATAACTAGCCCTATAGAGAAGCGAAAGTATAAGTACTTTTTAATTGAAGATGCAGAAGGAAATTCCATTGGTTTCGTTAACTTTTTTAGCATAGATAAGGAGAAAAAGCAAGGGGAAATGGGAGTTATAATTGGAGATAAAAGATACTGGCAAAGGGGCCTAGGTTATACTTCAGTTAAAGCTGTAATAGATTATATATTCAATCATATGGATATTGAAAGAATCTATATTGAAACTGGTGAAAATAATATACCAGCAATTAACTTATTTAATAAACTTCACTTTGAAAAATGTGGAGAATATTTAGAGGATGAGGATTTTAAGTTTATAGTTATGGAAAAGAAAAGATAATTTGCTATAGTAACTTACTTAAGAAAAGGTTTTAGATAATACATAAATTCTAAAATCTTTTCTTTTTATTTATATTTTTAAAGAATAAATGTCACATAATTTTATATAGTTAGTTTTAAAAACAACCAGGTTCTTAAATGAAAAAGAGGGTTCGGTTGATTAAAATTTACTTGTCAGGTAACAAAATAAAATGAGTCTATTTGATTTTCAAAATAAAAGTTCTACCAAAAATAAATCAACCATATTAGGGTAAAATAAAATAATAAATCAATAGAAAGGTAGGGTTTAAAATGAAAAAGTTATTGATTTTTACTTTATCCTATTTACTATGCGCTATTTTTCCTTGCAGGGAAGTAGTAGCTTTGGAAGATTATAATACTGTGATGAAGAGAGATATACTAAGTTTATTTCTTGCCTATCCAGAGCATGTAACTGGAGTGGAAAAGTCAGCTGAAGGAAATGTTTATGTAATTCTAAAGTCTGGCAAAAAAATATTATACGATGATAGAAAACAAAAAACTCATGATGAAAAGTTAAGTAATCCAGATATCCAAGATATGTTGGAACAGCCTTATCCATTAAATAGCATTGATGATTTACCTGATGTAAACTTTGATCCAGGAAGAGGAAGAATATATAACTTGCTTCATGAAGTTTATGGAAGTAATCAAGGGATAATTGAAAAGAATTTAATAAATTGTAATGGTTGGCAATTCAATAAACAAAACGGAGCAGCAGAAGCATTAAAGTTAGTTTTAAAGGATGTAAATGAAGCTTCAAAAACTAATGCCAAAATTGGTGGGTTTGTATATCCTATAAATGGAACTTATAATTATAGATATGTGTCAGGTACAGGAAGGTTAAGCCCTCATGCTTTTGCTATAGCCATAGATGTAAAGAGTCACCCAAACGATTATTGGAAATGGAATACTAGAAGCAATGGAGAAAAAAGAATGCGAGCTTACCCAAAAGAATTAGTTGAAATTTTTGAAAACCATAACTTTGTTTGGGGAGGAAAATGGGGTCATTTTGACATATTACATTTTGAATATAGACCAGAAATAATATTAAAAGCTAGATATTTTTCTACTCCTATACAGGAGAGTTCAACATGGCACTTTGGTGCCCCAGAGAATGAACAGGTTAAAGAATATATAAATTTAATTGATAATAAGTTAAACTAGTAACAAGAAGTTATTAAAATTAGATATAAGTAAGCTTAAAAGGAACCAGACAAGATTTTATTCATAGGCTTTAGTTGACTTACTTAAATCTTTAGGTATAAACAACCTAACTTTTTTATTAAAGTCTATATATTAATTTTAAAATATAGGGAGGAACCTATGATTAGTTACGAAGAACAAGCATTTTTTGAACTTAAAAAATGGCAGAAAAAGATGAGTAAGAAACCATCTTTTAAAAGTAAGGTTACTAAGGGAGTTCAAAAAAAATTTAATAATTTAGTCCCTGAAAAAGCTCAAAATATTATTACCGAAGCTATTAAAAATATGACTAAGGCTGTGCTTACAGGTTCAGAATTTATTACTAAAGCACCACTATTATATGCAGTTTTAGAAGAGCGGGAAAAGTTGGTTGAAGAAAAGCTAAACTTTTATAGAAAAGCTGCAACAGTAAGTGGTGCTGGAACTGGTGCAGGAGGCCTTCTATTAGGACTCGCGGATTTTCCTATACTTTTGAGCATAAAAATGAAATTTCTATTTGATACGGCTAGCATATTTGGCTTTGATGTAAAGAACTATACAGAAAGATTATATATTCTACATATCTTTTTATTAGCTTTCTCTAGTGATGAGAAAAGATATGAAATATATCATAACATTCTAAATTGGGAAAATTATATTAATACTCTTCCATCAAACTTAAATGAATTTGACTGGAAAAGCTTTCAAATGGAATATAGAGACTATATTGATTTAGCAAAAATGCTTCAACTAGTTCCAGGCATTGGAGCTGTTGTAGGAGCATATGCTAACTATCAGCTAATGGATAAACTAGGAGAAACAGCTATGAATGCTTATAGAATGAGGTTGTTAGGAGGAAGCTCTTCAGATTTATAGAAAGTAGAAACCGAATTTTCTATAAAATAATTTCTTTAAAATCCAAGGCTTTTATTATGTATAAGGTAAATTGTAATATGTAACACAGTGTTTATATAGGATAAATTATTTAGTTCTCTTTTTAAGTTTTTTCTAATATATTTTATGTAGTGATTATGTTAAATCAGACTAATAGAAGGTAGTAGTATATACTAATTAACATATTAAACATGATGTAAACTATGCAATCCTGAGAGAGTATTTTCTATAATTGTCTGAACATAATCACTTAGCAATAGTTAAAGGAGATTATAATGGATTTAAGAGAGAGAGCACTGAATTTTCATAAGCTTCATAAAGGGAAAATAGCCCTACATTGTAAGGTACCAGTGGAAACTAGGGAGCAAATGACCTTAGCATATACTCCAGGAGTAGCTGAGCCTTGTTTAGAAATCAATAAATGCTATGATAAGATTTATGATTACACTGCTAAATCAAATTGGATAGCTATAGTTACAAATGGAACAGCAGTTCTTGGTCTAGGCGACATTGGTGCCCCTGCTGGCTTACCTGTTATGGAAGGGAAGGCAGTATTGTTTAAGGCCTTTGGTGGGGTGGACGCATTTCCACTTTGTTTAGAAACAAAAGATTCAAAGGAAATTGTAAATACTGTTAAGCTCCTTCAATGTTCTTTTGGTGGAATAAATTTAGAAGATATTAAAGCTCCAGAGTGTTTCGAAATTGAAACAGAGCTGAAAAAAGTTTGTAGTATCCCAATTTTCCATGATGATCAACATGGAACTGCTGTAGTATCCTTAGCTGCTATATTTAATTCCTTAAAATTAATAAAGAAAAACTTGAAAGATATAAAAGTTGTGATTAATGGAGCAGGTGCAGCTGGAATTGCCATAGCAAAACTTCTGATAAAATTGGAAGTTAAAGATGTAATATTATGTGATACTATAGGTGCAATTTACGATGGAAGACAAGAGAAAATGAACAAACATAAAATAGAAATGAGTAAGATTTCTAATAAGTTTGTGGAAAAAGGAACCTTAAGGGAAATTATTAAAGATAAAGATGTGTTTATTGGAGTATCAGTGGGGAATTGTGTAGATAGTGATATGATTAAGTCTATGAATAAGGATTCTATTATTATGGCTATGGCAAACCCTATCCCAGAAATTAGTCCAGACTTAGCTAAAAAAGCTGGTGCAAGAATAGTCTGTACTGGAAGATCAGATTACCCAAATCAAGTTAATAATGTTTTAGCTTTTCCAGGAATATTTAGGGGTGCTCTAGATGTTAGGGCATCTGATATTAATGATGATATGAAAATTGCAGCAGCAAAGGCTATAGCTGGGATAATTACTTCAGAAGAGTTAGATGAGGATTATGTAATCCCTGTCCCCTTTGACTTAAGAATAGCACCTAAGGTAGCTGAATATGTTGCAAGAGCTGCAATTCTAACTAAAGTTAATAGAATTCATATCACTCCAGAAGAAGTAAGAGAAAATACTGAAAAACTTCTAAAAAAAATCTAATATCATAACTAGGATATTTTAAGATTGCCAGGTAAAATATTATATAAAACTTAAATAAACGGTAGGCTATTTTAGATAAACTTAAAGGCATTGAGATTATATTAGCTAAGTCTAAAATAGCTTACTCATTACTTTCACAGATGTACAAGCTATTAGTAAAATTTATATGGAACTTAATTGAAAATATAAAGCCATGAAAAGTAATAAATGTGCTGTTAGTGCAATGACACAAAGTAAATCATGGGAAAGTATAGTAAATATTAAAGTATACATATATGCATGATAATTTAGTTTTTTATTTAAAAATTTTATATAGGGTGGTGTAAAGATGAAAAAGATTATAACCAAAGCTTTAGTAGCATTATTATTGGGTTCTTCACTTACTATAGTGGGATGCAACTCAATGCAAAGTGCAAGTACTTCGGGAAAAATTGCGGAAGAAAAACAAAGTAGTTTTACGGAAAAAGAAGTACAAAAGGCAGTAGATGGCATATATAAAGCTTTAATAAATAAGAATTCTGATGAGTATATTAACTATATAAACAGTGCAAGTCTTAAGCATTTAGGCTCTAGTGGTGAAGAAATAAAAAAAACTATTGATACTTATTTGAAAAGTAATGATGTGAAAGAATATAAGATTTTATCAACAGAAGATTTTAATGAAAATACTAAAATTGTAAATACAAGATATGTGGAAATTTCAAAGGAAGGTACCAAATTAGAGCATGAAGATATGCTATTCCTGCAAAAGAACTTTCAAAACAAAGTTGAAATAATATATAATGGAGCCATATCATCGGAAAACTTTCAAGTTTCTGAAACCCCTGAGGGGCAATATAAGTTTAGATTGGAAAAAACTATAGGATTGTTTGATGGTATTGGCGCTATGTTAGCTGTTGAAAATAAAGCAAATTATAAGGTGTCCCTTGGATATGGCAATATATTTGGAAATGTTATTCTAACTACTGAAGATGGAGAAACATATACACTACCCTTTGATGAGGTTAAATTATATAGTCCAAATACAAAGGATAAAATATCATCTTTTACTTATGAAACTACTGATAAAATATCTAAGGTGGAAATTCAAGGTGTTTTTGAACTTAACGAAAATGGCACCCCTAAGGAAGGGTCCCCTAAAACTTATGTTATTTTTGAAAGATAGATTCACATTTTAAAAAAGTATTGAGAAATATGCACAAAATACAGATACTTTCAGTATAAATATACTATCAACTTCTAATATCATCCGTATTAGAACAGTAAAAGTTTTAATTTATTAAGGGAGGTAGTATTATGGCATATTCGAGCAATTTATATATGGTTACATCAAAAGAAGGTTATGAAGCTATATATCACTTAGTTAGAGATTTAAATCAATTGACCAAATTAATGAAATACAAAGGAAATGAGTTCGTATTTATGGAAGTTCCTCATGTAGCAGAGGAATTAACTGAAGAAATTATTGAAATTATGAATGAAAACACTGACAGTATCCCTTGTAGTATCAGAATGACTACTGATTCTCAATTTGGATTCCATGCAGATGAAAGTCATGACTTTGATAATAAAATAGAAGATGTAATTTTACCTAAGCTTATTGAGTATGAAAGTAAAGAAGAATGTGATTATGATAATGATGGCTTTGATGAAGAATACTATGACGATAATAGTAGAATAGCCTTTAGAGTACCTAAGAATTGTAAGGTTGTTTATGATAATTTTAATGAGATGGTATAAAACTCAGAATTAATTTTAGAATTAAAAAGACAAGAATTGATCCTATACTAGGAAATTCTTGTCTTTTTAAAGGCTTCAAAGCTAAAAATTTAATTATTGATGATTCAAATAGTCTTACGGAGATCAAAGTAGAAGTAATATATAAGTTAAATCTTTACTTTGATTCCCTATAACATAAACATCATTAAGTTTATAATTAATAAGCAAACACCATCTTATCTACCTTTAAAGCTTGTGGTTTTGAAAGTAGCCATTTGCTTGTGGCACTAGTATCATAAAAGAATAGTGCACCCTTTGTTGGGTCAACGCCAGCTAAAGCTTCCTTTGCAGCTTTTATTGTTTCATCAGTTGCAGGCTTGTTTATCATCCCATTATCTACAGGAGTAAATTGATTTTTTTCGTATATCACTGATGATATATTGCTAGGAAACTTATCACTTTTAACTCTGTTAACAACAACCGCTCCCACGGCAACTTTGGCTGTATAAGGCTGATTTCCTGCCTCAGCTCTAATCAATCTTCCAAGTAGCTGAAGATCTTCATCATTGTATGGAATTACTGATTCAGGTTTTGTTTCAACACTTGCACTAGAATTTTTAGTGCTAGAAGTTGCGCCTGGAATTTCCAATGTTTCTCCCGAAATAATTAAATTATCCCACTCATCATTGCTTTCCCTTAAGGTATCTAAGGTAATTCCATAGGTCTTAGAACTTCTATATAAGTTATCGCCACTTTGAGCATCATGAGTAATAGCTTTTGCTGAACCAGAACCTGTAAATAAAATTATGGTAGCTCCAATTAGTACTTTTTTAAAATTGTTCATTTTAAACATAGCGTATTCCTCCTTTGCCTCCGAGGTTAGCTGTCGGGTTAGGGGGGAGTTCCCCAGCTACAAAAGTAGCTTCACCCCAAAAAATGTATTCCCCCGTACTCTATAAAAGAGATTCGGCATAACTTGTTTAACTTTTAGTACATTATATATGACATTTACAAAAATGTCATTATTAAATTAAAGGATAATATTCATGCATTTTCATTTAATTCATATATTTGTTAAATATATATTGTTTTTAATTGCAATCTCCATAAACTTAAATATTTATATATAATTCTAAATTATAAGCATATCACATATATTTTTAAAGGGGGTGGAGTTGTGCTTAATATCATAAGTGATACTATTAGATTTCCAGAAGCTCTAGAGGGTGGTAGAACCATTACTAAGGTCTTTAATACCTATCCATACATAACCAGTGAAGCTTCAATTGCAATACAGGGTTTTGATTATGGTTTTTCTAACGAAGAAGGCATGTTTTTTCGTTGCACCATTGAAAGTAAATGTGAGGTAATCTCTTCTTATAGAGTAAAGGTAACTATTACTTTCGGGCTAAGATCGAGAGAGTTTGATAAACCTACAGATGCAACAATAAATTACTCATTATTATTAAATCAAAATTATAGGCCTTAAAGTGGAGATAAAAAAATCAGGCAAATTAATAATTGCCTGATTTTTTTTATGAAATAATTATTTGTTGGTATAACTAGAATTAGTATCTACTGAGTCCATACTAACCATGCTACTTATGTTATTTAAACTATTTACTTCATTAATATCCTCATCACTTAATGTGTTCATATTATATGAATTAGAGTTGTAAGACTTAGACATAGAAGATGTGCTGGAGGTTAAATTATTGCTTTGATTTGCATTTTCTCTAGATTTTGCATTTTGCATCCTCACTTCTTGCAAGTACTTGTCATCCATAGTTATCGCTCCTCTCAAGTTTTAAATTTCTATTAAAATAAAAAGCTAGTCATAGTTTCTCCAATTTTAAGTAACCTATGATAAAATATAATGGTTCTATTAGCATAAATTTCAAGATTCTAAACTCTATATTTTATTATGTTTTTACAAAAATATTATAGTAAAGAAGAAATAATTGTAAGAATATGCTATAATGAAAATAGTTTTTAGATTAACAAATTTCAAATGATTTCAGATATAAATTATCTCTAGATTTAAAAAAATTATGGAGGAGTCTAAATGGAAAAAATAATAAATTATACCAAGGGTGGATTCACTGTAACTACAGATAAAGAAAAAATAGATATAGATACATTACATAATTTTTTTAACAAGTCTTACTGGGCTAATGATAGAACAAAACAGACAATTATAGTTTCAATAGAAAACTCATTGTGTTTTTCAATGTTTAAAGGCGAGAAGCAAATAGGTTTTGCTAGAGTTATAACAGATTATGCTACCTTTGCTTATTTGTGTGATGTATTTATCCAGGAAGACTATAGGGGAAATGGACTTGGAATTTGGATGCTGGAATGCATATTAAATTATCCTAATTTACTAGATTTAAAAAAATGGCTTCTAGCTACAAGAGATGCTCACGAGTTATATAGAAAGTTTGGATTTTCTAGTCTTGTAAATCCTGAAAAATATATGGAGATAGTAAATTAGTTTATTGTTTAATTAAAGTATTTATAGTATGTAATTAAATTTGCCTAAAGTCTAATTATTAATTACTAGGATATGACTAAAATTTGATGATAACCAAATTAAAAGCTCAATAATTATAAATAAAAACTTATGATTAAGTGTAGAGAAAGTTAAAAGCCAACTATTAAAGATTAGCTTTCAACCTTTTCTACTTTTTCTATTTTTTCTTTTTTTACTGTATATTCTCCACCTACACCTTATCTATAATTTAATTCTTCTTTTAATTTATCTAAGGCTTCCTGTGTTAAATAATTATACATTTAATATCCCAGTTTTGTTTAAGTAATAATCTTATCAAAGTATTTATTTTTATTTACATCATAAATAAGGCACATAGGAAAATCAAATAATTAAATAGAGAAAATAGTATATGTATTAATATACTACAATTTAAAATTTAAATTTAATGAACCATTAAGTTAAGGTTGAATATAATAAAATTAGACCAGTTAAATAATTATATATGAACAGGCGATAAATATTAATTTATGCAGCCGGGCTTACTTAAAAGCAGTGGAAAAAAACCATGGGACAATTTATTTTGTGTTCCATGGTTTTTTTATCTTTAAAAGGAGGTAAATTATTATGATAAAAAATAACTTTGCGAAAATAAAAAAAGTCCTTTGGGTAATATTATTCGCTAATATTTTTGTAGCAATATTAAAGATAATTATTGGAAGTTTAATAAACAGTACAAGTATGAGTGCTGATGGGTTTCATTCTTTAACTGATGGTTCTTCTAATATAGTGGGATTAATAGGCATAAGCCTTGCTTCTAAGCCTGAAGATGCTGAGCACCCCTATGGACATAAAAAATTTGAAATGCTTTCAGGTTTATTTATAGCTGGTATGCTACTTGTTATTGGTGTAAAAGTAATTATAAGTGCAATTGATAGGTTTATTAACCCAGTTCCTTTAAAAATAACATCTGATAGCATAATTGCTTTGATATTAACTATCATAGTAAATATTTTTGTATGTAAGTTTGAGTTTAATCAAGGTAAAAAGCTCAATAGTTATATATTAACTTCTGATTCTCTTCATACAAGAAGTGACGTATTTGTATCAATAGGTGTACTTGTTACGCTAATTTGTGTTAAGTTAGGACTACCACCAGTTATTGATTCAATAGCCTCTTTTATTGTTTCAATATTTATTTTACAATCATCCTATGAAATATTTAAATCTGCTAGTGGAATTTTAGTGGATAAAGCAATAATTCAATCTGAAAGGGTAGAAGGAGTTATACTGTCTTTCAAAGAGGTTAAAGATGTTCATAAAATAAGAAGTAGGGGCATTAATAGTGAAATTTATCTAGATATGCACATTAAACTTGAAGCCAATATGAGTGTTGCTCAATGCCACAGCTTAGTTAGACAGATTGAAGAAAAGGTGAGAAAAGAAGTGGATAGTAATATACAGATGATTGTCCATATTGAACCTTTTTATAATAATGAACCTTCAGCTTTTAGAAATGAAATTGTATAAATAGATGAACAATTGAAATATTATTAATATACAAAAATATCATGATAATTCATTTCATGATATTTTTATTTACAAATTTTTCGTATATTATTTATGAAGTTTATACTGGTATATAGGTTTATAAATTTCGGTAAATAAAGGAGTTATTTTATGAAAAAAACAACCTATTTGTTAGATTCCAATATAGTTATAAGAATTTGGAGAGAATATCCTAATCTATTTAGCGAAATAGAGAAAAATCAGTGGATAGATTTTAAGGTGTCAAAGGGAGTGGCTGGTGAATTGTCTCAAAAAGAGTATCATAAGTACAAAGGGATGCCTGTTTTGTCAGATAAATTTTTAAGTCTTTTAAATCATGTTATAGAAGATGAAGACTATAGTTTAGAAAATATTTTTACAGACAAAACTGGACTGAAAATTAAATATAATCCAAGGACTAATATTTATATTATTAATGAGAATAAGTTATCAAAGAATGATTTTAAATTAATTTATCTATGCTTTACACATGATGACTTAGTATTGGTAACGGAAGATAAAAAAATATTAAATTGCGGAAGAGTCATCATTTCTTCAGAAAGAATTTTAGGTTTAAAAGAATTTTTAGAAGTAATAAAAATTCATAACTAAGGAGAGAAAATATAATGAACTCAAAAGGAATTATAATTGATAAATCTTTACAAAGGGATACGAAACTTTATAGATACATGTGTTTAAGTCAGTTTATGAGTTTTGTCGAAACAAGAAAAACTTATCTTACAAGACTTTTGTTTTGGGAGGATAAATGGGAAGTGCCTACAATAAGATTTCTATCTGAAGTAGAAAGCTGTTCTAATATTAATTTTAATGATCAGGAAGTAAAGGATTTGTACGGTCAATGTTGGAGCCTAGAAGGAGTATCCGATGCCCTTTGGAGAATTTATTCAAGGGAAGGTGAAGGAATTTTAATTCAAACTACAGTACAAAAATTCGATTTAATACAAGAAATAACCTATGGTATGTTATCTCCAGTAATATATTATGATAATTTGAGGCAGGTTTCAGAAAAGTTATCATTAGAAACTAAGGATAACTCTTTTCTTACTCAAGGTTTGTTTAAAAGAAAGGCTTTTGAACATGAAAAAGAGGTTAGATTAATAACTTTAAAGGATGAAGTACAGATTGGAAATAAAAGTGATTCTTGTTCACGTCTTGAGATTAGCTTAAATCCATTAGATTTTATTGATGAAATAATTATTGATCCTCGTGCTAAGGATTGGTATGTAAAAACTATCATTGATTACTGTAAAAGATCTGGATTTAAAATAACTCCACAGAAATCTGATTTGTACTGTTCAAAAGATCATATTTAATTTGGGTGGAATTTAAGAGCTGTTTCTATATATTTTCAGTTTATTTAATTATAGTGTATTTAACACCAATAATTTATGAAATTTGCTTAATAAATTATTGAAATGCTAAATAAATTATTAAATAATGTATTATTATGGTATAATATATTTAAAATAAGTAAAAAGTCTACGGGGGGAAAAGTTATGTATATGGTAAATGTTACATCAGACAACTTTGCAGAAAAAGTTAAGAGTATAAAAACAATTATAGTACCCATTGGTTCAGTGGAAGCACATGGACATCACTTGCCACTAGGTACCGATATTTTTTCACCAAGAGTTTTTTGTAATATGCTTGAAGAGAAGATTGGGGATATAGTATGGATTGCACCTGAAATACCATTCGGCCAAAGTTATGATTTGTCTATTTATCCAGGAACTATACATGTACCAACGGAGGTACTAGCACAATATGTATATGAGGTAGGAAGAAGTTTATTTGAAAATGGGATCAAGAACATAATATTTCTAAATGGACACGGTGGAAATGTCAATGCTTTAAATCTTGCAAGCGAAAAGCTTATGGCTTTGGGTGCAGCTGCATTAACTATAAATTGGTGGGTAGATTATTCAAAGGATATTCTAACAATCACTGAAGGACAAGGTCATGGGGGAGAAGATGAGACATCAGCGGTATTATTTTATAATGAATCTCTTGTAGAAATGGATAAAGCAATAATTAATAATAGGAAACCTACAATGAGAATGTATTTTAAAGATAGAGGAAAAGTTATATATAAGGATGCCTTATCAGGAAATTCAACCCTTGCAAATAAGGAAAAAGGCAAAAAAATATTTAGTTTAGTCAGTGATAGAATTATTGAAACAATTAATATGGTAATAAGTGAAACTTATTATACTGATTAGGTAGTATATAAAAGCTAGTATAAAACCACCATAATAGAGAAGATTTATATTCTTTATTATGGTGGTTTACAATATGTTTACGTTTGCTTATTTCCACAATAAGGACAATACTCAAAACTTCCATTTAAAGATCTTTTACAACTTTTACATAGCTTTTCTACGTAAATAGGTGATAACTCCCAATAAGTAAGTTCAACATCTTCTCTAATACTTAAGTTTCTTCCTTTCTCGTCAGATATACCATATAAAGAGTTACAAGTCTCACATAATAGGTAGTAACTATGGGCCCATTTAAATAAGGGTACAAAGAAAAAATGAAACCTATTGTAGTTTTGTATTAACGTTAAGTAATTTGCACTGCAATTAGGACATTCACTACTCACTACTTTGATTTTTTCTTCCTTGCTATCAACGCCCATTATGCCAATAAAAAACATTAATATCTCTCCTTCTATAACAAATTTCGTTACTTATTTTTTGCTTTTATAAAATATAGTATAGTTTAAAAGTAAAATATATAAAATAGACTTAAAACTATTATTTCAAATATTAAAACAAATATTAAAATTATTTTGAGGTGATTTTATGGGTTTAACAGGTTTTTATTTAATGCCGCATCCCCCTATAATTATACCCACTATAGGAAAGGGAGAGGAAAATAAGATTAGCAAAACAATTGATTCATTAAATACGATAGCAAAAGATATCAAAGAAAAAAGTCCTAACACTATAATTATAATAACTCCTCATGGAACCATGTTTGGTGATGCAATTTCCCTAGCATATGAAGATACTCTTAAAGGGGACTTAAAAAAATTTGGTGAGTATAATACCTCAATGGAGATAGAAGTTGATAAGAAACTTACAAGTAAGATATATGAATTTGCAGTTCAGAAGAATATTCCTTGTGTTATGGCTACAAATGAACTTTTAAGGCAGTTTAATTCTAATGTTGAAATAGACCATGGGGTTTTTGTTCCCTTGTTTTTCATTAATAAAAAATTTAAAGATTATAAAATTGTGCACATTACCTACGCACCTTTAAGTGATTTGGAACTTTATAAGTTTGGAATGTGTATAGATGAGGCAGCTAGAGAGCTTAGCATGAATGTCGTTTTAATTGCAAGTGGTGATTTATCACATAGATTAAAGAAAGAGGGTCCTTATGACTATAGTCCTTATGGAGAAGTTTTTGACAAGGAGTTTTTAGACTTGCTTCAAAAGGGAGATCCGCTGGGCGTTATGAGCATTGATAAAAAAACTATCACAGGGGCAGGGGAGTGCGGCAGAAGATCTATACTTATGCTTTTAGGAGCACTAGATAAAAACAAATTTACAGGAGAACTAATGAGCTATGAGGGTACCTTTGGAGTGGGATATGGAGTAATGAAATTTAATAAAATTAGAGAAGATGAAACTAAGGTGGATAGAATTGAGGAACTTAAAAAGTCTCTGTATAAAAATAAGTTAAATGAGAAGGACCCTTATGTAAGGCTTGCACGAGAGAGTTTAACCAATTATTTAACTACTGGAAGAGAGCTAGAATGTATTCCAAATTATGTTACTAATGAAATGAAAGGTTTAAAGAGAGGAGTGTTCGTTTCCTTAAAAAAAGAAGAGGAATTACGAGGTTGCATTGGTACAATATTTCCTGTGACTGATTCTATAGCAGAGGAAATATTAAGAAATGCTATAGAGGCTGGAATAAATGATCCAAGATTTTACAGAGTTGAGGAGCAGGAATTGATGGATATTGATTTCTCTGTAGATGTACTTACTGAACCAGAACCTGCAATTGAGAGTGAATTAGATCCTAAAAAATATGGCGTTATTGTGAGAAGCAACGGAAAAACAGGCCTTCTTTTGCCAGATTTAGAGGGTGTAGACACAGTGGCGGATCAACTATCAATAGCACTTAGAAAAGCAAATATATACTCTCAGGATTATACCATAGAAAAATTTGAAGTTATTAGGCACATGGAAGAGTAAAAAGTAAGGTGGTCTTTAAATGAAAACTGAAGCAATGTTTTATGAAAAGCTAGAAAATAAGATACACTGTTTTTTATGTCCTCACAATTGTGTAATTGAGGAAAATCATTATGGAAAATGCAATGTTAGAATCCATGAACATGGAAAACTTTATACCATTAATTATGGGGAAGTAACATCAGTTTCACTAGATCCTATTGAAAAGAAGCCACTTCATTACTTTAAACCTTCAACAAATATATTGTCAGTGGGGTCTTTTGGATGTAATTTCACCTGTGGATTTTGTCAAAATCACCAAATTTCTCAAGTTAAAGCTCCAAGTAACTTTATCACCAAGGAAAAGTTAGTAGAATTAATATTGACTGTAGAAAATAA
This sequence comes from Clostridium punense, assembly GCF_017874425.1. Classification (GTDB taxonomy): domain Bacteria; phylum Bacillota; class Clostridia; order Clostridiales; family Clostridiaceae; genus Clostridium_J; species Clostridium_J punense. The sequence continues at coordinate 149,117 of NZ_JAGGLL010000003.1, forward strand.
TATCGGCATAGCGTTTACTTATAATGAACCATCCATTTGGTTTGAATATGTTTATGAGGTTTCTAAGCTATTAAAGGAAATGAATGAAAAAGCAGCAGTAGTACTTGTAACCAATGGATATATTAGCGAAGAACCTTTAAAAATGCTTTTACCTTATGTAGATGCTATGAATATTGACCTTAAAAGTTATAATAATAAGTACTATAATGAAATATGCGGAGGAAATTTAAGTCCAGTACTTAAAACTATAGAAATAGCTAACAAAAGATGTCATGTAGAAGTAACAACTTTGTTAGTTAGTAACGAGAATGATTCTATGGAGGAAGTAGGGGATATTGCTAAATTTTTAAGTATTATAAATAATAATATACCATTACATTTGTCACGATATTTTCCAAGATACAAAATGGATAATCCACCTACAAGTGTTGAGGATATGATTAGAGCAGAAAAGGTAGCGAAAAAGTATTTAAATAGAGTGTCACTTGGAAATATGTAAATAAAAATTATATGACAAGTAATTTTATAGTTAATTTTAATTATAAAAAGAGTAGAGTATAAGAAAAATATGTTTTATTTTAGTCAACAAGTTAATTTAAAGTGAATATAAATATAATAGACATACTTAGTGGGGAGGTCTATTATGGCTGAATTTATTACAATTTCATTTCTTATTTTTGCTATGGTTCTATGTGGACTAAAAGAAGGGTATAAAAACTAAATTAATGAAATTTGATGTTTAATCTATTATTTATGACATTAATTAACCATATACTTTTTATCATTATTAAAGTATATGGTTTTGTTTTGTAACAATGAAAATATAATGTAAATTAATGGACTAATTGTAAACATACTGTAAAGAATAAAAGAAAGTTATCGTTGATTGCTTGAATGTGTTACAATAAAATTGAAAAATACTTTTACACTATTAATATAATTTAAAATATAATATAGGGGGAGAAAGAATGCTACCTAAATATGAAACCTTATACTTATATCAAATATGCGAAATTAACTTATCTTCAAGAGTAAAAACATATGAACTTGATCCCATGAAAACATACACATTAATTGATAATGAGTGTATAGATGACAAAGAATGCAAAATAACTAAGACTAAAGAGTTTAGAGGAAATTCTGAGGATAAAGATAGATTCTTTAAGGCGCTAAAAGGTGATTTTATTCTTTGTTTAAAGCAAAACTTTGTAAAAGGCGATTTAACTGCTGCTTTTATTGAAGATGATGAAGTATATGTTACTAAGAATTTTGCTGTTTTAACTCCAAAAGAGTATATTAATCCTGATTTAATTATGTGGGCTTTTCATCAAGATTATGTAATTTCACAAATAAAGCCTTTAAACATTGGAAGAAATTTTTTTCAAGTAACAGCAGATGAACTATCAAAAGTGTTAATTCCAGTTGAAATATATGCAGATAAAAATAATAATTAATATACAAAAGGCTTGTACTTGCTATGTGAGTACAAGCCTTTTTATGTTTTAAACCGAAATAATTTTTATCTATTTAATTTTAAATATTAATAAGTAAAATTTCTCCTATCTGCATAATCTACTACTAGAGGAGTGATATTATGCGTAAATATTTTATTTCTATCTTTTTAGTTACTTCCTTGCTATTCTTATTATTTGACAATTATGGCCATGTAAGAGACTTTTTTTTAATACAAAATAAGGATGAAATAAGCTACAATTCAAGAGTTGATGACAAGTATTTTTCGCTATTTAAGTTTGGGCAATGGAAGAGGACATTTATTACAGGAGTTAATATTGGTGCAGGAAAACCAGGATACTTTCCAGGAGAGCATGGTATAACTAAAGAAGACTATCTTAGATGGTTTAAATATATTGAAGATTTGAATGTAAACTCCATAAGAGTATACACCTTGCTAAGTCCAGATTTTTATGAAGCACTTTATGAACATAATAAAAACTCAATAAAACCATTGTATGTTTTTCATGGAGTATGGGTTAATGAGGAAAAAGTGTCTGAGTATGAAGATGCGTATAATCCAGATCTTAAAGAGGATTTTACTAATGAAATAAAACAAATTATTGATGTAATACATGGAAATGCTGATATCCCAATGAAAAAAGGACACGCAGGTGGAAAATACAGCTTTGACATTTCAAATTATGTAATTGGTTGGATTCTTGGTATAGAATGGGATCCTTACTTTGTAATTGGTACAAATGAAAAGAATCCAGATAAAACTACTTACAATGGAGAGTATTTATACAGTAAAGATTGTTCTCCCTTCGAGGCATTTCTAACAGAAATAGGAGACATGACTATAGAGTATGAAACAAAGTCTTATGGTTATCAAAGACCTCTGAGCTTCACAAATTGGGTAACTACAGATATGTTATCACATCCTAATGAACCATTAAAAAAAGAAGACTTAGTTTCTGTAAATACAGAACATATAAAATATAAAAACAGCTTTAAATGTGGTCTTTTTGCATCATATCATATATATCCTTATTATCCTGATTTTATGAATTATGAAGAGGAATATAGGAATTTTAAAGATGATGAAGGAAATATTAATACCTATAAAGCCTATTTAAGAGATTTAAGAAAAGAGCATAATATACCAGTGTTAGTTGCTGAATATGGGGTTCCATCTTCAAGAGGTATGGCTCACAAAAATATTCATATGGATTTCAATCAAGGGAATAATGATGAGACTATGCAAGGAATAATAAATAACCACATGCTAAAAGATATTGTTGATGAGGGTTATGCTGGGGCACTAGCATTCACTTGGCAGGATGAATGGTTTAAAAGAACTTGGAACACAATGGATTATGATTTGCCAGAAAGAAGACCTTTCTGGAGCAATGTTGAAACAAACGAGCAAATGTTTGGAATTCTAGCCTTTGATCCAGGTCAGGAGAACTCAATATGTGATGTAGATGGAGATTATAGTGAATGGATAGAGAATAAAGATAAATTCAGTATCAGAGACGATAATGTATATATAAGACATGATGAGAGGTATGTTTATTTTTTAATCAAATCTGAAAACTTGAGAAATAATTGTGTTACCTATATACCAATTGACATAAAACCTAATCAAGGCAATACAAGCTATACTGAAGCTAATTTAGGGTTTAAAGCTCCTATTGATGTCTTAATTAAAATAGATAAAAATAGTGACTCAAGAATTCTCATTGATGCGTACTACGATTCTTTTAGTTATCATTATGGTAAATTACTAGGGTTTATTGATTACAATAATGATTATTCAAAGGATAATACAGGGATATTTACACCAATATATCTAGCTTTAAATAGAGGATTATTCTTACCTGTTGATAAAGTATCTTTACCCTTTGAAAAATATGAAACTGGCAAACTACTTAGTGGAAATGGAAATCCAAAGAGTAAAGTATATAATTCTCTTACGGATTATGCAATGAAGGATAATGTGTTAGAAATCAGAATTCCCTGGGCTCTTTTAAATGTGATGGATCCATCTCAAAAACTAGTTATGGATGACTTATACAAATATGGAATCAAACCTTACAGCATTGAAGGTTTTTATAGCGGATTAATTATTCTTTCAGAAGAAAAAAAACAACTTGTAAATAATGATATGACTTTTTATTCTTGGAATAATTGGGAAGAACCACAATATCATGAAAGATTAAAAAAATCCTATTATGTTATGAAGGATTACTATAAATATATATTGAAATATTTTAAGTATAAGTTAGGTGAATAAAATGACTAAACTTATTGTTTATATACTAAGCCTGTTTTTAAGCGGTGTATTTTTTTTCTATTTTGCTATCTTGTGGTATAAAATAAAAAAACGTTATTGCGAAAAAAGGGTACTAAAATTAAAACCTAAAATTGAAGAATTAGTGAAGGAATACATGGAGTTCAGTCAGTTAACGTATGAAGATGGTAATTGTATTACAAATTCAATGCAATTAGAACAAAGAAATGTAATTTTAAAAAACTTGAAGTTATTAACCAGAAAAAATGTAGAAAGAAATATAGTTGAAGCAGTAATATTAATCTACACTAAAACAAAAAATAAAGTTACTGCAGAGATTGTTGCAGCACTAACAGAGGAATTAGGTTTAGTGAAATACTATACAAAAATGCTTTCAGATAAAGACCATCATAAAGTTGCTGAAGCAGCAGAAAAGTTGGGTCACTTTAGAAGTAAAGTTCCTATAATGGAGCTTCTAAATGTACTGAAAAGTGGAAACACCTATGAGAGTTATAATAGCCTTCTAGCACTTGCAAAAATAGGAGATGAAGAAGCATTTATAGAAGGGTTTAATCATTCTGAGAGTATAGAGTATTTAACTCATAGAAGCCTAATAGATATAATTGATAGTTTTGAAGGAGATAAATTAAAACTATATTCAAAAATGGTAAAATCAAATAATAGTTATATAGCTTCTTTATTTATTAAGTCTGCTAGTAATTCAATTACTTATGACAAGTCATTACTAAATAATGAAAATATAAAGAGTATAGAAGAAACGTTAGTTTCTTATTTAAAAAGTGATAACACTGAATTAAGGATTTCTAGCATTAAGTTTTTAGGAGCAATAAAAGAAGTAAAATATATTAATCAAATTGCTCATTGCCTTAGAGATGAAAGCTGGGAAGTTAGAGCCATTGCTGCAAAAACCTTAGGTAATTTTAATGAAGATACGGGAAGTTATTTAATTAAAGCTCTTACAGATAAGGTTTGGACAGTGAGATATAATGCTGCATATTCTTTAATAAATTCTAAAGAATATGAGAAATACATTAGTATGATTTTAAATGATGAAGATAGATTTGCAAAAGATATAATAATAGCAGTTCTTGACAATACTAAAAAAACAAGGGAAATTAAGGATAAAAATATTTTAGACAAGATTAAAAATCATACAAATGTAATAAAGGAAGCATAATTATATGGGATTATATATTTTTATTAAAATTGCTCTATTTTTGAATTTAATTATAACTGTTTATCTAGTAATAAATAATTGTTTTCATTTTCTTCAAATACTTATGGGAATATCTATACTAGATTTTAATTTCAAAAAATCAAACTATTTAAACTATGAGAAATATAAGAGTTCAAACAATATGGTTCCAATCTCCTTATTAGTCCCAGCTTTTAATGAAGAGATAACTATTGTTGAAAGTGTAAAATCATTTTTAAAATTGGATTATAATTTATATGAAGTTATAGTTATAAATGATGGTTCAAAAGATAATACTCTTACAAAATTAATAGAGAGTTTTGACTTGTTGGAAGTGAAGGAACCAGTAAGAAAGATAATAAAAACTAAAGAAGTTAGGGCTGTTTACAGAAATATGAATATAAAAAACTTAGTTGTTATTGATAAGGAAAACGGGGGAAAAGCAGATGCTTTAAACTGTGGAATTAACATGTCTAAATATCCTTTATTTGTATCTGTTGATGCTGATTGCCTTTTAGATATAGAAGCATTAACTAGAATTAGCTTTCCATTTGTTTTAGATAAGACAATAATTGCAGCTGGAGGCGTTATTAGAATTGCTAACGAATGTACTATAATAGACGGTGAAATAAAAAATATAGTTTTGCCTAAAAAGTGGATTACAATGTTCCAGCTCGTAGAATACCTTAGAGCATTTTTCTTAGGTCGCGCAGCTTTTGATTATTTCCATTCTTTACTTATAATATCAGGAGCTTTTGGTGCGTTCAATAAGGAAGCCGTATTAAAAGTAGGTGGTTATACCCCAAACACCATTGGAGAAGATATGGAACTAATTTTAAAACTCCATAAGCACATGATTAATAAAAAACAAAAATATAAAATATTGTTTTTGCCTGATCCTATTTGTTGGACACAAGTACCAGACAGCATAAGAGATTTAAGAAAACAAAGGGAGAGATGGCAGATTGGGCTAATGGACTGTTTATTTAAGCATAAGGACATGTTTTTAAACTATAAATATGGTGTGGTAGGATTAATAGCCATTCCATATTACTGGATTTTTGAGACTATAGGACCCTTAGTGGACTTATTAGTTTTCATATTAATTCCAATCCTAATGTATCTTGGAATTATAAGATTAGCCCCCTTTTGGGTACTATTATTGATAACTCTTTTAGTAGGATTGATACAATCCCTTGCAGCAATTTTAACTGAGCAGTTCACCTTTAATAAATACCCTAAGTTTTCACAATTGTTTAAATTAACTATTTACAGTATATTAGAAAATTTCGGTTATAGACAATTAATAGTTTTATTTAGAATAAATGGGTTACTAAAATATAAAAAAAATAAACATACTTGGGGGAAAATTAAGCGCAAAGCATTTTAGGTAGAGTGTTTTATGGAAGTTTAAGTAATTTTATATTCCATTAAATTCTTATTTTATTGACTTTTTTTAAACATAGCTTTAGTATTTATATAGGATTTAATAATACAAATTTTAATTGTTGGTTTCTAAAAGCCTTGAGGGAACAGAAAAAGGTTAATTTTTACTCTAATTCTTGACTATGGTTATCTGTAAGACTGAATGAAACCTTAGTTTATAGGTAAACATTCGGTGAAATTCTAATCCTAAAAGATGCAATTATTGGATTCTGAATTTTATAAGGTTCTAAATAAGTTAATTTTAGACTATGTGACCCTATAGGTGAAACCATATCTATCTACAAATGCTATTTATATTACTAGGGAGGAAGCAATGGAAAATTTAAATAATGACACTTGTAGTTGCAACTTTATACATGAAGATGTAGTTAATCTGGTAAAAGACAATATTTTAGATGAAAATACTATTAATAATTTATCTGAACTTTTTAAAGCTATAGCTGACCCAACTAGAATAAAAATTATCAATATATTAATAAATACTGAAGCCTGCGTATGTGATATAGCTTCTTTGCTTAATATGACTCAATCAGCTATATCCCATCAGCTAAGAGTATTAAAGTCTGCCAGACTTGTAAAATACAGAAAAGAGGGTAAAGTAGTATACTATTCTCTTGATGATTATCATGTAAATGACATTTTTGAAAAAGGTTTAAATCATGTAAGGGAGTAATGATTTTTAGGGGGAGTTTTTATGGATATAAACCTAAGAAAGCTTTATGAATTATCTGGATTAGATTCAGAAAGCTTTAGCATGGATATAGAAGAGAAAGTTAGTAAACTACCATATGTAAAAAGTGTTGTAGTTAATCATATTACCTCGAGAGCCATAGTTGAGCTGATTAGTGAAACAGCAAATGAAAAGGTTTTTAGAGAAATTTCAACTATAATAAGCAATATTAATAAGGATATACTACTTAAAGAAATTGAGAGAAATGAGCCCGTAGAGGATGTGTTACCAAATAATAACTCTGTGGAAAAAGAAGAAATTGAATTACACACTTCTGAAAGAGATTATCATACAGTTTATCAAGAGCAATATCTTAATAAAAGAAGGATAATTCAATTACTGCTAGGAACAGCTCTAGGCATATGTGGTATTTTTGTAGAAAGCAATTTAAATATCATCATATACATATTTTCATTCTTACTTACAGGAGAAGTAATACTAATAAATAGCTTTAAGAGTTTTATTAAACTAAAATTTTTTAATCAGGATGTTCTAATATATTTAATAAGTATCATAACTTTTATCTTAGGCAAGTACATGGATTCAATACTAGTGTTATCAATATATCAGTTATTAACTTATATTAAAAATTATAGTGTTAATGAATATAAAAATAGGATTATGGGTATTGAAAGTATTCGATGTGATACTTTAAATATAAGAGATAACAAGGGAGGAATTCTTAAGACTCATTGGTCAAATATAAGGGTCAATGATGTTATAATCATTAAACCAGGGGAAGAAATTCCAACTGATGGCATTGTAATAAGAGGAGCATCTCTGATAGACACTTCATATATTACAGGTGAATCTATTTTAATAAGGGTTAAGGAACGAGATGAAGTTTCCTCTGGAACAATAAATAAGACAGGCATTCTAGAAATTAAGGCTACTAGACTACCTGAGCAGTCCACAGCATCTAAAGTAATTGAAACTTTAAAAAAGTCTTCCAATGAAAAATCTTCAACTGAGCAATTTATTACAAAGTTCTCTAAAACCTTTGCCATGGGAATAGGTTTAATTGCTCTAATTTTAATAGCTTTGTTCCCAAGCATTGTTGGTGGTACTTATATACAATGGCTATATAGAGGGCTAACCTTTTTAGTTTTATGTACTCCTTGGTCTTTAATAATATCTATACCCATAGTATCTCTTAAAGGTATAGAAGAATGTTTTAATAATGGGATTTTGATTAAATCAAAAAATGTTCTTGAAATTTTAAATAAAACTGAGGTAGTAGCTTTTGATAAAGCTGGTACTTTAACAGAAGGATCTTATCATGTAAGAAAAATTGTATCAAAAGGATTTATCACTGAAGATATGTTATTAGAGTATGCTGCATATGCAGAGTTCTATTCCAATCATGCCATTGCAAAATCCATTATTACTTCCTTTAAAGAAATAAGCAGCACCAAGGTTATTGATAAATCAAGGATTAAATCTTTTGAAGAAATCCCAGGTAAAGGTGTTAAAATTTATTTTGGTGATAGATATATTTACGCTGGTAATCATAAGCTTATGGATCAATATGAGATTAATTACGACTGCCCCAATGAGGTTGGAACTATTATTTACCTAGCAATAAATCAAAACTTTGTTGGATATATAATTATCTCTGATAAAGTAAAAGAAACTTCGCCAAAAGCTATTTCTGATTTGAAAAGTGCAGGAGTAAAAACAGTAATTATGGTAACTGGAGATAACAAAAAGATTTCGGATTATGTGGGTATAGTTTTAAATATTGATGAGGTGTACTCAGAATTATCAATAGAAGAAAAAGCTTCTTTAATTGAAAGCTTACAAACTAGAAGTAGGCATAACAGTGAGATTATTTTTGTTAATGACGGACTTTTAAATGATTTCATACTAGATAAACATTATATTAGTACTGAATTAAATGGTGTTAAGTCTGATTTAGCTACAAACAACTCTGACATTTTAATTATGTCAGATGATCCAAGTAAGATTGCTGTAGCAATAAAAATTAGTAAATGGGTTCAAGGTAATATAGCTAAGACAATTGTTTTATCCGTTGGAATAAAGATTCTATTATTAGCTATTGCCGGTCTTGGATTAGCTTCAATGTGGCTTACACTGTCTATAGAGGCTCTGTTAACTTTTATTTGTGTATTTAGTAATACTAAAACTAAAAACTTTAGCCAATTATGATAAAAAAGAGGGGATTTCCCTCTTTTTCTATTTGTTTAAAATAATTGTTTTCACAGATGCAAAGGCTTCTCTAAGGTAGAAATTAACAGCACTAGTTATATTACATGGGGCCGAGTATCTAAAGACTTTAAAACCTATTCTCTCACCAATTAATTTGGCTCTAAACATATGGAAGTTGTTGGTGATAACAGTTACTTGTATAGGCTTATTATAAATATATTCCTTCTCTAGTATACTTTTACTAAAAGAAAAATTTTCATAAGTTGATGTTGATTTATCTTCCATAATTATCAGGTTTTCTGGTATTCCCTTTGATACTAAGAAGTTTTTCATTGCAAGAGCTTCGCTTATATCTTCACCAGCACCTTGGCCACCACTTACTACAATTTTTATATTTGAATGACTTTTATGAAACTCCATTGCTGATATAAGTCTAAGTCGTAGGGAGGCAGAAAGTTTGCTACCATTAAGTCCTGCACCTAATACTATGATATAATCTGATTGATTTTGCTCTTTTAAACTGCCATTATAAATAATTAATCCCTCTAATATCAAGAATAAAATAAAGCCTATTATTAATAAAGCATAGATTAATTTTCTTAATAGTGGGGGAAAATAATTGAATAAATTAATGTTTTTACTCTGTAAATAATACATTGTTATTAATATAAGTCCTGCTACTAACCAAAATTCAGCAAAAGCCATGGACCAAATTAGAAGCTTTAATATTATAAAGTATAAAATACAAATAATACCTAAAAATAAAAAAAACTTATTATACTTGATTAAATTCAAAAAATCACCCCTAAGTTATTTTAATTTAAGTATAGCACCTTATGGAAATATTTTCTACTCACTTTTATTTATAAAAATTTATGATATAATCTTATAGGAAATGAATTTTATCTTTTTGATGAGAGGTGAATTTATTGAGTACAGAGTTTTTAACCATATGCGAATTATGTAAAAGAAAAGGCGTAAATCTTACAGAGCACCATCTTACCCCTCGTGAGGCTGGTGGTAAAAATTTACCCACCGCATTACTTTGTACCACCTGTCATAAACAAATACACGCCTTATTTACTAATAAAGAATTAGCCTTAAACTTAAACACTGTACAAAAGCTTCACGATGATGAAAAAATTCAAAGATACTTAAAGTGGGTAGAGAAACAACCTGTTAGTGCTGAATTTACTATTAAGAAGTCTAGACATGTTAGAAAGAAAAATAAAAGGTAATATAGATGTACCGATGAAGAATCATCGGTATTTTATTTTGAATTACATTAGAGTAATTTCTGATTAATTGGATAAATTAAGATTAAAAGTATTGTTAGGATATTTTTAAAAGGTACTACCCAATAGTTGTAATAAAACTATGATAAATCCTTATACTCTGGTTTTTTATGGATTTGTTTAGCTTAAAATAGCAATAATAATATATAAATATTTATTTAAATTTATATATTAATTATAATTAGAGGATTTTTATGGTATAATGTTCCTCTGTGAGGTGATAAAATGGAAGTTTATTTAGACAATAGTGCTACGACTAAACCTTATGATGAAGTAATAGAAGAAGTAGCAAACACAATGAGAAATTTTTATGCTAATCCATCCTCTGCTCACTCATTGGGTTTTAAAGCTGAACAAAAACTAAGAAAAAGCAGAGAATGTATTAGTAAAACAATAAAGGCTCAGCCAGATGAAGTAATTTTTACTTCTGGGGGAAGTGAGAGCAATAATTTTTTAATTAGAGGCTTTTGTAGACCAGGAAATCATGTTATTACTTCGAATATAGAGCATTCTAGCGTGAGAAATACCTTTAAAGATCTAGAAGCGCAAGGTGTAAGAGTCTCATATATAGGGTTGAAGGCTGATGGAAGAGTAGATTTAGACCAATTACTAAATACTATTGAAAAAGATACAGTATTAGTTAGCATAATGCACGTTAATAATGAGGTTGGCGTAATTCAAGATATTGAAAGAATAGGAGCAGAAATAAAGAAAAAATCTAGCAGAGTTAAATTTCATGTAGATGCTGTTCAAAGTTATGGAAAGCTTCCTATTGATGTTAATAAATTTTATATTGATCTAATGAGCACTAGTGCTCATAAGTTGCATGGACCTAGGGGAATTGGTTTTTCCTATATAAAAAGAGGCTTAGTTCCCACCGCATTAATAACTGGTGGGGGACAAGAACGTAATTTTAGATCAGGTACTGAGAATCTTCCTGCTATAACTGGTTTCTGCATCGCATCAGAAATCATGCATAAAAACATGAAAGTAAATTATAAAATAATTACTGAACTTAAAAATTATTTTATAAGTAAACTAGAAGACATAAAAGATATAAAAATAAATAGTGGTAGTGAGGAATTTTATATGCCTCATGTTCTAAATGTAAGCTTTATCGGGGCTCGAGGTGAGGTACTCTTGCATGCCCTTGAAGAGCATAATATTTATGTTTCCACTGGTTCTGCCTGTTCCTCAAAGGCTGCAAAAACTTCAGAGGTGTTAAATGCCTTTGGGCTAACATTAAAAGAGCAACAAGGTGCTATTAGGTTTAGTTTTTGTGAAACAAATACTAAAGAAGAAATAGATTATGTTATAGAAAAGTTAAACTCAGTTTTATTATTTTTAAGGAGGACAAAAAGATGAGAGAGTTGTTACTTATAAAGTATGCTCCTGAAATATTTTTAAAGGGACTTAATCGTGGAAAGTTTGAGAGAAAACTGAAAGAGAATATTAAATTCGTACTAAAAGATATGGAATATGAATTTGTAGAGGATAGTGGCAGATGGTTTATTCAGTCAACATATCTTGAAGAAGTAATAGAAAGGGTAAAAAATATTTTTGGTGTTATGGAAGTTTGTATTGTTCATGAAGTCCAAAACTCAATGGAGGCAATTGGCGATGAAGCACTAAGAGTATTAAAGGAAACTGGAGCAAAAACCTTTAAGGTTGAAACTAACAGAGCAAATAAAGAATTCCCATTAAATTCAATGGAAGTATCAAGAGAAATTGGAGCTTATATTCTAAAGAGATTAGATAATGTATCAGTTAATGTTAAAAATCCAGAGTTTTTAGTACATATAGAAATAAGAAATAATAGCTATGTAATTGCTAAGAAAATAAAAGCTGTAGGTGGACTACCTTATGGAATGAATGGTTCAACTATGCTTATGCTTTCTGGCGGAATAGACTCTCCTGTTGCTGGCTACTTAATGGCTAGAAGAGGAGTGGAACTTAATGCTGTGTATTATCACTCACCTCCATACACTAGCGAGAGAGCTAAGGAAAAGGTAAAAATGCTTGCAGATATACTGAAAGGCTATACAGGAAATTATAATTTATACATAGTTCCCTTCACTGATATTCAGCTTCAAATCATTGAAAAATGTAGAGAAGATGAGTTAACAATAATTATGAGAAGATTTATGATGAGAATTGCTTGTAGGCTTGCTGAGAAGTATAACATAAATTCCGTTACTACTGGAGAAAGTGTTGGTCAAGTAGCTTCTCAAACTATGGAAGCTTTAGTAGTAAGTGATGACTGCAGTGATAGGCCTGTATTTAGACCGCTTGTTGCAATGGATAAAGTTGACATAATGGATATTTCAAGAGAAATAAACACCTATGAAACTTCAATACTTCCTTATGAAGATTGTTGTACTATATTTGTTCCAAAGCATCCAAAAACTAAGCCAAGACTTCCTGAAATAATAAAGTCAGAGTCAGTACTAGATATTGATAAGCTAGTTGAAGAAGCTATTGAAAAGATGGAAGTATACAGATAATTTATTTATTGTATTTAGTTTGCAAAATAAGAAACCTTTATAAGAGAAGTTTTATAAGTCTCTTATAAAGGTTTTTTACATTATATTTTCATTTGAGTCTGCATTATTAGCGCGTTTTTTTAGAAATTCCAGCTTCGTTTCAGTAGTTATAATAGCAATAAATATTAATATACAACCAACTATCATGGCTATATTGAAAATTTCATTAAAGAAAAAAACTGAAAATACAGCTCCAAAAAATGACTCTAGAGAAAGTATGATTGCAGCATGAGTTGAGCTAGTATATTTTTGTGCAATATTTTGAACTAAAAATGCTAAAGTAGTACTAAATACTGCTAAATATAATATAGAGCTGATTGCTCTTAGATTCATATGCGTTGGAATAGGTTCAAAAAACAAAGCTACTATTAAAGATAGTACAGCAGCTACTCCTAGTTGAACTATAGTAAGAATTAATGGGTCATCTAATTCAACATATTTTCCTATGGCAAGGATTTGACCTGCAAAAGCAAAGGCACAAATTAGTGTTAGTCCATCTCCATAATTTAAGGAAAAACCACCCTGTAAGGTTAAAAATGAAATACCCAATAAGCATATTACTGCACCAGCTATAGAATAATTATCAGGTTTTCTTTTTATAATAATCCACTGCAAAAATGGAACTAGTACCACATAAACGGCAGTTAAGAATGCACTTTTTCCAGCTGTAGTATATTTAATACCTACAGTTTGAAATGCAAAACCTAAAAATAAGAATACACCTATAATAGCGCCATGCTTAAATTGATTTTTATTGATTTTCTTAACCTTATTATAAAATACAATATACATAAGTAGTGTTGATATTGAAAATCTTAATGCCATTTGGTAGTATGGCGTAAGTACATCTAGGGAGTCTTTTACCGCTATAAAACCTCCCCCCCAGATAATAGCAACTAAGAGTAGACTAATGTCTGCAAACAGACTGCTTCTTTTAAAAAGCTTTTCCAATATAAAATCCCCCTTTACATCAGTATTAACAAATTCATCATAATAAATAGTATAGTGTAATTATTAAATTATGTAAATTGTTAACAGTATTATTTTACATAAGAAAACACCATATATGAAACTATGGTGTTTAGCAATACAATTAAATTTTTAGTCATTAATGATGCTAATTGTGTGAAGGTTTAAAATAGTTTTCAAAACTTCACAAATAAAATTTTAATTTGCAATTTGAGCTAGTTCTTCAAGTTCCTGAAGTTTAGAATAATTCTCATTAAACATTTTATTGTAGCAGTAAGATATAATATCACTTCTTTTAATTATTCCAATAAAAATATTAGAATCATCCACTACTGGTACAAAATTTTGAGATTTCGCTGCTAATATTAGACTTTCAATATCTGAATTAATTGAAACCGCTTTATTGCATACATGCCTTGGAATTTCTTTAATAAGAACTTTCTCAGTATCCTTAAGACTAAAATCAGGAGTATTTTTTAGTTTCCAGAGAATATCACCTTCTGTTAAGGTACCAATATATCTGCCACGGTCATCTAACAAAGGGATGGAAGTGTATCTATGATATTCCATTCTCTCCATTGCTCTTCTCATAGTTGAGCTCACCTTCTCAAAGACTACTTCACTCTTAGGAGTAAGAAAAAAGGCAACATTCATAATATAATCATCCTCCGATTAAACTTTATGTTATAACAATAGATAAAATTTATTTTTCTATTGAAACAGAATATTAAGTATAAAATTATTTTATACTTAATTACATTATACCATGTATTTTGTTAAAATTAAGAAGATAATTTTAACAAAATAATAAGTTTTTTAAAAATACATATTCGTTATTTTATGTTAATTTAATTCTATACTTAATTAAGGATAGAAATATGGTTGCTATAAAATGTTTTGGGGATAATACTGCTAAACTTCTTCTAATATTAATTACATTATCACTGAAATCTAAAATATCCGAATTCATATTTATCAAATTTTCATAACTTCCTTTAGTAAAGGCATCAATATAGTTTATTTCATTATGATTCGTATTTGTGACTTTTTCTAGCACCTGGTTCAACAGTTCATCATATTTATAAATAACAGCTCTATCAATATCTAATATTTCAGCAGTTATTTCTAGAGCAGTTAAAATAGTTGAATTTCCATCAGGAATTTTTTTGGTTGTCTTTGCTAACAAACGAATAACTCTTGTAATTAGGATACTATCATTTTTAGAACGAGTATAACCAATTGAATTTAATATAATTTTCATTTCATTTTCAGATATTGTCCTAAGTAGAGAATTTATTTTAATTGATTCTGGATAAAAATAATATATATTTCCCAAAACTTTTTCAAAAGCTTTCAAAGTGTCAAGATATCCAATAGTCATATTTCTAACTATGATGTTTTTATCAAAAGTGAATATGGGGCCAAGATGTTCAGAGCACTCTATTTCTATTATATTTTTTGATTTTCTGGGAAACTTTTTCACATTACCGGGACCATGTATATTTACAGTAATTATTGAGGCTATATTTTTTCTTAGCAACATCTCTGCAGGAATATTGTTATAAACTCCTCCATCAATAAATTTTTCTCCTTTTATTTTTACAGGTTTAAATCCTGGAAAACAACTACTAGCCATTAAGTAGTTAACAAGTTGTCCCTGTGGAATTTCTTCTTTAAAAATCTCTATAGGTTTAAAGGTGGTTGTTGAGAAGGTTATTAGCCCAAAGTCAATAGGGGATTTCCTTATTAAATCTTCATCTATAGCCTCTTTAAGAAGTTTTTCTAAAGGGGAAACATCTATGCCTTTTTCAATAATAAATTCTTTTATTATTGAAGGTATGTGTTTTATTTTTATTTTCCCATCATAATCTGAACTTATAGTATTAAAGTTAAAACATTTATAAATATCTAAATTCAACCAAAGTTTTTCAGCAAGTTCGAAATTATTTTGGATAAAAAGCGCTCCATTAATAGAACCTATAGATGTACCTACAACAACTGATATTTCTATGTTAAGCTCTTTTAAGGCCCTCCATACACCTACCTCATAGGCACCCCTAGAGCCACCACCACCAAATGCAAGTCCATACCTCTCCATGTTAACCTCCTATAATTTCGTCCCTAATATATTTTACTCAAGTTCATGTATAAATGTTATTACATATTCTAATTTTATTCAATATAGTATTATTGCCCCTTAATAGGAAAATTTATTGACTGTAGAGGCTTTAAACTATATACTTTATTAATAACATACTTTCTGGAGGTAGTAAATTATGGAATTTAAACTAGAGTCTAACTTAGTAGAGGCAATTTCTTCTGACAATATAAATGGTGTAAGGAATGCTTTAATAGAATATATAATAAGAGACTCAGGAAATACACAAGAGATTATTAATGCATTAAATTATGCTAAAGAGCTAATGGATGATATTTTTCAACCCTTTGATGGTAAGGAACTCAAAGATGCGTCTCAATGGAATAAAGAGTACTTTTTAACTGGTATAGATGAGTTACGTAATAACTTTTCCGAAGTTAGATTTCATCACTTATGTTTAGTAGGAGCTCATATTTCTCCTAGAAGTAACAATCAAGATACAATAATAATTAATAATACTGAACCTGTTACTGATATTGAAGTTCAAGTGGAAAAACTAAAAGCAGGCGTGGCACTAGGAGCTGGCCTAGTAATAGGATTTTTAATTGGTAAGAGCATTACAAGAAAGTAAAAAATATAGTAAGTATAGGTTTAAATAAAAAAATGCAAATAAATATAATTTTATAACTTATAAAAACTTTATACACCACTCAGTATAAAGTTTTTTACTTTTTAACAACCTCTAGGTTATTCTTAAATTCTAAATATTTAAGTCTAGTAAATAAAACTAACCAATTAGTTGAAATGATAATACTAAGGTAATGAGTTAGCGATCAATACTTTGTAAAAGAAACCCTTGTATTAGAATGAGTAAAAAAGTAAAATTAGAATAGTTGAAATGGTTAGTTTTAATGAAATAAAGTAGTGACTAATTGGGAGGTGATTATTTTTATGAAGAATAGACTAAGTAAGTTAACTACAATTATACTAAGTATACTAACAATATATTCGGTTCTTATGTTGTCCACCTTAGTTGTGACTAAGTCTAATTTTATTTATTATTTTGACATTAATTATTTGAATATACCTAAAATGTCTGGACTTAATATAGGAGAGATAAAACTAAACTACAATTATACTATAGATTATCTTTTTGACAACTCAATAAGTGAGTTTAAGCCACCTACATTATCTTCATCAGAGGATGGTTCTCAACATTTTTTTGAAGTTAGGAATCTATTTAATTTAGGCACAAAGCTTCTAATTTTATCTCTTATTATATGTAGTGTTTTAGGTTTTATAATGAGGAATTATAAACTTTGGTATAAGTTCCTAAAATATAGTGCTATTATATTAGTATCAATACCAGTTGCTTCTTTAGCATTACTAAAGGTTGACTTTACTAAAGCATTTACACTATTTCACAAAATAATGTTTAATAATGACAAGTGGTTATTAGATCCAGTTACTGACCCAATTATAAATATTATGCCTGAAGAATTTTTTGCCCATTGTGGTATAGCTATAATTGTTATCTCTACAATTTGGGGTGTTATATTATTTTTATTGTATAGGTTTATACATAGAAAGCAAATTTGTAGCAATAAATAATAAAAAATAGCTTTTTATTTTAATAAATTTTACTTACAGGGAGATTGATATGTCTAATACAAGATTAGCAAAGGCAGCTAGCGTAATAATGGTCATGACTCTTGTTAATAAAGCCGTGGGCTTTCTAAGAGACTCATTAGTTGCAAGTACCTTTGGAACTACTTATCAAACAGACGCCTATAACATGGCAATGCAAATATGTGATGTGCTATTTATTATGATTGCACTTGCAATTAGTACTACATTTATACCTATGCTTAGTGAAGTTCAGTCTAGAAAAGGTAAAGAAGAGATGTTTAACTTCGCTAATAATATATTAAATATATTGATGGGTATTTCTCTTTTGCTAATTACTTTTAGTTATATTTTCGCACCACAAATAGTAAGAGTTATTGCACCATTATTTAAAGGAGAAACTTATTTATTAGCTGTACAATTAACAAAAATTAGTGTAATAAGCCTAGTGTTCCTTATAATTAATGCTGCATATACTGCTATCTTACAAACTTTAGATGACTTTTTAGGACCTGCTATTGTAGGTATACTCCTAAACTTACCAATAATTATATATATAATCATTGGTGCTAAAGGAGGAGTAATTGGGCTCACTGTGGTAACTGTAGTTGGTATGGCTTTAAGAGCACTAGCACAAATTCCTTTTTTAATAAGACATGGCTTTAAATTTAAACCAATTTTTGATATAACTGATAAAAGAGTTAGAAAAATGCTTTCTTTAATATTGCCTGTAATTATTGGTGCTAGTGCTAATCAGGTGAATAGATTGGTAAATAATGCTCTTGGATCAGGACTGCCGGCTGGAAGTATTGCAGCTTTGGGTTTTGGAGACAGGGTATCAGATGTATTTTACTCTACTTTTGCAGTAGCTATAGTTACAGTAGTCTTTCCAACTCTTGCAAGAAGTATCAATGATAATGATATGGAAGGATTTAAGAAATACATTGTATCTTCAATAAATAATATATTTCTTATAATGATTCCCTGTACAATTGGTGTTTTAATCTTAAGTGTTCCTATTATAACAATTCTCTTTAAAAGGGGTATTTTTGATGACAGGTCTGTAGCAATGACTTCAAGTGTTTTAGTTTTTTATGCATTAGGACTTCCTTTTTATAGTGTAAGAGATGTGTTTAATAGGGCTCTTTATGCTATGCAAGATACAAAAACATCAACCTTAAATGGTATAATAGCAGTTTTACTTAATATTATTTTAAATTTAATCTTAGTACGAGTTATTGGACTTAATGGCTTAGCTTTATCTTCTTCTATTGCAGCAGCAATTTGTGCCTTTTTATTATTTAAAAGCCTAGATAAAAAAATTCATGGAATAGATAAAAAGTCGATAATTAAAACTACTTTAAAAGTTTTGGTTGCATCTGTAATTATGGGAGTATTAGTTCACATTACATATACTGCTTCTTATAATATATTAGGAGGAACAGTGGGTATACTATTAGGCTTAATTATCTCCGCAGTATCAGGAGTTTCAGTTTACGCTATAGCGCTTAAAGTACTTAAAGTAGAAGAGTTTAACATAGTTTACGATTTAGTAAAAAGAAAGTTTTTAAGGTAGACTTATAAAAAAAATGAGAATCTTATGTAATATAAAAGCAATGTACAATGGAGAATTTACATCTCTATTATGCATTGCTTTATTTATAAATATTACCTTAACATAGTACTCTAATTATAAGTAAGTAATCTCTACAATTTTGCCTAGGGATTTTAAAATTTCAACTAATTCTTTTACAACCTTCATTTTAAGGTTAAATTCACTAGGAAATAGAGGGTTTTGATGAGCTGGGTTTACAGCCTGACCAACCCATATGTGAATATGGCTTCCATCTTCAATCAACATTCTACTAAGTTTAGTAGCTCCATCATTGCCTTCAATAGGGGAGGGGAGCTTCTTATTTTTCCTCTCTTCTAAGTAAATTGATAAAATATCTTTAGTCTTATTTAGAGTCAGTAATCCTTCTGTTAATAAGTCAATGCCCTCCATATAACCCATTGGTGGTACTTCGGGATTATAGTTTTCCATATCTATAGTTATAGGTTTTTTTAGGGCAGAGGACACAATATTAGCAGTGGTTCCACCACATAGCACTTTCTTGCCTACGCAATTTTTGATAGCATTAATTAATATAGTGTCATCTTCTTTCTTTTTAGGTGGGCCTGTAAAGATATTTAAATACTCAGCTTTTTTCAATTTGATTGTTACTACGGTGGTGTCATCTCCTGGCTTGTCATCGTATAAGTTTTTACATACTTCTAATAAATGTCTACAGATATTTTCTGAAGTTTTTTCTTTATTTACTAGATTTTTTAGGAAGTCATTAATATGTTCCCATTGCCAACCTAGATTTAACAATTGACCTACACCAGCATGTACAGCACCATCACTTACGATAGTAAGCATATCATTTTCTCCCATATAAAAATTAGTTTCGTAAATTACTTTGTTATTTATTTGTCTTTCTTTTTTAAAAAGACTTCCTTCTCTTCCGCCTCTGTAAAAAAATACTGGGGGATTATCATATTCTACCATATAAACTTCACCATTATTTCTAATGTTAAGTATTGTAAAAGTAGAGTAGGCAAGTTTTCTTACCTGACACTCTGGGAGAGTATTTGTTATTGTATCAATAGTTTCCTCTATGGTAGCACCTTCTTTTAACATAGTTATTGCAATCTTCGAGGTTAATGTTGCTAAAATGTTAGCCTTTACACCGCTGCCAAGACCATCAGACATTACTACAATAAGGCCATCTTCTGTGGTAACTACTTCTACATTGTCTCCACAAAGCTCTTCACCAAACTTATTTAAACTAAAATTTGCGACATCTATATAATATGTTTTCATACTTCCTTTTCCTCTTGTAAAACTTTTTTTAACTTCATCAAGGCCACCTTAGTTTCAGCGGTGGTTTCACCAAGGAGACTTGCAATTTCTTGTGCTACTCTCATTTGTTTATCTATAATGCTTTGAGTTACATCTAATGCATTATGTTTTAATTCTGAAAGTTGTAATTTTCTTTTTTCTTCATCCGTAATATCTGTATATATAACAAGTAGACTTGAATGTTTCTCCATGTAAATAATACTTCTATAGGCATGATAGTTATATTCGCTATAAAACACCTTTTCTTTAATCATGCTTTGCTTAGACTTTGCTACTAATTCAAAGTCCTTGTCCTGAATTATGCTAGAAATAGGCTTATCCTTAAGTTGTTCTTTAGCCATGGAAAAAAGTTTTTCACCAATTGGGTTTACTTCTTTAATTTTTAGATTTGTATCTAGAAATAGTATTACGTTTGGTGAGTGAGTAAAAATTTCATTTGTTGTTCTCTCAGCCATGCTTCTCATGTAAGGAACACACATTTCTATTTGAGACATTCCTTGAGATACTGCTATAGCCTTTTCATAGCAAGTATTATATCCACAAGCACCGCAGTTTAACTCATCTTCTTTGTCATATTTGCCCATTTTATTCAAGATTTCATATATTTCTTCTTCGCTTGGCTTATGAAGTTGCATGGATTTATTTTTAAAACTCCTATACAAAGGCTTCTTTACTTCTAGGTTATAGTTTGTACCTTTTTCTTTAACAGCCTTAATTCCATTTTGAATCCTTTGAATTCTGGTATATACACTTTCATTGGAAGTTGATCCCCCTGGCCCACCAAGACAACTCTCATTACAAGCACTTAACTCTACACACACCTTAGTTAGATTACCTTTTTTTAGTTCTTCTAAGAGAGTCTTACAATTATCTATGCCATGTACTCTTATGGAATCTAAATTTTTACTTTTTAGAGTAGGGGAGATAGCTTTTAAAATTCCACCTACAACGGGGTAATAATCACCACGTACAGAGCCTGCATAATCCATTACATTATCTTCACAAGAATTATAATCTATATCTTCTTCCTTTAACCACTTTACAATTTCATCAAAGGTAAGCACTGCATCTATAATACCCATATTTTCTTCAGATAAAGCCTCACATTTTTTAGAAATGCATGGACCGATAAACACTATATAGGGATTATCATATCTTTCTCTAATGCTAACCGCATGAGCAACCATAGGAGACACAATTGGAATTACACTAGGAATTAATTCTGGGTAATATTTTTCTATGAGCATCATAACAGAAGGACAGCAACTTGTTAAAAATTCTGTTTTATCACTAGAAGTGATTATTTTCTCATACTCACGGGATACTAACTCCGCTCCAATTGAAACTTCCTCAACATAAGAAAATCCAAGTTCATAAAGTGCGGTTACAACTTTTGAGGAATATTTAAAGAAGCCTCTGAATGCAGGTGCTATCTGTGCGATAACCTTTCTATTATTTTTAATAGCTTCTTTTACGATGTCTACATCCGATAGGACATTTCTAGCATTCTGAGGACATACTACGAGACATTGTCCGCAAGCTACACAGCGATTTTCTATAATTTGAGCTTGGTCATTTTTAACTTCTATAGCTTTAACATTGCAAGTTCTTACACATTTGTAACAGTTTTTACAGTTTGCTGAGGAGAAATTCATTACTTGCATTATTCCACCTTCTTCTTTATATAAGTATTAAAGAATTCGTCTACATTATTAAAGTCAACCCCAAATATATCTGTTTCATCAATTTCAACAGAAACAGCATTGGTGCAATGTCCTAAACAAAAGGCTGCTTTTAATTCAACTTTATCCTTTAGGTTATTTAATTCAATTAATTCTTTTATCCGATTTATTACTTTATGGGATCCTTTTACATAACATGCACTACCAACACAAACTTTTACTACCATAACTCACCATCCCCTTTATGAAACTATAATTAAATTATAGAATTTTGTTAAAGTTTAGTCAATTATAAGTGGAGTAAAAATGAAAGTTAAATAAGAAAAACACTGCACAAGCATTATGCTTCCGCAGTGTTTTAAAAACATATTACGCACCTTCGTTTAAAAATCTATATTGTGCCATATAAAGATTATAGTAGAATCCTTTTCTTCTAATTAGCTCATCATGAGTTCCTGCTTCAATAATAGTACCATTATCAATAACCATAATCTTATCACAGTCTCTAATGGTTGAAAGTCTATGAGCTATTACAAATGATGTTCTTCCATGAAGTAATTTGTTAATACCCTTTTGAACCAAAATCTCAGTGGCGGTATCAATATTAGAGGTTGCCTCATCTAATATTAATATCCTTGGATTAGCCAGTAAAGCTCTTGCAAAAGAAATGAGTTGACGTTGTCCTACTGAAAGTCTAGATCCTCTTTCATTTACTTGAGTATCATAACCATTTTCTAATTGCATTATAAATTCATGGGCATTAACAGCTTTAGCAGCCTCAATAATTTCTTCCTCAGTAGCATCTAACTTACCGTATCTTATATTTTCTTTAATAGTATCAGAAAATAAAAATGTATCTTGAAGCATGATCCCCATTTGGCTTCTTAGTGAGTTAAGATTAACATCTTTTACATTTTTACCATCAATCAATACTTCTCCCTTGTTAGTATCATAAAACCTACTAACTAAACTTGTAATCGTAGTTTTTCCTGCCCCCGTTGGCCCAACCAAGGCAATGGTTTCGCCAGGTTTTATTTTGAAACTAACATTATGAAGTACAGGTATATGCTTTTCATAACCAAAAGTAACATTTTTAAATTCTACAGTACCTTTAATTAAAGGCATTATCTCATTTGATTCTAAGTCCTCAATGTCTGGATTAATATCCATAATCTCAAATATTCTTTCTGCTGCTGCGAAGTTTGTTATTAAAGTATTATAGAAAGACGCTATATTCAAAATAGGCCTCCAAAACATACCAGAATACGATATAAATGCAGCAATAGTACCAATAGTTACACTACCAGTCTGTGAAAGTTTAGCTCCGTACCAAAAGATTAATATAGAGCTAAGTCCCCAAGAAAAGTCCACAATTGGCCAAAAAAAATCGTTATAGAATACCGCATTAACAAAGGAATCCATTAGATCATTCACTGAGTTCTTAAAGCTCTTAGAAATTTCTTTTTCATAAGTGAAATTTTGAATAATTCTAATACCTGAAAAGGACTCATGGGTAAAACCATTCAAATTAGAACGTTTTTGTCTATAAACTTGCCACTTTGAGCGTATAAATACCTGTAATCCAAATAAAGCCACAAACAGCAATGGGAGTACAGTTATAGAAATAAGTGCAAGACTAGGATTTAAATAAAACATTATTGCCGCCACTGATATAATAGTTAAAGTTTGTGGTATTAAAGTAGTTACAGCATTTGAAAATAGTTCTGAAAGAGAGTTTACGTCTCCAACAACTCTAGCAAGTATCTTTCCTACAGGTCTGTCATCAAAGAAGGAAAAAGATAGTTTTTGTATATGAACATAAAGTTCTTGTCTTATATTTAACAATATATTATTAGTAATTTTATTCATTTGTAGTATAGATGCTCTTTGCGAATACATACTTACAATATTTAAAGCTAATAAAACACCACTAATTACTAACATCCCAACAATGTTTTTTGTATCAATGTAGTTATCAATAGCAATTTGAAGAATCATTGGACTTAATAATCCACTAATCATGATAACTATCATCAAAAGCAATATAAATATAACTTTTATCTTAAAAGGTCTAAGGTAACTTATTAATCTTAAAAATATTTCTTTATTTTTTAAAGATATTACTTTTTCATCTTGTTTTACTGTGTTCTTTGCCAATTAGGACACCTCCTCTTCACTTAGTGATAAAAAGTCTTTAAATTGAGTCCTGTAAATTTCATAGTATTTACCTTGTTGTTCTAGTAAGCTATTATGATTTCCTACCTCGACAATTTCACCATCTTCCATGTAAATAATTATATCAGCATTTTTAACAGCTGAAATTCTATGAGCAATAATAAAGGTAGTAACTTTTTTATCACTGTGGTACAAATTATTTAAAAGTTCATACTCTGTCTCCATATCCAGGGCAGAAGTAGAGTCATCTAATATTAGTATAGAGCAGTCGCGAATTAAAGCTCTCGCTATGCATAGCCTTTGTTTTTGTCCTCCAGAAAGCCCAACACCTCTTTCACCAATTAAAGTATCATAACCTTCTTCCAACTCGTTGATAAATTCTTCAGCACAAGCTGTTGCACATGCTTCTTTGATTTCATCTAAAGTAGCGTCAGCCTTACCGTATCTAATATTATTTTCAATAGTATCTGAAAACAAGAAGGAGTCTTGGGGAACAATAGATACAGATTTTCTAAGAGTAGTTAAGTCAATATCTTTAATATCCACTCCATCAATCTTTAAACTTCCTTTGAATATATCATAATTTCTATTAATAAGACTAATTAAGGAAGATTTACCTGATCCTGTTGTACCCATTATAGCAACTGTACTTCCAGCTTTAATGTCTAAATTGATGTTTTTAAGCACTGGTTTTTCTTTATAACTAAAGAATACTTGTTCAAAGCTAATATTTCCTTCGATATTCTCTAAATTAATTGGATTATTACTATTTTTAACTGCTGGTTTAACCTCAAGGATTTTTTCTATCTTTTTTGCAGAAGCACTACTTTGAGATAGTAAGCTTATAAGCCATCCAAGCATTCTCATTGGCCATATTAAGAGCCATAGGTAGTTGATGAAGGCAAGAAGAGTTCCTACCGTCATTGAACCCTTGATTACTAAAATACCGCCAAAGCAAGTAACAAGTACTATTGATAAGTTGCCTAGAAATTCTTCAATGGGATAGAATTTTCCCCATACTTTTGCACGTTCCATATTTAAGTCAAAATTCTTACTGTTAAATTTTAAAAACTTTAATATTTCATGCTTTTCTCTTGCAAAAGCCTTTACTAATTTAACACCAGCAATATTTTCTTGAGCAGTAGTGTTAAGTTGTGCAGTATGATCACTAATTTTCTCAAAAACTTTATCAAGATGCTTTTCAAGTTTTATTGTAATAAATGCAATCACCGGCATTGTAATTAGTGCAATAACAGTTAGAAGTAAATTTATTCTAATGAGTAAAATGGATGCTAAAAGGAAATAAACTATATTTTCAATAAATAGTCTAAGTCCAAAGCCTAGAACCATCCAAATATTATCTACATCTTCTCCAACTCTTGACATAAGCTCTCCAGTGTTCATATCATCGAAATAAGAGAAAGATAAACTTTCAATATGGTTAAAAACCTTTTGCTTTAATTCTTTTGCAACTTTTGACGCAAGAAAATCAAAAAGAAATTCCTTTAGATAGCCAAAAATAAACTTTACTAAAGTTATACCTGCTATACCTAGAAGGACTGTAGATAATAAGTTGTATTGTCCATTCATAATAATATCGTCAGTAAAGACTTTAATTAAATATGGATTAATTAAGTCTACTGCAATAACAATAATCATAGACAAAGTACCTAAAAAGGTTAGTAGTTTGTGATTCTTAGTGTAGCTTAAAATTCTTTTCATAATATTCGCCCCCTTAGTGTGCTGCTACCCTACAATAAAAAGCCATAATCCAACAACCACAAGGTTAGGATTATGGCTTAATTCATATATACATAAAAAGACCTAGGGTATTACCCTAGGTCTAGACATGCAAAATAAAAAGCTTTTTAAAAACCTAAATTTTGAGGCAGGGTAAGATAATCGAATCTATTGAATTGTGATAAATTGGTATTAAGATTTATATTTAACATTTTCCTACCTCCTAAAATTACTTGATAAATTCACCATAATTATATTATAGCTTTGGCTAACAAAATATGTCAACAATTATTTTGTAATTTTTTGAAATTTCTTTATAGAGAAGCAACTTCAAGTATATGCACTTCTTTGATGAAATACTTTCTCACCAAAAATCAAAATAAGTTCAAGAGAATATTTAAATAAGAGGTTTTAGCAATTGAAACGATTTATGTATTTATGAACACATTGATTTTTAAGGTTGTTTATCTATATAATAGAATAAATGTATTGAACTATCACTAGGAAATGAAATTTATCAACTTTAACTTAGTTTAAAAATATAAAAGGAGGATATTATGAAATTATTTTTTTTGTCAGACATTCATGGTTCTTATAAATATGCAAAACAAGGAGTAGAGGCCTTTTTTAAGGAGAAAGCTGACTATTTGATTATTTTAGGGGATATCTTATATCATGGACCACGAAATCCACTCCCTGAAGAGTATAATCCAAAAGAAGTTATAAGGTTACTAAATGATATTAAGGAAAAGATTATTAGTGTTAGAGGAAATTGTGACAGCGAGGTAGACTCAATGGTTTTGGATTTTCCTATAATGGCAGACTATGCCTTTATACTCCACAATAATAGAAAAATTTTCGCAACTCACGGTCATTTACATAATGAGGATAATTTACCTAGCTTATGCTCAGAGGATATATTAATCCACGGACACACCCATGTACCTATGGCAAAACAAGTGGAAAACATTTTCATATTCAACCCTGGATCTGTATCTCTTCCAAAAGAAAATCATCCTAATACATATGGAATTATTGAAGAGAATAAATTCTTTATCAAAACTCTTGATGGCAAAATTTATATGGAATTTGATATTTAAGCATAAATGTAAAATAGAGTGACTTTTTTAGCCACTCTATTTCCTTTTAAATAAATATAAAACCTATTATATAATATAAGCAAAATTTATAATGCTAACTAATCTTCATTTAGCATACTAAAAACATAAGTAAACCTAGTTGCATGCTCTTGCTCATCTGTTATAATTTCGAAAAGCATATCTCTTAGGCCAATGTTTGGAAGCATAGATTGAATTTTTCTATATAACTCAACCGCTGCTAATTCTCCATTTATACTTGTTTCTACCGCATCAATTAATTCATCATATTCTTCAACTTCAGGAATTGGAATATCAATTTGTTTTCCAGTTAATTGATAAAAAATGTACTGGAACATCTTATAGTGTTTTCCTTCATCTTCATAAGCGAATCTAATTTGTTCCTTGATCTTGTCCTTTTTAGTCATATCCATCATCATTTTATACTTAACTCGGTCATGTCTTTCATCCTTCATTGCCTCAATGATTAAGTCAATTAAGTTTTTTGAAGTGTTCATATCATCCTTTATATCTCTGTAATTTTGTTGATACACAGGGTTTCCTCCTAAAAATTACTTTTGCATTAAAAGCATTACACTATATTATATGGTTTTTAAAAATATTTGTGACCAGTTAAAATATCATAATATAATTTATGTTAATAGGTAAAAGTTTGTAATTATATAATAAAAACTCGTTTGAATTATTAACAATAACGACGTTCATATTAAATTAAACCTTGGTATAAAAACAACAATTTTCCATAGAAATTTTAGCAACTATTGCTGATAAAAAATAGAGTTTTGTAGCATACTTTTATTAACTGTAAATTTAAATTTACATATTTATGAATTTAATTTCGATTATGTTTTAACCTATAAAAATCTATAATTTATGCGTAAAAATAGTTATAGTAAACTAGATTTTTAATTATTAAAGTTGGTATCTCTACAAGGTAAAGGAGTGTGCGTTTATGATATTTTTCAGAAAGCTGAAACCTAAGAGTAAGAACAGTAAGTTTCTTTTAGCCATTATATGTTCTTTATTAATTATCATGGGAAGGTCTTTTGAAGTACTTGCCATTGATGAAGCTACAAAAGAAGAAGTAACAAAAGCAGTAAATGAAATTTTTCAAAAAAGAAATAAAGCCATTTTAAAAGGTGATGCTGAAATCATTGATTCAATATATGACACTAAGTCAAAGTATGGAACTTGGGCAATGGAGCACGAAAAAAAGAAAATGAAGTACTTACATAATTGGGAAGGGAAGCAGGGAGTAAAATTTGTTGATATTATACCCAATACAGTAATAAGGTATATTAAAGGTTCAGAAGGAAAATATTCAGTAAATCTACTATGTTCAACTGAATATAAATATAGCTATGATAATCAGCCAGATATTATAAATAGCTCACGAATTGGAACTTATCATATACTAAATTTGAATAATACCTCTGGTGAATGGATCATCACAAAGGAGTGGTATACAGACCCTTTTGCTGATTCCTTAGACCTTGATAACATTAAAACTGACTCTTTTAAAGAATTTATCCTAAGCCAAAGCACGAGAGACCTGTCTACAATTAAAGAAAGAAGATTGAAAGCTGTAGAGTATGCACAAAAGTATTGTGGGGCTGCTTCAGAAGAACAATATGGTTATAAATATAATAAATCCTATAGAGACTACAACCCCCAAGGAGGAGATTGTGCGAATTTTGCTTCTCAAATTTTATTTGAAGGTGGCAAATTTAGAAAAAATGGTGCTTGGAATTATGATAAAAGTGGGGCAACAAGAGCATGGTTAAACGCTGATGGTTTTAAAAGTTATATGGTAAATAGCGGCAGGGCATCTGTTATTGCCTATGGAAGTTATGACAAAGTATTTAAAGCGTCTTACAAACTTCTTCCTGGAGATTTTGTTGCCTATGAGAAAAAAGGAGATATAACTCATATTTCTGTAGTAACTGGTGCTGACTCCAACGGATATTCCTTAGTGAGCTGCCATAATACAGATAGATATAATGTTCCTTGGGATTTAGGGTGGAGCGATAAAAAGATTAAGTTTTGGCTTGTAAGAGTCCACTTTTAAAATTGATCTAAGTAAACTATTTACTTATAATTTAGGAGGTTTTATTATGAAGAATTCTGCTAGTAAAGACCAAATGATGATGGTTGCTGTAAATTGTTCTGGTTATGATCCTACCAGTAACAATATTGTTAGTTCAATCGGTGCAGATACATGCAAAAGCTGTGATAATTGCCACCATTGGGAAAATCATAAGTGCAATATTAACTTATTTGATCCAGTATTAACTAGTATTGACCAAGTGTAACTTCAAATGTAAAAAACCTTCTTCATAGAATTAATTTGTGAAGAAGGTTTTATTTTGAGCTGTATCTTAAAATTATCACATAGACTATTAAGTTTATTAATGAAACTACGAGTATGAGCACTAAATAGTTTGGGTGAAAAATTTAACCCTACATTGAATGTTTTGATATTATTAAATAAATGTAGCTAGTAATCATAGTTATTAATATCAGTCCAATATCTACTATAATCTTTTTATATAGCTTCTTCATTATCATCATCTATCTCCTTGATGCTAATAGCTTTAATATATAATATGAAATACATTATATATTGGCATAATGTAAATATAAGAAACTATAGTACTTTGAATTTATAACTTTAATAGTGGCAAACTTGCTTTATGTCATAGCCTAATTTCTTAAACTCACTATTAAGAAATTCTACTTTCTTAACTTTAATCTTAATTACGCTTAATAAGTTACTCATAGTCCACTTATTAACATTTTTCTGCTTCAATACTTCCTGATAAACCTCGCTTTTAGGCGATATAATATAAGCTACTCCTGATATTTGCATACCCCTTAAAGTATTAAAGTTTGTATAATCATCATATATAGATAGAGATATTTTATTACTTTGAAGATTGTTAAAGAATTCAATTCCCTCCTCAGAGTAGATGTAAATATATTCATCCTTATATATATACTCAATAGGAGTGGAAGGGTTGCTATCTTTGCTTGAGGTACAAATACTTGCTACTGACCTTCTACTTATAAAGTCTTCAATAAACCTTTTAAGTGATTGTTCATCTAACTGTGAATTATATTTTTCTATCCTGGTTTTAATTTCTAATCCATACTTGCAGACTTCACTTATTTTTTTATTAATATATCTATAATCTACCAGATTGTGATTAATTACTTTTTCTATTGTGGATTTAATCCATGTATAATCATTCAAATTATTATCGAAGGTAAAGAGAAATAGCTTTTTTTTCTTAAATTTATCTTTGTAATAATTTAACATATTTAAAAAATCTAAATTCTTTTGTTCATAACTCATATCCAAATATATTAACATAATATTGTAGTTTTCATAGCTCTCACTAAAATCTCTTGTTGATATGCATTCGCATCTTTCAAAAATAAATGAGAGCTTCTCGATATATTCTAAAGTATTTTCTTCTGCATTATTATACAGAATTAATAATTTATCCATGATACATCTCCTCACTTCTACTATTCTTATTAGAAAATAACATAAATTACCAATGTGTGCATTAATAAATTTAATACTGATTACTACACTTTCAAACACATATCACCATAGCTTGTACATTAAATTTAAAAATTTTACTAAAAAATCATAAAAGTACTAGGTTTTTGTCAATTATCACAGAATTATTTTTCTAGATATATTCAAGTTAAATGGTAAAATTTAGATATAATATACTTTCTACTGTTTTTAGTAACACTTTATTTAAGCAAGGAGTGCAAAGCTATGATAACATGTGCTATTTTAACAATTAGTGATAAAGGGGCTTCAGGTGAAAGAAAGGATTTAACAGGTTTTGCTGTTAAACAAGCTCTACCTATGAAGGATTATATCGTTGAATACTATAAGATAATTCCTGATGAAATAGATTTAATTGAAAAGGAACTTATATATCTATGTGATGAGGCTAAAGTAAATCTAATACTGACTAATGGTGGGACAGGTTTTTCTAAAAGAGATGTAACTCCAGAAGCAACTGATAGAGTAATAACTAAAAAGGTTCCAGGAATTACAGAAGCCATGAGAGCAAAATCATTAGTGATAACTCCTAAAGCAATGTTATCTAGAGCAACCTCAGGTATAAGAAATAATACTTTAATAATTAATTTACCAGGCAGTCCCAAAGGTGCAGTTGAAAATTTAGAGGCTATAATTCCGGCTTTAAAGCATGGCATAGAAATTTTAATTGGCAATGCCTTTGAATGTGCTACCTAGAGGAGGAGAATTGCAATGTTAGATAAATTAGGAAGAAATATAAACTATATTAGAGTATCTTTAACAGAAAAATGTAATTTGCGATGTATTTATTGTATGCCGAGAGATATGTGTGTTGAGGATAATAAAGATTATTTAGAAAATGAAGATATCAATAAAGTGTTAAAAGCTGCCTCTATACTAGGTGTTAAGAAAGTTAGGTTTACAGGTGGAGAGCCACTAATAGTAAAGGATATAGAAAAAATAATATCTGAAACTTCAACACTTGCTAATATAGATGATATAGCTATAACCACTAATGGTATGCTTTTGGCAGACATGGCTAAATCTTTAAAGAGGAGTGGATTGAAAAGAGTTAATGTGAGTTTAGATACGCTTAATAAGGACAAGTTTAAATTTATAACTCAACGGGGTAGTTTAGACAGGGTTGAGAATGCAATTAATCAATGTTTGTCCTTAAATCTAGAGCTGAAAATAAATACAGTTCTAATAAATGGAATAAATGATGATGAGGTTGAGGATTTAATTAAACTTACAAAAAATTTGCCTATAACCTTAAGATTTATAGAGCTTATGCCCATAGGTGAGGGAGAAAAGTTTTACAAAAATGGGTTAATAACTTCGGCGGAAATTATTAAAAGGTATGGTGAATTAAAGCCAATAAATTCATTAGATAAAGGGGTAGCACAACTTTATAAACTACCAAACTCAATAGGAAAGGTAGGTTTCATCAGTCCTATAAGCTGTAAGTTTTGTCATAACTGTAATAGAGTAAGGCTTTCATGCAAAGGGTTAATTAAGCCGTGTTTGCATTCAAAGGATGAGATAGACTTAAAGCCCTATCTAAATAATGATTTAGGTCTTGTATCAGTATTAAGAGATAGTATATATAATAAGCCAAAGGAGCATACCCTGGTATCTGATGCAGAAAGTATGAGTAAAAAATTAATGTATCAAATAGGAGGATAATTATATGGAGCTCACACATATAAATATAGATGGAAGAGCAAAGATGGTTAATATAGAAGGAAAGGAAATAACTGTAAGAACAGCTGTGGCTTACTCTGAAGTGAATATGAATTCCGGTACCTTAGAAAAGATACATGAAGGATTAATTGGAAAGGGTGATGTGTTAGCTGTGGCTCAAGTGGCTGGAATTATGGCTTGTAAGAATACTTCATCCATTATACCTATGTGCCATCCTTTGGTGATTACTGGATGTGATATTTCTTTTGAATTGGATTTTTTGAGATCTAAAATTAGTATAAAAGCCATTGTAACTACTGAAGGGAAAACAGGAGTAGAAATGGAAGCATTAACTGCAGTAACTGCAGCTTCTTTAACGATATATGACATGTGCAAAGCAATTGATAAAGAAATTACAATCAACAATATAATGCTTTTAAGTAAAACTGGTGGCAAGTCAGGAGTTTTTGAAAGGAGTTAAGATTATGGGTAGGGTTTTGTCAGTAAATATCAGCGAAAAGAAAGGTACTATTAAGACAGCAATTAGTGAAGGTAATTTTTTAGAAAGTTATGGTCTTATTAATGATGCTCATAGTGGTTCTTGGCATCGACAGGTATCTCTTTTGGCTATAGAAAGTATAAATAAAATGAAACAAATTAGTTTGTCTTCAAACAATTCAACATTTGGTTTGTTTGCAGAAAATTTAACAACAGAAGGTATAGTACTTTATGAGTTGCCTATTGGAACAAAACTTACTATAGGTGAAACCATTATGGAAGTTACCCAAATAGGTAAAGAGTGCCATCAAGGTTGTGAAATAAAAAATCTCATTGGAAGTTGTATAATGCCTCATGAAGGAATTTTTGCAAAAGTTATAAAAGGAGGATATATTAAACCAGGAGATAATATCAAAATAATTTAAGTTTTAAATATTATAGCCATAGGAAACAGGTATCTAGATTTTCTGTCTTCTATGGCTTTAATAATATTTAAAGCTTATATGTATAAGGAAAACGTAGATTATTCTTTTAGCAATTACTTTTCCCCTTGAATAAGATTAGTGAAGCCTTAATGAAGGAAATTTTTCAAATATTTACTAGTAGTTAATATTTTTATTTGCTATAATAAGATTATAAATATTATTAATCTTTATAATCCTAAATCATATATAAATATTATTATGAAGATTAAAATTGTGGGGTGATGAATGTGGGATTAAACTGGATATGGTTTGCACTGGTGTTGTTTGTTCTATTAGTAGACTTTTTAACAAGCAACTTTACTTATTCATGGTTAGCATTAGGATTTATACCTGCCTTTTTCCTAGGATTTTACGTAGGCTTTGAAATCCAAGTGGTTGTTGCTTTGGTTATTGGTGTTATATCATTATTTTATGGGCTTAAGGTTTCAAAGAAATACATCAAAACCAATATTATCCAAGAAAAGTTATTACTTGGTAAGTATGAGGGGCAAGAATTTGTAGCACCAGAAACAATAGAAAAAGAAACCAGAATCAAAATAAATGAAGTTTTTTGGGCTGTGAAAAACATAGGAGAAACAATTAATAAGGGTGATTCCTTTAAAGTATTAGAAGTGAAAGACAATAAATTAATAGTTAAAAAGGGAGATGTTTAATATGCCATTTGTTGGATTATTAGTAGTATTAGCACTTGTATTAGTACTAATCATTGCTTCTGTGAAGGTTGTCAATACAGGTTATGTTTATGTTTTAGAAAGATTTGGTCAATTTTATAAAGTTTTAGAGCCAGGTTGGCATCTAACAATTCCATTTGCTGACTTTGTTAGAAAAAGAGTATCAATGAAACAACAAATACTTGATATACCACCGCAAAATGTTATTACTAAAGATAACGTTAAAATATCAGTTGACAATGTTATCTTTTATCAGGTTTTAAGTGCAAAGGATGCAGTATATAACATTGAAAACTATGTTTCAGGTATAATGTATTCTACAGTTACTAATATGAGAAATATATTAGGGGATATGAGCTTAGATGAAGTTTTAGCTGGAAGAGATAGAATAAACTCAAAGCTTTTAGAAATTGTGGATAATGTAACTGATGCTTATGGAATTAAAATCTTATCAGTAGAAATTAAAAATATTGTTCCACCAGCAGAAATTCAAGATGCTATGGAAAAACAAATGAAGGCAGAAAGAAGCAAAAGAGCAGCAATTCTTAATGCTGAAGGAGAAAGACAAAGTGCTATTGAAAGAGCTGAAGGAGAGAAACAATCAAAAATTCTTCAAGCTGAAGCTGAAAAAGAGGCTAATATTAGACGTGCAGAAGGACTTAGAGAATCTCAACTTCTTGAAGCAGAAGGTAAAGCAAAAGCTATTGACATAATTGCTCAAGCTGAAGCTCTCGCTATAGATAAAGTTAACAGAGCTATAATTGAGTCAGGTACAAATGAAGTTGTAGTAGCTTTGAAACAAGTAGAAGCTCTAAAAGAATTATCTAAGAATCCAGCAAACAAACTAATCTTACCAGTTGATACACTTTCATCACTAGGAAGTATATCTGCAATAGCAGAAACATTAAAAATGAATAAATAATAAAAGGGGACGGCCACGCCGTCTCCTTTTTGTTTCATAAGAAGTTATTCTAATAATAATCACACTTAATGGCTTATTTTTAATAATTAGTTTTTAACTTATTTAATTCTTGGTAACTTATAAACCCTTCAAGTGATTCACAACTTCTTATTGCATTTTGTATAGCCACTTCCATTGCTCTTGTGGCCAAAAAACCTACCACATTAACATCTCCTTGAACTTTATTGGTAGCCATGGTGAAGATAGTATCACCATCAAACATTGTATGAGCTGGCTTAATAGTCCTTCCAAAACCGTTATGTGCCATAGAGGCCACCTTATTAGCTTCTGCCTTTGTAAAAATTGCATTTGTGGCTATAATACCAATGGTAGTATTGCCATTGAATCTATTTATTTTCTTATTATATTCTTTAAGCATAATTTCCTCTGTATTTAAAAACTCAGTTTTATCTTCATTTAATGCTCCAGCTATGATAGAGTTATTATTAGGATCTATGATATCTCCCAAAGCATTTACTGCTACAATAGCACCAACTTGCAAATCACCAATTTGAAAAGCAGCTGAGCCTAAACCACCTTTCATAGCATTTTCAGGTCCTAAGATTTTTCCAACTGTAGCACCTAGCCCAGCACCGATGTTACCTTGAAAATCTTTTGTAGTTACCTCAGAATTAATACATGCCTCATAACCCATGTTTTTATCAGGTCTAATTTTATAATTTCCTATAACTAGATCGAAGATTACTGCTCCGCATACAATAGGGACTTTTGTAACGCCAACATCAAAGCCAATATTCTTGCTTTCTAAATATTCCATGACACCACCAGCTGCGTCAAGTCCAAAAGCACTTCCACCAGATAAAATCACTCCATGAATATTTTGAACCATTTCTGTAGAATTTAATAAATCTGTTTCTCTTGTACCAGGGGCACCACCTCTTACAGCAACACCAGCAGTAGCTCCTTTTTCGCATAGCACAACAGTACAACCAGTAATTCCTTCTTGACTTTGAGCATGACCAACTTTAATACCTGAAATATCTACAAATTGTATTTCTTTCATTCAACTCACCTCTAATTTTATTATTAACAGAATATAATATAAAACTCCTAGTTAAGAAAACGTCTTAACTAGGAGATAAATTTTAATTATTTAAGTATTCGTCTTAAGGCAACAACCACTGGTATAGTAACCAAGGCAGAAATTATTGCTTCGGCAACTCCGTTAGTTCCAGCTGTAGTTAGAAAAGTTACTCCAACTGCAGTTTTAGATATTTTCATTACTTCAGCAAGTTTGTCACCGTAAAGTAAATAAGAGATACCTAAAACACCGAAAGTATTTATGAAGGAACCAATAACTGAAGCTATCCCAATTCGTACATTAGTTATTTTCAATTTAACCACTTTGTAGATGTAGTAAGTTCCTACACCTATTAAAATTCTAGGCAAAATAGATATTATTGGGTTCATAAATAAAAAAGAAGTCAAAGTAGGATTAGAAAATGCCCTAATTAGACTAAAAACACCAAAGATTAGTCCTACGAGCGCGCCTACAACTGGTCCTTCTAATATGGCACCAATAATTACAGGTATGTGCATAATTGTGGCACTCATAAAAGGCAGTTGTATAAAGCCTAATGGAGTCATTCCCAAAATCATAGAAATTGCAGATAGCATACCTACAATGGCAAGTTGTCTAGTACTAAGCTTAGTATTATGAGTTGTTGATACATTACTTTGCATAAAAATCCTCCCATTCTTATTCCCCAAGGGATATAATTCGGGTCTAATTAAGTTATTAGACGAGTTCAGTTCCAAAAGGATACCGACAATGTTATTTTATCACTTCCTTCCAAAAAATCAATAGAACCTGAATGAAACAGAAAATTTTTACAATATAAACACAGTTCCAAATTATACTATGCGCATACTAATAAAAATTTACTTATTCTTCTTATTTTATAAATATGAAGAATAATTTATGATATAATAGTTTATAAGAATGTTATAAAACTATATTTAAATAAATTTAAATTGAATTTTTGTGAGGTTTATATGAAGGAACTATTAATAGACATGGAATTATTATTGGAATTAATTTCTGAAGACACAAGGGGTGAAGGGGATAGTTATCTTAATCTTATTTCAGGTGAATTAAGTTATATTCCAAGAAGTGTAATAAATGCCCTTGAAGATAATACTAAGATAAGTGAATTAGAAGATTGGGAAAAAAGTCTCATTGATGAAGCTTCAAATATTTTAAAGCTAAACTCTCAAGATTATTTATTTGTTCCAATCGTAGAAGAAAACTTCACTTTATCAGTTATGAAGGAATATACTTTATCTATAATTAATACGGCTTTAAAAGAAAAGCTTCTTAACTCCCTTAAAGGTCAAAATTATAGTTATGATTTCAATGCTATTCTTCTTAAAGAAGGAGATATAGATAATTTTTATGACTTTAAAGATTATAAGTATCATGAATATGCACAAAAGTGGTTATTTAAAAATGGAATACAGGGTACAGACTAATAAAAAAACTCTCCATATAATTAGGAGAGTTTTTTATTATGTTTTATTACTAATTCCT
This sequence comes from Clostridium punense, assembly GCF_017874425.1. Taxonomy (GTDB): domain Bacteria; phylum Bacillota; class Clostridia; order Clostridiales; family Clostridiaceae; genus Clostridium_J; species Clostridium_J punense. The sequence continues at coordinate 186,991 of NZ_JAGGLL010000003.1, forward strand.
ATCCACTGCAATTTCTTTCTGCTCTAGAAAGGGACTTTGATTTTCTATAAATATTTTATACCAAATTAAAAACACAAGAATAGTCCATATCTTCCTACTTAAGTCAAAAGGTCCTTTTCTATGGTCTTCTAAAAGTTTTAATGCTGAAGCTTTATTTATATATTGATCTGCATTGCTTTCTTTTATTATATTTTCTGCCCAGCTATAAAGCTCATCTTTTAACCATAGACGAATTGGAACAGGATAGCCTAGTTTTTTTCTGTCAATGGCTGTTAAGTCTAACTCTGATTTAAAGGACTCTCTCAAAAGATATTTAGTAACATGGCCATTGATTTTTTCTTCTGAAGTTAGCTTAGATGCAACTCTAAATACTTCTTTATCAAGAAAAGGTACTCTAAGCTCTAAAGAATGAGCCATAGTCATTCTATCGGCTTTAACTAAGATATCTCCAGTAAGCCAAGTATTAAAATCTACAAACTGCATTTGTGTTATAGGGTCATAGCTTGCAGCTTTAGCATAAATATCTTTAACTGCTCTAGGAATAGTAAAATCAGAACTGAAGTTTCTTAGTATTGTTTGCTTTTCATTATCTAAGAAAATCTTAGCATTTCCTACATATCTTTCATTCATTGGAGTACAGCCTCTTTCAATAAAGCTTTTACCCCTAGTACCTTCCGGAATCATTGAAGCTCCTGATTTTAAAATTTTCTTAACCATAGAAGGCATATAATTGAACATTTTTAAGGAGTTTGGTTCATGATAAATGGTATATCCACCGAAAACTTCATCGGAACCTTCTCCTGACAATATAACAGTAACATGCTTTGCAGCCTCTTGTGCTATGAAATAAAGTGGAATAGCAGCTGGGTCAGCAACTGGTTCATCCATATGCCAGATTATTTTAGGCAATTCATTAGCAAAATCTTCATGGGTAATAATTTTGCTGATGTTTTCTACTCCAAGTTTATCAGCCGTTTCTTTGGCTAAGTCTATTTCAGTGTAGCCTTGTCTATCAAATCCGATTGTAAAAGTCTTTAAATCAGGTTTATATTTTTTAGCAAGAGCTGTTACTACTGTAGAGTCAATTCCACCAGATAAGAAAGAGGCAACTGGCACTTCAGACTGCATATGTAATCTGACAGAGTCATCAATAACTTTTCTAATTTCCTCCATCTTTTCATCTTTGGATCCAGGTGTAGGGTTAAATTTTATTGAGTAGTAGCAATTAATTTCATGACTTTTACCATATTCTTTTCTAATAGTGTGACCTGGTTTTAATATTTTAATGTCTTTTAGCATAGTCTTTGGCTCTGGTACAAACTGAAAAGTTAAATAATTGTGTAGAGCTTCATTATCTATTTCCCTGTAAGTTGTATCTTCATTACAATGAAAACTTTTTAACTCAGAGGCTACATAAAGTCCATTTTCGTTTTCTACATAATAAAAAGGTTTGATACCAAAAGGATCTCTAGCACCAAAAAACACTTTATTAACTTTATCCCATATTATGAATGAAAACATTCCTCTGAGCTTCTCAACAAACTTTTCACCAAAATGCTTATATAATTTTGCTAAAACCTCGACTTCTGAATTAGTTGAAAACTCATAGCCTTCTTTTATTAATTCATCTCTTAGATAAATATAATTGTAAATTTCTCCATTAAATACGATTTCTAGTTCATTGTTATATGAGTATGGTTGTTGTCCATTAGCAAGGTCTAATATACTTAATCTTCTAAATCCAAGATAAAGCATATCATCCATATACTCACCATCTTGGTTTGGACCTCTATGAATAATAGTTCTTCTCATTTCTCTTAAAGATTCTTTACTTTCTTCAGCTATAGTTGAATTACTAAAAAAGGTTACAAATCCGCACATAGTCTTTCCTCCTTAGTGGCACCGTTTATTCCAAATGCACATAAAAATTTTATACAATATAAGAATAATCGTCAATAATAAATAAGCCACTATTTGTATTTTTGTCCTTTAATTTTAAAATATTCTATCACATAGTATAACATATTTCATCATGAAAAGTTAGAAATCCATATTTATTTTAATTATAAAATTAAAAAAGGAATATCTCCTGTCAAAATATCATATAAATTAGATAAAAAGATAAAAAGGAAAATAAAGGTAATTAATGGAAAGTGTAGAATATTATGGTGTAATAAATTCCAGTTATTTACATAATGGGTAGGAGGAGAAAATCAATGAATACAGAATTAGGAAAGCATATTTCTTTTTATTATTACGGTGAGGATCATATGGTAATTAATTTATATAAATATATAAAGGATTCCGTTAAAAATAATAATTTCATATTCTTATATATAGAGGATTCAATTTATAACTTGGTTTTAGATAGTTTAAGCGAAACAGAAAGATATATGGTAGGAAAAATAGATTTAGATAAAATTATAATGAATAACAGCAAAGATAATAGTGAATTTATTAGTAAATGCCTTAATAACTATAAGATTCAAAAACAAGAGCAAGGGTTTACCAATATAAAATTAATATTTGATGCAAAAAGAATAATTCAAGAAACTTCCATAAATTTATTTAAGTCTTTTGCTAGTTATTGCTTTGATGTAATTTCAAAAGAAAAAATAGAGATATTAACAGTTTATGATTTTGGAGAATATATGGTTAAAGGAAAATATATTAATGATGAAATTATAAAAGTATCTTATATAGAACATACTCATCGAATGTTTGCCAATGAGGTTTTACCTATTAGAGAGTTTGAAAATCAACGATATTTAGCATAAATATAAAAAGCTGCTTAACCATTGTTAAGTCAGCTTATTTTTGCTAATATGGGTAATAATAGTAATGAAATACAAAAGGAGTGGTATGCTTGAAAATGAAAAAATTACTTAAATTATCCTTGTTACTATGCTTATCTATGAGTTTTTTCTTTGCAGGATGCTCAACAACAGCTAAAGAGAATAAGGAGAATAACTCAACAAATGTGAATAAAGCTAGTGAAAATCCAACATCTGATAAGGATAAAACTACAATCACAGAAAAGGGACTCAACGATAAAAATCCAATAGCAACTATCCAAATGGAGAATGGAAAAACTATTAAAATAGAGCTTTTTCCAGATATAGCTCCAAACACAGTAAGGAACTTCCTATCCTTATCAAATAAAGGATTTTACAATGGCTTAACTTTCCATAGGGTAATACCTGGTTTTATGATTCAAGGGGGAGACCCTAAAGGTAATGGTACAGGAGGTCCAGATTATAGTATATTTGGCGAGTTTAATAGCAATGGTTTTAATAACCCTCTTAAACATACAAGAGGAGTTATATCAATGGCTCGTTCTAAAAGTAAAAATTCTGCCGGATCTCAATTTTTCATAATGCACGAGGATTATCCTTCCTTAGATGGAGAGTATGCAGCTTTTGGCAATGTAATTGAAGGTTTAGATGTTGTAGATGAAATTGCCACTGTTGAAAAAGGAGCAAATGATAAACCTGTAAATGATGTTAAAATCAAAACTATAACAGTGGAAACCTTTGGAGTTAACTACAAAGAAGTAGAGAAATATAACAAATAATCTATTGCTCCCTCTTTTTGATGGGATGTTTCACTGTAATATATTAATAACAACCTCTTTTAAGGTTTTTTAAAACATATAAAAATTAACTATAATTAAACCAACAAAAGCATTCAATATAATAAAAGTTATATTGAATGCTTTTATTTTATAGATTTCTTGATTTTTCCACGTTTACATGTTATTATTAATGTATACATCAAGTATACATTAATAATAACATTGTTTACAGTAATTTAATCAATGTATACATGGTGTATACATTGATTAAAGTGTAATAAAGCAACTATAGCAGCGTTTTAATAGTATATAAAAATAAAGGAGTAATTTATATGGATTCAATATTTAGCGTAAGAATAAGTGAAGAATTGAAGGAGAAGTTTATAGAAATAGCCCAAAACCAAGGTATCAATAATAAAGAATTAATGGAGCATATTATAAAATCTTATGAGTTAGAAAACGTGAAAAATGGGGCTGTAGAAGCTAAAAGTCATATTGAAGAGTTGCAAGCTCTTAGTAGCAGAATTGTGGATATATACATAAATCTAATTGAAGGAAATAAAATAAGATCCTTAGAACAAACAAATATCTTTAAGGGCAGAATAGCAGAAGAGCAAGAAATTAAAAATAAAATTTTAACTGAAAATGAAGAGTTGAAAACAAAACTGAAGGAGGCATTACAACAAAAAGAGGAACTAAAAAAACAAATAAAGGTACATGAAGAAAACCTAATTTCCAAAGATGAAAATCTTCAAGAGTTTAAGTCTTTAAATAGAATGCTTAAAGAAAAAAATGAAGATTTAACCAGGGAGTTAGTTTTATTTGGAGAATATGAGGACAAAAACAAATTGCTTCAAAAAGAACTAAAAGTTATATTAAAGGAAAAAGATGAGTTAAGTAAAAATAATGATAAGATACAATATGAAAATCAGCAACTATCCAGTGAGCTAAATTTCATTAAAGACAGTTATGAAAAGAAAATTAGTAATATGGAAGAAGGTTTTAAGACTTCTCTTTATCAAAATGAGCAAAGTATGAAAATAAACCATTCAAAAGAAGTTTTACATCTTGAACAGGAATTTAATGAAAAGTTATCATGTATCAGAAAAGAATATGAGGAAAGAATATCTAGATTACTTAAAGATAAAGATGACGAGATGTTAAGAATGAAAAACCTACTATTAGGTAAAGAATAATAAAGTCTTAATTATTTTATTTAATGTAATTAAAGGTTTCAATAAAGTAAATACTAGTAATAAGTGTATAAATGTCTATACTGAAAGGGGAATCATAATGCTAAAACTTATTAAAAATGGCATTTTATATAGCCCAGAATATAAGGGTAAATGCGATATATTAGTTTGTGATGATAAAATATCATATATTCAGGAAGAAATAATTATAGAAAACTTAAATGTAGAAGTGGAAGTTATAGATGCAGAAGATAAACTCATATTTCCAGGGTTCATTGACTCACATGTTCATATTTTAGGTGGAGGTGGAGAAGGCAGCTTTAAAACTAGAACACCAGAGTTAACCTTAACAACTGCCACCACAGCAGGGGTTACAACCATTGTTGGATGCTTAGGAACTGATAGTGTAACTAGGGATATGAAATCTTTAATTGCTAAGGCTAAAGGATTAAAAGAAGAAGGTTTATCTTGTTATCTTTATACAGGTTCTTATGAAGTACCTTTAAAAACTTTAATGAGTATTAGAGAAGATATTATGTTAATTGATGAAATCATAGGAGTAGGAGAGGTTGCTATTTCTGATCACCGTTCCTCTGCGCCTACAGTTACTGAAGTATCTAAAATTGCTGCAGATGCTAGGGTAGCAGGAATGCTTTCTGGTAAGGCTGGTATAGTAAATGTGCATATAGGAGATGGCAAAGAACAACTTAAAATTCTTAATGAAGTATGTGAGACAACGGAAATTCCTATTACGCAATTTATTCCTACCCATATAAATAGAAATAAACGCCTTTTTGAAGAAGGAATACGATATGCTAAAAAAGGTGGTTTAGTAGATTTAACTACAAGTACCACAAATCAATTCTTAGAACAGGGTGAAATGAAGTGCAGTAAGGGCCTAAAAATAATGTTGGATAACGGAGTGAAAGAGGAAAACATAACCTTTACCTCCGATGGACAAGGAAGTTTGCCAGCCTTTGATAGTAGTGGCAAGTTTTCAAAGCTTCAAATAGGAACTTCTAAGTCATTATATAAAGAAGTTATAGATGCTATTAAAATAGAAAATATACCTATAGAAGTAGCTCTTAAAGTTATTACTTCGAACCCTGCAGATAACTTAAAACTTGACAATAAAGGTAGAATTGAGTTTGGAAGAGATGCTGATATTGTAATCGTAAATAAAGAAACCTTAGAAGTAGAGACAGTTATAGCAATGGGTAAAGTTATGGTTAGAAATAAGGAAGCTATCATAAAAGGTACCTTCGAAAAATAAATAGACTAGCAAGGATTTTTCCTTGCTAGTCTATTTATAGTAATTATTTTTTCTTTAAACAGTACAAAAATCTTATTAAATTCACACCAGCTAGTCCAACTAGTATATATACCACTCTTGTTAACAATGGTATGAAACCAAATAGGGTATGAACTAAATTGAAGTTAAATAATCCAATAAGTCCCCAGTTAAGTGCACCAATAATAACTAGAAGAAAAGATAACTTGTCTAACAAACTAACTTTGTACATATATGTTTCACCCCTTAAATAAAATAAAATGAAAATAAATATATTTGTTCTAATTAATATATATGAATCAAAGAAGAATAATAGTACAATATATGTTTGAAAGACTTACTTAACTAAAAATTCACGAACAAAACATATTCACATTCTATAATAGTATGCTATAATAGTGAATGATAGTTATAAAATTTTATTTTTTGTACGGAGGTTGCTATGAGAGATACATATAATTCACCTTTAAACACTAGATACGCATCAAAAGAAATGAGCTATATTTTTTCTGATGAAATGAAATTTAAAACTTGGAGAAAGCTATGGGTAGCTTTGGCTGAGGGCGAAAAAGAATTAGGCTTAAATATCACTGATGAGCAGATAAAGGAATTAAGAGATAATATAGATAATATTGACTTTGAACTAGCTGAAGCTAAGGAAAAGGAAGTTAGACATGATGTTATGAGTCACGTTCATACTTATGGTGTTGTTGCACCTTCTGCTAAAGGTATAATCCACTTAGGTGCTACTAGCTGTTATGTTGGAGATAATACAGATTTAATAATAATGAGAGAGGGCTTATATTTAATCAGAAAAAAAGTTCTTAATGTTATTAATCAATTGGCTAGCTTTGCTTTAAAATATAAAGATTTGCCAACTCTAGGCTTTACTCACCTTCAACCCGCACAGCTAACAACAGTGGGGAAGAGAGCTACTTTGTGGATTCAAGAGCTGCTCATGGATATTGAAAATATTGATTTTGTAATAGATTCAATGAAATTTAGAGGAGTTAAAGGAACAACAGGTACTCAAGCAAGTTTTATGACTTTATTTAATAATGATGAATCAAAAGTAAAAGAGTTAGATAAAATAGTCTGTAAAAAAATGAACTTTAAAGCATCTTATCCAGTTACAGGTCAAACTTATTCACGTAAGTTAGATTCAATAATTCTTAACACCTTATCAGAAGTAGCTCAAAGTGCCTATAAATTTAGTAATGATATGCGACTTCTTCAAAGCATGAAGGAAATGGAAGAACCTTTTGAAAAGAATCAAATTGGATCTTCTGCTATGGCTTATAAGAGAAATCCAATGAGAAGTGAAAGAATAAGTGCCTTAGCTAGATATGTTGTTGTAAGCTCTTTAAATCCAGCAATCACTGCTTCAACACAGTGGTTTGAAAGAACCCTTGATGATTCTGCTAATAAGCGTATTTCTGTAGCTGAAGCCTTTTTAGCTTTAGATGGAGTACTAAATTTATACTTAAATATCACTTCTAATATGGTAGTGTATCCAAAAGTTATAGAAGCTCATGTTAATAATGAGTTACCATTTATGGCTACAGAAAATATATTAATGGAAGCTGTAAAACGTGGTGGAGATAGACAGGAATTACATGAAAGAATAAGAATTCATTCTATGGAAGCTGCAAGAAAAGTTAAGGAGCTTGGTGAAAGTAACGACTTAATTCAAAGAATTATTGGTGATGAAGCCTTTAAAATGAATAAGGAAGAAATAATGGCTATAATTGATCCTTATAAGTTTACTGGAAGAGCATCATCACAAGTAGTTGATTTTATTAATGAATTTATTAATCCTCTAATGGAAAACAATAAAGATTCTTTAGGAGAAAAAGCTGAAATAAATGTATAATAATAAAAAAAGTCCCGTTAAAAACTTTAACAGGACTTTTTTTATTATTAAAATTTATGAATAATTTTTACTTAAGAAGGATTTTGACCCCCTCTTGGCGAATATTAATGTCGTCAAATGTAAGTTTCACGACATTAGCTTATTTTTTGGAGGTACTAAATGAATAACAAAATTTACAAAAAAAATATTTCTATTAAATCTACAAATTATCAAATTCATGCTAAAGCTCTCCCTACATTTATTAAGGACTATTTGAATTATTTAACTACAGTTAAGAATGTATCTGTTAATACCATAAATGCTTATTGTGCGGATTTAACCTTATTCCTTAAATTTTTATGTATTCATAAAAACCTTGTTACCTTAAGCGACCCTATGGATTTTAATGACATTCCTATTCAACATCTAACTGTTGATATCTTAAAGGATTTACAACTTACAGATTTCTACAGCTACCTATCCTATGTTGAAAATGTAAGAAACAACGGCAATTATGCAAAAGCTCGTAAAGTGGCTTCTCTTAAATCTCTATTTAATTATCTTACTAGAAAAGCTAAGGTTTTATCCAGTGATCCAACTGGAGATTTAGAATCCCCAAAGCTTGGCAAACGAAATCCAATTTATCTTACCCTAGATGAAAGCAAAGATTTGCTCAATGCAGCTAAAAATAGAGATAAACATTCTGAAAGAGACTTTTGTATTATAACTTTATTTTTAAATTGTGGTCTTAGGTTATCAGAGCTTTGCAGTATTGATATCTCTAAAATCAAAGGAGATACTATTTCTATTTTAGGTAAAGGAAATAAAGAACGCACTATTTATTTAAATAAAGCCTCTATTAAAGCAATTTATAGATACTTACCTATACGTAATGACCTTCAAGATAAAGTCTTTTTTGAGGATAAGGATGCCTTGTTTATTAGTGGTAAGTATAGACGAATTAACAAGAGGACTGTTGAAAGAATTGTTAAAAAATATGTTGGTTTAGCTGGCCTTGACAGGGATAAATATACCCCTCATAAATTAAGACACACTTCAGCTACACTAATGCATAAACACGGCGGAGTTGATATTAGAAGTCTTCAAGAAATTCTAGGTCATGAGAATATTGCTACTACACAAATTTACACCCATGTAGATAACGATAGATTAAGAAAGGCAATTAAATCAAATCCACTAAATGAAGAATAGATAATAATCTTTCAAAGAACAGAAAAAAGGTGAGTCCCCTCACCTTTTTAAATTATTTTATTTTATTTGGATTTACAACGATTAAACCAGGATATTTCTCCAGACCTAAGTCCTTTAAACTATCAGAATCCTCAAGTAAGTCCTTCAATTCATCAATATCATCGATATACTGCCAATTATTAGCTTCATCAAGAGCATCTATATACTCTTCCTCTATATAGTCATCCACACACTCTTCTAAAGAATCATCGTCTTCAAAATCATTATCAAAGTCACTAAAATCCTCAATGTTAATACTAACATTAGCTTGAGAATCTTCTTGCTTTTCAAAGACTTCATCAATTTTGATAGCTTTTACATCATAACCTTCAAGCTGTAGGCACTTTCCGCAGTTATCACAGGTTTTATTTTTATTTAATTCGCATACATCACATTCTCCACAATTATTGCAACTCTTAGTATTTTGAAAAATGCACATTTCCATAATATCACTACCCTCTTTTAAATTATGATTGTAAACAATATTATATATTTTAACAAATATGAACGTGCATTTCAATATAAACTTAAAATTGTTTTCCTATTAAATATTGATTAATCCTGATGATGGCTGCTTATTTAAAGTATAAATACTATAATTCAAAACCAGTGCAAAGCAGCACCAAAGGAAATATGGGATTAATAATAAACCGGCTATTTTATCCTTTCTGTAAAATAAGATTATAGTAATAACAATAAAAATTAATAAAATCGCTAAGTCAATTAGAGCTAAGAATATGTTTCCATAATAAAAGAATATTATTGACCACGCTAAGTTAAGAATAAATTGAATTGTAAATGCCACAATCTCCCTCCTTATATCTTCCCCTTGTTTTCCCAGCATTAGGATTCTATATAAGGCTATAGACATCAAAAAATATAGTATGGGCCATACTACTCCAAACACCCAAGGTGGTGGTGCAAAAACAGGTTTTTGAAGATTAGCATAAATCATAGCAGAACCTCTTGTAAGGTTTCCTACTATATAAGCTAACCCATTTATTAAGATAATACTAAGAAGTAATAAAAAAAAATCCTTTTTACCATTTACCTCTAAAACTTTTAACATGAAATTCCCCCTAAAAATATTTTATTTCATACTGAATTTTATGAATTTATATTTAATTTTATAACATCTTTTGTTTTATATATATAAATCTAGACAATAATAAATTTATGAATTATTATATATGGTATAAATTATTACTATAATTGCATAAGGAGGAAATAATATGGCAAGTTCATATTCTTTTGATGTAGTGTCAGAAATTGACATGCAAGAAGTTGATAATGCTATCAATCAAGCTCTAAAAGAAGTTAAACAAAGATATGATTTTAAAGGAACGAAAACTGAAATTGTATTAGGAAAGGATGAAATTAAAATTCTTTCTGATGATGAGTATAAGCTTAATTCAGTTATAGACGTTTTAAAAACTAAGTTTATTAAACGTGGAATCTCTTCAAGAGCACTTGATATTAGTAAAATCGAAGAAGCTTCTATGGGAACTGCAAGAGTAACTGCAAAACTAGTTAAGGGAATTGCTACAGAAAAAGCAAAAAAGATGGTAGCTGATCTTAAAGCTAGTAAGATTAAAGTTCAAGCTCAAATCATGGATAACCAATTAAGAGTTTCTGGTAAGGATAAAGATGATTTACAAGCTGCAATACAGTTATTAAAGTCTAATGATTACGGAATTGATGTGCAGTTTACTAACTATAGGTAAATTTTTTTCTTAATATTTTATTATTAAATTATAAGTTATACTCTTTAACTGTAATGTATATTTTTATTTGAATTGGATAATTTAATAATGTATATAAAATATGACAAATTTTAGGTTTTTATACTATTTATATTAAGTAGCATAGTAAAGGTATTATAATCTCACTAATAATTACACTAGGAGGAACATTATGAAATCAACAGGAATAGTTAGAAAAGTAGATGAACTAGGAAGAATAGTAATCCCAATAGAATTAAGAAGAACACTGGATATTGAAATAAAAGATGCTTTGGAGATATATGTTGATAGAGATCAAATTATCCTTAAAAAATATGAGCCTGCTTGCATATTCTGTGGTAATGCAAGAGATATTAAAAACTTCAAAGGAAAAAACATATGTCATGAATGTCTTAGTTCTTTAGCAACACCTGAATAGTACATAAAAATCTAATATAAAAATAAGTGAAGAGATTAAATCCTACTCTTCACTTATTTTTATATTATAAGTTAATTTTATTAGCTTTTATAAACTTATCCTTTTATTTGATCTAAGATTTCATTTATGTCTGGTAAAGTGCCTAAATCATATAACTTAGTGTATTTAATTTTACCCTCTTCATCGATTAATATATTTACTCTCTCACTAATTCCATCATTGCTTCTGAATACCCCATAATCTGATGCTACTTTTCCATGAGGCCAAAAATCGGCTAAAAGCTGAATATTTTTAAGTTCAAGATGGTTATACCATGCTGCTTGAGTATACTGAGAGTCAATACTTATGCCATAAACCAAAGTATTGTTTTCTGTAAATATATTAAAATGCTCATCCAGAGCTTTTAATTGATTTTCTCACACAGGAGTAAATGCAACTGGATAAAAAGAAAGTAAAACTCGTTTTCCTTTTAGTTCTTCTAAACTAACCCTTTCTCCTCTATGGTTATTTAGTTCAAGGTTAGGTGCTTGATCTCCTACTTTTAATTCTTTCATAGACAACTCTCCTTTTTATAAATATTTACATTAAAGTTTTAACCTTTAATATTTTAATTATTCCAAATAAATCTGAAATAATATAATAATCATTCTTCACCTATTTGACTAAAAATTCAATCAGGTGTATAATAATTCGAGAGTCGAAATATTATTATAATAGGAGTGTTTTTATGGGGCTTTACAACGATAGCCAAGTTGAACAATTGGAATTTTTACTTAGAAAAGTATGCTTTAATATAAGAAAAAGAGGGAGAGTTATACTAGAAGACTACGATATCACTCCTGCTCAATTTGATGCACTACAATTGATTATAAAGAATAAAGAGATCACTATAAGTGAAATTAGTAGTTATCTTGAACAAGCACCAAGTACTATAACAGATTTAATTGATAGAATGGAAAAGAATCAATTAGTTAAGAGGATTAAAGATCAAAAGGATAGAAGAATTGTAAGAGTTATCCCCTTAGAGAAGGGAAATAAAATACTAGATAATGTTTTAATTGAAAGATGCAAATTTATTGATAACTCTTTAAAGGAAGTATGTAGTGAAGATAAAGAAAATTTCGAGAAATACTTAAATATACTTTTTAACGCATCTATGGAAGAAGAAAAACAGTAATATTGCTTATTATTTAGGGGGATATTTATGGTTGGGAAGACAGAAATGAAAAAGTCTAGTAGATTATTTATTGGATTTAAAAGATTTAATAAAAAGCGAAAACTTAATTTAGAACAAAACAATATATATTACTACACCTTAAATGGAGTATTGTTTACAATCGTTAATGAACTTTATAAAACCTTTGCTACAAAATTTATCTTTAGATTAGGTGGAACAGAGTCCCATGTGGCATTATATAATGCACTTCCTGGCTTTGTTGCAGTGTTAGCCACAATTCCAGGACTAATCTTAATAAGTAGAATTCAAAATAAAAAACAAAGCATGAGTAGGGCTTTTTACTTTAGTAGAATGTTTTTAGTTTTATTTGCTTTAGTGCCCTTTCTGCCGAGTGCTATAAGACCTTTAACCTTTGTTATTTTAATTAGCTTAATGAACTTTCCAGAATCAGTATCTGTCACTTCCCTTCAGAGCTATGTAGGAGATATTTTTACCCAAGATACTATTCCAGTAGCTATCACTACAAGAAGTAAATATTCAACTATAGCTCAAATATTATTTACTTTTATTATAGGTCAAACCTTAGGTTTAATCTCTAATATTTTTTCTGAAGGCACCGTAATTATTGTATATCAGATATTTTTTATTCTAGCCTTCCTAGTAGGCTTAGTTGAAATTAATACCTTTAAAAAGCTTAAGGAAGTAACGGAAACTGTGCAGAATAAGATTAATTTTAAAGAAGTGTTTAAGGAAATTAAAAGCACTAAACCTTTTATTAATTTCTTAATTTGCTCAGTAATATTTCACTTTGGTTGGCAAATGGGATGGCCTATGTTTAGTATATATCAAATTAAGTATCTAGGTGCAAATGAAACCTGGCTTACAATTATAAATATAGCTTCTGCTATAATAATGATTTATTCTTATGGTTATTGGAGAAAAGTAATTCAAAAGAAAGGTAATGCCTTTGCAATGGCTGTAGCTACTTTAGGCATGGCATTAACACCTTTATTATTCGTTATATCTAATAACCTTATTACCATGACCATAGTGTCAACGATCTCTGGTTTTTTTACTCCTGGGACTGTAACTGTTCTTTTGAATTCACTGTTAGAAGTTTCTCCAAGTAAAAATAGAGCCGTTTTTATAGGTTTTCATACCACAATCGTGAGTATAAGCTTGTGTATTGCTCCATTAGTTGGAGATGTAATCTTAAGTAATACAAATATTAAGTACACCTTAGTTGTGGTTGCAATTCTAAGGCTAGTAGGAAGTATTGCTTTCTTTATTAGAAATAAATATTTTAAATTAGAAGTAACTAGCTAAAATAAAAAGTATGGATTGAATTACCTAATCCATACTTTTTTCTTTAAATTCACTAACCGCAATTTGGAGTTCTTCAATACTACTAACTTCTGCATAGGGAATCCATTCTTCAGGTATAATTTTTCTGTAAAGGTCACTGGAATATCTATCGTCGAGAAGACAAATAATACCTTTATCTTCTTCTGTTCTAATTACTCTTCCTGCACCTTGGATAACCTTATTTATACCTGGAAAAGTGTACGCATAGTGAAAACCTAAATTGTTATGCTTATTAAAGTACCGTTGAATTAATTCCCTTTCAAAGCACAGTTGTGGCAACCCAACTCCCACAATTAAAGTTCCTTTTAATGCATCTCCCACTAAATCTATTCCTTCAGAAAAGATACCTCCTAGAACACAAAAGGCTATTACTGTTTTGTCCTTGTCATAGAAAAATCGTAAAAACTCTTCCCTAGCCTCTTCTCCCATGGTGGCACTTTGAATAATAACATAATCTTCCGGATACGCTTCAATATATTTATTATAAACCTGAAACATATAGCTATAAGATGGAAAGAAAATTATATAATTACCCTCATAGGCCACCTTCAAATTATATATATATGAAACTATGGTATCATAAGTAAGTTCTCTATAGTTATACCTTGTATTTATGTTCTCTCCAATAATAACACTTCTATTCTTCGAAGGAAATGGTGATTTAAGTTTTAAAGAGTAATCCCCTTCTTCACCACCAAGAAGCTCCTTAAAATACTGAATAGGTGATAATGTAGCTGAAAAAAATATTGCAGCTCTACCTTTTTTCAAAGTATTCTTAATCATTTCCCTAGGATTTAAGCAGAATAACTTCAGTTTTATATTTTGCCCTTCCTTTTCTACATAAGATACATACTCTTCATTATAAAACTCACTAATCCTTAGAAGGGTCAAAAATTCAAAATATACCTCTAAAAGCTCTTCATGAAATTCTTTTTCATCATTTTTAGCTAAATAGATATCACATTCCTCGGTAAAATCCTTGGATAATTTAATCAATTCTTTAGGCTCTTCCGTTAGGGTATAATTAACTTTATTTTCAAATTGATTCCTTAGCTTTATCATATAGCTGTTTATCTTGTTTAATTGTTTATAAATCTTAGGTTCAACACCTTTTAACTTTCTTTTTAAATTTAGTATTGGTTCCTTGGAAACTTGTGCTGAGAACATTTCCCTTCCACGATCAACCAGATTGTGAGCTTCATCTACTAAAAATATATACTCCTCTTTGCTTTCCATAAAAAATCTCTTTAAATACACTCTTGGGTCAAATACATAATTATAATCACAGATAACCATATCGCTCCATAAAGTTAAATCTAAGGAGAACTCAAAGGGGCAAACAATATACTCTTTACTATATCTTTCAATGATTTCTCTTGAATAGCAATCTTCATTTTCTAGAATATTAAATAGCGCTTCGTTTACTCTATCATAATGACCCTTAGCATATTCACAATGCTCAGGATTACATTCACAGCTTTCTTCAAAACAAATCTTTTCTTTTGCTGTAATTGTTGTTGATTTTAATCTTAGGCCTTTTTCCCTTAAAATACTTAAGGATTGCTCTGCCACTGTTCTTGTAATTGTTTTAGCTGTCAAATAAAAGATTCTATCTCCTGCCCCTTCTCCTAATGCTTTTATACTAGGAAAACAGGTGGACATAGTCTTTCCTATGCCTGTAGGAGCTTGAGCATATAGTTTTTTACCTTCCTTAATTGTTCTATATACATTTATAGCTAAATCCCTTTGACCTTTTCTATAACCGTCAAAAGGAAATTTCAAATCTACTATAGAACTATCTCTAGTAGATATCCAATTTGAAGTAAAATTAGCCCAGTGTATATATTTACTCATTATCTCTTCTAAAAATTCCTCTAATTCATGTATGCTATAAGTCCTAGTAAAGTTTTTAACTTCCAAGGATTCAACATGACAGTAAATTAATTCTATCTCAATAGTAGTTAATGAATTTTCAAGTGCGTACATATAACCATAGCACTTAGCTTGAGCCCAGTGAAGAAAATTATAATCTGGTTCTAATAGAATTAAGTCTTTATTAGTGCTCTTAATTTCCATAACCGTAACAATTTCATCCTGAACTAAAATCCCATCTGCTCTTCCCTCTAAGAGAAAATTTAGGTTATCATAAGTAAATTCATGCTTTAGATGAAGTTCAGTATAAAATTTGGCTCTTTCATTATCTTGATATTGAGTTTTTATTGATTTTTGTAGCATTTGGTGAATTTTTGTTCCTTCTTGAGCTCTAGATATACTATTATAACTGCTATCTAAGTCACCACTCCTATATATAAATTCCACTAAGTTTCTAACAGAGACTTTAATTTTATTGCTATTCATAACACTTCACCTTAACATAACATAATATAATTATAAAACTATTATATAAAAAGAAGGCAGATTCCATCTACCTTCTGAACCTTAAAATAATAATTATTTTTTAGATGCTTGTATTTGTTCATAAATTTCATTTAAGTAAGTCCATCTATCCATTAAAAATTCAAGGTCTTCCTTTAATTTACTTTCTAAACTTAACAACTCTTGGAGAAGTACGAAGTCACTTCCACATTTATTTATTTGATCTTGAATTTCTTCTAACTCAAGTTCTTTAGCTTCTATTTTATCATCAATTTCTTCAAATTCCTTTTGTTCTTTAAAAGTAAATTTTATAGGCTTATCGTTCTTATTTTTTTCTAGATTTTTATTTTTTTTCTCTACTAAAACCTTTTCTTCAATAGATTCATCAATTACAGTTTCTTTGTATTCTCTATAGTCAGAGTAGTTTCCAACTAGTTGAAGTACTTCTCCATTTCCCTCAAAACTAAAAACCTTATTTATGATTCTATCTAAAAAGTATCTATCATGAGAAACTACAATAACTGAGCCATTGAAGTTGTCGATATAATCCTCAAGTATTGTTAAAGTTTCTATGTCTAAGTCATTAGTTGGCTCATCTAACAGTAACACATTTGGCGCTTCCATCAAAACTTTAAGAAGATACAATCTTCTTTTTTCACCACCAGAAAGTTTTGATATAAAAGTAAATTGCATAGATCCTTCAAATAAAAACCTTTCTAACATTTGAGAGGCTGTAATTTTACTTCCATCAGCTGTAGTTATGTATTCAGCAACCTCTTTAATATATTCGATAACTCTAAGATTTGGGTTCATATCAGTATTTTCTTGTGTAAAATACCCTAGTTTTACAGTCTCTCCAAAGACTACTTCACCAGTAGTAGGTTTAAGTCTTCCTCCAAGAACATTTAGCAGGGTGGTTTTTCCTATTCCGTTACTTCCAATTATACCTATTCTATCTTCCTTAGTCACAATATAAGTAAAGTCCTTTATTAGTACTTTATCTTCATAACTTTTACTAATATTATAAGCTTCTATAACTTTTTTTCCTAATCTTGACGATGCTGTATTTATTTCTACGGTCTCGTCCTTAACTTCTATTTTACTATCTCTAATCTCTTCAAATCGTTGAATTCTTGCTTTTTGCTTAGTACTTCTAGCTTGTGCCCCTCTTCGAATCCATGCTAGTTCATTTTTGTATAGATTCTGTCTCTTTTTTTCTAAGGATTCTAGCATAGCTATTCTTTCCATCTTCTTTTCTAAAAAAGTCGAATAATTCCCTACATAGCTATATAAGTTACCATTATCAACCTCAAAAATTTTATTTGTAATTCTATCTAAAAAGTATCTATCGTGAGTTATCATAAGTACAGCACTTTTTCTTGACTTAAGGAGCTCTTCTAAGTAGTCAATTAATTCATTATCCATATGGTTTGTCGGCTCATCTAGGATAAGTAAATGGCAAGGACTAATAAGCACATTACATAGGGCAACTCTCTTTCTCTGACCACCTGATAACTCTCCCATTCTCTGAGAAAAATTAGTAATATTTAATTTTGTTAAGATACTTTTAGCTTCACTTTCAATTTGCCACCCATTAAGTGCGTCCAGTTTGCTATTAAGCCTAAACAATTGTTCTTGAAGATTCTTATCTCCAGAATGAGTTTGAAGCTCACCCACAACTCGCTCATACTGACGAAGTGTTTCCATAACTTCTAAGTCACCCTTAAACACTGCCTCCATAACTGTATCTTTCCCATTAAAATCAAGTTCTTGTGGGAGATAGTTAATTTTTAGACCATTCATTTTTATTATACTTCCACTATCACAATTTTCTACGCCAGCAATTATCTTTAACAGAGTTGACTTTCCAGTGCCATTTACTCCAATAATTCCGATTTTATCCTCATCAGTAATATTAAGTTTAATATTATCTAGCAAGGTTTTTTCACTATAACTTTTGCAAATATTTTCTAAGGTAATTAAATTCATAAAATCATTCCTTCAGTTAGTTTTTAAGTTGAAAATAAAGTTTAAATAATAATATTATAGGAACACAAAATACGAATATATTTTATCCAGTACAAAAACATTAATATAACTTAAACAGGATTATTGTGGAAGCTGAGTATTGATTTTGTTTCCTTTATAATATAAAACTTATAAATCTATAAACTCTATTCATTACATACATTCACTTAAACATTATACCTAATTATAAAGTAATTTTCATTATATATTTAAAAGCTAAAGATTTATTCTAAATTAATAGTAAAGTAAATATACTATTAATAGATAATTTTAAGGGGGAGTATGTATGGCTAAAAATAACAACAATAAAAAGCAAGGCGATAAAAAGAAAACTGACAACAAAAATAATAAGAATAATAAAGGTAAAAAAAAATAATAAAAAGCAGGGGTCACCTGCTTTTTATTATTAAGAAAAAACTTATTTATGCAACTAATTTTTTTGATTTTTCACCAATAGACTTAAGATCTATCTTTAAAACTCTACTTAAAGTAGCTATAAGTGGTGCCGTAATTAAACTATCAGCTATATGATGAAGTACTGTACCAACTCCAACTACTACAAAAGCTACAAAAAGGTTTTTAGTCATACCATAAACCACTAGTGCTTCTAACAACCCATGAATTGGAGCAGTAATTGACATAACTGCAGCATAACCAAAATTCTTTAACACAAGTCTTGCTCCAACATACCCTACAGCCATATGAGTTGCTGCCCTAGCTGCAATTATTGGATCTGGAAAAGCGAATAAAAATCCTAGTGCAGAACCTAATCCTACTATTAATGCTTCAAAAGGTCCAAGAAACATTGCCACAAACAGTGGAACATGCGATGCTAGTGTTGCAGAAAATGGTGGAATATACACCCTTAAAAATGGTCCGAAAATTGCTGGTATTATAATTGAAAAAGCTATTAATAAAGCCGTAATAATCATCTTTTTAACATTTGTCTTCATTTTTTATCCCCCTTTACTACTGTATATACAATAGTATACTACAATGGATACCGATTGTAAATATGATTATAAAATTAGTATACTTTGACGTGAATTCATTTTTTAGCAATCAATATAACTATATAAAAATTAATTCATACATGCACTTACCAAAGTTCTCATAGTACTTATGAAGTAACCCGATTAAACTGTTTCTAGGATACTTTGGATAAATAATTTTTTTTAATTTACTATAAAAAAATAGCATATTACTATGCTATTAAAGTTTTACTTCTAAATATTAGACTATTATTGATTTAAGTAACAATGAAATCAGTTATATTACTACTATTTACTATTTTGATAATTCATTAAGTAAGAAGTGCCTCAGTAAATTCAAGGAAACGAACTTTCTGTACTTAGCTGTTGACCTAGCATCATCTATGGGCCTAATTAATTCTGAATATCTCCCTACAATTTCACAAACTTTGAATTTAGTATCTTTTATTGAACCTCCCACTAAACTAAGTTCTAAATCTCTATTGCTAATTACAACGGGTCCAACTGAACCAAATGCTATCCTCAAATCTCTAATAGTACTATTTTCCACTTCATAAAACCCTATAAAAGAAGCTTTTGCTAAAGCTGTAGCCTTTCTAGTTCCTAATTTATGATAATAAAACTCTTTGTTATCATAGTTCTCTATTAGTATTTCTGTGAGTATTTCCCCTGAACATATGGTTGTTTTTCCAGGCCCAATAATAAATTCTTTTATAGGAATTATTCTTTCCCTTTCTTTAGACATAAGCTTTAATTTTGCGTCTAGTGCGTATAATGGAAGAATGATGTCGCCTGCTGGTGAAGCATTACAAATGTTTCCACCTATGGAAGCTACGTTTCTTATGGCTGGTGAAGCAATTTCTTTAATTACTACTTTTAAGTATTTTGGAATTATAAGGCTGTTATTTAATTCATTAAAGGTACACCCACTTCCAATATAAAGAGTCCTATTTTTAATTGATATACTCCTTAATTCACTAATTTTATTAATAAACATTACTGGTTTCTCAAAACTCGGAACAACCCCTGACCAAGTTTTTCTTTTCACCATTAAGTCTGTTCCTCCATTTAAAATCATGACTTGATTTTTACTTAAAACATCTAAAGCTTCCTCTAGGGTGTTAGGAGTGAAGGCTTTTACCATAGTCCTTTCCCCCTTTCCGCAGCTAATTTAATAGCTTCAACTATCATAGTGTATCCAGTACACCTACATAGATTTCCAGAAATTCCAATTCTAATATCTTCTTCAGTTGGTTTCGGATTTTTAGCTAATAAGGCCTCTGATGCCATAATCATCCCAGGCGTACAAAAACCACACTGAACTGAACCGGCATCCTCATAAGCCTGTCTTAGAACTTCAAATCGCTTGCTTTCTTTAAATCCATCAATAGTCAATACTATTGAATTGTTTAAGGAACCTATAGGAACAAGACAAGAGTTTACTAAGTTACCATCTATTATAACTGAGCAAGCTCCACATTCGCCTTGACCACAGCCTTCTTTTACACCAGTTATGGACTTGTCTTCTCTTAGTACATCAATTAATCTTTTTAATGGATCACAATATAAAACTATTTCCTTACCATCTAATATAAATGCAATCCTATTCATTATTCATCACCTCCATAAGATACTCTGGAGTTACAGGAATTTCAGTTATATTTTTACCTAGGGCATTTCTGACTGCAAGGGCATAAGCAACTGGCGCTCCAACAAAGGTTAATTCTCCTGCACTTTTAGCACCAAAAGGACCATTGTCATAGGGATTGGTTATAATAGCACTTTCAATTTTAGGAAAATCTAAAGCCGTTGGTATAACATAATCTGTATTTGTTCTTTGAACTAACCGTCCTTTTCTTATTTCCATTTTTTCTATGGAACCAAAACCTAATCCTTGAAGCATGCCTCCATCTATCTGGCCACGAATTATTTTTTCATCTATGGCTACACCAACATCAAATACCCCATAGACACCTAACACTTTTATTTCATAGGTTAAAGGATTAACCTCAACCTCTACAACATTTGCTCCCCAGGAATATTCATTATAAGCATCACCCTCAAATTTGGAGTCATCCCAGTAAAATCCTTGTGGAAACTTGTAATTTTCAGTAATTTGCTGATCTTCCCCTGAAAGCCAGCACTGTTTTAATCTAGCTGCAGCTTGTTGTAATAGCTTTCCCACAATCATTATAGTTCTAGATGCTACCGTAGGGCCAGAATCTGGTACCCTATCTGTATCAGGATTAGATAGAATTACTTTATCCACAGGAATCCCTATTTCCATTGCAACTATTTTTCTTAAAGTTGTTTGGGTTCCTTGTCCCATTTCCACATTTGAAATTAAAATTTCTACGGAATCATCTTTATATTTTCTTAGCTTTACTACTGCCTTAATATGATCTCTTTCTCCACTGCCAGTAAATCCACCACCATGAAAAAATAAAGACATTCCTATACCTTTTAGACAGTTATTACTTCTGTACTCATCATACTTTTTACTGTATTGCGACATATCTTCAATTTTATTGATTAAGTCTTTTGTTGGTACATAACCCCTATAAACACCACCTGTAGAAGTAAAATCTCCTGTGTTCACTAAATTAAGTTTTTTAAATTCAAGAGGAGTTAATTTTAGCTCATTAGCTACATATTCCATATGCATTTCTAAAGCAAAAAAACCTTGTGGGGCCCCAAACCCCCTAAAACCGCCTCCTGGAACGGTATTAGTGGCAAAAGCTCTTCCTCTAACTCTCACGTTTGGAACATTGTACACTCCTGTTGCTGCAAACATTGCCCGCTGCAGAACTATATTAGTAAGACCACAGTATGCACCACCATCTAGTCTAATATCATTATCTATTCCAATGATTTTATTATTCTTATCGATTAGCATAGTAACTTTAAGTTTAGATGGATGCCTCTTAGTAGTACACTCTATATCCTCATCTCTATCAAAAATTAACATTACTGGTTTTTTAGCTTTAATAGCAGCAAAGGCTACATGTCCACCTGTTAAAGAAGGGTACTCCTCCTTACCACCAAAGGCACCCCCTGTAGTTGTTTGAATAATTTGTACTCTATTCTCTTCAAAACCTAAAGCTTCAACTACTGCATCTTTTACATAATAAGGGCATTGTATTGAACCGTAAATACTAACCTTACCATTACTATAAGTTGCGGCTATTCCTTGTGGCTCAAGATAAATATGTTCCTGATATCCAGTTTCATATTCTTTTGTAAAAACCTTATAAGCTTCTTTATAAGCCTGCTGTATATCACCTTTTTTATAATTATAATCTGCAAACAAATTATCAGTTCCATAAATTGGTGATTTATAAGTCGATTCCTCAATATTGAATATTGGGTCTAAAGCCTCATAGTTTACCTTTACCTTTGCCAATAAATCTAAGATTATCTTCTTATCTTTTCCTACTATTAAGGCAATAGGTTCTCCTATATAGTTAACAGTATCTTCAGCAAAGAATGGCATATCATAGGTAACTATTTTAACCTTATTTTTACTTGGAATATCATTTTTATCAACTATAAAGTATCCTTCCGGAAGCGAAGGGTACTCAATGCTTAGTATCTTAGCCCTAGCCATTGTTGATCTAAGAGTTTTCGCATACAATAAATCTTCAAAATCCATGTCTCCTACATATTTAGCTTCTCCTTTTATTTTATCCTTAGCATCAAATCTATTAATTGGAGTACTTATACACTTATTAATTTTAAACACCCCCATACTCCTTAATGTTAATAGTAAGATAAATCTAATATTTATCTTCATTAACGGATTAATGATAAAAACCTATTTCTTTTTGCTCTTTTCTTTAACTAGATGTTTTTCAAGGGCAACAATATAATCTTCATAGGTATCTATATCATATAAAATACCATCATGGTCTACTTCTAAAGTGTCAAAACCCATATAGTTTATTACTTCTCTCAAGTTGTTGAACTCTCCATTTATTAAGTTTTTTATATCATTTTCTCTAAACAGAACTGGATGTCCCTTTCTCCCCCTAAAAGTAGGTATGACTACTGAAGAATTACTTTTGTAATCTAGCAACTGTTTATATACACCTTCATCAACTAAAACATAGTCCCCAGGAATAAGGAAAAACTTATGGCTAGTAGTGTTATTAATACCTAACTTTACAGAACTGAACATACCGCACTCATAATTATCATTATAGATAATCTGAACCTTTTCGTATTTTGATAGTAGTTCTTTTATAATATGATAATTATATCCACCAATAACAATAATTTTATCTACACTGCTATACAGGTTAGCTATACAAGTTTCAATAACAGTACTATTATTAAATTCTAGTGTCATTTTATATCTGTGAGCTCTTGAAGAAAATCCTGCTGCCAAAACAACTGCCTCTATGGTCAATAGTCACACCTCCCTAATCTTATAATTTTATTACTAAAAATTTATTTTTTTAAATTGTTTATTTCTCTTAGAAGCTTCTCTGGAGTTATAGGCAAATCTCTCACTCTAACTCCACATGCATTAAAAATCGCATTAGCAATAGCAGCTGGTGGAGTATCTATTCCTATTTCGCCTACAGATTTAGCCCCATAAGGTCCTGAAGGTTCATAGCTTTCAGCAAATTCAACGGTAAGTTTAGTAACATCTTTTCTAGTAGGTACTTTGTATTGCATTAAGTTGTTAGTCAATAATTTTCCAGCTTCATTTCTCACTACATTTTCATATAAAGTCATGCCAATCCCTTGAAGAAGTCCACCTTCAACCTGTATTCTAGCTAGATTTGGATTTATAGTAGTGCCACAATCTACTATAGATATATAATCTTTTACTTCAACTTTTCCAGTTTCAGTATCAACTTCAACTTCTGTGAAAGCCCCCATAAATGGAGCAGGAGACTTTTCACCGCAGTAAGATTCACAAGCCACTAACTGTTTTTGATTGTTATTATAGAATAATTCTGTTGAAAGCTCCTTTAATGACACTTCTTTCTTAGCATCTGTAGTTTTAAGAATTTTTCCGTCAAAATGTATTTCTGTTTTAGATACACCAAACTTAAGCGCTGCCTCTTCAATAATCATATCTCTCATCTTCTCAGCAGTTTTCCTAACAGCATTTCCTGATACAAAGGTAGTACTTGATGCATAGGCACCTGTATCAAATGGAGTTAAATCAGTGTCCGATGAGTAAACTACTATATCACTAGTGGAAACTCCTAAACCTTCTGCTGCTATTTGAGCTAGTATTGTATCACTGCCTGTACCTAAGTCTGTAGCTCCTATCATTAAATTAAAGAAACCACCGTCATTTAGTTTTAATATTGCAGAGGCCATATCTATTTTAGGTATACCGGAGCCTTGCATAGCTATAGCCATACCGTATCCTCTAACTTTTCCATTACCTTCGACTTTCCTTGGATAATTTTTCTTCCAATTTATAAGCTCCGAACCTCTGTTTACACAATATTCTAGCTTACAATTTTCAAGAATCATTTCAACTCCTTCGCCACCTTCACCCATGATTTTAAATACTGGAGAGGTTTCACCTTCAGTTATCATATTAATCCTTCTAAGTTCTAATGGATCCATATTAAGTTCATGAGCAAGTTCATCTATAATAGACTCTAATGCAAAATTGCCTTGAATTGCCCCATATCCTCTGAAGGCTCCTGCTGGAGTCTGATTTGTATAAACAACTTTTCCCCCAAATCTTACCGCATCAACTTTATTATATAATGGTAAAGTTTTTGATCCACCTACCATAAATACAGTTAGGGCATGCTCACCATAAGCACCAGTATCTGATAGCACCTTCATATCGATTCCCTTCAATCTTCCATCTTTATTAGCTGCTAATCGAACATTAAACCTCATTGGATGCCTGTTATATGATGCATCAAAAACTTCTGTCCTTGTATAAATCAACTTACATGGTTTCCCAGTTTTAATTGTCATTGCAGCTACAATCATCTCACCATGGATAGCTTGTTTACCACCATAACCGCCACCAATTCGGGGTTTAATAACGCGGATTTTATTTAGCGGTAACCCTAAAGCTGTACCAACGATTCTTCTTGCATGAACTGGATTTTGGGTTGAAGAAATTATATTTATTCTTCCATGTATATCTAAGTAAGCTCCTGAGGAATGAGGCTCCATTGTAACATGAGCTTGAGCTTGAGTATAATAAGTTTTACTTATTACTATATCAGCCTTAGCAAAAGTCTCGTCTATATTACCTACGCTCATAGAATAAGCAGCTGCAATATTGTTCTGAGGGTCGAAACCTATATCAAACATAGAATGGCATTCAGGTTCCAGATGTATTATTGAAGGATTTCCTTCTGCTTTTTCAAAATCAAGTACTGGTTCTAAAACTTTATACTGTACCTTGATTAAATTCAAAGCATCTTCAGCTATGGTTTCGCTAATTGCTGCCACAACTGCTACCTCATCTCCTACATACCTAACGTATTTATCTAAAATAAATTTATCGTGGGGAGAAGGTTCTGGATAACCTTGACCTGCTCTAGTCACCGCATTTCTTGGTACATCCTTATATGTTAAAATTCCTTCTACTCCTGGAAGTTTTTCAGCATCCTTTGTGTCAATGTCTATAATTTCTGCAAAGGCATGGGGACTTCTTAACACTTTACAGACTAATGAATCTTTTGGAACTAAGTCGTTTGTATATACTGGCTTTCCTTTTAGCAAACCCATGCTTTCAATTTTCGGAATAGACTTTTTAACTTCCTTCATTTATTTCACCCCTAAATACTTTTTTATTGCACGAGTATGTCCAACATATCCTGAGCACCTACATAAGTTTCCTACTAAATAATGACGGATGTCATCTTCTGTAGGGTTTTCAAGCTCTTTTTTCATAGATAATATGGTTAGTACAAAACTTGGAGAACAATAACCACATTGTTCAACTCCCTCAGAAGATAAAAATTTGCCTATTTCTTCAGCTTCCTTTTGTACTCCTTCTATAGTGATTACTTCATGTCCATGAGCTCTTACTGAAAGCCAGGCACAAGAAGGTATCGGCTTTCCATCTAAAATTACAGTGCAAGCTCCACAAGAACCAGTATCACAGCCACGTTTAACACTTAAATATCCATTAGCTCTTAAAGTTTCTAATAGATATTCTTGAGGTTCTACTTGTAATTGCTTATCC
This sequence comes from Clostridium punense, assembly GCF_017874425.1. GTDB lineage: Bacteria > Bacillota > Clostridia > Clostridiales > Clostridiaceae > Clostridium_J > Clostridium_J punense. The sequence continues at coordinate 213,433 of NZ_JAGGLL010000003.1, forward strand.
ATACCATTGATTTTTATATTAATAATCATTACAATACCTCCATTACAGCCCTTTTTACTAGGACTTTTGCAACTTCTTTTCTATATTCCTTTGAACCTCTTAAATCACTACCAAAGCTAAACTCATCAACCACTGAGTCACATAGATTATTTATCCGCTCTTCAGGAACATGTAAGTCTTTTATTATCTCCATTGACTTACATGTTGCTTTGGCAACTCCTGGCCTAGCTCCAATTACTATTTTAAAATTATTGTTAGTATTACAAACTGCTACGTTTACTATTGAAAAATCTGTAGCTGTATTTCGTAAATCTTTAAAACTAGTCTTACAATTCTTTTTATTTATAATAACTTTTGTTATAATATCTCTTGGAATTTGTGGCAATGCTATGAAATCCTCAAGACTTATTTCCCCTCTATTGTATAAAAATACTTTAGTATCTAAAGCTATTAATGCGGTTAATAGGTCTGAGAATCCGTATCTTCCACCAATTGTGCCTCCAATAGTTGCAACATTTCGAAGTTGAACTCCCATAATTATAGAGGAAACCTTTGAGATTAATCCCCCAAAATTATTTTTTAAAGCTTTTGACTCTTCAATTTCTCTTAAAGTTGTCATAGCTCCTATTTCAACAAAATTGTCCTGTTCTTTAATATAGTTTAAATTTAAATCATATGGGTCAATGGCTTTGTTAATTTTTCTATTACCTAATTTTAAGTAAGCACCACCACCTATAACTGCATTATTACCATGAGAAATTAACTCAGTATAGGCTTCATCTAAGGATTTAGGTTTTAAATAATTGCTAATTCTCAAACTATATTCCTCCCCATTTTTTTTATAAAACTCCTGTAATAGAATGTATTGGACAACGGCTTTCACAGAGACCACATCCAAAGCATACGTCCCTATTAACCTTAGCAACCTTTTCAACTTTCATTGCAAAATAAGGGCATACCTTCTCGCATAATTTACATCCATTGCATTTCTCTTCATCAATAGTTGGGTGTCTAGGTTCAAATTTTATCTCTTTAATTAATTTTGTGTTTTTTATCTCTTCTACTGATTTAAAGTTGTATTTTTCTATGGTTTTAGGTAAGTCCTTAACTATTTTTTCATATAAGTCTTTTCCTTTTATCATGGCAGAAGATAACATTTGCACAGCATCTGCACCTGCTAATAAAAACTCCACTACATCATCTGCGCTAGATATTCCACCCACACCGATTATAGTAATATCAGGAAAAGCCTCTCTTATCATATTCACCAAAGCAAGTGCAACTGGCTTTATATTAGGACCTGAGGTCCAAACTTGTCCTTTTTCATTTCCAACTAATACCTTTCTTTTCATTGGATCTAATATCATAGATGGACCAAGTGAGTTTACAGCTACAATTCCATTTGCACCATTTTCTATTGCAGTTTTAACAAATCCTATAGGATCAGGCATATGGGGACTCATTTTCATAAATATTGGTTTATCTGTATATTTTCTAATTGTAGCTACAGTTTGTCCTATAACATTCAAATCTTTACCAACATAGTGTGTAGAGATTTCAAAAGCTTGTGCAAAGGGGTGTAATTTTGGAATTAAATATTCCATATCCTCTTTTGTGTAACCAGCGCTAATTATTAGTGGAACTTTCAGTTTTTCTTTTAATGCAGGAAGTATTTCGCTTATCCATTTTTCACTAGAATACTCAGACCAAAGCTCTGCATTCATTATTTTATTGTTATCTCCGTATATACAAGGTCTTGGCACCACTGCTGCCTCTACTGATATAGTTTTTGTAACCATTCCACCTAGACCAAACTGCTCAAGAATAAGAATTTTTTCATCATCGCCTACTAATGGTCCTGAAGCAGGCATCAATGGATTTTGAAGTTCAATTCCACATATGCTAGTCCTTAAGTTCATCTTATCTCCCCCAATATTAAACTATTTTATTAAAATGTATAATGACCTAATTTAATTTATTCCATATTTTTCTTGAAGCCTCTCTACTTTCTTCATAGACATTAGAAAGGGGTAATTTAATCTTATAGTTATCCATAACAATACTACCTTTACAAATCACATAACTAGGAGCAAAATTATCAAATATACCAAAATAAATGTGTGAAAAAATATTTTCTTCTGAAATCATAGTTGGTGGATTATATGGAACTAGGATTAAATCTGCAACATATCCTTCATCTAATCTTCCTATTTTTATCCCTAATTGATTAGAAACATATTCATAAGTATTGTTAATTATTTTTAATAAGTCACCAAAGTTAAAAGCTAGTGGACTTTGATACTTATTTTTCATTGAGTAGGTTAAATTTAGATATTCTCTAGTTATATTGGCACCTAGCCCATCATTTCCAATAATACAAGGAATATTGTGTCTTTTAAGCAAGTTATAATCCGGCAATCCCACTGCATTGTTCATGTTGGAGGTCGGATTTAAAGCTACAAATACATTATTATTCCCTAATATTTCAGCCTCCATATGGTTTATATGAACACAATGAGCTAGAATTGAATTGTTTCCAAGTAGCTTATGGTCTCTTAATCTTTCAACTACTGTTTTTCCATATTTATTAATAGCATCTATCTCATCATCTAAACTTTCAGCAACATGAATATGAATTGGTATATCACCTTTTAAGTTATATACCTTCTCCATAGTACTATCAGAAATAGACATGGATGCATGCATTCCAAATAAGCCGTAGCAACTCTCGTTTTTTACTTTTGAAAAGTCTATATTTTCTTCTATGCATTGATCAATATTGAACCTATCGCTAGTTTCAAAACAAAACAAACCTCTAAGCCCTAAGTCATCGCAAATTGCTGTCTTAAGCTTTTTTAAGGTACCTAAAATATTTCCACCACTTGCATGGTGATCTATCAGTGTAGTTACCCCATTCTTTATACAGTCTACACCATAAATAATTGCACTTAGATAACAATCTTCAATATCTAAAACACCATCTAACTTCCACCATAATTGATCTAAAATATCCTTAAAGCTTTGAGGATTGAAGGGCAAATTCATCCCTCTGGAAAAAGTAGAATATATGTGAGTATGTCCATTAATTAGTCCAGGCATTAGTATACAGTTACTTCCATCAATAATAGTATCAATATGTTTTTTTTCTATAGAAGTAAATTCCTTCATTGAGCCTATTTTCAATATTTTTTCATCAAAGAGTATATAACTATCTTCTCTGTAGTTTTTAAAATCATAAAACTTAGAATTAACTATAGCCTTCATAAACAACCACCCTTAAACAAAAACTCATTTTAAGTTATCTATAACTGCAAAATGAAGTTTTTATGTCATAATTATCATAAAAACAAAACTACTTTCATAACTTTAGTTTGTAATTTATATTCTGAAGAAGCTTTTTATATTCTAATTAAGTTTTAAAATATTACAATTAATATAAAAATTTTAAACACCTAAAAATGTTCATATATAATTAATATTTTTTTAACAAGATTTTATGGCTGAAACCCACTTCATCATTATCATATTATTTTAGAACTTTCAGCTCTGAATTATATAATACTGAATATTCGTATCAATTAATCATATATAAGTTAAAGAGTATGTTTAAAACACTCTTAACTATGAAGCAAAAAAGTTGTCGAATTATATCTAAATAAATAAAATACCACTATACAATTAGCAAAGGACGTATTATACTATATATGAAATTGTTAAACAATTTACAAAATATCAAAAATTGTTTTTATTGCAATGAAGCTGTCAAGCATTATTGTTTATTTAAGGGGGTAAATTTAAGTGTGCTGTAACAATGAAAAGAATCAAATGTTTAACGAACTTCAAACTTTCATTGATGGACTTCCTAGCAAGGAAGGCGCTTTAATTGAGGTTTTACACAGAGCTCAACACATCTTTGGATATCTGCCATCTGAAGTTCAAGCCTTTGTAGCTGAAAAATTAGATATACCTGTTTCTAAGGTATATGGGGTTGTAACTTTTTACTCTTTCTTTACTACAGAACCTAGGGGTAAGTATGTCGTTAATGTGTGTATGGGTACCGCTTGCTTTGTAAGAGGTGCTGGAGACGTACTTAAAGAATTTGAAAAACAGCTTAATATCAAATCTGGTGAAACTACTCCGGATATGAAATTCACTGTAGGTTCATTACGCTGCGTAGGTGCTTGTGGTCTAGCACCAGTTGTAACTGTTAATGACAAAGTTTATGGACATGTAACAAAAGACCAAGTTGAAAAAATTGTTGCAGAGTATATGTAGTTTAGGGGGGATAATTTTGAATAAAATTAATTCTTTTAATGAGTTAGATCAATTGCATGAAAAATACAAATCCTTATTAAATGTTAGGAAAGCTACTAATGGTAGGGATTTTAAAGATGAAAATGGTAACAAAAGAATTGAGTTATTAATTTGTGGTGGTACAGGCTGTAAGTCTGCCCAAAGTGATTTAATAAAATCAAATCTAGAAGCTGAAGTTAAGGCTGCTGGACTTGAAAATCTAGTACATGTTTCAATTACTGGATGTTTTGGTTTCTGTGAAAAGGGTCCAATTGTAAAGGTTTCGCCTGATGATGTATTTTATGTTCATGTTACACCAGAAGATGCTGGAGAAATTATAAACGAACATATAATTAATGGACATGTTATTGATAGACTTCTATATGAAGAGCCAACTATCAAAGAAAAAGTTAAGACACAGGACGAAATGACTTTCTATAAAAAACAAGTAAGAATTGCATTAAGAAATTGCGGATTAATCAATCCGGAAGACATTAAAGAATATATCGCTGAAGAAGGTTACTTAGCACTTGGAAAATGTTTAACTAAGTATTCTCAAGATGAAGTAATCAATATAATGATTGAATCAGGACTAAGAGGTAGAGGTGGCGGTGGCTTCCCTACAGGTAAAAAGTGGCAATTTGCTAAATCTTATGATGCTGATCAAAAATATATTATATGTAATGCTGATGAAGGTGACCCAGGTGCATTCATGGATCGTTCCATATTAGAAGGTGACCCACATAGTGTAATTGAAGCTATGGCAATAGCTGGTTACTGCATTGGAGCTTCTATCGGATGTGTATATATAAGAGCAGAGTATCCGCTAGCTATTAATAGATTAAGAATTGCTATTGAACAAGCAAGAAACTGCGGACTTCTTGGAAAAAATATCATGGGAACTGATTTTGATTTTGATATACAAATTAAATATGGTGCTGGTGCCTTTGTATGTGGAGAAGAAACTGCTCTTATTCACTCTATCGAAGGTGAGCGTGGAGAACCAACTAACAAGCCACCATTTCCAGCTGAATCAGGACTTTGGAATAAACCAACTTCCGTAAACAATGTTGAAACCTTTGCTAATATACCAGCTATTATTAATAGAGGTGCTAAATGGTATAGTTCTATAGGAACAGCAACTTCTAAAGGTACTAAAGTATTCGCTTTAGCAGGAAAGATAAATAACGTAGGTTTAGTTGAAGTACCTATGGGAACTACCTTAAGAGAAATAATCTATGAAATTGGCGGTGGTATTAAAAACGACCGTGAATTTAAAGCTGTACAAACTGGTGGACCATCAGGTGGATGTATTCCTAAAGAATATTTAGATATACCAATAGATTATGAGTCCTTAGGTGCTATTGGTTCCATGATGGGATCAGGCGGAATGATTGTAATGGATGAAGATAACTGTATGGTAGATATCGCTAAGTTCTACTTAGAATTTACTAAGGAAGAATCTTGTGGTAAATGTACTCCTTGTAGAGTTGGAAATACAAGACTTCTTGAAATATTAGAAACAATTAGTAAAGGAAAAGGAACATTAGAAGATTTAGACAAGCTAAAATCACTATCTCAAACTATAAAAGATACTTCTTTATGTGGACTTGGTCAAACAGCACCAAACCCAATATTAAGTACTATGAAATACTTCTATGATGAATATAAAGCTCACGTAGTGGATAAAGTTTGTCCAGCTGGAGTATGTAAAGATCTTATGAAGTATGTAATTACTGATAGATGTATAGGATGTACAAAGTGTGCTAGACAATGTCCTGTTAGTTGCATCAGTGGAAAAGTTAAAAATCTGCACGTAATTGACCAAGAAAAATGTATCAAGTGCGGAGCTTGTCAATCAGCATGTCCTGTAGATGCTATTGATTTAGTTTAATTAAAAAATAATTTGAGAAAGAGGTGCCAACATTGAGTTTAGTTACACTTAAAATAAATGATAAAGAAGTTCAAGTTGAGCAAGGTAAAACTATTTTAGATGCAGCTAAAGAGTTAAACATTAAAATACCTACACTTTGCTACTTAAATCTTCATGATAATAAAACTGAAAATAAACCTGGCTCTTGTAGAGTATGTGTAGTAGAAGTTGAAGGCAGAAGAAACTTAGCTCCTGCTTGCTGTACTCCAGTTACTCCAGGTATGGTTATAAAAACTAGTTCTCCAAAGGCATTAGCTGCAAGAAAAACTATATTAGAATTATTATTATCTGACCATCCAAATGAGTGCTTAACTTGTGCTAAGAGCATGCACTGCGAATTACAAGAATTAGCAGCTGAATATGGAATCAGAAGAATCGAATTTACTGGTGAAAAATCTATATGTCAAAAGGAAGATAATAACTTCTCTATTGCTAGAGATACTTCAAAATGTATACTTTGTAGAAGATGTGAAACTATTTGTAATGAAGTACAGAAGGTTGGAGCAATTTCTTCTATAAACAGAGGATTTAATACAACTATAGCTCCTGCTTTTGGTTCTGATTTAAAAGATACTAAATGCACTTTCTGCGGACAATGTGTAGCTGTATGTCCTACTGGTGCATTAGTTGAGAAAGATAATACTTCAAAGTTATGGAGAGCTTTAGCTGATGATGAAAAAGTGGTTATAGTTCAAACTGCTCCTGCTGTGCGTACTGCTTTAGGGGAAGAGTTTGGAATTACTGGTACATCTGTTACTGGAAAAATGGCTGCAGCTTTAAGAACTTTAGGCTTCAACAAAGTATTTGATACTGATTTTGCTGCTGACTTAACTATTTTAGAAGAAGCACGTGAATTTTTAACTAGAGTTCAAAGTGGTGAAAATCTTCCAATGATAACAAGCTGTTGTCCTGGTTGGATAACTTTCATAGAAAAGCATTATCATGATTTATTACATTTACCTTCAACATGTAAATCACCACAACAAATGTGGGGTGCTATTGCTAAATCATATTTTGCTGAAAAAATGAATATAGACCCTAAAAACTTAGTTGTAGTTTCAGTTATGCCATGTATAGCTAAAAAATCTGAAGCTGAAAGAGAAGAATTCTCTCTCGAAAGCGGCATTAAAGATATAGACATCGTAATAAGCACCAGAGAACTAGCTAGAATGATTAAAGAAGCAGGAATTGATTTCCAATCTTTATCAAATGAAGAATTCGATAATCCATTAGGAGAATCGACTGGCGCTGGAGTAATATTTGGTACTAGTGGTGGAGTTATGGAAGCTGCTTTACGTACTGCTTATGAATGGCTAACAAATAAATCTTTAGATAAGGTAGATTTTGATGTTGTTAGGGGTCTTCAAGGTACAAAAGAAGCTACTATCAACATTGATGGAACTGATGTTAAAGTTGCCATAGTAAGTGGACTTGGAAATGCTAGAGAATTACTTGAAAAGATCAGATCTGGTGAAGCTAATTATCACTTCATAGAAGTAATGGCTTGCCCAGGTGGATGTATAAATGGTGGTGGCCAACCATACTCTAACAACAGAAGAGACATCATTGAAGGTAGAATGCAAATACTTTACAATGAGGATCAAGGAAAAGCAATTAGAAAATCCCATGAAAACCCAGAAATTAAAAAGCTATATGAAGAGTATTTAGGAGAGCCAAATAGCCATAAGGCTCATGACCTATTACACACTCACTATACTAAGAGATAATAAAAGCCCTGCATTATGCAGGGCTTTTTCTATGTAATAATATGTAACAATCTGAGAATAAATTATAGTGAAAATTGCACTGCTAATATAAAAAACAGTGCAATTTTTATTAAACATCCCTAATATTTAAGTTTAATAACCTTGAATATTAAATGGCCTTGTTACTCTATCTAAAATTCCGTTAATTTCAGCAATGGCTATTCCAAAGTTCGTAATTGACACTCCAGCTGCTCTACAACTTTCAATTCTAGACATTACTTCCGCTCTATTAAACATACAAGATCCACAATGAATTACCAATTTATACTCTTTTAAGTTCTCAGGAAAATCTTTTCCAGAAAAATTATCTACAACAATGTTTTCCTCAATTGATTTTAACCAGGTTGGTAATTTTTCTCTTGCTATATCCCCTTTTAATTGATGGTGAGTACAGGCTTCTGCAATCAATACTTTATCTCCTGACTTTAAATTTCTAATCTCCTTAGCCCCTTGAACAAATTCTTTTAAATCCCCTTTTTCTCTCGCCATAATAATTGAAAAAGAGGTTAATGGTACATTATCATCTATTTTTGAGTGTACCAACTTAAACACCTGGGAGTCAGTAATTATAAGGTCAGGCTTATTGTTTAGCATTTCAAGACCTAAATCCAAATTATCAAGGGTTACCGTTACTGGAATAGCTTTATTATCTAATAAATCTCTAAGAACTTGAACCTGAGGTAGTATTAACCTTCCCTTAGGAGCCTGTATATCCTGTGGCGCCACTAGTAGTACCTTATCTCCTGGCTTAACAATATCCCCTACTAAAGTGTAAGACTGAAAACTTTCAGGAGTTAATTTAATAATATTAGCTTTTAACTCATCTAGATTTATTTTATCTTCAGCACTAATGCTTACAAAGGATATGTCAAATATTTTTTTTAACATTTTCAAGTTTTCTTTGATTATTTCTTTATTTTCGATTAAATCTATTTTGTTAAGTACGCCAACTACTGGAATAGATTTCTTCTTTAGTAACTGGCACCATTCTAATTCTAAAGTTAAATCCTTAGTATCATAAGGAACTTGTTCTGCAGAAATAACTAAAATCCCAAGGTCTGTTTTGTTTATAACTTCTTTAGTTCTTTGAACTCTTAAAGTTCCCATTTCTCCAATATCATCAATTCCAGCTGTATCAATAAATACTACTGGCCCAATTGGTAATAGTTCCATAGCTTTATAAACGGGGTCTGTGGTAGTTCCTTTGATATTTGATACTAGTGCTATATTTTGATTAGTTATAAAATTTATAATACTTGACTTACCGGCGTTTCTCTTACCATATATTCCAATATGAAGCCGATTAGCTCTTGGTGTTTCTAACATGTTATCCCTCCTTCTTGAAAGAGTTAAGGCATCTGAAAATAAATAACAAGTCAAAGATGTGAAGGCTATTTTGTGATAGACAAGGAAACAGGTTCTGCAGATAGTGGGGCTATCTAAGGGTTCTGTTGACGCAGTATAGCACAAAATAGACGAGCAGATTGACTTATTTATTTCTTGAAGATGCCTAATTAGAATCTGAGATCTCTTTCCCCATTTTCTATTCTATTTAGTTTAGCTTCAGTATCTTCTTTTCTCTTAGGATTAGGAATATCTGATAAGGATTCTTTAATAATTTTATTTCCAAGGTTTCTAGTATTTTCAGTACCATAATCTATCATAAACTCTTTTAAGGTTAATAATGCATTGCATTGGCATACATTATTAATTTGACCACTCTTAGCTAAAGCCATAAATCTATCACCTGTTCTGCCTTCTCTATAGCAAGCTGTGCAATAACTAGGTATATAGCCGCTTTCCATTAAGCTCTCTACCATTTCAATTGGTGAACGATGATCTGCTACTTCAAATTGTGGCTTTTCTTCTATATCCCTCTGACTTTCTGCATAACCACCGACTCCAGTACAAGATCCTGTACTAATCTGAGAAATACCTATGCTAACTATTTCATCTCTTAGTTTTGGTTCTTCCCTTGTAGACAAAATCATTCCTGCGTATGGAACTGCTAGCCTTAAAACAGCTACAATCTTCTTAAACTCTTCGTCTCCTACTAGGTATGGATAATCTTTTAAGCTTACATTTTCAGCCTCTCTAAGCCTTGGCACTGATATGGTATGTGGTCCAACTCCAGTTGTTTTCTCTAACTCTTCTGCGTGCATTAACATTGCAATAGTTTCATACTTATAATCATAAAGCCCATATAAAACACCTATACCTACATCATCAATACCTGCTTCTCTTGCTCTATGCATTGCTGTAGTATGATAATTATAATTGTGTTTTGGACCACTTGGATGCATTCTCTCATAGGTTTCCTTATGATAAGTTTCTTGGAAAAGAATATAAGTTCCAATTTCTGCTTCTTTTAATTTTCTGTATTCTTCTACAGAAGTAGCAGCTATATTAACATTGATTCTTCTAATAGCTCCATTGTCAAACTTTAAAGAGTAAATTGTTTTAATACAGTCTAAAACATATTCTAAAGGAGTGTTCACTTGATCTTCCCCTACTTCTAAAGCAATTCTCTTATGTCCTAAACTCTCTAAAACTCTAACCTCTTCCTTAAGCTCTTCCATATTAAGCTTTCTTCTTTTTAAATCTTCATTACAATGTTTATAACCACAATAAACACAGTTATTTACGCAATAATTACTTACATATAAAGGAGCAAACATTACAATACGTTTACCATATATTTTTTCCTTAACTTCACGGGCAACCTTATACATTTCTTCGATGCTTTCATTATCTTTAACTGACAGTAAAATAGCAGCTTCCCTATGAGAAAGCCCAGTTGCTGTTCTAGCTTTATGTAATATTTCTAGCACTAAGTTTCTATTTTTACTTAGCTCTATACTTTCATCTATTACTTTTCTAATTTCATCATCTTTTATAAAATTTTCTGCATTATATTTATTCATAAAAATCCCCTTTTTCTTATATTATCTTTAACAATTTTCTTACCCTATAAATTTATAATATTTTACCCTATCCCTTAGTTATTGCTGATTTTACAGCAACTCCTTTTAACTTTCCAATTTTCCCTGTCATAGCCGATATATCATCAACTAATCCATCCACTATAACAGAAATTACACTTACTCCCCTATCTCTATAAGGAATTCCTATTCTACCTACTATTATTGAATTAAAGTCATGTAGTATACTATTAACTTCAGTAGCTTTTTCAATATCTTCAATTATTATGCCGACAACAGCAATTCTTTTTTTCATAATTCATCACCACTTACAAAAAAATAAACCAACACAAAAAGTGTTGGTAAAAATCTTTATTATTTCTATTTTCACCGCCTTTTTGCTAAGAACTTCTCCACAATCAGGTTAATGTTTTATTAATTTACCACTCTCAACTGAAAGAATCTCTCGCAGTAAAGAATCTAACTTAATTATATAAATTTTCTGAACTATAGTAAATAAAAATCCTTCGACAATTGTAATAATAAGACTTGCTTATTCTAATGCATATTATAAAAGAATGTTACCAGAACTGGTACAAGTGAACTCATTATAACTCCATTTATAAAAGAAATTACTGCTATTTCTGGGTTTGTTGCTTTGGAGACTAATGGTAAGGTAGTATCCATAGACGTAGCACCAGCAGGTGCAATTGCAGTGTAGTAATTTAGCCTCTTAGCTAGTATCGGTATTAATATTACAGCAAAAATCTCTCTAAATACATTTGTTAGGAATGCTATTGCTCCTAAAGCTTCCCCTCCAAGCTCTTTCAACATAACTCCTGATAAGCTATACCATCCAAACCCTGACGCTATGGATAAACTTTCATTGATAGCCATACTAAAAATTATGCCTGAAAGTAGCCCTCCTATTAAACTACCCATGATTCCTCCCAAAGGAACTAATAGTATTTTAAATCCAAGAGCTTTAAGATCCTTTAAAATTGTTTTATTTGAGCCTACATCGATTCCTACGCAAAATATTAATGCATACAGGGAAAAAGATGCAACCATATCTAAGTTTGATATCATACTGGATGGAAATATAAAATACCCACAACCAATTCCAAGCACAATTGCTCCTAAAATCACTAAGGTCATACTATATTTCCTCCTGTCCTTCTCTATGTACTAAATCTTCATTGTTAAAAGCTAGTTCCTTATTTTTTTCCTTCACTATATTATTACTTAAGAACTTATTACTAAGAAAGTATATAATCACTATACTCCCTAAGATAGATAAAGCTGCAAAAGCAAAAGCTTTAGCCCCAATAAGAGGTAAATCCCTTATTATGTTCTCATTTGCCCCTATAGAGGCTCCCATTGAGAATAATAGAAATACTACACCAGCTTGCTGAACCTTACCATTTAATTTTTTGTGATTATCCTTTAGTCTTACAAAATATCCGATAATGGCTCCTAAAAATAATGCAATTATAATCTCCACTTAATCCCCTCCCTAAAAATTACCCTATTATTATATCATCCTATTGAAACTTTGTCATTTTACCTACTTATTGATTTAAATTACCGCAATAAATTCTAAACCCTTTATAATTTTAATATAATTATTATATATTTAACTTCCAAGGAGGGAACTATGAACGATTTTTTTGTCCCTTTGTATATCAATGATGAAGTTTTGTCGAGCTTATTTAAAATTGCTATTGAAAGATTTATTGAAATTGAGAAAATAACAAATAAACAAGAAGTTATTATAAATTCTAATGTTCCTTTATGTGAACTTACTTGCGGTAAAATTCTTCAAGGAAACGCATCAGTACAACTCCTTCAAGGCTTTACAAGAAGAACCATTCAAGAAATTGAAAAATCAACTATAACCACCTATATTAGACTTAGAGATATACTAGAAAAGAATATGTTTTTAAAGAAGGTGTCATCCAAAGATGATATTAATTTTATTGAAGATGGAGACATAGTTGAAATAAAGTGCAAAATGAAAATGAATTCTCAATTAAAGAAAATTCAACATGTCATTGATATTTTAGAAATAGAAAGTATTATAGATGAATGTAATCTGGAAAGAAGAGAAGAAAAAAAGTTTGATAAAAAAGCTTTGTTAAACTGGTTTAAGACTACTCTACAGATTGTAAAAGATTCTAAGTGCACAAAATATATAACTGAGCCTCTTTTTAGTTCCGATCTTAGAGGAATAATCCCTATACAAAATAAATACTCTTTAATGGATTTAGATTGTAATTATCATACTAATATGACTGTACTTGGTAAAGTGAGTTCTATTGAAAAAAACTCGCATGGTAATATCAAAGCACCAATAAATACTGAAACTTGCTTTGATTTTGCTTATGACAGACTCTCCTCTGTGCTAAGCAAAGATTTATTAGACAAACTAAATATTGATGATTTAATTGAAGAAAATATTAGTAGTTACATGGAAATAATACCTATAATCATTTATGTATAGACCTTAACAGTTCAACTAAATGCTCTATTTTTCATTATCAATACCGTATTACGGCATTGATCCTTAAAATGTTAGGAAGCATCTTTTTAGACAATTTTAATGTATATATAATAAAAGAGTACTAATTTAAAGTACTCTTTTATTATATATATTTGCCTTAGAAAAATAGATTTAGTATTATTGTGTAAAATATTACTTTAATATCTTTTACTAAGCCTTATAAGCTCATTAAATTTCTACGATAATCTGCGTAGAGCTTTCTCAAATTTTTCATTTCACTATCAAGCTGAATTTGCAGATTTGATAATTTTTCAAAATCAGAATTACTTATTGAATCCTTTATTTGACTAAATAAACTTTTTCTAGTATAACTATCTTTCATAATGTACTCTCTAATTTTGCTAATCTCTCCCCACTTTTCTATATCATACTCTGTTAGCTCATCATTGCACCCTTTTTTTATACTTCTTATTTCACTAATATAATTTGGTATTAATCTATGCTCTATTTCTGTCATCCATCTTGATAAAATTGCTGTTTTATAACTATTAAGAATTTCTTCAGTAAACACACTGCCCTCTTTAAGTGTTTTTAGTTTGTTAGTATGTTGGAAGTTAAGGATATTTTCGAAAACAGTTCTAGGAGCTTTACCAAAATATTCTTCCCTCTCCTCTTCTGAATAATGCTCAAAAACATCTTCCTCACTTCTATAGGCCCTAGACTCTTCTAAGTATTCTACTATATCACCTGGTTTCTTTGATAATTCCTTTAATAGTTCGTTACAAGTTTTCTTGTTTTTTAGTGCGTATTTAATACCATTAAGCATGGCTACATTCATAGCCGATAATACTAGATAAATATTTGTATGTGGATTTGGAGAACGAAGTTCAAATCTAGTTGCCATTGGATTATCCATATCTCTAATTAATCCTATCAAGATAGTTCTATTTCTTGAAGGCTGATTTACTTCATGTCCAAGGGATGTAACAATGCATACTGGAGCCTCAAAGCCAGGTTTTAATCTCCTAAAGGCACCATTACTAGAAGACACAAAGGGGTTTATTACTTCGTAATTTTTAAGTATGCCCATTAAGGCACCATAACCTATCTCACTAATAAAATCATTCATGTTATGAAATAGATTTATTACCTTTCCATCCTTTAACTTTATATTAACTCCTATATGAAGATGTTTTCCATTTCCAGCTACTTCGTCCATAGGTTTTGCTTGAAAAGTCACATCTAGTCCGTTTCTTCTAAATACTTCTTTAATTACTTCCCTAGCCAATAATTCATTATCACAAGCTTGTATTGCGTTTGAGTATTTCCAGTCTATCTCTAATTGCTCCATAATATGATTATAGGAACCACCCTCAGTTAGCTTGGCTTTAACTCCCCCAACTTCTTTATGTCCCATTTCAGGCTCCAATCCATAGTTTTCTAACATAGTGAGTGCCTGCTCTAAGGCAGTTCTTACTGTGCCTTTTGTTCTTTTCCAATACTGTTCCTTTAACACTTCTGATGTAGATAATTCTTCAAGTTCAGCAAATTCATTTGGGGTTTTAACCCAAAATTCAAGTTCTGTAGCAGCCGTAATTAAAACTTTTTCTATATTCTCAAAGGATATCCCTATACTATTTAAGCATTCTGGACTCTTCTTTAATAACTCAAGAAGCTCACCTTGAAAATAATCAACTGAATTTTTTAATATATTTCTACAATCCACAGCCACATTATTATGATAAAGATGACAAGGTATTCTTAAAGTACCTGTAGGCATATTAGTATACTCATCAATGTTTTCATAGTTATAATCAACAAACCAATTGCACTCTAAATCAACTTTCATATCAACCTTAGCATTGTTTAATGTTGCTATTTCTGGAAGTATTACAGATGAACCGTCAGTTTGTACTGAAATTCCATAAAGAAAAGTATCTATACTTTCAATAAAGTTTTTTACTGGGATTTTCTCATCTGTTTCATTACCTAGAAAATCTACACCTACTAAGGAAATAAATTTAATCTCTTTATGTTGCCCTAAAATTTCTATAAGCCTTTCCTTATTATGATTTTCTTTTCCTATAAAGTACAATAAATTATTATTCATAAAAGTTATCCCTCCCAAATATATGCAATATTATTAAATGAATATTGCAATTGTAACATATATTTTGAAAAATGTATATAAAGTACGAACATAATACAAATATATTTCTATTTAATTCGTATTTGTTCCAGTTTTTAGTTTTCTCAATTATGGTATTCTTAACAATGTAATTTTGCTATAAAATTGATAATATATTATAAAATATGTTTTATGTATATAGTTTAAATTGTCAAGTCTATATGATAGGATTTATTCTCTTGTGAGTAATTCCTTTGTATCATAGTGAATACATAAATCTAACTAAACCATGATGACTAATTCTTCTTGTAATATAACTTTTGTAAATTTACATTAAAATGCAATAGATTTATTACATTTTTTATGGTTTAATAAACTTATAATTAAAGGAGGTCTTAAATTGAAACTTTTATTTTTTGATACTGAAACTACTGACATAAAACCAGGCAATATATGCCAGTTGTCATATATATTAGTTGATAATAACTCTAAACCACAAACTACTATAGGAAAGAATTTCTTCTTTACTGTAGAAGACATGAGTAGTAGTGCAGAGGAAGTTCATGGATTTTCATTAGAAAAACTTTATGAATTAAGCGAAGGATTATATTTTGAAGATCAATTAAATACCTTTATAGAAGATTTTTTAACTGCAGATATTATAATCGGCCATAATGTAAATTTTGACTTAAAATTTATGAGCCATGAGTTAGAATTTTGCGATATTGAACTTAATCCTTCACACACTTTTTGCACTATGGGTTACTACAAAGATAAGTGTAAGTTAACTAATGGAAAAGGGAGTATAAAAAATCCCAGATTAGAAGAAGTTATTACCTTCTTAGGAATTTCTAAGGAAGATGTTGAGAGTAAGTGTAGGGAGCTATTTCAAGGTGTTGGGGACTACCATGATGCTAGATTTGATACTACAGCTACTTATTTAATTGTTACTACAGGCATCAGAAAAGGCCTTATTCCAAAAGGTTATTTTTCAAATATGATCCAGAGATAAGTTTAATCCTATTACTTTATCTAATAGGATTAAACTTAGTTACGTTAGTAAAAATTACATCATAAATATGTTTAGTATATAATAAAAATTACAGATAAATTTCCTTTGCTGAAAATATTCACAAAAATGTTAAATAGTTTTTGTATTTTTAAGAGGATTTTTAATATATTTATAGTAATTAATAGTTGTAAATATATTAAACTTAGGGGGAATAGGGAATGTTAATAATTAAAAACGCAAATATTCATACCATGGCTAAAGAAAATTTCGATAACGGCGTGGTGGCTATTGAAGATGGAAAAATTCTTTTGGTAGGAAAAGATCTGAATATTCCTGAAGATGCGCAAGTCATCGATGCACAAGGTGGCTTCTTAATGCCTGGAATGATTGATGCTCACTGTCACGTAGGTATGTGGGAAAATGCAATGGGTTTTGAAGGTGCTGATGGAAATGAAGCAGTAGATCCAGTAACTCCTCAGTTAAGAGCCATTGATGCAATCAACCCTGTGGACAAATGCTTTAAAGAAGCTTTAGAAGCAGGTATTACAACCGTAGCTACTGGACCAGGAAGCGCTAATGTAATTGGAGGAACCTTCGTTACTATGAAAACTCATGGTAGAAGAGTAGATGATATGGTTATTGATCCGTATACTGCAATGAAAGTTGCTTTCGGTGAAAATCCTAAAAGAGTTTATAACTCACAAAAAAAATCTCCTTCTACAAGAATGGCAACAGCTGCAATTCTAAGAGAATACTTAATGAAGGCTAAAATGTATGTAGAAAAACAAGAAAAAGCTCTAGAAAACAATGAGAAAGCACCAGATTTTGATATGAAAATGGAAGCTTTATCTAAAGTTATAAAAAGAGAAATTCCATTAAAAGCACATGCTCATAGAGCTGACGATATTTTGACTGCACTTAGAATATCTAAGGAATTTAATATAGAGATATCTCTTGAGCATTGTACTGAGGGTCATTTAATTGCAGACTTTTTAAAGGAAGAAAGTCCTAAGGCAATTATTGTTGGGCCAACACTATCTGATAGAAGTAAAATAGAGCTTCAAAATTTAACCTTTGAAACTCCATCAATTCTAAATAAAGCTGGATTAAAAGTAGCTATAATGACAGACCACCCTGTAATTCCACTGCAGTATTTACCAATTTGTGCAGCTTTAGCTTCAAGAGAGGGTATGGAAGAAGAAGAAGCTTTAAGATCTATAACTATTAATGCTGCTGAAGCACTTAATGTTGCTCACAGAGTTGGATCAATAGAAACTGGTAAAGATGCAGATATTGTAATATACAGTGGCCATCCATTTGACTTAAGAAATAAAGTTAAATTTGTAATGATCAATGGTGAAATTGTTAAAAATCAATTTTAATCTTAGCTAAAAAAATGATATAATTTAGCCCCTTACTATTTTAAAATGGTAAGGGGTTCTTCATTTCCCCTACAAATATATTTCTTTGTCAATTATTCCATAACTTACATTTCCATTATATATGAAATAAATTAGACTTTATTTTTATTTCATATATAATAATAAATATATTGAATATGTGCTTATATGCTAAATAATGGCTTACTAATATTTCATATTTAAGGGGGATTTGTATTGATGAATAAAATTAAAAATAAATATATACTTATACCGATTTTCGCCGCACTACTATCTCTCATTGCTTTGGTTTTTACTAATCATAAAACTAATACTATGGATTATAAATCTTATCCTGAATTTTTAAATGATACAACTAATTCAATTGTTACCACTGTTGAGGTTACTGCCTCACAAAAGATAAATGTCACTTTAAAAGATGGTACGAAATATTTAACAGATAATCCAAATAGTATTACCTTAAAAGAGGAATTGCTAAGTAAAGGAATTGAAGTAAGAAGCTCAGCTACAATGCCTGCTTCACAAAGAGTGCCGGTCACTATTCTAGGGTTATCTTTGCTATCCTTATTGATTATGGCTATGAGAAATTCTTCTCTTAGTGGTAACAAAATTACTTCTATTGAAGCTTTAGACGGTCAAGGTATTGCTAAAGAGAAATTTTCCTTTGCTTCTGTGGCTGGAAATGAAGAAGCGAAGGAAAGCCTTAATGATATAGTTGATTTTTTAAAGAATCCTGATAAGTATGCTTCTTACGGTGCTAGAATGCCAAAAGGTGTTATTTTATACGGGGACCCTGGAACTGGAAAGACCCTTCTTGCTAAAGCTGTTGCTGGCGAAGCTGGTGTACCCTTCTATGCTGTGTCAGGCTCAGACTTTGTACAAGTTTACGTGGGAGTTGGAGCTGGTAGAATAAGAAGCCTATTTAAAAAGGCTAAAACTCAGGGAAAAGCTGTAATTTTTATAGATGAAATTGATGCTATTGGTAAACAAAGAGATAGTGGTAAAAATGGTGGTTCTGATGAAAGAGATCAAACTCTTAATGCTCTTTTAACAGAGATGTCTGGATTTAGTGAGAGTTCTGGAATTGTTGTAATGGCTGCCACTAACAGACTAGATATGCTGGACTCGGCCCTATTAAGACCAGGTAGATTTGATAGACACATAGAAGTTTCATTACCAGATATTGCCGCTAGAGAAAAAATACTAAACTTACACCTAAATAATAAACCTATTAAAGATGTAGATATAAAAGATTTAGCTCATAAAACTGCATATTTTTCTGGGGCAAAACTTGAGAGTTTAACAAATGAAGCAGCCATTATAGCTTGTAAAGATAACTCTCAATTTATAACAAATGAACACTTTGACAAGGCCTACTCTATAGTTTTAGCAGGATATGAAAAAATAGAGAGAAGTTCACTGAGTGAAGAAGATAGAAAAATTACTGCATATCATGAAGCTGGACATGCATTAGTGTCTATGTTAAAGTTGCCTGAAGAGAAGGTATCAAAGGTTACAATTATCCCTACTTCAAAAGGAGCTGGAGGTTATACCTTAAGTTTACCCAAAGATAGTTCTTATCAAAATCTAGATTATTTAAAAAGAAGAATTATGGTATTGTTAGGTGGTCGTGCTGCTGAGGAAGTAGTATTTGGAAAAGAAAAGGTTACTACTGGTGCTTTCAGTGATTTAAAACATACTACAAATATGATAAATAATATGATTACTGAGTATGGTATGGGTAAATCTTTAGGACTACTGAGACTCTCCGAAATGAATAGCTTAACTAGCAATAGTGATATAAGTAATGTCATAGAAGAATGTAAGGTTACGGTTGATGAATTATATCATTTGGTTAAAACCTTATTACTAGAAAATATGGAACTATTAGAAAGTATTGCAGCAGCGCTTATAGATAAAGAAACTATTAATAATCAAGATTTAGTAGAGCTACTTAATACTAAAGTTGCTGTGTAACTAAAAGAGAGCCTGATTTATGGGAGGGCACTGAAAAACATCTTGTTTTTCAGTGTTCTGCCTTTTAGATAATAAAAAAGACATGAGTATAATCCATTTTATGGTACATACTCATGTC
>NZ_JAGGLL010000004.1 GCF_017874425.1 Clostridium punense
ACATATTCATCTTAAACTACTTGTTTATAAATAATAAAATTCTATGAAAATAGAAGTAAATAAAAGATAAATTAAAATTATTGAGGTAGGGGGAATTTTTTAGTATGAAAACTTATGTAATTGAAGAAGGAACTAGGGAAAGCATTAGGATAGTTGACTATGGGATAGTTGAATATAATAATTCAAAAGTACCATATACTCAAGAACCAACCTTTATACCAATTAGCAGAGTTGTTAAAGAAGATAATGACGAGATTGTTGCTGGAGTAAATGCTCTATTATATTGTTGGAATTGTATGTACATAGACGTACTATGGGTAAAGGAAGATTTTAGGGGAAAGGGGTACGGATCAATACTTTTAAGGGAAGTGGAAAAAATCGCACAGGAAAAGGGATGTTCATTAATCCACTTAGACACTTTTGATTTTCAAGCAAAGGATTTTTATCTTAAGCATGGATATGAAGTTTTTGGGGAATTAGAGAACTGTCCAGCTAACCATATGAGATACTACCTAAAAAAGATTATTTAAACGGATTTATGAAGTATTATTAAGGGTGTTTAAAATTTAAATATATAGGGGGAGAATTATGATAGAATTTAGACAAATTACATGGGAAAACTTTGGTGAATGTGTTAAGTTGCAACCTAAGGAGGAGCAGAGAAGCTTTGTTGCTACAAATTTGTCAAGTCTTGCTGAAGCTTATGTTGCTTTAACTAATAATGAGTGTATTCCTATGCCATATGCTATTTACCATGATGATATTATGGTAGGTTTTATAATGTTATCTTATAATTATGCAAATGAAGACAATGCTGAAAGTGTTTATTGGGTATGGAGATTTATGATTGATAGAAATTATCAAGGGAGAGGATATGGAAAGGAAGCAATAAAAAAAGCCATTGAATTAATTAGAACCTTCCCAAAAGGAGAAGCAACTATGGTTTTACTGTCCTATGAACCAGATAACTTAGTAGCAAAAGCCTTATATAAATCAATAGGCTTTGCAGAAACAGGTGATATTGAAGATGGAGAATTAGTTGCAAAACTTACTTTGTAGAATTCATAATAATAGATAATAACTATACTAGAATTGATCTATAAGACAAACAAGTTAATTAGGGGGATTTTGAATGAGCTATAACTTTGAATTAGAGTTTATAGCTTTTTTTATTATATAGGAATTTCAACTTTTTTTGTCTAAAAAAAATCACTGGAATGCCTTGTAATTGCAGGGGTTCAGAATGAATGTAAAAAAATGAAAGTAATCGCTAGCTTTTAAGGGAGCGTGTGAAAACATGCATTTGTTACATTACTAAATATTACTAAAATCTAGAAGAATATAGCATGATAATATGTTTGATAAATGGTATAATAGCTGTATAAATATAAAATTTTCAATAAAGTAAAGCACTGGAAATTCTAGAGTAATCACATTTTGGGGGAGATGTTCATGAAACAGTGTGCTAAACCTGCAATGATTAATTCATTTAAGGATTTATTAAATAAAAAATCCATAGATAAGGTTACCGTAAAAGATGTTTGTATTCATTGCGGAGTAAATAGGCAGACTTTTTATTATTATTTTAAGGATATTATAGACATACTTAATTTCACAATAGTGGAAGAGTTATATGCAGAGATTGCGCAAAATAGAACCTTTGAAACTTGGGAAGGCGGCTTTTTAGCAACAATGAATTATTTGAAGAAAAACTCAACAATGATTTTTCATATATGCAAGTCTTCCTACTGGCCAGAAGTAAGGGGCTATTTTATAGACTTCTCAAATAATTTACTTCATTACGTAGTCAAAGAATGCGAGGGTAATATGGGGGTAAAATTACAAGAGAAGGATAGAGATTTCATTGTTAATTTCTATAGACATGTATTTAATGGACTTATGATGGATTGGGTATGTGATGGTATGAAAGAAGAGCCAAAAGTTATTTTAGACAAGCTTCTTTTAATGATAACTGGAAGCATTTCCCGTTCTGTAGATGCTTTTATAAAATATGAATTAAAAGTTTAAATTTAAACCCCTTCAAATCAGACACTTTAGGGTATGTGTCTATTGAAGGGGTTTTTACAATAACTGTATAATTAAATTGAAAACAAATTTAATTTTCAAAAAATGGAGGAGGTTAAGAAATGTTTGTTTTTAATTATGCAGAGGGAGCAACGGTATTAAGTGTTTGGGGTGTCTGGATACTGGTTTTTGCTCTACTTTTTGGATTAAATGAAATAACTAGAAGGTCTAAGGAAGCTGGATTTATTTGTTTTGTTATTTTACCAATAGTACTTTCCATAGTATGGTTTACAGCATTAAAAGATACTACTTACACTGACTGGTTCCACCTAGCAAAAGTTTATTCTTCTACAGCAGGATGTATAGGATTCTGGTGTATTAGACATGTTAAAGGAAGAAATAAACTAACAGGTAAGGAATGGAGAATGTCTGAAGTGAAGTGGGCATTATGCTTCCCACCTTTGATTCTTGCTATTAACATATTAGAAGCTGTTGCACGTGATTTTCAGGTTGGTTTGCAATATGCTGGTGGAGGAATATTAGCTGACGACGCTATGTATGTGCTTGGTGGCTCATGGAACTTCATGAATGGTATTGCTGGAATTTTAAATATAATTGCCATTACTGGATGGCTTGGAATATGTATACGTAAGAAAACAGATAAAGACGGCAGTAGAGACATGATTTGGCCTGATATGCTATGGTTCTGGATTATAGCTTATGATCTTTGGAATTTTGCTTATACCTACAACTGTCTTCCAGGACATGCTTGGTATTGTGGTTTTGCACTACTTTTAGCACCGACTCTTTGTGCTTTCACAGTGGGAAAAGGAGCATGGTTACAGCATCGTGCACAAACCCTAGCTATTTGGTGTATGTTTGCTCAAACCTTCCCAGCATTTATTGATAAGGGAGCTTTCGCAGTAGCATCAACTTATAACCCTACACCACTTTTTATATTTAGCCTTTTATCCTTATTATCAAATATTGCAGTAATTGCTTATATGATTTACAAGGTAATTAAGACAAAGAGAAATCCATATATGGGTGAGTTATATACAGATTTAGAAAAATATAAAGAAGTTAAAGCACTTGCAGAGAACTGCAGCCAAGTAGGCACACAAATAAGTAATTCATTATAATAATAGACTTTAAGGGAACTAAAGCTGGCTTATAAGAGTTAGGTATTAATTTTAGTTCCCTTAATTGCAAACAGGAATGATAAAAAAATAACAATCCTATAAAGTGATTGGGTTTAATTTTATTTCATGCACCTAGAGGGAAAGTTTATTTAACTATAATTTTTTAGAAAAGTCAGTAATGTTTTCTTGCTTGTACTTTAAGAAGTATTGAGACTTTAAACTAAGGTTAGACTTAAAAAATTAAATGAAATGGGGTAAAACTATATGGATAATTACAAGGTTTTAGAAATTAAACAAAGTGTATTTGAAGATAACAACAAACAAGCAGATTTGCTTAGGGAAGAACTTAAGAAAGAGAAAACATTTTTATTAAACTTAATGTCATCACCGGGATCTGGAAAAACCACTACAGTTTTAAGAACAATAGAAGCACTGAAGGGTGAGATGAATATTGGGGTTTTAGAAGCAGATATCGATTCTGAAGTAGATGCTAAGACCGTATCTAAAACAGGTGCCAAAGTAATTCAGTTGCATACAGGAGGAATGTGTCACCTAGACGCAGATATGACTAAACAAGGATTAAAGGGGCTAGGCACAGACGGGATAGATTTTGTTATTTTAGAAAACGTAGGAAACTTAGTATGTCCAGCAGAGTTTGATACTGGAGCTTCGAAAAATGCCATGATTTTAAGTGTGCCAGAAGGTGATGATAAGCCTTTAAAGTATCCTTTAATGTTTTCCATTGTTGATGTTTTATTAATTAATAAGATGGATACAATGAGTGTTTTTGATTTCGATTTAGAAGCTGTAAAGGAGAGAGTAAAAAAATTAAATCCTAATATTAAAGTAATTCCAATTTCAGCAAAAAAAGGTGAAGGCCTTGAAGAATGGGTGGATTGGATAAAATCAGAAGTTAAGAACTGGAATGAAAACTAAGACTATAATGATTATTTATTTTGGGGAGGGAAATCATAGATGGTAAATCAAAAGGTATTGGAACTTGCTAATAAGATTAGCAGAACAAAAATAGGGACAAAGTCTGAAATTAAACCAGAGGATCCGGAATACAAAATTCTAGAACCTGTTGTAACTGAGGAGATGGCAGAGGTAGCACTTCACCTTGAGTTACGTAAGCCACTAAGTGCTCAAGAAATTTCGGGGCTTTGTGGTAAGTCTTTAGAAAAAACTGAAAAGCTATTATGGGAACTAGCTATGGCGGGAGCCGCTTTTGTTAATAAAATTGATGGAGTAGATAAATACTGGCATGAGATCTGGGTACCAGGTCACATGGAAATGATGGTTAATAACAGGGAAAATGTTAAGAAATATCCTCAAATAGGTAAGGCGTTTGATGACTATGGAAAATTAAGAGGACCAAAGGCTTGTGGAAATGTTCCAGTAGGTGGGGGACCTATGCGTGTTATTCCTATAGAAAAGTCTATTTCAGGAGAAACTAGAAGAGCTTCTTATGAGGAAGTTTCCAAATATCTAAATGAAAACACTATTTTCTCTGTTTCTGATTGTTCTTGTCGTACCTCAAGAGAAGTTATGGGGGAAGGCTGTGGTCACTTAAAGGAAGATATGTGTATTCAGTTGGGCCATGCTGCCGAATATTATATACGTACTGGAAGAGGAAGAGAAATTACTCGCGAAGAAGCTTTTGAAATTATTAAAAGAGCAGAAGAAAATGGGCTAATGCATAGCATACCTAACACCGATGGACCAGGAAAAACTCATGCTATTTGTAACTGCTGTGGCTGTTCTTGCTTTGCTTTAAGAATTGCAAATATGTTTGTTAATCCTGATATGGTGCGCTCTAATTATATTTCTAAAGTAGATAAAGATAAGTGCGTTGCCTGTGGAGAGTGCGTAGAAAACTGTCCTACTGGTGCCTTAAAGCTTGGTCAAAAGGTTTGTAGCAAAACACCTATTGTTGAGAAGCAAAGAGAACTCCCGCATGATACTGAGTGGGGTTTAGATAAATGGAACCCAGATTACCGTACAAATAGAAAAGTAGTTACGGATACAGGTTCAAGTCCTTGTAAAGCAGAATGCCCTGCACACATTGGAATTCAAGGCTATATTAAGCTAGCTGCCCAAGGCAGATATACTGAAGCCTTAGAATTAATTAAGCATGAAAATCCTTTCCCAGCTGTTTGCGGAAGAATATGTCCAAGGAAATGTGAAGCAGCTTGTACTAGGGGAGATATTGATGAGCCAATTGCTATTGATGAGATCAAGAAGTTTATTGCACAGCAGGATTTAAATAAGGATACTAGATATATACCAATGTTAAGACATGAATATGGAAATAAAATCGCGGTTATTGGAGCAGGTCCTTCTGGACTTTCCTGTGCTTTTTACCTAGCAATTGATGGGTATAAGGTAACTGTTTTTGAAAAACAAAAAGCCCTTGGTGGTATGCTTACCTTAGGAATTCCAGCCTTTAGACTAGAAAAGGACGTAGTTAATGCTGAAATTCAAATACTTAAGGAACTAGGAGTTGAATTTAAAACTGGAGTAGAAGTTGGAAAGGATATAAGTCTTAATGATTTAAGAAAAGAAGGCTATGAAGCTTTCTATGTAGCAATAGGTGCTCAAGGCGGTAGAACCCTTGGCATCGCTAATGAGGATGCAGAAGGAGTAACAACTGGTGTGGAGTTTTTACGCAGGGTAAGTTTAGGAGAAGAAGCAAGACTAGAAGGGAAAACTATAGTAATCGGAGGGGGCAATGTTGCTATTGATGTTGCTAGAACAGCCGTAAGAGTTGGGTCTTCTAAGGTGGATATGTATTGTTTAGAAAACAGAGAGGAAATGCCGGCTCTTGGAGAAGAAATTGAAGAAGCTTTAGCAGAAGATATTACAATAAATAATTCCTGGGGACCAAAGGCTATTATCACAGAAAATGGACATGTAGTTGGAGTTGAATTTAAAAAATGCATTTCTGTATTTGATGAAAATAGAAGGTTTAATCCTAAATATGATGAAAAGGTTACTAAGATAGTTAGAGCAAATCATGTACTTATCTCTGTTGGACAAGGGATTGAATGGGGTGGACTATTTGAAAGCTCAAAAATCCAGCTAAATCCTAATAAAACAATTAAAGCAGATCCAATTACCTTACAAACAGATGAACCAGATGTATTTGCTGGAGGAGATGCTTTAACAGGTCCTAAATTTGCAATTGATGCTATTGCGCTAGGAAAAGAAGGGGCTATTTCAATTCATCGATATGTTCACCCAGGACAGAGCTTAACAATTGGACGTATTAGAAGAGAGTATAAAGCTTTTGATAAGGAAAATCTGAACCTGGAAGGATATGATAGAGCCTCAAGAGAAAAAGTAAGTCACGTAGATGGAAAGAAATCTAAGGAAACCTTCAATGATTTAAGAGAAACCTTCACAGAGGAACAAGTAAAGAAAGAAACAGAACGATGCCTTGGATGTGGTGCAACTGTTGTAGATGAATTTCTTTGTGTAGGTTGCGGTGCATGTACCACAAAGTGTAAATATGATGCAATCAGCCTTGTGAGAAGATATGACAAAGAAAATCCTGAGTTTAGTGATATGAAGGCTAATATAGTAAAGCATGCCTTAAAACGTAAGGTGAGAATAGTAGTGAAAAAACCAGTGAAACTTTTGAAATCTATGTTTAATCAGGATTAGAATAACTAGTGAGAGAGGATGTTTTTCGTGCATGAATTAGGAGTGGTTATTGAAGTTATCAAAACCGTTGAAAACTTTGCAAGAAATAATGGATTAAGTAAAGTAGATACCATAGTTCTTCAAATTGGAGAGCTATCATCCATGATTCCTAGATATGTTGAATCCTGCTATCCAGCGGCAGTGGATGGGACTTTACTGCAAGATACAAAACTAAAGATTGAAATACTGCCAGGTAATGGGATTTGCAAGGCGTGTAATAAAGTTTTTAATCTCATTGAAAACAACAGTAAATGCCCAAGGTGCCAAAGTACAAGCTGGGAACTGTTAGGCGGCAAAGAATTTATGATAAAAGAAATCGTAGCTTGTTAAAAATTACTTTACAATTAAAAGCATTAGATATATAATATTACACATATTTCTAAAACTGCGATAATACTGTATATGTGTTGAAGAAGAAGAGTACATGGAAAGTTAATTTAGGCATCTGAAATAAATAACAAGTAAAAGATGCCGTATAGAGATCTAAGGAGGGTGAAAACTTAGAATTTAACTCTGTGGAAGGAAGCTTTGGAGCAATAAATAGAAAGTCAAATTTGATGTAGTATATTTATGGGGTAATTCCCTTAAAAATAATTAAGTTGGGTTAAGGAAACTTAACCAATTTAGGTGGTAACGCGGAAAATAGCCTTTCGTCCTAAGATATTTGGATGAAGGGCTATTTTATTTGCTGGTAAATTTGGATTAGTTTTTAAGTTTTTTATCTTCATTACCTTAAGACAATGAAGATAAAAAGTAGTGTAAGCTAGAACTTTTGTTTTAAGTCATAAAAAAGAAGGGAAGGAAAGTTATGAGTTTTGAAAAATTAGCAAAGTTAATATACCCAAACATGGATAAGAATCCGAAATATTATTTTGAGAAGTATCCTAAGAGGAATTTGCCGGAAGGGGCTAAGGTTACAAGATATGCACCAAGTCCAACTGGTTTTCAGCACATTGGTAGTGTGTTTTCTGCCATAATTGATGAAAGGTTAGCGAATCAAAGTGGTGGGGTTTTTTACATTAGAGTTGAGGATACTGATCAAAAAAGAGAAATTAAAGGGGCTGTTGAGGATACTATAGAAACCATGCATAAATTTGGACTAAATTTTCATGAAGGAATGGTATCAAGGTATGAATCAAAAGGAGACTATGGTCCTTATAGACAAAGTGAGCGAGAAGAAATATATAAGACTTTTGTCTATGATTTAATCAAGAAGGGCTTAGCATACCCTTGTTTTTGTACTGCTCAGGAGTTAGGAGAACTTAGAGAAAAACAGATAAAAGAAAAAATAACTCCAGGATACTATGGGCAGTATGCAAAGTGTAGAAACACTTCAACTGAAGAAGCAATTAAAAGAATTGAAAGTGGTGAAGAGTATATAATTAGATTAAAATCACCAGGACATCCAGAAGGAAAAGTTGAAATTCATGATTTGATAAAAGGGATTGTTGCCTTTCCAGAAAATATTCAAGATATAGTCCTAATAAAAGGAGATGGACTACCAACTTATCATTTAGCCCATGCTGTGGATGATCATTTAATGGGCACTACTCATGTTATTAGAGGAGAAGAATGGCTATCCTCTGCCCCAATTCATGTTCAACTTTTTCAGGTTTTAGGATTTCAGGTTCCAAAGTATGCTCACACTCCAACTATTATGAAAATAGATGGAGATTCTAAAAGGAAACTGTCTAAGAGGAAGGATTTAGAGGCTGCTGTTTCATATTATCACGAAATGGGTTATCCAGTGGAGTCAGTTACCGAATACTTGTTAAATATAATTAATTCAGATTTTGAACAATGGAGAGTTGATAATCCTCATGAGAATAGCACTAACTTTAAGGTGGAACTAGAGAAAATGAGTAAAAGTGGAGCTTTATTTGATTTAGTTAAGCTTAATGATGTTTCTAAAGAGGTTATAGCTAGAATGAAGGCAGAGGTCGTATATAATAATTATATTGCTTGGGCTAAAGAGTATGATAATGAGATGTATAGTCTTGTTACTTCCCATGAGGCTCTAAGCAAAGCTATATTCAATATTGACAAGGAGGGCTTAAATCCAAGGAAGGACTTTGCAAAGTGGTGTGAGGTTAGGGAAAAGATATTTTATTTCTTTGATGAATTGTTTAATAGAGAAGAGAAAGAAGCTATAGAACTTCCAAGCAAGATGAATCTTGAAGAAGCTAAGAGAATAGTAGAGACTTACTCAAAGGAGTATAATTTCAATTCAAATAAAGAGTTATGGTTTGAGGAATTGAAGGCCATAGGTTTGACCCTTGGCTATACTGCTAATAGAAAAGAATTTAAAGCTAACCCTGAAAACTTTAATGGAATGATAGCAGATGTGGCAGCAACTATAAGAACAGCATTAACTCACAGAGTTAATGCTCCAGATCTTTACACGGTGATGCAAATAATGGGTGAAGCTAAAGTTAGAGGTAGATTTAATAAGTTTTTAGAAGAATAATAGCAGAAACAAGGGCTGAAACCCGCATAAACACTATATCTTCTTATCTTTATATCGTGTTATCTTCATATGTGTTTGTCTTCTTATCTTCTTATCATAGTACTAGTTCAATTGTTGTAAAAATAAACTTACGACAATTGAACTATACTTAGTATACTTCTGTACCCTGTACCTTTATAAACATGTTATTACTAAAATTAATCTTATATAGTAGGTCAGTTTTGAATTTTATACCATACTTGGGAAGTTAACCTAGAATTAATTTTAGATGTCTATAGTTCTTATAATATTAATTCCTTCACCATCATATACTCTAATTAACTGGTTTGTTAGGAGTTGTATATTATGGATAGATTTATGGCTATTTTTTTTGCTATATGTGCAGGGATTTTTACCACCCTAGAGGCAACAATAAATTCAAAGCTTGCAAATATTGTTACTCCCAAAATAGCTACTCTTCATAATCTATTGACAGGAGTATTAGTTATATTAGTTGCAAATATACTCAAGGGTACACTAAATCAATATTCAAAGATTATTACTGTTAGTCCTCAACTACTTATTGGAGGAGCTTTTGGCACAATTATTGTGTACCTTGGAATAAAATCAATGCCTGAATTAGGGGCAACCATAACACTTAGTATAATAGTAGTTGCACAATTAATTAGCGCACTTTTAGTAGATGTTTTTTTACTTCATCACCGAGAAGTTCGCTTTGGAAATATTATTGGAGTGCTTCTGCTTGTAGCAGGAACCTATTTAATTTTAAAAAAGTAAGAAATTCATAGCGATTTAAAAGTCTTTAGTCATATGAAAAAGCTGTTATGTAACTAAAGAAGCTTTTAATTAGAAAGCAAACTATTAATAGCTTCATCTATTTTTGTGTTATTGATGAATTTAAGATATTCATCAGGAATTATTATATGCTTGCAATTATTAGTTTTTAAGTAGCTATAAATAATTTGAGCCTCATCTATATCATCTCTAGTAACCTTAATTGAAGAATTAAGAACATCCGTAGTGAAATTAGCAAGAATATCATCTTTTATTTCTTGAATTAATTCTTTAGTAGGATTATTAAAAGTATATTGCTTACTGAAGATAACTCTATTTCCTTTAATAAGGAAAGACTTAATTTGATTTTCTTTAAGTGACTCAAGCATCAGAATATTATTATTTGCTTTTGTAAAATCTAAAATCTTTTCTTTGTTTATAAGAGATTTTAGTGCTTCTATACAATCCCTGTATTTTGCAGCAGTTTCGAAGTTGAACTCCTCTGATGCATTGTTCATTGCTTCTTCGAGTTCTAAAAGTAAAGTATTATCAAGTCCGCTTAAAATTCCTATGATTTTATTTATTATACTGATATATTCATTTTGAGCACTACCACCTATACACATACCAAGGCAAAGTCCTAGGGAGTAATTAAGGCAGGTAGAATTTTTTTTAGTTGGATTACTACAATTTATTTTGTAAAACTTCTTTAAACCTTCTATAGCATTTTCTACAATGCCTTTTGCTGCATAGGGTCCATAGTAAAGATTTCTAGTGTTTTCTTCATAACTATTAGTCACCTCTATGTTTGGATAGCTTTCATCCATGGTTATTTTAATATATGTATAAGCTAAAGGGCTTTTCATCAGCCTATTATAGGTTGGTTTTAGCTTTTTAATTAGTTGGCATTCCAGCATAAAGGCTTCAAATTCTGTATCGGTAACTATATAATCAAAATCCTTTAGGTTTTGAACAAGCTTTTCTATCTTTGAAGAGGAATGCTTTGAGCTATAAAAGTATGATCTAACTCTGTTTTTTAAATTTTTAGATTTCCCTACATAAATAATATTATCCAAAGAATCCTTCATTAGATATACTCCAGGGCAATTAGGGAGATTTTTAACCTTTTCCTTTAGCATCATAAAAATATCCTTTCTATAGACCTAGACGTTTATTAAAACAACATGCTTATTTATAAACTTTAAACTAGATTAGAGGTATCATCTATATCTGTAATTATAGTAGCATTACATGAATTTAACTTCAATGGGCTATAGCATTTACCAAAATTTACACTAACAATTAATAATAGACGAAAAGAGAAAACTATTGTTGTGATGAAGAAACTTTAACTTATTATGTATTATTTCATACAAATAAGAGAGAACACAGTTTCTCAGGAGTAATGGTAGACTATGGTAGGAGCAGTGGAGAAGAATTATAGAAGTTTTACTGAGATAAATTATAATACATTTAAATAATATTATAACTAGGGATGTTATTTACTTAAAGTATTTGCTAATTAATACGAATATTGGATTAATATAAGTTGAATTTTAAAATTAGTAAATATTATTAAAAACAGGAGATGAATTAAATGAGTGAACAAGCAACTAACAATACCCTTGAGGTGGCAATAACAAGTGCTTTAAAACTACCAGGAGTAAAAGTTGATAGAGATGAATTTCTAGTGAAAACTTTTAAAAAACATATATCAGGTTCAAAAATTCAAGAGTTAGTAGAAAAAGGACCTATTCTAGCAGGAGTAAGTTTAAGTACTATAGATAGTGAAGCAAGAAGTGCTATAAATAGTAGAACGCTACAAAGCTCTGGGGCATCCTTTTTAGCAGGGCTTCCAGGTGGGCTGGCAATGGCGGCTACAATTCCAGCAGATACTTTGCAGTTTTTTAGTGTAGCTTTACGTTTAGCACAAGAATTAGCATACATATATGGCTTTGAAGATTTATGGAAAAATGGTACTATGGATGATAAAAAAGTCAAAGAAGAGCTTATGGTGTTTATTGGAGTAATGTTTGGAGTAAGTGGTTCTGCTACAGCTCTTAGAGTGATTTCGGCAAATATGTCTAAGCAAGCGCTAAAAAAGATTCCTCAAAAGGCATTAACAAAGACTGTTTATTACCCAATCATAAAAAAGATAGCATCAATCCTTGGAGTAAAGCTTACAAAAGATACTTTTGCAAAAGGAGTATCCAAAGCAATTCCAATATTAGGAGGCTTTATATCAGGAGGAATGACTTATGCTTCTATGAAACCAATGGGTGATCGTTTAAGGAAAGCTTTATATGAATCAGTGGCTAATTACACACAAGCTGATTATGAAAGAGATTTGGCAGAAGTGTCAGTAGATTTGAATGAAGATTTCGTAGAAGCAGAATATGAGGAAGTACAAGAAGGCATGGAAAATAGCAAGGAGGAATCTAAGACTACATTTAGTGTGGCTGATGAAATATTAAAGTTTAAACAGCTTCTAGACATGGGAGCAATAACCCAAGAAGAGTTTGATAAGAAAAAAGCTGAATTGCTTTCTATGTAGGACTTTAATTATTAATGTTATAGAGAACTGCTCTAATTTAGCAACATTAGAATCCGTGTTGGACTGAATAAAGTATCTTCGATACTTAGAAACAATCTTATGAGGTTAAAGCAAATGCTACTTAAACAGTTGGCAGATTGAAGGTTCTAAAAAGTAGTTTAATATTATGAAGTAGTTGACAGTTTATAGTAATGTATAATAAAATAAAAATGATAGGTTTCATTAAAAATAAATGAGGTGCTTTATGAGCGTGTTAGTATCTAAATAGATAAAATTTTATAACTAAATAAACCATTTTAAAGAGGTATTTTGTACCTTTATTTGTTATGGGTTTATTTGGTGAAATCTATGAAGATACAATCCGAAAAGTGCTGTATATTAAGAAAGGGTAGTTTATTCTACCTTTTATGAAGTTACGTATTTTTAGCTGTGGTGGTATCCACAGCTTTTTTGTTTTTGTAAATATTAATAGATGAAATCTGTCTATAGGGATAGTATCTTCATGAAGTAAAAATATAAGAAAATTCTACATGAGGAGAGAGAAAATGAATACAAATACATTGAATAAATTGCAATATATGGAGTTAAAAGAGATAGTAAAATCCTATTGTGTAAGTGGTTTAGGGAAAGACTTAATAGATAAGCTAGAACCAAGTACAAGTTTAAAGGTAGTAGACCAAAGACTTGATGAAACCACTGAAGGAAGGGTACTTCTGGACACTGTTAGTCATATTCCTTTAGAGGGAGTATTTAATATAACAAATATTATCGATAGTATGGAAAAAGGAGCAATTTTAGAACCTGAGGCTTTGACAACTCTATGTAATTTCTTAAGAGGCTGTAGAAAAATTAAGGAATTTATGAAGGGAAAAGAATTTTATGCTCCCACCCTAAGTTTATACGGAGATTCTATTACAGAATTTAAGTCTGTAGAAGAAGAAATTGAGTTTGCAATAAGAGGTAGTGTAGTAGATTCTAATGCTAGTAAAGAACTAAAAAAAATTCGTAGGCATATAGAAATTACTGAGGGTAAGATACAAGAAAAGTTAGATAATTTTCTAAAAAGTTCTAGCAATAAAAACTATATTCAAGACTTTTTTATAAGCAAGAGAAAAGATAGGTATACAATACCTATAAAAGCAGCTTATAAAAATTATGTATCAGGAACCATTGTAGAAACTTCTTCTAAGGGATCTACAGTATTTATTGAACCAAGTATTATAGCAAAAAATACTGTAGAATTAGTAGAATTAAAATCCGAAGAAGCGGTAGAAGAGTATAAGATATTATCTTATCTAACTGGTTTGATTTATGATAATTTAAGAGCTATAAAAATTAATATTGAGGTAATGGCAGAATATGATATGATTTTTGCTAAAGCTAAATATAGTAGAGAGATAGAGGGAATAAAGCCAAAGATTAATGATTACGGATATATAAATCTTATTAAAGGAAAACATCCACTGCTAAAAGGAGACCTAGTGCCTTTAGATTTTAGAATTGGAGTAGATTATAGAGCATTGATAATAACAGGACCTAATGCAGGGGGCAAGACTGTTACCTTGAAAACTATTGGACTTTTAACTTTAGCTGTGCAGTCAGGGTTTCATATTTCAGCGAAAGAAGGCACAGAAATGTCTATTTTTGAGAAGGTTTTCGTGGATATTGGAGATGATCAAAGTATTGAGAATTCCCTAAGTACCTTTTCTTCTCATATTAAAAATTTGGCGGAAATTATTAATAGCAGTAACAGATCTAC
Source organism: Clostridium punense (assembly GCF_017874425.1). Classification (GTDB taxonomy): domain Bacteria; phylum Bacillota; class Clostridia; order Clostridiales; family Clostridiaceae; genus Clostridium_J; species Clostridium_J punense. The sequence continues at coordinate 14,427 of NZ_JAGGLL010000004.1, forward strand.
TTTAATTCTTTGTGATGAAATAGGTAGTGGAACTGAGCCTAATGAGGGTGCAGGACTTGCTATTGCAATCCTAGAAGAACTTTATCATAAAGGTTGTATAATCATGGCAACTACCCATTATGGAGAGATTAAAAATTTCTCGGAAAGTCATAATGATTTTGAGAATGCTGCTATGCAGTTTAAAAGTGATACCTTAGAGCCTTTATATAAACTAATTATAGGCAAATCTGGGGAGAGTAATGCTCTTTGGATATCTAAAAAAATGGGGATAAAAGAGTCCATTCTTGAAAGAGCAAGGCAGTATATTGAAAGTAAAAATTACAATTTAGATTTAATAAAGGATAGTAAAATTAAAAAGAAAAAAGAAGAGGAAGTATTAAGTAGTAAGGAAGAATATGAGTTTAAAACAGGAGATAAGGTTTTTCTAATAGACCATAATGATTATGGTATTGTTTATGAAGCTGAAGATAGATTTAATAATATTAAAGTATTATATAAAAATAACTTTATTGAGATTAATATAAAGAGAATTAAGTTAGATTTAAAAGCTGAGGATTTATATCCGGAAGGATATGACTTAAGTACTTTGTTCGTAAGTTACAAAGAGAGAAAGCTTGAGAGAGATATAGAAAGAGGGTCTAAGAAGGCTCTTAAGCTTATTCAAAAAGAAATAAGAAATAATAGAAAATCTAATTAGAAATAATTGAGTTCAAAAGCTTTATGTGGAGGAATATTTTTATGTTTAAAAAACTAACCATGAATGAAGAAGAAATAAATAAGGTAATGGAAATTTGGAAGAATGCTACCATTAAAGCTCATAACTTTATTCCTGAGGAGTATTGGTTAAATAACTATAAGGATGTAAAGGAAAAATATATTCCTATGGCTGAAACCTATGTATATTTAGAACAGGGAGAAATACAGGGGTTCATAAGTGTCATAGGGGGAGAGTATATTGGAGCATTGTTTGTAGATGTAGAGTGCCAAGGAAATGGCATAGGAACTAAGCTAATGGATTATGTAAAGGACATATATCCAATGCTGACCTTGGCTGTTTATAAGGAGAATTATAAGTCTGTTGAGTTTTATAAAAAGGTTGGGTTCATAGTTGAAAATGAAAAAATAAATGAAGAAACAACGGGAACTGAATATACTATGAGGTTTCATAAGTAGTAGGTGTATATTGAGGAAATTATTAGATCTTTATTGTGATTTCTTAAGAAATATTTAAGAAATATGATAGCTAATTCTTAAAACTACTCTTTTATAATTGGATATATAATACAATTTAACAAGGGTGGTTTTTATGAAGAAGATAAAGCTCACAATAAGTACAGTGTTGATTATGGTAATTGCAATAGTAGCCATTTATGAAACAATGCTTAATAAGCCGCAGCAAGGAGAAGTGAGGAAAAGAATTTATTCCTATATGATTGATAAACAAAACCGAATACAAGTATATGAAGCGGCTATTGCCCTAAATGGGGGCAAATCAGCAAATACCTGTGTTTATTTTTTATCAGAGGTCTTAAGAAGAAATGATGTGCCAATTTCAAAGGAAACGGCTAATACAACTCAAATTCTAAAAAAACTAAATCAAATGGGTTGGAAGAAGGATACTGATTATAAGAATCTACAACCAGGTGATATTGGTTTTACTACAGATGCTACTGGAAATAAAGATGGCATTCCTACGCATACGTACATTTTTATGGGCTGGGTAGAAAAAGGAAATTATGATTATGCCTATATAGTTGATAACCAAGCAAAGGATTACGATAACAAGATTTATCATATTAGTAATATCAAAAATGTGGGTGAAGCAAATGGTTTTACTAAAGAAGCTTTTAGTTTCTTTATGAGGCCTTGATTATTGCTTAAAATCTCTTATTAACTATATTAAAGAAGGATTTTCAAATGTTATTCTGATAATTAATTAGAAGCTTTGATTAATTGGCAATGAACTAAAATTATAATTGCTATTATATGGTGAAAAGTTTAGTATAATTCTAACCTTCTTCTCATATTTATATAATACTTATTTGTCTTAAGTATAAATAGATAATATTTCTATAACTAATCTTTATATGACTTTAATGTTACTTTCTCTTACAATATTTCAATAGATAGCTTAATAGTGGAGGGAAAGTTCGGTGCATTAGAATTTTAAAGAGAGAATTAATAGGAGGGGTACGGTGAGAAAGGTAGATTATAAGGAACTTAGAAGAGACTTGTTAAATAAGGTGAAAGCATCGGGGATTACACTTTTAGCTATAGTTGTAGAGAATGCTAATGAAGATCAACTTCTTAGTTTAGCAGAGGATTATCATATAGATATTTCAAATTATATTATCAGTTATTAAAAGAAAGTTTCTTAAAGGATAAACTTAATATATCTTGGTAAGTAAATAATAAAAAGATAATAATAAAAATGAAAATTACTTATGAAATAATAAAAGGATGCATCTATGATATCATGGATGCATCTTTTTCTAATTAAATATTAGGCATCTTCAAAAAATAAATAAGTCAATCTGCTCGTCTATTTTGTGCTATGCTGCGTCAACAGAACCCTTAGATAGCCACACTATCTGCGGGTTCTGCTTCCTTGTCTATCACAAAATATCCTTCACATCTTGGACTTGTTATTTATTTTCAGATGCCTTATCAAATCCAAAGGAAATTATAATAATAGTTATATCAACAATTTTTTTATTTGGAATTTCTAGTGCCGACATAATATCAAAAATCCATGGATATAAAAGAGTAAGATCTCTGCCAGCCATATTAGCTTTTCTTCTTATAGTACCTTTATACCTATTATGGTTATTGTTTACATAATCAAGAATTAAACTAACTAGGTATTTAGCTATCCTTCTATCTAGTCCATGTTTTTCTAAATCAGCATAAATCTCATCGTACTTATCACAAAAATCATCCATAGCTTTACTCATATTTTTAGGTGATCTATTCATAGCAGTGGTAGTTGGTGTTGTAATTTCATAGTTCAGTGGATACAGTTCCTCATTAAAGTTAGTGGTTAATATTCCAGGGGTTCTGTTTACTGTAGCAAGTACTTGTAAGGAAGGGTCGCCTTCTAACTGACCTAACACATAGAAAGTATAGTAGAAATTAGGCATAATCTCTACATTAGATATGGTCATTACAACTGCATTGCTTCCAGTTGGTCTTATTTGGAGGGTATAAACCCCCCTTGGAATATTTACATAATCTGTTACTTCGCCAAATTCAACATCTTGAAAAACTACTGTTCCATTTGGAAGAGTTACGTCCACTGCTGGAGCATCTGGAGACAAGTGAGCTACTCTTATAAAAGCACCTTGCATTTTAGAAGGCTTAATATCTTCAGGGATTGGGAGTAGTCTAATATCATCAAGATTGCCAATAGCAGCTACTGTAAACCTTGTTCCGCCAGGTAACTCTACATTTGTGTTAATAACTGGATTATCTGTTGTGCCAGCGGCATACACTTTAATATTATAAGTCCCAGCTAAAAGAGGTAAGTATTCTGTTGCTTCAGAGAAAGCTAAATCCTCTACTGAAATTTTATCGTCAATGTATATATCAACAGCTGGTGCGCCAGGTGATGCATGCAATATCTTTACAAAAGACATATTTTCTTGAGCTTGCCCTGTGTTACCGTTTGAGGAAGACTCATTATCTATAGTTGTATTATTGGAGTTATTCATGGGATTTGTAACTTCAGTGTTACTATTATTAGTGTTACTATTATTAGTGTTGCTATTCATGTTATCAGAGCGACTATACTGTTTTTCAGATTTATTAATGTTGTTATAATACATAATTAGTATCCTTTCATAATATTCACAGTTTATAATATTAAATTTCTAATAAAATAGTTACAAAAATCAGGTTACAATTTTGTCTTTTTTTATAATAGAAATACATATAAAGTAACACATATGTAGTCCTCCTTATGATTAACTAAGAGATTTTTATGTTACTATAATAAATTCCCTTATATTGTTATTAGAGTTATGAATTGCAACAATAAAATATAATCTAGGATGGTTGTATTAAATTTTAAAAAATGCCTTAAAAAATTGAACTTTTTATTGTTTTCAGAAGTTTAATTAGTGTAATGAATTATAGGAGGAAGAAGTTATGAGTATTTTTGAAGGCATGTCAAACCTAGAAATAATTAAGTTGTTGGCTCCATTGATAATAATACAACTTGGCCTTGTGGTGTTTACTTTGTTTAGATTGGTTAAGGATAAGGTAAGGTATCTTCCTAAATGGGGTTGGGCTCTTGTTATATTATTTATAAATTTAATTGGACCAATTATGTATTTGATAATTGGAAGAGAGCGTGATTAGTATGCTTAGAGTGGAAAATCTAACAAAGAAATATGGAAACTTTCAAGTTTTAGATGGAATATCCTTCGAAGTTAAAAGAGGGAGTATATACGGCTTTCTTGGACCCAATGGGGCGGGAAAGACAACAACAATGAATATTCTTTCTGGATTAATAGGTTTTAATGGTGGAGATATATATTTAAATGGGCAAAGTTTTGAAAAAAATAAAAGACAACTTTTAAAGAAAGTTGGATATTTACCACAAAGTCCTGTATTTTATGGGTATATGACTGCTGTAGAGTATTTAACTTTTATAGGAAAATTAGGAGGACTAGAAAATAGGAAAATAAAAGCTAGAATAGAGGAGATACTTCATATTGTGAAACTCACTGATTCAGCAAAAAGAAGAATAGGTGGTTACTCAGGTGGGATGAAACAAAGACTTGGACTTGCTGCAGCACTTTTTAATAATCCGGAACTTGTATTTTTAGATGAACCTACATCTGCTTTAGATCCAGAGGGTAGAATGGAGGTATTAGACTTCATAGAAGGATTAAAAAAGTCAGAAACTACAGTGTTCTTTTCAACTCATATATTAAGTGATATAGAAAGAGTATGCGATGAAGTTAGTATATTAAATCAGGGTAAAATTTTAGTATCAGATAAGCTAGATAACTTAAAGAATAAATATATTCAACCCATTTTTGATATAGAATTTGAAGAAAATATTAGGGAATTGGAGAGTAATCTAAAGTCAATCCCATGGATTGAGAAGACAGTAGTAAAAGATAATAAAGCTAATATATATGTGCATGATATTATTAAGGCTAAACAGGAACTTCTTGGAATAATTGCAAAGGAAAATAATCCAGTAGTTTCTTATAATCTGAGAAAAAGTGATTTAGAAGATATATTTATAAGGTTGGTGAATAATGATGATGACCTTTAAATCTTACTTTAAGAAAGAGATAATGGAATCCATAAGGCAATATAAGTATTTAACCCTAGGGATTGGAATAATAATATTTGCTATTGTGGACCCCCTTATGCTAAAACTACTACCTAGTATTTTAAAAAATCAAATTCCAGGAGATATAAGTCAATTATTTAATATAACTCCAGCTTCTGCTTTAGCTAATTATATAAAAGATCTTATCAATATAGGGAATCTATTTGTCTTATTTACGCTAGGAGGTACACTTAGTGAGGAAATAAAGGAGCAAAAACTAGTATTTCCATATTCAAGAGGAAGCAGACCAGTTGGAATAGTACTCGCAAAGGTGGTTCATTACTCTTTAGCAGTAAGTACGGTTACTTTTATAGGATTTATTATTGTATACTATTATATTGGAGTTTTATTCACGGGAGATATGCTTAGGTTTTTAGGAGTTATGAAGTCAGCAACACTGATATCGTTGTATTATTTGTTTAATATTTCTTTAGTTATACTATTAAGCAGTTTTGTGAAGAAAGGCATTGCTGCTGGGTTTATAGCACTTATATTAAACTTTATATGTATGGGTGCTGCTAAATTAAAGGGAATTGGACAGTTTATACCGTATAAGCTGGTAGAAAAAGCAAATCTTATGACCTTCGAGGATGTAGGTAGCGCTGTGATTGTTCTTATTTTTGTAAGTATACTATTTGTAATTTTGACCATAGCTAGAATGAATAAGGTTGAAGTAATTTAATTCTTATTCATTAAAAAAAGTAGTTGTAATTAAGCATGATAAATAAAATTTTGTTTGAATTCAATTGAACTATTTTTGAATAGTAACCAGTTGTTTTCAATTGAACTATAAAAATTTGTAAAAATATCTTCTACACTAATTTATAGATTATATTATAAATTATAACTCTTCTCCTAAGGTGGATTAAGTAATTTATAGAGATTTTGTTTTATAATTTATTATAAAAGCCTTGAATAAATCTGTAAAACACTATAAATATAGAAATAATTTTAAATGTCCAAGCATAGAATTTAACGTGTAAACATTTCACTAAGAAGAAACGTGTTTTGACATAATCAGCTGCAATATAATGGATTGCAAAATAAAAATTAATAACTTTATGGGGAAAAGTTTTTAACAAGACATTAACAAATATAGTGTGGGGGTTTAAGAGTTAATGGAAAAAGCAAAAAAATTATTAGAAGAGTTAAAGGGACTAGAATTTTCAAAAATGTATAATGAGGATTTTTTATTAACTTGGGAGAAGTCTGATGACGAAATTGCTGCGGTGTTTAAAGTTGCAGATATATTAAGAGATTTAAGAGAAAGCAATGTGTCTACTAAGCTGTTTGATAGTGGACTAGCTATATCTCTTTTCAGAGACAATTCTACAAGAACACGTTTCAGTTTTGCAAGTGCAGCTAATCTTTTAGGATTAGAGGTTCAGGATTTAGATGAAGGAAAGTCTCAAATAGCCCATGGTGAAACTGTTAGGGAAACTGCTAATATGATTTCTTTTATGGCAGATGTTATAGGAATTCGTGATGATATGTACATCGGCAAAGGAAATACTTATATGAGAGAAGTAAGTAAAGCAGTGAGAGAAGGTAATGAGGCAGGGGTTTTAGAACAAAGACCAACCTTGGTGAACTTGCAGTGTGATATTGATCATCCAACTCAAAGCATGGCTGATATGCTTCATATAATTAATTACTTTGGTGGTGTAGAAAATTTAAAGGGCAAAAAAATTGCTATGACTTGGGCTTATTCTCCAAGTTATGGGAAACCACTTTCTGTACCCCAGGGAGTAATTGGATTAATGACACGTTTTGGGATGGAAGTAGTTCTTGCTCATCCAGAGGGGTATGAAGTTATGCCAGAGGTAGAAGAAATTGCTATAAAAAATGCAGAAAAAACTGGTGGTAGCTTTAAGAAAACAAACTCTATGGCAGAAGCTTTTAAGGAGGCAGATATAGTTTATCCAAAGAGTTGGGCACCATTTGCAGCTATGGAAAAGAGAACGGAGCTTTATGGAAATGGAGATTTTGAAGGCATTAAGGCTCTTGAAAAGGAATTATTAGCTCAAAATGCAAACTTTAAGGATTGGGAGTGCACAGAGGAGTTAATGGCAACAACAAAGGAAGGAAAAGCTCTTTATCTACACTGTTTACCAGCAGATATTTCAGGGATAAGCTGCGAGAATGGTGAAGTAGAATCCACTGTATTTAATCGTTATAGAGATCCACTATACAAAGAAGCTAGCTATAAGCCGTATATAATTGCTGCAATGATTTTACTAAGTAAAGTTAAAGATCCTGCTGAAGTATTTGAAGAACTAATTAAAGAAGAGCCAAAAAGATTTAGAAGTTAACAGTTAAAGAGAAAACTTATAAATTAGATTATTTATACATCCTTTGTTCAAAATAAAAGCTTATGAAAAGTTAAGATTATAAATCATAATACGTAATCATTAATTAATACAATGATTGCGTATTATCTTTTGGGCAAAGTAAATTTATGCTTTTATAGAATAGTAATAGATAATGATTTTATTAAAGCTCCCATAATTTCTCAGTAGCTTTTGTCAAAAGAACATTGACTAGTAATGCAAATAACATAATTATGATTTTGAAGATAAATGAGATAACTGCTAATTATATTTAAAATTTTAAGCTAGCCATATACTATAGTATTATTTATAATTAACCATAATATTTAGTATATATTTTTTATAAAAAAGAAAATATGAAACTTCCACAAATAAATAGAAGTTGAAATTCATCAAATTATTCATGTTTTAAAACATATGATATTTTCAATATAATTATAAAAAGCATTAAAAAAGTTCAAAAAAGCAAAAATTATTTAAAAAATTCACAAAATTCATAACAGTACATATTGATAAAAAATTATCAATCCACTATAATATGGTTATATAAGAAAAATTTTGAAAGAAGGTTACAACATGAAAGTATTAGCTTTAATGGAACCAAATAAAGTTCAGTGGATTGAAAAGGAGAAGCCTACAGCAGGACCTTATGATGCAATTCTTCGTCCTATAGCTATTGCTCCTTGTTCATCAGATGTACATACTGCATTTGAAGGTGGAGCTGCAAAACCAGCAGGATTTGTTTTAGGTCATGAGGCAATTGGTGAAATAGTTGAAGTTGGTGAATTAGTAAGGGATTTTAAAATAGGAGATAAAGTTGTTGTGCCAGCTGGGACTCCTGATTGGAGAGCTCGTGGAATACAGGAGCATAACTTTAAACATCCAGAAGGTCCGTTTTCTAGCTTTATGTTATCGGGTTCAAGGGATGGGGTTTTTGCAGAATTCTTTATGGTAAATGATGCTGACAATAACTTAGCAATATTACCAGAGGATGTATCGATTGATGATGCGTTAATGACTGTAGATATGGTTACTACAGGCTTTACAGGAGCAGAGTTGGCAGATATTAAATTTGGAGACATTGTTTGTGTTATTGGTATAGGACCAGTTGGACTTATGGCAATAGCAGGAGCTAAGCTACGTGGTGCAGCTCGTATTTTTGCTGTTGGGACTCGCCCAGATTGTGTAGCTCTAGCAAAACAATATGGAGCTACAGATATTATAAGTTATAAAGAAGGAAATATTGCTAAGCAAGTTTTAGAATTAACAAATGGTAGAGGAACAGACGCTACTATTATTGCAGGCGGAAATGCAGAGACTTTTGCTTTAGCAATTGCAATGACACGTTTTGGTGGTGGAAATATAGCAAATATAAACTATTTTACAGGAACAGAATACTTACCAATACCGGCTGCAGCCTATGGCTTAGGAATGTCAGGAAAAACCATTCGTGGAGACCTTTGCGATGGCGGTCGGGTTCGTATTGAACGTCTTTTAGATATGATTCGTTATGGACGTATTCAACCAGGAAAAATGGTTACCCATAGATTCTATGGTTTTAATAAAATTGAAGAAGCTTTCTATGTTATGAGGGATAAACCAAAAGATTTAATAAAACCAGTGGTTTATATTGATTGGAGTAAAGAAAAATAACACGTTTGTTTATAGTATTAAAAGTAGTTTCTTAAATAAACATTTTTCATGATTAAAAGCTTTCATTATTGAGAGCTTTTAATTTTAAACTATAATAGATGTAAGTGCTGAATATAAGTGAACATTTGAATCTTGTGAGAAATATAAAGAATCACATATTTATGCAATTAGAAGTTATAGCTATTTATCTTAATGTAAGTTAACATAAGTAAATCCTATTGATAAATGTACAAGCTTAACTAAGATATATATTATTAATTAAATATATAGAATGTAATAAATATATTGCACAAGCATTTCTAATGCTAGTTTGTATATTTTTAATATAATTTGCTTAAAATTATTTGTAATCAAAAGTAATATTGCAACTTATATACTACGATTTTATAAATTTTATTAAAGAATAAAACACATGATTTCTAGGTTAAAATAAAATATATCCTAATGTTAAAGAATTTTGCCTTGAAAATTTGATTTACTTTGATAAAGGGATTATAATATATGTGTATTTTAACCAAGGGAGGAAAAAGTAATGGAAAAGAAAATGGTACCTGTAGGACTATCAAACAAGCACATTCACTTAAGTCAAGAGCACTTAGACATATTATTTGGAGAAGGTTATGAATTAAAGAAATTTAAAGACTTATCTCAACCAGGTCAATATGCTGCTGAAGAAAAAGTTGATGTTGTAGGTGTAAAAGGAACTTTAAAAGGAGTAAGAATTCTTGGACCAGTTAGAAAAGAAACTCAAATTGAAGTTTCTTTAGCTGATGGCTTTGTATTAGGAGTAAACCCACCAGTTAGGGATTCAGGAGACTTAATAGATAGTCCAGGATCAAAAATCGTTGGACCAAAGGGTGAAGTTGTAATAGAAAAAGGCATTATTGCAGCTGCTAGACACATTCATATGCACACTTCAGATGCAGAGAAATTTGGTGTTGCAGATAAAGAAGAAGTTAGTGTTAGAGTAGAAGGCAAGAGAGGTTTAATATTTGAGAACGTTTTAGTTAGAGTTCATAAAGATTATGCTCTTGAAATGCACGTAGACATAGAAGAAGGTAATGCTGCTGGTTTAAAAAATGGAACAATGGTAGAATTACTTAAATAGAACATAATATTAATGTAAAAGGTTGAAGATTCCTAGTTCATAGGCTTCAACCTTTTTTATTTCTAAGTTTGTTCCGTGGGGTTATATAAATAACAGCAGATATATTAAGGGGAAAATTTGGGTATCTTTCATAGCTTATTTAGTGAATTTTGAAAACAAAGCTGATATAATTAGAAATACATAGGTATATGAGCTTTAGATTGGAATGTTAACATATGTAAAATTAAAATTAGGGGGTTGTATTATGAATGAGGTTTTAATGCAAATAAAGGAAAGAAAATCTGTGAGAGTATATGAAGATAGGGAAATTACAGCAGAAGTAAAAGGTGAAATAATAAAAGCGGCTATTGAGGCCCCAACTGCTGGAAATATGATGCTTTATAGCATAATTGACGTAACGGATCATGAGTTAAAAGAGAGGCTTGCAGTAGAGTGTGACAACCAACCTTTTATTGCTAAAGCTCCATTAGTACTGATATTTCTTGCTGACTATCAAAGATGGTATGATGGCTTTGTTGGAGAGGAATGTAATCCAAGGACACCAGGGGAGGGGGATATTCTTCTTGCCTGTGCTGATGCCATTATAGCTGCTCAAAATACGGTGGTAGCTGCGGAATCATTAGGGATTGGCTCATGTTACATTGGAGATATTATTGAGAACTGTGAAACTATTAGAGAATTATTAGACTTACCAGATTATGTTTTACCTGCAGCTATGGTGGTTTATGGATACCCAACTGAGGCTCAGAAGAATAGGAAAAAACCTGTACGTTTTGATGAAAAGTATATAGTTTATGAAAATAAATATCTTAGGCTGACAAAAGAAGAGCACACAGAAATGCATCAAGAAAGAAACAGAAAAGCTGGATCCATAGAGCGAAATGTTAGTGAAGATACAAAAGCATTATGCAATCGTAAATATATGTCTGATTTTTCACTAGAAATGAATAGATCTGCAGGGGAATACCTTAAAAAGTTTAAAAGAGAATAAATGTAAGTGTAAAGCACTGTGTCATAATCCATAAGAATTTGTTATGATACAGTGCTTTTATTTCATATTGCATGATTGTGATTAGAGTAGGAAAAAGTAGAACTTTGAAAATAAAAGCATCTTTCATTGACTTATTTAAATAGAAAGAGTATTATAATTATATAGACACCCCCTGAGGGTGTAGGTGTAGTTGGATATACTTCATAATTTAATAGTATATTAGCACGGATTTGAGGGGTATCCTAAAATCAAATAAACTTATTTTATATGGAGGCGATTTAAATGTCAAAAAAATTAGTAATTGAAGGAATGAGCTGTGGACACTGTGTTAAACACGCAACAGAGGCTTTACAAGAGTTAGGATTAACTAATGTTAATGTTGACTTAGCTTCAAAAACAGCAACTGTTGAGGGTGACATATCAGATGAGGCTATAAAAGCTGCTATTGAAGAGGTAGGCTACGAAGTAGTAAGCATAGAAAATATTTAGTATTAATATAGGTAGTTTAGGTAAAAAGTAGGATTAATAAGAATGCCTACTTTTTATTTTGGTACTTATGGGTTAAGTATTACACTCTGATTCATTTCAAAAAACAGTACAAGCAGAGTGCTTAAATTATTGTGAGTTATCTTTTTTATTCTATAACTACTGATACAAATTATAGATATTTAGTAGTTGAACAGTCTATTCTTGCCTAAAAGATGGACATGGACCAGGCATAACAACTATTAGGACAGCTAAGAAGCCGGTGATTGAAGGACGATTAGATGAAAATGCAAATATAGAACAGTATATGAGTAAATAAAAATAGTGAAGCTTGTACCTTCTTATAGTTAATAAGCTGAATTTATATTTTAAAAATAATCTTAAGAAAAGTCATATAAAGTAGTTTTAAACTATTTTATATGACTTTTTATTATTTATAATTTTTAAATTTAATAACAGTGATATAAAGACTTAACTGTGAGGTTTTTAGATTTTATATAAAAACAGTACTCTTTTAAGTTTGTTGCGAGATAAATATATGTTGTTTTAAAGGCAAAAAAATAAAACAACTATAACTAGTCGTTTTTGGGTATAGTTCATTATCTTAACTTTACTAATACCTTATATTAATATCATAAAGGAAAATTATCATGTTGTCAAGTAAAAGTTAGAAAATAAATGAAAAGCAAACCTTTCTTAAAATTTCCTTATGACTTAGTATGAGCAGACATGATATGGAACTATTAGAAGTTTTATATTTCTTACTACTTATTGTAAAATTAAGTAGTTGGCAGAAGAATATGGAAGTTAAAAAATAAAATAATATTAACTTCCTTAGAAGAATTGAGGTGTTAAAATGTCTGCAAATAGTCATCCAGAATACCATAGTGAATTAGAAAGGTTGGATTATACCCTTGAATATTTAAAAAATTATAATGACAATGTGTTCAGAGAAAAACTAAGAATAGATAAGGAAGTTGAATATGGTTTAAGTCACTATAATTCAGATAATGCTGAGCAGTTCAATGAACTTGTAATAAATAAAAATATTAATGAGTCCTTATCTCAGAAACTAAAAAACCTTGATAAAAGTCTTTCAAAACCTTACTTTGCAAGAGTAGATTTTGTAGAAGAAGGAACACAAAATAAGCAAGATTTATATATTGGAAAAGTATCCTTGATGAGAGATAGTGATCAAGAACTCATTATAATTGATTGGCGAGCGCCTGTTGCAACCCTTTATTATGAGGGAAGGCTAGGTGAGGCATGTTATGAAAGTGCTGACGGTGAGATAAAGGGCGAGATAAAACTGAAAAGACAATACACCATAGAAAAAGCTGAACTGCAAGAAATTTATGATATAGATATAACCACTAATGACGATTTCCTTCAAGCTGCTTTAGGATCAAGTAAGGATAATAGGTTGAAAGACATAGTTTCAACTATCCAAGCAGAACAAAATAAAGTCATACGAGCCGATATGTGGAAACCATTGGTGGTTCAGGGGGCTGCAGGAGGTGGAAAAACTACCATAGCTCTTCATAGAATTGCATACCTTCTTTATAATTATGAAAATACTTTACACCCCAAAAACTTCATGATAATTGCACCTAACAGATTCTTTCTAAGCTACATTTCAGAAGTACTCCCTGATTTAGGAGTAGAAAATGTTTTACAGACCACTTTTGAAGATTTTGCAATGAGCATCCTAGGAAAAAAACTCAAGTTAAAAAATCCCAATGAAAAGCTTTCTTTTTTAATAAATAATAACAGTAATAGAGAATACAATCAGAAAAATTATTTAATAAAATCAAGTTCAACCTTTAAGTCTTCTTTAGATTTTAAAGAAGCCATAGATAACTATATTAAAGGCATAGAAGATAACCTTGTACCAATGGGAGATTTCAGTATAGAAAATTTTACTTTAATAAAATATGAAAGATTAAGGGAAATGTTTTTGAAAGAGTATAGACATTTACCTATGGCAAAACGTATAAATGAGATGAAAAAAACTTTAGTTAATACCTTAAGAAAAAACAGAGAGCCTATTATTGAGGAAGTAATTAAACTATATGATGAAAAAATTGAAGATGTTAAAGACCGTATGAAAGACTGCGATAAAAGAAGAAAAATTATTATAGAAATTGCGGATACTAGAGATGCCCTTGTTGAGAAAATAAGAAGAAAGTCTAAAACTATAGTAAGAGAATACTTAAATAAATTTAAAATCTTAAGTCCAATAGATTATTATAGAAACTTTTTTGAAGATAAAGAGTTATTTAATGGTTTTGTTTTACAATACATTGATGAAAGTTTGGCTAAAGAGTTAAGAAGTGAAATTCTTAAGAATATAGTTGATAATATTATAGAAGTAGAAGACTTGGCTCCTTTAATGTATATTAAAGAACAAATACAGGGCCTTGATGAAAAGTTTTCAGTAAGACATGTGGTAATAGATGAGGCACAAGATTTTAGTGAATTTCAACTATTTGTGCTTAAAAAATTGATTGGAGGAAATTCTTTTACGATTTTAGGAGATTTATGCCAAGGAATTTACTCCTATAGAGGAATAACTGATTGGAATCAGGTTTCAAGAAAGGTTTTTGGAGAAAATAATTTTCAAATGCTTACTTTAGAGCAAAGTTACAGAACCACTATTGAAATTATGGATGCTGCAAGTAAGGTTATAAATTTCTTGAAGGACCCTAATTTTCCTAACCCTAAGCCCGTAATTAGGCATGGAGAACCTGTCTTAATTATGGAAAAGGGTACCTTTGCAGAAGTAGCAAGAGACGCTGCGGATAGGATTCGTTCAGTGTTAAGTGAGGGGTATAAATCTGTAGCTATAATTTGCAAAACCATAGATGAATGCAAAGAACTAAGATTTCAATTAAAAAAAGTTGGAATGAGTCCAGGAATAATCAAAGGTAGTGAAAGTCAGTATTTAGGTGGGGTGGTATTAATACCAAGCTATTTAGTTAAAGGACTTGAATTTGATGTTGTAATTATTGCTAACGGAAGTAGTACCAATTACACAACAGAACCTTTGGATGTAAAGCTACTATATGTAGCTATGACAAGACCATTGCACAAACTTTATATTTACTCAATAGGAGAAAAGGCGGAGATGCTTAAGTTATAAACAAGATTATTAGTAATAGGTTTTTATGAATATTATTCTAATAAAAATTAAATGAAAATAAAAAATAACTCTTTATGTGGAGCTTCACATAAAGAGTTATTTTTATATTCTGTCTGTGTTGGTAGTTTGGCTATGTTGATAAAAAAATCTCAAAGCAAGTGGGAAATTTTGTTGACAATTAGCAAAGATATGAATATAATTTAATTAATGACAATGATAATCAATATCAATTACGAAGGAGTGTTAAATATGAGCAAAGTAGCTATAATCTATTGGAGTGGTACAGGAAATACAAAAATTATGGCAGAACTTATTGCAGAAGGAGCAAGAAGTGAAGGTGCAGAGGTAACATTAAAAGAGGTTGGGGAAGCAACTGTTCTAGATATAGAACAATCAGCGGTTGTTGCGCTAGGATGCCCATCCATGGGAGATGAGATTTTAGAAGAATCGGAAATGGAACCATTCATAGAGGATATAAAACAGAGTATAAAAAATAAGAAAGTTGTCTTATTTGGATCTTATGGATGGGGAGATGGACAATGGATGAGAGACTGGGAAGAAAGAATGTTTAGTTATGGATCACAAATCTATTCGGATTGTGTAATAGCAAACTATGAGCCAGATGAAGATAAAAAAGAAGAGTGTATAGAATTAGGGAAAAAAATTTCTCGATAAAATGTGAAATATAAATGTAGCTGTTAAATCTAAATCTCTAAATAGATTTTACTTTCAATAGTTATGATAATTTATAAATGGTTATGTTCAACTTTAACTTTAAAGCATAAGGTATATATTAATTTATAGGGAGTGTTTATAGTGAAATTGGCAGCAAAAAGTTTTAGAGAAAGTTTAAATCTTTTAAGTGATATAGATTATATGATAAGCATTATTGCATATAATATAGCACCAACCTTAAAAAAACTGAAGGCTGCAACCACTGTAACCTTATGTGACAATCATAGAAATATGTCAAGTTTATGGGAGGAATATGGGCAGACAGTTATAAAAAAACTAGATGTTTGTGCTTTTGAGTTAAAGAAAACAGATAAAGCAACTGTAATTCTATTTTACAATGAAGAACTTCTATTGGAAAAAATTCAGGAGCCCTACAATGCAAATTTTTTGATTGATTTAGGATATAATCCTTATTCAAGCTTAGAAAAAAATTTGGACACCTTAAAAGTGAGATACAGTAAATTCGTGTGTCCACATGAACTTGGGATATTTTTAGGGTTCCCTCTTGAAGATGTTAAGGAATTTATTACAAATCCTCATAAGGAATGTCTAATATGTGGATATTGGAAAGTGTATCATGATAAAGAAAATGCATTAAAAACCTTTAAATATTATGATGAAGCTAAGGCTGAAATTATAAATCTGCTTTGTATAAATGTGGATTCGTTAAAAAATATAGCTTCATAAGGAAGAAGATATCTTAAAGAATAAGATAAATTATTTTCTAAAGTAACATACTGGAATTTTTCTAGTATGTTTTTTGTATTTTTAAATTAATATAAGTTTGGTTTGCAATATTTTATTATATAATTAATTTTTGAATACAAAACAAAGAACAATTAAACTTACTTAATAAAAAAACATCCGAAATATATAAAGATTTGACAAATTACGACGAATAATTAAGTGAATAATTTTAAAGATTAGTAAATCTCTGTAGATTTGTCGTTTATTAAGCAGTGTTAGAAAGGAATGAAAATATGAAAAAGGTTAAAGAAAAAAAACAGGGAAAAGGGCTGTTAAGTAAAGTATCTATTAAAATGAAGTTAATTTTGGGATTTCTTATTATAACTTTACTTATTGGGGCAGTGGGAACTTTAGGAACTTTAGCCATGAGGCAAGTTAATAATAATGGAAAGAAAATATCAGATAGTAAATTAGCTTCAGTTGAAAAGGTTACATATATAAGGCACAATATTTTGACTGTAAGAGTTAATGTGGTTAGTATTCTCGATGAAAGTCAGAAAACTAGAATACAAGACTACTTAGGAGATATGGGTGGCCTTGTGGCCCTAAATGATAAGCTTTTAAAAGAATTAGAAGCTATACCTAACAAAACAAAGGAAGAAGAGGAACTGTACAAGGAAAAAATTTTACCGGAGCTAACAAAATATAGGGCAACTAGAGAGAAGGTAATTGAAGCTGTTAAAGCTAATAATTATGCAGAAGCAAGAAGGCTATATGATTTTGAATTGTTGGGTCAAAGCACGCTTTTGGAAAATGCCCTAACCAAGATGATTCAAGCAAACTTAAATGAAAGTGAAAGGTTAAAATCAGAAAACAACTCTATTTACTCAAGCTCTCTTTATTTCATGTTAATAATTATAGCTTTAGGGGTAGTTGTTGCAGTAGGTGTTGGTACTTATTTAGCAACACATATTGATAGAAGGTTAAAAAAGGTAATTAAATTTGTTAAAGAATTTGGAGATGGAGACTTAACCCAAAGTTTTCAAATTACAACCAATGACGAAATAGGTATGTTGGAGTCGTCAATCAACAAAGCTATGGAAAATATGAGAAACTTAATTAAAGAGATTAACTCTGGTGCACAAGAAGTTAGTTCAACTAGTGAAGAATTATCAGCAACCTTAGAAGAGGTTTCAGCAAAAATGGAATTTGTAAATGAAGCGACATCAGAAATTGTAAGAGGCACTGAAGAGGTAAGTTCATCAACTGAGGAAATAAGTGCATCTATGCAGGAGATTGGTGCAACTACACAAGAACTTGCAAATAAGGCTCAAGAAGGATATAAATCTTCTAAGGAAATACAAAACCGTGCAATAAATGTAAAAAATAATGGTGTAGGTTCAAGGGAAAATTCTAAAATTATTTATAAAGATAAATTTCATAAGGTAAAAGAAGCAATTCAGGATGGAAAAGTAGTTGAAGAAATAACTGTGATGACTGAATCAATAGGGGCTATTGCAGAACAAACAAATTTACTTGCACTAAATGCTGCTATTGAAGCTGCTAGAGCAGGTGAACATGGAAGAGGTTTTGCTGTAGTTGCGGAAGAAGTGCGTAGATTAGCAGAGCAATCTTCCGAAACTGTAGCTAACATCCAAAAGGTAGTAAGTCAAGTTAGGACAGCATTCCAAAAGCTTTCTAGCAGTGCGGAAGAAACTTTAGAATACATTGATAAAAATGTCATGAAGGATTATGAAACTCTTGTTCAAACTGGAGAGCAATATGAAGAGGATGCAAAATTCCTTTATAATATGGCACAAGAAATAGCAGTATCCACTGATGAAATGTCTAATACTATTGATCAGATAAACTTAGCAATTCAAAACGTAACTGGGACTACGGAGGAAGCGGCTTCAAGCTCAGAGGGAATAATGGGTGGAGTAAGTGAAAGCACTGTGGCTATTGAGGAAATAGCTAAAGCTGCTCAAAGTCAGGCGCAATTAGCTGAAAAGTTAAGTGAACTAATACAAGGATTTAGAGTATAAAATATTAAGTAGCTATTTAAATGTTTTAGCTATAGGTTTCCATGATGTAAATTTATCTTATTGATTTTTATAAAGCTTTAAGGGAACCAAGGGATGACTCAAGTGTTTGTTAAGTTTTAGTTATGGCTCCTACAATATAGCAAAGGTTTTTACTGAACTATAGTAAATTTAAAAACAAGCTAAAATTTAATATAATGCTATGCACAGAAATTTAAAAGATGCTATCTGAATGTAGATGGCATCTTTCTTTTAAGTATGAATATAACCGTGTAATATACTGTTATTTTCTTATATAATATATATAGGGAATTTAAGATAGGGTTCATGAAAAGGAAGTCATCCTTAATAAGGTAAAGCCAGAGGAATTGATTCGTAAATAAAAAGTATATTGTTATGAGTTAGTGGTTTCTTAAGGATAAGTTTTTTAAGAATAAGAAAAAATGTTTATTATGGGGGCGTAAAATGGAAAACTTAAATATTATTGAGATTCAAAGGTTAATGGATGAAGGAAAGTTAACATCAGTAGAACTTACAAAATATTACTTAGAAAGAATTGAAAGGTACAATAAAGATTATAATGCAGTTTTAGAGATTAATCGGGAGGCATTGGCTATAGCTGAAGAGTTAGATGATTATAGAAAGATAAAAGGAAAAAGAAGCTTACTTCATGGAATTCCTGTACTATTAAAGGACAATATAAATACAAAAAGTTATAACCTTCATACTACAGCGGGCTCTATTGTTTTAAAGGATCTATACGCAAATTATGATGCGTTTATTGTGGGAAAGTTAATAGAAGCAGGCGCTGTAATTATTGGAAAGGTTAATCTTTCTGAATTTGCAAACTTCATTTCTGAGGAATCACCAAATGGATTCAGTGCACTAGGGGGACAAGTTAAGAATCCATATGGTAATTTTGATGTAGGTGGTTCTAGTTCTGGGTCAGCGGTAGCTGCTGCAGTATGCTTGTGTCAGGTTGCTATAGGGACAGAAACTGCTGGTTCAATTATAAGCCCAGCCTCTAGTAATTCTGTGATAGGAGTAAAGCCAACGGTAGGCCTTGTGAGCAGATATGGTATAATCCCAATATCTTGGACTCAGGATATTGCAGGACCTATAACAAGAAATGTGGTTGATGCAGCGATTACCTTGAATATCATTAGTGGTAAAGATAGTAATGATAAGACTACCTATAACTTGGAGGAAAAAAGTATCCCCAACTATTTAGAGGCATTGGATGTGAATTCACTTAATGGAGTAGTTATTGGGGTGCCGGATTGCAATTTTGATGATTATGAAGATGAGGAAACAAAGCAGTTTTTTAAAGAGACCATAAAGGAATTGGAAAAACTTGGAGCAAAGGTAGTTGAGGTAAGTATTCTAGAGGAGAATCACTTAATAAATGGAGATGTTCTATCATATGAATTTCCCAAGGCTTTAGAAGAATACTTTAAAACTTTAGGACACTGTGCTCCGGTAAAAACCTTACGAGAAGTAGTTAGATTTAATGAGGAAAATCTAAAGGAGAGAGTTCCTTATGACCAAAGGAGATTTGAAAGATGTTTGGAAATGGAAAAGGATTTTGAAGAAAAGTACCAGGATGCTCTTAGAAGTAGCATAAGTTATGGAAGAGAAATAGATTCTATAATAAAAAAGTACGAGTTAGATGCTTTAGCTTTTTTAAATACAAGTGGAGTAAGTATTGCAGCAAAAGTTGGTTATCCATCAGTTACAGTACCAGCGGGATACACAAAAGATAATAAACCGGTAGGATTAACCTTTACAGCTACAGCATTTACAGAAGATAAGTTGCTATCTTATGCATATGCTTATGAATGTGTATATAATAAAAGAAAAAATCCTTTGAAGTAGATTATAAATAAAAGATTTTTTAATATGGGTATATTAAAAAATAAGCTAATGGATATTTTTTCTCGGCAGTGGAATAATAGTTTTACTTGGAAGCGTTGGAGGGAGGTGAAATAATGAGACACATTACCGCTTTGCTTATAAAGTTTGCTATGATTGCAATTGCTTTAGAAGTTGTTCTTGGTATGTTAACTACCCTATATTTCACCGATATTTTATATATAGCTGCCTCAGTGACTATTCTTGCATATATAATTGGAGACCTTTTTATATTACGTGCAACAAATAATACTGTAGCTACTATTGCTGATGCAGGTTTAGCTTTATTAATAATTTATGCTTTTAATTATATATGGAATATTGATAGAATAGATTTTTCAGATGCTTCAATTTCAGCAGTGGTAATAGGTTTTGGAGAATGTTTTTTTCATAAATATGTAGCTAATAACGTTTTCCTTGAAAGGCATTAAATAACACTTTAAAAAAACGAGCACTATCTTAGTGCTCGTTTTAATACATACCAAATACTTTAAGGTTGTTATTCTATAATGAAATTTTTCATGGAGAGATCTAAGATTTTTGCAGAATGTGTCAACTCTCCTACAGATATATAATCTACACCTGTAAGAGCTATATCTCTGATAGTATTTAAGTTCACATTACCTGAACACTCTGTAATTGCTCTACTATCTATTATTTTTATTGCTTCTTTCATTGTTTCTATATCCATGTTGTCAAGCATAATAATATCAGCCTTTGAGGCTATTGCTTCTTCTACCATATCTAAGTTTTCTACTTCCACTTCGATTTGCTTTCCGTAGCACCCTTTACTTCGAACTAAGTCTATAGCTTTTTTTATTCCTCCTGCAGCTGCAATATGATTATCTTTTAGCATAATTCCATCTGATAAATTAAATCTGTGATTATAACCACCACCAACACTAACTGCATATTTCTCTAATATTCTAAGGCCAGGAGTAGTCTTTCTAGTATCCAAAAGCTTAGAGTTAGTACCTTCTAACTGTGTAACGAATTTTGAAGTTAGGGTAGCAATGCCACTCATTCTTTGAAGGAAATTGAGGGCGGTTCTTTCGCCAGATAAAAGACTTGAAGCATTGCCTGAAAGCTTAGCAATAACTTCACCGGTGCAAACTTTATCTCCTTCATTTTTAGAGAGGGTTACCTCAACTTCCCCTATTAGCTCAAACACTCTTTTAAATACAAAGAGTCCAGCAATAATACCTGTATTCTTACAAATTAAATTAACACTACCTTTGGAGTTTTCTTCTAAAATGGGTGATGTGGATATATCACACCAAGGCATATCCTCCTCTAGAGCATTTAATATTATCTTGTCTATAACTGAATAATTCATCATTTAAATCTGGTGACCTCCTTTTTAATTCTTCGATAACGACTTTTCTTGAATAAGCTTCAATGGCTTCAAGTGGTGATACCAGTTTGGGTACTTTTTTTAATCTGATATCTATAGTAGGCGCAAAGGTATTGATTTGAGATGCCGCTCTTTTTGAAAATACTAAAGCTTCCAGTAAAGAATTACTAGCTAATCTATTGCTACCATGTACGCCTGTACAAGCGGTTTCTCCAACTGCATAAAGGTTTTTCATAGACGTTTCACCAAACTTATTTACTTTGATTCCTCCCATGAAGTAGTGCTGAGCTGGAGAAACAGGAATTGGACTCTTAGTTATATCAATACCTTGAATCATACATTCCTTATATATAGATGGAAATCTATTTTTGATGTATTCTGCTGATAAATGAGTTATATCTAAATACACGTAGGGAATACCTAGGATATTAATTTCTTTGTTTATAGCTTTACTTACCACATCTCTTGGAAGAAGTTCATTAACAAAAGGTTCCTTATTATAGTTATATAGCTTGCCGCCCTCACCTCTTAAAGACTCAGAAATTAGAAATCTTTTTCCAGTGTTAGATGGATTATATAAAGCTGTAGGATGAAATTGAATATATGAAAGATCTTTTAAATCGATATGGTGCTTTAGGGATAAAAATAATCCATCACCAGTTATAGATCTTTCATTTGTAGAATTTTTAAATAATCCACCAATACCACCTGTAGCTAAAATAATTGATTTGCAAAAAATGTTTACTTGTTTTGTCCCTTGCATAATTACTGCACCTATACATAAATTACCTTCAGTGATTAAATCAATTACCTGGGAATTATCCATTAGTGAGATATTTTTTTTCTTCTTAACTTTGTTTAAAAGAGTATCAACTAAGTACTTTCCGGTATTATCTTTGCAGTAAACTATTCTAGGTTTACTATGAGCACCTTCTCTTGTGTAACATAGACTAGTGTCCTTCCTATTGAAAGGAGTACCAAATCTAGCTAAGTTATCTATATTCTCTATGGATTCTCTGCAAAGTATCTCAACAGTGTCAAGTTGGTTTTTATAATTACCTGCTCTCATGGTATCTTCAATAAAAGGAGGAATGTCTTCCTCATTTACAGCTACAGAGATTCCACCTTGAGCTAAATAAGAATTACACTGAGTAAAGCTTCCTTTAGTAATTAGAATGGTATTTAGATTTTCATCTAAATTTAAAGCAGAGTAAAGTCCGGCAGCACCAGTGCCAATAATTAAAACATCTGTACAAATGTCCATTTTTACTACCTCGCATAGTTGTGCATATTAACTAAGGAATTTAAAGCTTTTATTCTGATTTCCTCATCTATTTCAATAGAGTTATTTAAATTGAGAAGGCAATCATATACATCCTCAAGAGTTGTTTTTTTCATGTTGACACAGGTCATAGTATTACCAGGAGTATAAAAGTTTTTATCAGGATTTCTCTTTTTAAGTTCGTGCAGTACCCCTTGCTCTGTTACTATAACAAAATCCTTTAAATTGCTCTTGGTTGCATACTCAATTATTTCTGAAGTGCTTCCTATAAAATCAGAAAGAGCTCTGACTTCTTTTTCACATTCAGGATGTGAAAGCACAAGTGCATCAGGTTTAATTCTTTTTATATCTGCTATGTTAGAAGGATTTACTTTCCTGTGAGTTATACAAAAACCAGGCCAAAGTATAAATTTTTTGTCAGGCATTTGTTCTGACAAATAAGAGCCAAGATTTTTGTCAGGTAAAAATATAATTTCTTTCTTGTCCATTTTATTTAGAATTTTCACAGCATTTGAAGAAGTAACAGACACATCACAGTGGGCCTTTACTTCAGCAGTAGAGTTTATATAACAAACCACAGCAGCGTTAGGGTGCTGTTTTTTTAACTCTACCAGAGCTTCGACCTCAGCCATATCTGCCATAGGACAACCAGCATCCAGGGCAGGTAAAAGAATAGTTTTTTCTGGAGAAAGTATTTTAGCACTTTCTGCCATAAATCTTACGCCACAAAATACTATTAATTGCTCTGGAGATTCTTTCGCAATTTTACTTAAATAATAGGAGTCTCCAACATAATCTGCAATATTTTGTATTTCTGGTCTTTGATAATAATGTGCTAATATTAGAGCATTTTTTTCTTTTTTTAGTTTTATTATATTTTCTATTAATGACATAAATATCACTTCCATAATTTAATTTACAGGTGTATATACACCTGTAAATATTATAACACTGAAAAAACACTTTAGCAACTAAGGGAACTAAATGAAAATCATAAGTGAAATTTTTTAGTTACAAGTTAAAGAAAAGTTATGTGAGAATTATGAGAAAATATAAAGCAAATCTGTATAATTTTAAAATACGCAATATTCTAAAAAATAAATAATAAAAGATGAAATTATTTATTTTATAACATTTTAATAGAATTAAAATGTTATAAAAACATATTAAAATCATAAGACAATAACTATCTTCATTGGGTATGATGCTTTACTTGGGTAAAGTGGTGGGCTGGTACACTTCCTATTAAGAATATTAATAGATAACAAGAAAAATTTATTTTACTTTATAGAATGTAATAAATTAACTGCAATAAATGTCAATTGAAGCTAAGAAATTTTCATCTGTCAAAAGTGTAACTAAGGTTACGAAAAAGGAGGAAACGTGTTTTAAAATGTCGTTGCAAATGAATTTGAACCATGCTAATATAATGAACAACGAAATGATTTGTATAATTATTCGGTATTTTAAAAATTATTTTTCAAGGAGGAAGGTTCCATGTCAGACAACACTAAAAAATTAAGTTGGAATAACCTTGCATTAATGGCTTTCGTAAGTGTTTGGGGCTTTGGAAACGTAGTAAACGGTTTCGCAACTCAAGGCATGAAAGTAGTTATTTCATGGATATTAATGTTTGCATTATACTTTGTACCATATGCTCTGATGGTAGGAGAAATGGGTTCAACTTTTAAAGAAGGTAAAGGTGGAGTTAGTTCTTGGATTAGAACAACTTCTGGAGCTAAGTTAGCTTTCTTAGCGGGATGGACATACTGGGTAGTTCACGTTCCTTATCTAGCTCAGAAACCACAAGGAGTTTTAATAGCTTTAGGATGGGCTGTAAAACAAGATGGTAGCTTAGTAAAGAGTATGAATCCAATGATACTTCAATTAATATGCTTAGTTATCTTCTTAGCATTCCTTTGGATATCATCAAAAGGTGTAAGCTCAATAAAAAGAATCGGTACTATAGCAGGAACATCAATGTTTGTTATGTCACTTCTTTATGTTGTTTTAGCTATAGCAGCTCCTGCAATAACTGGTGCTCAAACTTATAGCATTGATTTTAGTATGAAAAATTTAATGCCAGATTTTAATTTTGAGTATTTAACAAGTTTAGCTATATTGGTATTTGCAGTTGGTGGATGCGAGAAGATATCACCATATGTTAACAATATGAAAAATCCATCAAAAGATTTCCCAAAAGGAATGATAGCACTTGCAGTGATGGTAGCTGTTACAGCTTTACTTGGAACTTTTGCAATGGGAATGATGTTTGATCCAAATAACATTCCAAAAGACTTAATGATGAATGGTGCTTATTACTCATTCCAAAAATTGGGACAATACTATGGAGTAGGAAATCTATTCTTAGTAATATATGCTCTTGCTAATATGATGGCACAAATTTCAGCATTAGCTTTCTCAATTGATGCGCCAATAAAAGTTTTATTAGCTGACGTTGATAGTAGATTTATACCAAAAGCATTAACAAAAGTTAATGAAAATGGAACACCTATAAATGGTTATAAAATGACAGCTGTTCTTGTTGGAATTCTTATAATAGTTCCAGCTTTTGGAATAGGCGATATGACATCATTATTTAACTGGTTATTAAGACTTAATGCAGTAGTTATGCCATTAAGATATTTATGGGTATTCTTTGCTTACATGGCATTAAAGAAGGCTGCAGAAGGAAGATTCGAATCAACTTACAAGTTTACTAAAAATAAAACAGTTGGTTTCATAATGGGATTATGGTGCTTTGGATTTACTGCTTTTGCTTGTATCATGGGAATGTTCCCTAAAGGGGTAGAAATGTTCTCTAGCCAGTGGAAGTTCCAGATGACACTTAATGTGTTAACTCCAGTAGTACTACTAGGATTAGGATTAATACTTCCATTAATAGCTAGAAAATCAAACAAAGAAGAAAATAAGACTGAAGCTGCATAATAGAATTATGTACAAGCTTAAATAACATTAAAGAAAAGTTCCTTAGTTTTAGTAAATAGTACTAAATCTAAGGAACTTTTTCTTTTAGAATCTTTTAAAGTTTTGGTTTTTCTTCAATTACAATGGATGAAGCAGTATTTCTAAAAAGACATAGAGAGTATAAGATTAAAACTGGTACTAATAAAAGCGCAGTTGATAATATCCCTACACTAATTGAAAAATTTGTTGCTATTATACCAATAAGAGGACCGCCTAGTATTTGCCCTAGGGCGTTTATTTGACCATTAGTAGATAGCACCGTAGCTCTACTATTAGCCTCTATATTGTTATTTAGCCATCCATTAAATATTGGCTCATTGACAGTTCTAAAAGTGTTTGTTGACAAATAACCAATAAGCATCAATTTAAAATCTCTAGTAATTGCAAATATTATCATAGAAAGTATGAAAAATATGTTTATAGCTAAAAGCAAACCAATATTTTTAAATTTACTTGTATTCTCTGAACTATGAAATTTCTTTATAACTAATTGAATTACTATAGCACTTAATAACATTCCTATTATTCCGAATATGCCAAACCAAGTTACAGGTTGAAGGTTACCTAGAGTGGGGAGCGTTGTATCCTTTAAAAAGTGAGCCGTATAAAGTCTATCATATCCTTCGCTAGATAAGCCATAAAATAACGTTATTGAAAGAATTAGAATTATTATTTTATTGCTTTTAATAACTTTCATACTAGAAAATAAGGTATGACTCATTTTCTTAAAGGTATTTAAATTCTCTGGAGCAGAGGGATTAAAGTTATGTTCAGGCATATAAAGAAATAAAAAAGCTGATAATACTAAAAATAATGTTCCACCTATTACTATTGGTAGTCTAAGAGAGAAATTTCCTACTATAGTGGCAAGGATAATACCTATTACAGAACCTATTTGAGATACTTGACTTCCTTTTATATAAATTTCATCCAAGGGTATACTTTTATCTTCCTCAGCAATCCAAGCATCTAAGGCTCCACTTATAAAGGTATATCCAATACCCCATAGTACTTGGGCTATAAGTACTGAAGTCAGAGTTGAAATAAAGCCTTCTAACATAAATCCTAGACCAATTAGAATAACACCAATAATAACTGATAGTTTGCGACTATAGATATCTGCTACAATTCCTGTTGGGATTTCAAAGAGGAAACAAGTCGTTTCTAAGGTTGTACCTACAAGTATTAATTGTAATGGACTGAGCTTCACTATTTCAATTTGGTAAACCATGCTTACGGTAAAAACCATTGAAAAGAATAAAGCAGAAAAAATAGAAAAAATTAAGTATGTTTTATATGGAGAAAGTTTATTTGCCATTAAATTACCTCCTTTGTGTTTTACGGATATAGTTGTAAACAGGTAAGGGTTATATATAATTTTTAAGATTTAGGGATTTAGTTATTGCAATAAATTTTACAGACTAATCGCTAATTTATATTTTAAGATTAACATATGAGAATTCTAATTTCTTTTCCTATTTTGTCATAGTAATGGGTGATTTAAAATATATAGATAAACTTTCTGTGTTCAAATTAAATACTATGAAAACAATGCTAAAAAATGAAGGTATACACAAATTATCATAGTGATCTGTGAACATATATGATAAAATATCAGTGATAAATTGATATAAACTGGATTAGTGGTGGTAAGTATTAATTTTGCAGACTTTATTTATAGATATACTTAATTAACGAAAAACTATAATTATAAAGCTTTAATGCTATAAAACTTAGGGGGATTTAAAATGAAAACCATGATATTTACTAGTAGTCCAAATGAAAATGGGTTAACAGCAACCTGTGGGGAGTATGCTAAAGTTGGTTGTTTAGAAGGAAATTCAGATGCAATAATTGTTGATTTGAACAAGGTAAATATTAATCATTGTCAAAGCTGTGGTAATGGTTGGGGGCAATGTCTAAATATGCATAAGTGTATTATAGAAGATGAATTTCAGGTTATTCACAAACAAATGGAAGAAGTTGATAACTTTATTTTTATTACTCCAGTTTATTGGGGAGAAATGAGCGAATCTATGAAAAACTTTACTGATAGAATAAGAAGATGTGAAGCATGGAAGAAGGAAAGAAGTATCTTCAATGGAAAACCAATAATTTGTGTTGCAGCAGCTGGGGGCAGTGGTAATGGTCTAGTTAGTTGTCTTGCTTCTATGGAGAGATTTGTAACTCATGTTAGTGGTGAAAAGTTTGATTTTATAGCTATAACTCGTAAAACTAGAGAATTTAAATTAGAAACAATTAAAAATAGCTGTAGAGCAATGGTGTTAGAAAATGGTAATAAAAGTAAGTAATAATAACTAAAAGGTGTGCATAAATACTATTTTCAAAATTAAATGCATAATATATATCAGAGAATTAATTCTATCTGGAGGATATTGTGGAAAGAAAACTTATAAGTGGGAAAGTTTATAAGGAAATTGATTTTGAAGAAGTTCAGAGTAGCCATAATGATCAGGGGGATATATTTTACCATGTGTTTTATGGCAATGTAGATTGGAAAAGGGATGGAAATGAACAAAAAGCTATATGTGTTTTTATGAAATATAATGGCAAAGTGAATGTTATAACACCTGCTAATGTATTGCTTAAAGATATGTTTAAGGTTGAAGAGGCTATTGCTAGACTTAAAGCTAGAAATATAGTTCTATAATACCCTTTAGCTAATCATGTAAATAGTGTTAAGAAAATAATAAAAGTCTAAGTAGCAAAGCTCTATGTAATCATTAGGAAAAGGTTATATAGAGTTTTGTTTTGTTAATTTTACAGATTGGAAAAGGATTTCTTTTGAATAATTAAATTCATGAAATTTGTAAGTTTTATTTACATAACAGCTTTTAATTAGGCTATGAATAATAAATAACTCACTGTCCTAAAATAGTATTATTAAGACTTTGAGAGGTGCCCTATGAAAGTAAGATTAGGATATGTTGCAATAGCACTTAAACTACCAAAGGTTACATCATCAAGTAATGTAACTTACTCTTATTATAGTAAATTAAATAGTGAAGAAAAGAAATTAGCTAAACTAAAAACTGTTACTAGAACTAATTTGGATGATTTATACAAAATTTTAGAGTACAATGTGGAGAAACAAATACATTTTTATCGAATTACTTCTGCCTTAGTGCCCCTGGCTACTCATCCAGAGGTGAGTGGTTGGAACTATAGAGAGGTTTTTAAAAAATACTTTCAAGTTTTAGGAAACTATATAAGAAATAACAACTTAAGAGTTGATACTCATCCAGATGAGTTTAATGTTATAAATAGTTCAAAGCCACAGGTAGTACAAAATACAATTAGAAATCTTATGTTTCATTCTTATTTATTTAATGATATAGATTATCCGGAAGGAAAAATGGTTATTCATGTTGGCAGTGGGGAAGGTGGAAAGGAAAAAGCTCTAAACAGGTTTGTTGAAAACTTTAAAACCCTGCCAAATGACATTAAAAACAGATTAATTATTGAAAATGATGATAAAACTTTTACTGCTAAGGATACTTTAGAACTTTGTCATAGGATACAAAGACCTATGGTATTGGATGTGCATCACCATAGCTGTAACAACCAAGGGGAAAATACAATTGATATGCTAAAAGGTGCTTTTCATACTTGGGATGAAGAAAAGCTTAATCCTAAGATTCATTATTCCACACCGCGAGATTTTCATAATGATAGAAAACATTCGGACTATATACATGGAGAAGATTTTGTGAAGTTTATTGAAGAAGCTATAAATCTTAATAGGGATTTTGATGTTATGATAGAAGCAAAAATGAAGGATTTGGCATTATATAAATTAGTTGAAGACATAAAGTACTTAAAGCCTAACTGGACATGGGAAGATAATTCTACCTTTATTGTGGAATAATAATAAATTATGATATAATTTCTATTATACTAAGCATTTTATAGGGGGTAAAGTATGATAAATGCTGCGAACATAACCGATAATATATATTATATAGGAGTAAATGATAGAGAAACCTACTTGTTTGAAAACTTGTGGCCCTTAGATAAAGGTGTTTCTTATAATTCTTACTTAATTAATGATGAAAAGATTGCAATAATAGATACTGTTAAGAATACTAAAATTGGTGATTTTATTGAGAAAATTCAAAGTCAAATTGGTGACAAAACTATTGATTATTTAATAATCAACCATATGGAGCCAGATCATTCTGGTGCAATAAAGGAAATAACAGAAAAATATCCTAATATTACTATCGTAGGAAATAAAAAAACCTTTGACATTTTAGAAAGTTTTTATGGGAAAATGGAAAATTATCATGTAGTCGATGATGGAGATATTTTAAACTTAGGAAGTCATCAGCTGAAGTTTTATTTAACACCAATGGTTCATTGGCCAGAGACTATGATGACCTATGAGATTAAAAATAAGGTTATTTTCACAGGTGATGCTTTTGGAGGTTTTGGAACTTTAGATGGGGGTATTTTTGATGATGAAGTAAACTTAGAGTTTTATACCGATGAAATAAGACGTTATTACTCTAATATTGTAGGCAAATACGGTGCCATGGTGCAAAAGGCTTTAAAAAAGTTAAAAGATGAGACGGTTGATATTAAAGTGGTAGCACCAACACATGGACCGGTATGGAGAAGTAATCCAGATACTATTATAAAGTACTATGATCTTTGGTCTAGGGGTGAGGCAGAAGAAGGTGTTGTTATTGTTTATGGTTCTATGTATGGCAACACTCAAAAAATGGCAGACCATATTGCTAGACAATTATCAACAAAGGGAATAAAAAATATTAGAATATATGATGCCTCTAAAACTCATGTATCTTATATAATTAGTGATATTTGGAGATTTAAAGGGTTAATATTAGGTAGCTGTGCTTATAACACTGGGCTATTTCCATCAATGGAGACCGTAGTTCATAAAATTGAAAACTCTCAGCTAAAGAATAGGTACCTAGGTATATTTGGAACTTCAACCTGGAGTGGTGGCGGGGTTTCAAATTTAAGCCTATTTGCCCAAAAGATGAAGTGGCAACAAGTGGGACCTTCAGTTGAAGCTAAATCATCGCCAAAAGAAGAGAGTTTTAAAGCATGTGATGAAATAGCAAATGAAATGGCTGAAAAACTTATTAGCGGAAGAGAATAACGCTAAAGTAGAATATAGGATTTATAAATACATTATACTACAGAACAAATAATAGGGCTTAATGAAATATAAAACTATGGTAAATTTATAGCTGAAAAATATTGTTACCCAAGGACAAATCCTTGGGTTTTGTTTCTTGTGAAAAGTTGTAAATAAAATAGATTTTTGTACAATTCGTTAAATATATGCAAATATTAACCAATAATAAATACATTATAATAATTAATATATAATAATATATATTATTATAATTATTGAGATGTTATAATAATTTTATAAATATCAAGCTATACAATTTGGTAGTGAAAATACGTTTTCTAGGAACTAAATAAGCTAAATTTTAAACTTTAAGGCTTCAACCTAGGCAGAATATATAATTGTATAATAAATAATTTGAAGTATTATTTATACATTATAGGAAAGTTTTAAGCAACTTATATTAAAGAGAATGCAAGAAAGAATTAACTATATTTAAGAAGTGTCTTTATTGCATACTATATATTATTAAAATTATGGGAACAAATAGAGGGGGGATTAAGGATTATATTATGATGTCTAAAAAAGTTATTAAAATAAAATTTGTTGGATTGCTTGTAACAACACTTATTATCTTTGTTTTCATAATCAAAGGTAGTATAAATATTGATAATACAAGTAAACCTGTACCAAAAGCAGAAAATGGAGTACTAGATTTACGGCAGTGGGATTTTCAAGAAGATGGAATGGTAAGATTAGATGGTCAGTGGGAATTTTACGAAAATCAAATTCTTTCACCAAAGGATTTTGAAAACAATATACAAAGCGATTTTAAATATGCCAGTATTCCCGGAGTTTTTCCTAATAAAGGGTATGGTACATATAGAGTAAAACTTCTTTTCGATGATGAAGTAGATCTCTTTTCAGTTAAGATTGATTTTATCCAAAGTGCATATAAGCTTTTAGCTAATAATCATGAAGTAATGTTAGCTGGCAAAGTAGGAGAAAGCAAGGAAGAAATGGTACCAGAACTAGCTCCAAAGCTAGGTTTTTTCCATGTAGAAAATAGAGAGGTATATCTTACTTTGCAGGTAAGTAATTTCTATAATCAGTATGGATTTATAGATACTATACTGATGGGAAATTCCCAACAAATGAAGGCATATGGAGACAGAAAATTGGCCTTTGATTTATTTCTTTTTGGATGTTCAGTAATAGCCGCAATATATAGTTTAGGAATATTTCATATAAGAAGAAAAGATAAAGCTTCTCTTTACTTTGCCTTAGTCTGTATAATAGTAGCCGTTAGAACTGTTTTTGTTGGAGAGGGGTTTTTGATGTCCTTATTTCCTAACTTTGGATATGTAATTTCGGGGAAAATAAAAGTATGGACTTTTTACATTTATATACCTTTTATAGTTTTATTCATTAACCATTGCTATGGCAACATACTGGAGGAGCGATTTGTTAAGTTATCAAACTGGTCAATTGGTATATATACAGCAATTGTCCTACTTCTTCCTTATGGACTGTACTTGCAATACATAATTCCTTTTGAAATACTTGCAATTTTTATGCTTATTCATATAATGATAAAAATTTCCCAATTGTATTTTCAAAAAGGACAAAGTGAATACATAGCTGTAGCAGGAGTTTTTGCCTTGTTTATAGCAAGAATAAACGATATCTTATACGAGTACAGTATTATAATAACGGGGTCATTCGCTGCCTTGGGAATACTAGCTTTTATATTAGCAAATTATTTTGTCTTAGCAGAAAGACAAGGTATGGCATTTTCAAAGGTTGAAGATACAAGCGAAAGTTTAAAAACCTTAAATAAACTTAAAGATGAATTCTTAGCAGTAACATCTCATGAGTTAAAAACTCCATTGAATGGAATTATAGGATTATCGGAAACTCTAGTAAGTAGTCATGACACCAAGCTAAGTTCTAATGAAATTTATGACTTAAATTTAATTAATTCAAGTGCTAAAAGGCTATCCAACTTGGTTAATGATATGTTAATATTTTCGAGCTTGAAAAATAATGAAATTAAGTTAAATAAAAAGCCTGTGAATATTACAAAAGTTGTTGATATTGTTATTAAATTTTCAGAAGCTTATAGTAATAATAAAAATGTTTCTATATGGAACTTGTTAGATATGAATACACCCATGGTTTTTGGTGATGAAAGTAGGATACAACAAATTTTTCATAATCTAATAGGTAATGCAGTGAAATTTACTCATGAAGGACAAATAACCGTGGGATATAACAAACAAGGAAATTTCCTGCAAATATATGTAGAGGACACTGGAATTGGAATAGAAGAAGGGAAAATTGGTAAAATTTTTAACCTTTATGAGCAGGTAGAAGGTATTTCTGAAAAGTATGGAGGCACTGGACTCGGACTATATATCACAAGAAAAATAGTAGAACTACACGGTGGGACTATTTTTGCAACTTCAAAAGTTGGTAAAGGAACTAAATTTGTTTTTACTCTTCCTCTATGTACACAAGACAGTATGGAGACTTGTGTAGATTGTAGCTCTATAGGGTATTTAGCTGAAGGAATAAATGAACACAAGATAATTGAAAGAGATGACTACAGAGTGTCAAGGGTAGATGATTATAAGAGCAATGACCTAATATATCCTAACTCGTTGAAAAGCATGGAGGAACATAAAAGGAGTATTAATGTTGGTGATTATAAAGAAAAGCATGAACTCAGCAGTGAGGCTACAAGAAAACATAAAATATTGATAGTTGATGATGAGTATGTAAATGTGAAGGTGTTAAAAAATCATTTTTCTTCAGACGATTATATGTTATTAGATGCTTTCAACGGAAAAGAAGCACTAAGAATCATTGAAGAACATAAGGACATAGATTTGGTAATCCTTGATATGATGATGCCAGACCTCCTTGGTTATGAGGTTTGTGAGATTATTAGAAAAAGCTATTCACTTTTTGAATTGCCAATTTTAATAATGACGGCAGATAGTAGTTTAGACAACTTAATTCTATCTTTTAAAAGTGGTGCAAATGATTATTTGAAGAAACCTTTCAATAAGTATGAGCTTAATTCAAGAGTAAATACTTTACTAACATTAAAAGATTCTGTAACGAAAGCCTTGAGTTTGATAGATGAGATAACAATCGCTAACAAGCAAGTGGAAAACTTAAGTCTTAATAATGAGAAAAATACCAAGCGAGTGGAGGAACTCATTGAATATGAAAATCTAAGAACAGAATTTTTTGCCAATATATCCCACGAGCTTAGAACACCACTAAATGTTATTTCTAGTACAATACAACTATTATTATCACTAGATAAGTCAAGAAATTTAGCGGATGAAAAAATTCAGTATTATTTCTCCATAATGAACCAGAACTCTCTTAGATTGCTTAGATTAATTAATAATCTGATAGATACTACAAAAGTGGAAGGTGGATATTTAAATCTAAATTTGTGTAATGATGATATTGTCTATACAATAGAAGAAATATCTCAATCTGTAGCCGAATATATAAAAACTCATGAAATAACACTTATCTTTGATACTGAAGTTGAAGAAAAAATAATGGCTTTTGATGAGGAAAAAATCGAAAGAATCATCCTGAATATTTTATCTAACTCAATAAAGTTTACTCCTAAGAATGGAACTATTTTTGTGAACATTTATGATAAGGAGGATTTTATTGAAATATCTATAAGAGATACTGGTATAGGGATCCCTAAGGATAAGCTAGATTTTATTTTTCAACGTTTTGCTCAAGTAGATAAATCAATTACAAGGCAAAATGAAGGAAGTGGAATAGGTCTTGCTCTTGTAAAATCCTTAGTGGAAATGCATGGAGGTTGGATTTCTGCTAATAGTGAAATAAATAAAGGAAGTGAGTTTATTATAACTCTTCCAGTGAAAGTATTAAGTGAAGAAGAACAAAAAAATAATATAATAAGCAAAGAAGTAGCTAAGTCTAAGTATGAAGAGAGATTATACATTGAATTTTCTGATATATATACGAAGTAAGTGATAAGATTTAACAACGATTAGGGAACTTTAACTCTTTGAGTTTCTTTAAGTGGCAGGTGATTAGCTTAGGTATTTGCAGTGATATAATAAAGTGCCTTTGTTTATCAAAATATGCTCCTAAAGTTTTTGAACAAAATTGATTTGTTCAAAATGAATTTGTTTATTATTTAATACACTTACATATAATTTAAATGCAGCAAAGTAGGTATTTTTAATAAAATGCCTACTTTGTTCTATTTTATAAATTTGTATCAAAGCTGTAAGAAAAAATGTTATTTAACAACCACTTATCTTTAAAATGTGAATTAAATAAAAATAAACCTTTGAAGCAAGTCTTAGAGACTTGGGTATTCATTAATGTGTTGGTTTAAGAGTTTGTTTATTTATAATAGTGAACAAATAGTTAAAATTTAAGTAGGAATTTGATTTGTGTACTTGCAATTGTTAAAAAATTCGCAAGCAGTGGAAAAGTTTATAGATATATTTTTAACTAAACATATTTATAAATTTATATTCTAATATAGCTTGTAAAGATTGAAATATAACATACCTTGCGGAGTAGTAAATTTATTTAGTAAAACTACCTATAAAATTAAAATATTAATTCATTGCTTAGATGAAAATATCTTATTTCGGTTATTGAAGGAATAAATTGTTACTAAGTCAAAATTGTTAAGAAATAGGGAAGTGAAACTTGTTTATGAAAACTTGTGAATATTTTCACTATTGAATTATTCCAGGAGATGTTATAAGATTATCACATGATAATAATTTAACAATATACCAGGGGGGAAAACTATGAATAAGACATTTGATTATAGTGCCTTAGACAGAATATTAGAGAATCATGAATATAAAGCTAGTAGTATAATTGCAATATTACAAGATACTCAAGAAGCATATAGATATTTACCAAAGGAAGTATTTGCATACCTTTCAGAAAAGCTTCACATTAGTAGAGCTAAGATTTATAGTGTAGCTACTTTTTATGAAAATTTTTCACTTGAACCAAGAGGTGAATATGTAATAAAGGTATGTGATGGAACAGCATGTCACGTAAGAAAGTCAATTCCAATATTAGAGAAACTAAGAAAAGAGTTAAATCTTTCAGAAGAAAAGGTTACCACTGATGATCTAATGTTTACAGTGGAAACGGTTTCTTGTCTTGGTGCCTGTGGACTTGCTCCAGTTATAACAGTTAATGAAAAAGTTCATCCTGCTATGACTCCAGAAAAAGTTGCAGAACTTCTAAAAACTCTAAAGGAGGTAAAATAAAATGCTTCGCAACAAACAAGATTTAATTGATCTTTCAAATTTATATAGTAACAGTTTAAAAATGCAAACTAAGAAAATTCTTATATGTGCAGGTACTGGTTGTGTAGCTGGTGGTGCTTTAGACATATATGATGAATTTTTAAGAATAATGAATGAAAAAGGTATAAATTGTGACGTAAGTCTTGAGAAAGAGCCACATGACGAGTCAGTAGGAATGAAAAAAAGTGGATGTCACGGATTCTGTGAAATGGGTCCTCTTGTAAGAATTGAACCTTGGGGATATTTATATATAAAAGTAAAACCAGAAGATTGTGAAGAAATTATAGAAAAAACTATAATGAATAATCAGTGTGTTGAAAGACTCGCCTACAGAAAAGATGGAGAAATACATAGGAAGCAAGAGGAAATTCCTTTCTATAAAAAACAAACTAGACTTGCACTAGAACATTGTGGACATATTGATGCTACTTCAATAGAAGAATATTTAGCAGTAGGCGGATACAAGGCGCTTGAAAAAGCTTTATTTGAAATGGAATCAGAGGATATTGTTAAGCAAATAGAGGAATCAAACTTAAGAGGACGTGGAGGCGGTGGCTTCTTAGCAGGTCGTAAGTGGTCTCAGGTTAAACGTCAACAAGAAAAGATTAAGTATGTAGTTTGTAATGGGGATGAAGGTGACCCAGGTGCCTTCATGGATAGAAGTATCATGGAAGGTGACCCACATAGAGTAATTGAAGGAATGATGATTGCAGGTATAGCATGCGGAGCTCAAGAAGGCTATATTTATGTACGTGCAGAGTATCCTCTTGCTGTAAGCAGATTAAACAATGCAATTAAACAAGCAAGAGAGTATGGAATCCTTGGAGAAAATATCCTTGGAACAAACTTTAGCTTTGATTTAAAAATCAATAAAGGTGCTGGAGCCTTTGTATGTGGTGAGGGAAGTGCTCTTACTGCTTCTATTGAAGGAAAAAGAGGTATGCCAAGGGTTAAACCACCAAGAACTGTTGAACAAGGTTTATTTGGAAAGCCAACAGTACTTAACAACGTAGAGACCTTTGCAAATGTACCATCAGTAATTATTAATGGTGCAGAATGGTATAGAGGAAT
This sequence comes from Clostridium punense, assembly GCF_017874425.1. Taxonomy (GTDB): domain Bacteria; phylum Bacillota; class Clostridia; order Clostridiales; family Clostridiaceae; genus Clostridium_J; species Clostridium_J punense. The sequence continues at coordinate 52,030 of NZ_JAGGLL010000004.1, forward strand.
AGGCCCAGAGAAGAGTCCAGGAACAAAGGCCTTTGCATTAACAGGAAATATTGAAAATACAGGACTTATTGAAGTTCCAATGGGTACAACTTTAAGAGAGATAATTTTTGATATTGGTGGAGGAATGCGTGGAGGTACAGAATTTAAGGCTGTACAAATAGGTGGACCATCAGGTGGATGTCTTACAAAAGAGCATTTAGATTTACCACTAGATTTTGATTCCCTTAAAAAAGCAGGAGCTATGATTGGTTCAGGTGGTCTTGTTGTTATGGATGAACACACTTGTATGGTGGAAGTAGCGAGATTCTTTATGAACTTTACACAAAACGAATCTTGCGGAAAATGTGTTCCATGCCGTGAAGGTACAAAGAGAATGCTTGAAATTCTGGAGAGAATTGTAGCAGGACAAGGGGTTTTAGAAGATATTGATATGTTATTAGAGCTTGCAGACACTATTTCTTCAACAGCTTTATGTGGCCTTGGAAAAACAGCTGCATTCCCAGTAGTAAGTACTATTAAAAACTTCCGTGATGAGTATATAACTCATATTGTGGATAAGAAATGTCCATCAAAAACTTGTCAAAAGCTTAAAACTATTTACATTGAAAAAGATGAGTGTAAGGGATGTACTAAATGTTCAAGACTTTGTCCTGTAGGCGCAATTTCAGGCAAAGTTAAAGAACCATTTGTGATAGATAAAGATAAGTGTATTAAGTGTGGTGCTTGTATTGAATCTTGTGCCTTCAAAGCTATAAAGGAGGATTAACAGAATGAACGGACAGTTTATGCTTATAGATAATATGCCTGTTGAAATAAATGGAGAAAAAAATGTACTTGAGCTAGTAAGAAAAGCAGGGATAGATTTACCTACCTTCTGCTATTACTCAGAGCTTTCAGTTTATGGAGCATGCCGTATGTGTATGGTAGAAAATAAGTGGGGAGAAATTGAAGCTGCTTGTTCTACACCTCCTAAAGCTGGAATGGAAGTGTATACAAACACTCCAAGACTAAGGAAGTATAGAAAGATGATTCTTGAGCTTTTACTTTCACATCATTGTAGAGATTGTACAACTTGTGAAAAGAATGGTTACTGTAAGCTTCAGGATCTAGCACAACGTTTTGGGATAAAGGAGATAAGATTCAACAATACTTCTGAAGAACCAGCATTAGATAAATCCTCAGTAAGCATAGCTAGAGACAAGAGCAAATGTATACTATGCGGTGACTGTGTAAGAATGTGTGATGAAGTTCAAAATGTTGGAGCTATTGATTTTGTAGGAAGAGGTTCAGAAATGACAGTAAGTACTGCATATGATGAGCCATTAGCAGAATCAAATTGTGTTGGCTGTGGACAATGTGCTGCAGTATGTCCAACAGGTGCACTTGTAATCAAAAATGATACTTCAAAGTTATGGAAAGAATTAAGTGATAAAGATACAAAAGTAGTTGTACAAATTGCTCCTGCAGTTAGAGTTGGAATAAGTAAAGAACTTGGCTGCAAAGATGGAGAAAATGTAATGGGTAAGATTGTTGGAGCACTAAGAAAAATGGGCTTTAACGCAGTATTTGATACATCAACAGGAGCTGACCTTACAGTACTAGAAGAAACAGGAGAATTCCTAGCAAGACTTGAGAAAAATGAAAAGTTACCATTATTCACATCTTGCTGTCCAGCTTGGGTAAGCTATGCAGAAAATACTCACCCAGACTTATTAACTAATATTTCAACTTGCCGCTCGCCAATGCAAATGTTCTCTTCTGTGTTAAAAGAGCACTACAAACATTCAAGCAAGAAAGTTGTAGTGGTAGCAATTATGCCATGTACAGCTAAAAAGTTTGAAGCTCAAAGAGATGAATTTAAGGAAGATGGAGTTCCTTATGTTGATTATGTAATAACTACTCAAGAACTTATTCAAATGATTAAAGAATCTGGAATAATATTCTCAGAAGTAGAACCAGAAGCAGTTGATATGCCATTTGGAGTTAGCAGTGGAGCTGGAGTTATCTTCGGAGTAACGGGAGGAGTTACAGAGGCTGTTATCCGTAGAGTAATGGATGATAAATCTACTCCTACTTTACGCAGCATTGCATTTAATGGTGTAAGAGGAATGGAAGGGCTTAAGGAAGCTAGTATCACTGTTGAAGGCCGTGAATTAAAAATTGCAGTGGTAAGTGGACTTAAAAATGCAGATGATTTAGTACAAAGAATTAAAGCTGGGGAAGCACATTATGATTTCGTAGAAGTTATGGCATGTCCAGGTGGGTGCGTTTCTGGTGCAGGACAACCATTTACCATGAATGAAGGAAAAGCTAAACGTGGTGCTGGATTATATGAAGCTGATAGAATGAGTAGTATAAAACGTTCTGAGGAAAACCCAGTAATGATTTCTTTATACTCAGGATTATTAAAAGGAAGAGTTCATGATTTATTACACGTACACTATAAAGGAAGGGAGTAGATTTTGTGGTAACTCTACGTATTTGCGTGGGAACATCCTGCCATATTAAAGGCTCTTACAATGTTATAAATACTTTTCAACAAGCCATTGAGGAACATAAGCTTTCAGAAAAAGTTAAGGTTGAGGCAGTATTCTGCTTAGGAAACTGTACCAATGGTGTATCTGTAAAAATAGATGACGGTGAAGTTCACAGTGTTTCAGGACTAAGTGCTAGAAAGTTTTTTGAAACAGAAGTAATGACAAAGTTATAGTAAAAATTCTACTTGAGTATAGAAGACTGCTTACAAGGATATTGTAAGCAGTCTTTAATTTTACTTAAGTCAAAATAATTTGTATTGCTTATTTTAAATACCATAAGTATGATTGAAGTATAAATGGTAAAATTAAATAGTAAATAATACAATAAATTAAAGGTGGTTAATATGAGAAACTTAAAGATGATAATTGAATTTGATGGAAGCAAATATAAAGGGTGGCAAAAACTAAAGGACAATGACCTAACCATACAAAGTAAATTAGAAAATGTTTTGTCAAAAATGGCAGAAGAGAAAATTGAATTGATAGGTTGTGGGAAAACAGAAATAGGTGTTCATGCAGAAAACTATATAGCTAATTTTCATACAAATTGTAAATATAGTATAAATGTCATGCTAGATTACTTATATGAATTTTTGCCAGAGGATATTGTGGTAAAAGATATTGAAGAGGTAGATGAAAGATTTCATGCTAGATATAATAGAAAATCTTTAACTTATACATACACAATAAATAATAAGAGATTTAGAAGTGTATTTGATAGAAAATATTGTTACCACATTGATGAAAAACTTAATTTAGAAGAAATGAGAAATGTAGCAGAGTTTTTAGTGGGAACAAGAGATTTTCAAAGCTTTACTACATTAAAACCTAACTCGAAGTCCACAGTTAAAACTATCAATTACATAGATATACGTGAAAATCAGAGCATATTAGAGATAGAAATAGATGCAAATGATTTCCTATGGAATATGGCGAATATTATTATTGGATACATTCTACAAGTTGGAAAGGGAGAACTAAAAATAAAAGATGTGGAAAGAGTATTAAATAATAAGAAAAGACCGGAAAATGGTCCAATTGCACAAGGAAAGGGTTTAAGTTTAAAACGTGTTACATATTAGAATTTTCATGAAGTTTTAATATAAATTAGATTTTTAAGTTTATAAAAAATCAAAAAAGGAGAAGGTATAATGAAATTTTATGAAGAAATATCAAAGTATTACGATTATATTTTTCCTACTGGTAAGGCGCAAGTTAATTTTTTAAATAAATTTATCGGAGACATACCGAAGGATATATTAGATATTGCTTGTGGAACTGGAGGTTATTCCTTGGAGTTAGCAAAACAAGGTAATAAAGTAACGGCAGTAGATTTAGACGCCAAGATGGTAGAAGAATTAAAAACTAAAGCTTTAGAATCAAATTTAAATGTAAATGCATTATGTGGGAATATGTTAGAGTTAAATGATATTCTAAACTCCCAATATGATTTAGCCTTTTGTATAGGAAATTCTTTGGTGCATTTAGATGGGGAGAAAGAAATTAGTAGCTTTCTGAAAGCTGTGAAAGCTATTTTAAGAGAACAAGGAAAGCTTATAGTTCAAATAATTAATTATGATAGGGTGTTATCTCAAAATGTTTCTTCACTTCCTACTATAGAAAATGCGGAAGTTGGACTTAAATTTAAGCGTATCTATAGATACAACAAAGATTTAAACAAAGTTTTCTTTAAAACCATTTTAGAAGTAGAAGGTAAGGAATTAGAAAATGAAATTCCGCTATATCCACTACTAAGCTATGAGCTAATAAGGCTTTTACATGAGGCTGGATATGAGGAGGTTAAACTTTATGGAGATTTTAAGGAAAGTGAATTCCAGAAAGATAATTCCTATGCTTTAGTGGTTGTTGCATCATAGCAATAAAATTAATAAACAAAAATCAGCTAACCTATTCATTGAATAAGTTAGCTGATTTTATATATTTATAGCTTGTCTTAATATACTATTTCTTAACTTCTTGTTTTCCAGTTATAGAAGAAGTACCATCCATTTTGAAGCCAGCTTTTGCTTCTTCACTTGAAAAATATACGTTTCCTTCAACCTTAGCATCCACTAATTGGAAGTCTTTAGTCTCAACATAAAGATCGCCTTTGAAAGTTCCGCTTTGAATTCTAGCATTTGGGCTCTTTATTGTTAATTTTGGAGCTGTTAAAGTAAATCTATCTGTTACTTTTTTGTCAGCATCTTGAGTGTAAAGAGCTATTTTTCTTTGTATAACATCTTTACCGTCTTTATCTTTCTTACCATTTTTGAACTCGCCATCTAATACTAAATCTTTAGTTGAAGTGATATCGTTTAATGAAGCGATAATCCAAGTTCCTTCTTTTCCTAAAGCTTTTTCAAATGCTTCAGTTTCTTTTACTATTGAAGCTGTAGTTACTACGTCAGCTTTTTTTTCTGTAGCTGCTGGTTGAGTTTGTTGAGTAGCTGGTGCTGGTGCTTTAGCTTCTTCTTTAGCTCCACATCCTGCAAGTACTGTTGTTGCCATTATTATAGATAGTAATATAGCTTTTGCTTTCATGTTTTAAGTCCCCCTAAAAATATGTTTTTTATTTCACAAGCTAAGTATATCATATTTTTAACAAAAAACAATAACAAAATTAAAGAATTTTACATAAGATAGACATATGTAAATATTGTAAATTATTATTATGTATAAAATTGACAATACTCGTCGTAAATTCTGTTATTATAGTATAATTCTCTTTAGGAAGGGGTAATGTGAATATACTATTAGAGTTGATTAACAGTTTGTTTTAGTGTGATATAATAAAAGCATTATGAGGATATAAATTATAAGTGAAGTTGAAGCTTAGGAATAGATATTTAAACTATTATAACTTCGAATGTAAAGTTTTAATAATATAGGGTTACTAGTCAATAATAAATTTTTAATTCAATAATTTTTAATATTATATAAAGATATAGTTGTTAAATTAAGGAGAAGCTATGCTAACGGAAGATATGTTACTACAAATATTTACAGAGGAAACTAGTGGTAAGAATCATTTGAAAGGTCAAAGAATTATTAATAATGACTTGGTTTCCTTAGTGGATATTACTACAGAAGAAAATTTAATTTGTATAACTGGCAATGTGATTTCAGAAAACCTTTTTAATGAGTATAGGACAAAAATAGAAATTGATGGGGCAAAGAGAACTTTTATTAATACTACCTGTACATGTATTGATTTTGAGAAAAATGAACTTAAAAACAATAATTATTGTTGTAAACATTTAGTTGCAACTTTTTATAAAGCATTAGATGATTTAGTGAAGCATCCTTTGCTTTCTAATGAAAAACAAAATGAGAATCATATTATAAAGCATAAAGGAAATATTTTATCCATGCTTTTAGGCGATGAACAGGAAAAAGAAGAAGTTAAAATAGAAGTTTACATAAATAAAAGTCCATGGGATGATGAGCTTACAGCGGAGTTTAGAATAGGACTAAAAACCATGATGGCTAATGAATTATACGTTTTGAAGGATATTAATCAGTTTTTATTAGCATGTGATAATAGCTTTCCAATAGCATATGGAAAGAAGTTTAGCTTTTATAGGGATAGTCATAAGTTAAGTTCAAAAGATAAAAGGCTTTTGGGTTTTATAGAAATGCTTAAAACTATAGAGGGTAAGGGTGTATATGGCATCAAGGGAAGAAAATCTGTTATTGATGGGAAGTACATTAATATTCCTAATTACCTAGTGAGGGAGTTTTTTCAGACAATTAAAATGCATAGAGCTTACTTAAATGAAGGCTTTTTCTATAGAACTACAGAAACAGAAATTTTACTAGAAGCTCCAATGATAGATTTTGATATAAAAACTATAAGGGATAACTACGTTCTCAAATCTCCTGGAGGAATGCCTATGATTTTAGGTGTAAATGAGGATGTTTTTCTTTATGGAACAACAGTATATCTTCCTGATTATGAGTTTTGTTATAAAATTAAGCCATATCTACATGTGTTCAGCGGAGATAAGGCTATATCTATTCCTATGGATGAGGAAGATACCATATTAAGAAAGTTAATTCCAGACCTTAATGTTTTATCTCCTAGAGTTTCTTTAGGGAAGTCTGTAAAAGAAAAAATAGTTATGGGTAATTGTAGCTTTAATTTTTATTTTGATCAGCAACAAAAACATATAACTCTAAATTTAAAAGTTAAGTATGAAGCCTATGAATTTAATATTTTAGAAGAATTCACAGAAAAAGTAATATATAGAGATCATAAAAAAGAAGCACAAGTTCTTGGTACTATTAAAAGACTAGGCTTTGAAGAGCAGCGTGGAAAGTTTTATTTTAGAAGAGGGGAAGACTATATATTTAACTTTTTTAAAAGTGAGGTACATAAGCTTCAAGAAATTGGTGGAGTTTATTATTCAGAAAACTTTAAAGGTGTTAAAGCCCTTGGAGTGAAGGGTATAAAGGCCACCATAGCATCAGGAAAATATAATTATTTTGATATGGACTTTAAGCTTGGAGACGTAGATCCAAGGGAGACTGTAAAAATTCTGAGAGCTTTTAGGGATAATCTTAAATATTATAAGCTCAAAACTGGGGAATACCTAGATTTAGAAGAGTTAGAGACTAAAAAGTTTTTGAAGTTATTAGATGATTTATCAGAGAACAATATAGAAAACAACAAACTAGAAATTGCTAAAAGTAAAGCACATTATTTGGAGAGTTATTTAGAGGAAAACTCTATTAGGTATATAAAAGGAAAATCAAAATTAAAGGAAGTAACAGAAAAAATTAAAAACATAAGTAAGTTAAAGTTTAAGGAAGCTATAGATTTACAGGGAGCTTTAAGAGAATACCAAAAAGTAGGATATAATTGGTTTAAGACTCTAGAATACTTAGGTTTTGGGGGGGTTTTAGGAGATGAAATGGGACTCGGTAAAACCATTCAAACTATTGCATATGTATCCTCTTGCAAAAACACTAAAACTTTAATTGTTACCCCTACATCACTAGTGTATAACTGGGTTGAAGAATTCGAGAGATTCGCTCCTAGTTGCAAGGTTGTTGCTGTAAGTGGATCACCAGAGGAAAGAGAACTAATAATAGGAAACTTAAAAGAGTTCGATGTTATTATAACTAGTTATAATCTTTTAAAGCGGGATTTAAACCTATATGATAAGATAGAGTTTTATAACGTGGTTATAGATGAGGCTCAAAATATAAAAAATCCTCATTCACAAAATGCTATGGCAGTAAAAGAAATCAAAGGTAAAAACAAATTTGCATTAACAGGCACGCCTATTGAAAATTCACTTATGGAACTATGGTCCATATTTGATTTTATTATGCCTGGATACTTATATGATGAAAAAAGATTTAGTGTAAGGTACCATAAGAAATTAAAAGAAGCACCAGAGATATTAGCTGAGTTAAGGAATTTAGTTAATCCATTCATACTACGAAGAAGAAAAAGTGATGTTATTAAAGAGTTACCAGAAAAAATAGAGAAAACCTTGAGAGTTAATTTAAGTGAAGAACAGAAGAAAATCTATAATATCTATGCTAAGTATGCTGTAGAGCTAATGGAAAAGAAAGTAAGAGATGAAGAATTTCAAAATAGTAAAATTGAGATATTGGCTTATATTACGAAACTAAGACAAATCTGTCTTGATCCTAAGGTGCTAATGAATGATTATGAAGGGGATAGTGGCAAGGTAGAAGCATTGGTTGAATTACTTCACAAGGGCATCGATGAAGGACATAGAATACTTGTGTTTTCTCAATTCACCTCTGTGCTAAAAAATATTGGTTCAAGAATTTCTAGTGAAGGAATTACTTATAGTTATTTAGATGGAGCAGTACCCTTAGAGAAAAGAATGAATATGGTAAAAAGCTTTAATCAGGGGGAAAACTCTGTATTCCTTATAAGCTTAAAAGCAGGAGGAACAGGATTAAACTTAACCTCAGCAGATATAGTAATTCATTTTGATCCTTGGTGGAATCCGGCAGTAGAGGACCAAGCAACGGATAGAGCCCACAGAATAGGGCAAGAAAATGTGGTAGAAGTGATTAAAATTATTGCCAAAGGAACTATTGAGGAAAAAATTCTTCAACTTCAGGAAGAAAAGAAAAAATTAATCTCTGAGCTTATGGGAGATGAATTATCAGTTGGAGAAGGCTTCTCTTCCTTAAGTGAAGAGGAAATTTTAGAGTTGTTTAAAGTACAAAGCATCTAAAGTATGCTATTATTCCATATTAAGCAAAAATATTGAGCACTTATAAAGCCATGAATAAATTGGGAAGTAATTAGTTCCACTATTATTCATGGCTTTAATAATAATTAATTTAAAAGCATTGTTTTTGTCTCTGAATCCTCTAGTATAGAAAATAAAGTATGGGACATAAACAAGATGTGGGGTTATTCCATTAAAAATCTTTATTTTGATTTCACTAAAGGTTTGAAGAAGTAATGTTATAAAGTATTAGCTTAACAACTCAAATTCAAACCTATTTTGCCACATTTCCAGCTACATTTACTGCATCCCAAGTCCTAGCAAATGGTGGAGCATAACATAAATCTAGCATTCCGAGCTGTTCAGTAGTCATATTGTTAAATATAGCGGTTGATAAAATATCTACTCTTAGAACAGCATCATCCTTTCCAATAATTTGACCACCTAAAATTATCTTAGTTTCTGGATTATAAATTAGTTTTATATAAAGATCACATTGGCCAGGATAGTAGCTAGTTTGATTTTTTTCTTCAATGAAGATAGTTTTATATGGAATATTATTTTTTATAGCTTCATTTTCAGAAATACCTGTTCGAGCCGCTTCTAAATCCATTACTTTAATAGCCCCAGAGCCTAAAGTACCTTGAAAAGCGTTTTTTTGGCCTGCTAGGTTTTCTCCTACAATTCTTCCAATTTTATTAGCAGTTGTTGCAAGAGGAATATATATATTATCCTTTCGTACTATATGATAAACACTAGCACAATCTCCAGCAGCATAGATGTCTTTTACACTGGTTTCGCCAAATTGATCAATGATTAAAGCACCATTTTTAAGCATTTCTATGCCGGTATCTTTTAAGAATCCAGTGTTAGGTCTTACTCCAGTACAAATTATTACTAAATCAGCTGGATACCTTCCTTTATCAGTGATAACCTCTGTTACCTTTTTCTCACCTTTCAATTGTTTAACCATTTCTTTAAGATGTAATTCTACACCGTGGTTTATTAGTGCTTCTTCCATAATATCTGTAATTTCCTTATCAAAAGAATCAGGAAGCACCCTAGCATCTAACTGAATTAATCTGCAATTTTTTTCTAGTTTTTTCATGGCCTCCGCAGCTTCAATTCCGATATATCCAGCCCCTATTATCACAATGTTTTTAATTTCTTCTTTTTTAAGCTGTTCTTTTATAGCTATACCATCCTCATATTCTTTTAAGGTGAATACATTTTCAAGCTTAACATTTTCTATAGGAGGAATAACAGGACTAGCACCAGTAGCAATCATTAATTTATCGTAATTGTCCTCAAATTCTTTTCCTGTAGTTAAGTCTAAAACTTTCAAAGTTTTATTATTTATATTAACATTTAAAACTTCGTGCTTTATATTAACTTCTATGCCACTTTCTTCAAACTCTTCTTTGGTTCTAGCTATCATTACCTTAGGATCTGTGAAGAAATCTCCAATGAAGTATGGAAGACCACAGGCTCCCCAAGAAACCACTTCAGTTCTTTCATAGACTACTATATCTGCATTTTTATCAATTCGTTTTGCTTTTGCAGCAGCACTCATACCAGCTGCAACTCCACCTATTATAATTATTCTCATATTAAAGCCTCCTTTTTATGTGTAAATAGTAAAGTTAAATACAAGTATAATTTTACCTATAAATTACCTTTTTAACCATAGTTTTAGTATTATACATCATGAAAAAATTAAATAGGTCAGTATGAGCACCTATTTTAATTCAATATTTTCTATACCTTTAGTATCAATTTTGTAGTTGCCTCTGTCAGCTTGTTTTTTAATAAATCCTTTCTTAGTTAACTCTTCAAGACAGGTTTTAAGAGTTCTGATGTGCTCCTTGTTATCGGACAAATTAAGGGCTACTCTAATTTTGGTAAGACTTTGTGGTGATGATTCCTTATTTTCATATAGATAGTTTAAGATATTATCTTCAGTTTCTTTTATATTAGCTTTCATAGAAGTCCTCCTTATAAGGCATCTTCAAAAAATAAATAAGTCAATCTGCTCGTCTATTTTGTGCTATACTGCGTCAACAGAACCCTTTGATAGCCCCACTATCTGCGGAACCTGTTTTCTTGTCTGCACAAGCTTGCTTGTGAACACAAAATAGCCTTCACATCTTGGACTTGTTATTTATTTTCAAATGCCTAAGTGTATTTATTCATGGTACATAATTATACTACATAAATTACCATTTACAACAGGGGTTATAAATATAACTTTACCCAGGATAATAAATTTATTAAACTATATATGAAGTTTACTGATAATAGATTTTATGTTATAGTACATTGGATTTTAGTATATAAGTTGCAATATTACTTCTGCATTATAAGATAATTTTATCCAACATATATTATAGAGAATGCAAAATAGACTTAGATATATTAATGCATTATCTTTAATGCATTAATATAAATTATAAAAACTAAGGAAGAGATGCTTATGAAACCCTATTCGTTGCTTAATAATGTAATATTTTTAGATATAGAAACTACGGGAATAGATCCGTATAGTGATAGAATAATTGAAATTGGAGCTATAAAAATTAAGGGAGGAAAAGTTACTGAATTTAGTACATTAGTTAATCCCAAAAGACAAGTGCCATTAAATATCTTAGACTTGTGTAAAGACTTAAGCTTAGAGGAAATAAAACAGGCAAGACCCATTGAAGCAATAATGAAGGAATTTTTGATATTTATTGAGGATTTACCCCTAATTTGTCATAATGCTAGTTTTGAAAGAAGCTTTTTAAAGATTTCCAATGAATTTTTAGATTCTATGGAGCTTGCAGCTATTCTTTATCCTGAACTTTCAGAGTTTAATCTTCAATACTTAATAAAAAAGTTCTTGCCCAATTCTAGAGAAGAAAGTCATAGAGGCCTAAGTGATTCAAAGGATACCCTAGAGGTTTTAAATTATATGCTTAGTAGTTTTTACATAGAAAATGGCTATGCACTTCCAATGAGTATTTTAGAGCTTGAAAAGTGGAATTGGTATAAATATTTAACTAGTTTAAAAACTGAAGAGGTTAACTATTTTATTAATGACAAGTGGAAGAACAACACAAAACCCAAAACACAACTTAACTTGAGTTTTGCATTAAAGGACTATGAAAAGCTTTTTAAAAGCCAGGATATATGGCAGAGACGAGGAAGCTCTTATACGGAAAGACCACAACAAATAGAAGCCTCTAAGTATATGAGGCAAGGACTTCAGCAGGGAAATATCACTATAATGGAAGCACCTACAGGGCTAGGTAAAAGTTTAGCATACATATTGCCGGCATCCATATACACTTATTTAAATAGAGACTCTGGGGAAGACAAGGTTATAATTTCAACAAATACTAAAGGTCTTCAGAGTCAGTTAGTTGAAAAAGACATTCCTAACCTTTTAGACACACTGAACTTAAGTGATGAAGTTAATTATACTTTAATAAAGGGTAAGGTAAATTATTTTTGTATAGATAGATTTATGGAAATAGAATACCCCAAGGATATGGATGCTTTACTGGGATACACCTATATTAGAAGATATATTAGAGAAAAGGGCTTAGGTGATATTGAGCACATTAATTATGGGATAAAGAAAGTTTTTAACCTAGAAGACCTAATACCAGAGAGTAATTGTGATTCAGATCTATGTGATGTAAATACCTGCAGGTTTAAAGAAGAATGCTTTTATGCGGGAAAAGTAAGAGAGTTAAAGGAAGCACAGTTAGTGGTGGTAAATCATTCTCTTTTGTTAAAATGGCCTTATAAAGCAATTCTACCAATAAAAAATATAGTAATAGATGAAGCACATAATCTTTCAAAGGAAGCTTATGATGCCTTCGAAAATGACCTAGTGTCAGAAAACCTGATAACATATTTAGATGAAATATATAATAAAGAAGCTAAAAAGGGATATCTGTTATATTTATTAAAAAAGAGTAATATTAAAACTTTACCCATAGAGGATATAGAGAGAAATCTTCAAATTTGCTTTAAAACCATAAATAGAGTAGGGGATAGCTTAGAAAGATATATAAGAAGATTTAATATATCTACAGAATATAATGTGAAAGAACAATTAATTATAGATGACTATCAACATAGAGAAATATGTTTTTCCTTAAAAGAACTTAGGGAGAACATCAATACTTTAAATTTATATTTAGAAAAAGCAGTCACTGTTCTTAAAGATATATCTTCCCTTGAAGGGGACAAAAGATTAAAAATGTTAGCAGAAAAAATAGAAGGAATTAATGGGTATATTTCTTTAATTGAGGATATGGTTGAGCAAAAGAAAAAGGATTACTGCTATTACTTTGAAGTAGATAAAAATCTTAGGTGGTGGAAGATATCCAGCATTCCTTTAGATGTTTCTAGCATTTTTTATGATAAGGTTCTTAGCGAAATAAAAAGTTGCGCTTTTATTTCAGCAACTTTAGCTACAGACAGAGGATACGGTAGATTTAGAAACACTTTAGGTATTGATATTGCAAAATCCCAGAATAAAAAAATAGTAGAAGTTCAGCCAATAAAACCTGTGTTTAATTATAGTAAAAGAAGTGCTATTTATGCACCGGACATTTTATGTGGAGAAGCTAGTGAAAATTTTGTGAACAAGATGAAAGAATTTGTTTTGGCATTAATAAAAGAAATTGAAGGAAATATTCTTATACTTTTCACTAGTAAGAAAAGGTTAAATTCTTTTAGAAAAGAAGCAGCAGGAGAATTAAATGCCTTAGGAGTTAGATTAATTGAGAGTAAAAGAGATATACAAAAACTAAAATCAAGGGATCATAGATATGTTTTCATTGGATCAAAGGGATTTTTTGAAGGAGTAGACATTCCGGGAGATGCTATGAATACTGTGATTCTGGATAAAATGCCAAATATTAATAGCAGGGAACCATTTTTTAAGGCCTTGATAGAGAATGAGCTATCCAAAGGTAAAAGTTACTGGCAGGCCTATGAAAATATTAATTTTCCTATTGTATCTATAGATTTAAAACAAATATATGGGCGATTAATAAGGACGGAATATGATTATGGAGCTTTATTTATTTTGGATAAGTTTAATAATCAGGAGAGTAAAAATACCACTGTAAAAAAGGTAGAAAGGCTTATATATGGAGTTCCTATAATTAGAAGTAACTTAACCAGTACATTAAAAGATTTAAGAATAAGAACACTTCGATGGAAGATTATGAACTTATTTAAAATCTTAGGAGAAGTTAAAGAGGAGTTAAAGTTAGAAGTTAGAGAGCTACAAAAGGGAAATACATTTGAATCTGCAATAAGTATTGAGAAATTTATAAATGATTATTTAAAACAAGAGTATGAAAAGAGAAAGTTATTTTGGGATATAAACATTAAAATAAATAATGCATTTAAAGTGGAGATTAACAAAGAAGAAATAGGCCTTGGAGCTAATAAGGAAAAAGTAAGTAAGTACTTTAAGGATATAATGAGACAATAAAGCTTTATGTTATTAAAGCTTTATTTTTGCAAAAAACAAATTTTTAGATTCTTAAGGCTGGAATGTTGTGGATTTCAGAAAGTATGTAAAGAGGGCAACAATCAAAAGTTAGTTATGACATCATGTGGTTACTAGTTTTCATTTTATAAGGAAATTACTTTTAGTTTAATAGTTAATATTATTTTATAAAGTTACCCTTGCCTTCGTAAGAGATACAAGTTTAAAAGAGCTTCGAGAGGTGTATAGTAAAAATTTAGTGTACTACTTCTAATTTTATAGAACAAAACAACATTACCTATCATAAAATATATAAATCCTTGTTTTACAAGTAGCATAATTTTAGAATAAATTACGTAGTTTGCTTAGTTGCTTTAAAAGTCATTTTTGAGTTTTTATTATAGGCGGGTGATAGTGTAATGGATTATACAAGACATACCTCCCTTTTAAAATATAATAAAGTAGATAGGGAAGGAAATGTTCAAATTGGATTAACTGCTGAAGAGGCAAGAAAATATTACTTGGATGAAAATTATGAAACTTACTTTGTTGAGTACATTGGGGATTTGCCAAATCAAATTAGTAATGTAGACTTTGCTCATATTTATATGACAAATAGATTTTTTGCTCTTTTGTTTGTTAAAAAAGGGATGATAAGCGAAGTTCTTAGGATGTTTCCCCAAATTATAAATTTGGAAAGGAGCGCACCTTTTACTTTATTAGGCATGAGTGAGACTGGCGATGTAGCTGACATAATAATTAATAGAGAGGATACCTCATTAAATGGAAGTGGTGTTTTAGCAGCCATAATTGCAACAGGAATAGATTACTTAAATCCAAGATTTATGAACTCTGATAATACTACAAGGATACTCACAATATGGGATCAGTCGATTAATGATGGTAACATTCCACCAGGTCTTTTATTTGGTACTCAATTTACAAGAGAGAACATAAATGAAGCAATAAAAGTAAGTGAAAGTGGTGGAAACCCATATGATATTGTAAGTCATAGGGATGAAGTTGGGTATGGAACTGCAATTGCAGGTATAGTAGGCGGAAGGAACCTAAGAGATATGGATATTATAACAAGCTTTGCACCAAATTGTGAATTTGTTATTGTAAAGCTTAAATCTATGAAGAGAAGCAATGCAGAATTATGGGGAATAGAGAACTATGAACAAGGAGTTTATGATAGCAATGATGTAGTAGCTGCATTTAGATATATAGATGAACTCCAGCAGAGACTAAGAAGACCAGTAGTTGTGTATTCAGCAACCGGAACTAACCTAGGAGGTCATGATGGTGGGGCAATAGCTGAAAGATATATAGATAGTATCACTATTAATAGAAATCTAATTTTTGCTACAAGCACTGGGGATCAAGGAAATACTCCAATACATCTTAGAGAAACATTTCCTCAGGGGAGTATCGAAAAACAAGTTAAAATCCAAGTCAGTGAAGAAGAAAAGAATCTAAATTTTTTCTTATATGTTATAGCTCCAGATCAAGTTTCCATAGGGATTATTTCACCAAATGGTGATAGAATTGAAAGAGTCAATATTGAGCCTATCAATGGTGCGGAAGTTACTTTAACCCTTGGGGGTAGCTCAATTACAATTCAATACTTTACAGAAAAAAAAGGCCCAGGAGTTAATAGGTTGGATCAAAGATTAGACTTTTTTATAAGAAATACTGCTGGGGGCGTGTGGACCATAATTATTTTTGGCGAATATGTTTTGAATGGGGAATATGATTTGTGGCTAGAGCAAAAGCAGTTTTTAAAAGGAAACACTGGTTTTATAGAGGCTATACCTAATACAACCTTAATGACACCTTCTACAGCTACTAATATAGTGGTTTGTTCAACTTATAATCAAGTAGAAGGCAAGCTTTATATCGACTCTGGAAAAGGATTCACTAGAGATGGAAGAATTGTACCAACTATAGCTATTCCAGGGCAAAATATTAGAACTATAGTTGCAAATAATAAATCTGTTATTATGAGTGGTCCAGCAGTGGCAGGAGCTGTTCTTGCAGGAATAGTAACTTTAATGTATCAGTGGGGAGTAGTTCTGGGTAATGATATAAATATTTATTATTCCAAAATAAAAAGCTATTTTATATCTTCTACCACTAAAGAGAAGAATCAAGAATATCCAAATATAGAAACTGGTTTTGGAGTACTTAATGTAAAGAAGCTATTTCAAACTTTAAATGAAGCATCTCAGTTACAGAATGGAACTGAAAGGCATGGAGCTATTGAGTTGGATTGTAAAGAGGAAAGCGGACTATTTATTTGTATACCAAGAGATATTTATAA
Organism: Clostridium punense; assembly: GCF_017874425.1. Taxonomy (GTDB): domain Bacteria; phylum Bacillota; class Clostridia; order Clostridiales; family Clostridiaceae; genus Clostridium_J; species Clostridium_J punense. Next base: position 68,605 of record NZ_JAGGLL010000004.1, read on the forward strand.
AAGAATAAAAGAAATACTTTAAATTATTCCAACTATTATGAGTCCAAGTTAATACTTAATTAGTATATTTAACATGTTAATTCTTTTAAGGGGTTTAGTTATGAATAGAATATATGTTTATATTAGAAATTTATAGTATATATACAAAAGCTTCTCTAACCTTTAAATGAGAAGCTTTTGTATATTAATTTTTAGAATCAAGTACTTTATGGTGTGTTAGACATAAAGGTTTAGTTACATTGCTGCTTATTTATGATTTATATCTATGTAGGAACTTATTAAAGTATTCATCAGTTATAGTCATATCTCCTAACATTCCATGCTTTGTATCACCAGATAAAATTCCATGAAAATCCGAGCCACAGGTCATAAGTAAGCCCTTATATCTACAAAGACTTATAAGTTCATCAGTTTCTCTTTTAAAGTTTTGAAAATAAATAGCTTCTAATCCGTCAAAATCGAAGCTTAAAAACTCCTTAATGGGGGTCTTTTTTATAAGCTTAGGATGGGCTAAAATAACAACACAGTTATATTTTTTTAGCATTGCTATACCTTCAGGGATAGATACTTTTTTATTTTCTATATAGGCAGGGCTATCCTTGCTAATAAACTTATCAAAAATATAGTTCCACTCATAAGGATAACCAGCTTCTATGATTGCTTGGGCAAGGTGGGGTCTAGCAACTACACCTTCACCAAGCTCTAAAACCCTATTTAAATCAATTTTTATATTAAAATATTTTTCCAGATTTTCAACCATTAAAGTTGCTCTGTTTAACCGAGACTCTTTCAATGAGGATAGATAAGATAAAAGTTCAGGATTTTTATAGCCATCCCCCTTAAAATAACCTAATATGTGGATGCTTTCTCCCTTGTGAATGCAACTTAGTTCAATACCAGGAATTACATTTACACCTAGTTCCTTGCCTTTAATTAAGGCTTCTTCAACACCATCAGTGGTATCGTGGTCTGTTATTGCTAAAAGTTCTACAGTTTTTTCCTTTGCTAAGGTTACAACTTGTGAGGGAGATAGTCTTCCATCAGAAGCTGTTGTATGGCAATGAAACTCTGCACGAATATTCATTAAAACACATCCTTTAAAACTCTTTCGAACTCATCCATACTTACAGCACCTACTATCTTTTTCTCACCATTTATTATAAAGGTGGGTATACTATTTATTTTGTAATTTTCAGCTTCAATTTTTATTGACTTTAATCTTTCTTTATAATATTTCTCTTCAATCCTCTTGTGAAGTTCCTGTAAGTTAAGGTTACATTTTAATGCTACCTCATCGATAACATCCATAGAGCCAATATCTTTACAGTCTGTGAAATATGCTTTAAACATTAACTCATGAAATTCATGGTATTTTTCCATATCCCTAGCATATTCACTAGCTTGTATAGCAAGATTTGAATTAGAAAGTTTAGTAAAATCACCAAATTGAATTCCATAAGGGTGTCCACTAATATTAAGCATTTCTTTCATTCGTTTGAGTTTTGTATTAGGGAATATTTCAGTTAGTTCCTCACCAAAGGGGGGAACTTCAGGATGAATTTCAAAGCTATACCAATTATCTTCTATTTCATAATTCTTTTTTAATTCAGCAACTATACCTGTTGCGACATAGCAGAAGGGTCAAATAAAATCTGAGAATATTTTTATATTGTATTTCATTTTAGGTCATTCCTTTCAATATTTAAATGTAATACTCTTATTATAACAAAATACTATAAAATAAGTATTGTTATTAATAAATCACAACACTTAAAGCATTTGTTATAATCATAAGCAATATTCTATAAATCATTAAAAAAGTACAACCCCTATTTATTGCTACAAAGTTGAAGAAATTGTTTAAGTAAAGTTTATATTCTTCTAATAACTAAATTACAATGTATACTGAATAAATTTATGAGGTTTACAACTTTATTTTTACAATATAAATATAAAATATTTGTAGAGAAATATATGTCGAAAAATGATATAATGTAAACCTAAATAGATTAAAATTATTTTAAGGATAAATATTTCAATTTTGTACATGAAGAGTGAGGGAACTATGGATAATAACGGATTTTTACCGATTAATAAAGAAGATATGCTAAAAAGAGGGTGGGAGCAGCTGGATTTTATATTAGTTACAGGTGATGCCTATGTGGACCATCATAGCTTTGGAGCTGCAATAATTTCAAGAGTTTTAGTGAGTAAAGGATATAAAGTGGGAATAATTGCTCAACCATCATGGAAGGATACTGAGGACTTTAAAAAGCTAGGTACACCTAGATTAGGATTTTTAGTAAATTCAGGAAATATGGACTCAATGGTTAACCACTATACTGTGAGTAAAAAATTAAGAGATAAAGACATGTATTCACCAGGTGGGCAGATGGGGTTAAGACCAGATAGAGCAACTATTGTTTACTGTAATAAAATTAGAGAAGCTTTTAAAGGAATTCCTATTATAATTGGGGGAATTGAGGCTAGTTTGAGACGATTTGCTCACTACGATTATTGGAGTGATAAGGTAAGAAAGTCAATGCTCATTGATAGCACCGCAGATCTTTTAATTTATGGGATGAGCGAAAAACAGATTGTAGAGGTTGCTGATAGGTTAAATGAAGGAAAAGATATAAAGAGTATTACTGATGTTCCAGGCACCTGCTATGTAACAGAAAGTCTACAAGGTATGGAGAATTACATTGAAATTCCTTCTTATAAAGAGGTTTGCAAGGACAAAATAAAATATGCAGAAGCTTTTAAAATGCAGTATGATGAGCAAGACCCCATAAGAGGAAATACTGTTGTTCAAAAACATACTAATGGATATTTAGTTCAAAACAAACCTGAAATGCCTCTTACAAGAGAAGAGTTGGACAAGGTGTATGCGTTGCCTTATGAAAAAAACTATCATCCAATATATGAAGAAGCTGGTGGGATACCTGCTATTGAAGAAGTTAAGTTTAGTATAGTTAGTTCAAGAGGGTGCTTTGGTAGTTGTGCATTTTGTGCAATAACCTTTCATCAAGGAAGAATTGTTCAAAGTAGAAGTGAAGCATCAATTGTAGAAGAAGCAAAAGATATTACAGAATTTAAGGACTTTAAAGGATATATTCACGATGTAGGAGGACCAACAGCAAACTTTAGGCATCCAGCTTGTAAAAAACAGCTGAAACTTGGGGCGTGCAAGGATAAGCAATGCTTATATCCAAATCCTTGTAAAAATTTAGATGTAGATCATATGGAATATCTTCAAGTGCTTAAAAGTGTAAGAGAGTTACCTAAAATTAAAAAGGTTTTTGTTAGATCAGGGCTAAGATATGATTACATGATGGCAGATACTAAAGATACATTTTTTAAAGAGCTTGTTAAACATCATGTAAGTGGAAAATTAAAGGTTGCTCCAGAGCATGTCTCTCCTATAGTTTTAAAATTTATGGGTAAACCAGCTGGAAAAACCTATGACAAGTTTACGGATAAATTTTACAAGATAAACTGTGAAATGGGTAAAAAACAATATGTTATTCCATATCTAATGTCTAGCCATCCAGGATGCAGCATAAAAGAGGCTGTTGAATTGGCTGAGTACTTAAGAGACATTAAATATCAACCTGAGCAAGTACAGGACTTTTATCCAACACCAGGAACTTTATCTACTACTATGTTTTATACTGGACTTGATCCTTTGACAATGAAAGAAGTTCATGTGCCCAAAATTAGACATGAGAAGGCAATGCAAAGAGCTCTTCTTCAGTATAAAGACCCTATGAAATATGATTTGGTTTACTCTGCTTTAGTTGAGGCTGGTAGGGAAGATTTAATTGGGTTTGGTGAGAAGTGCTTAATAAAGCCAAGAAAAAATAAGATGGAAGTTAGGACGGATGGAAAAAAAGATAGTCTAAAAAATGAAAGGAAATGGATTAAAAATCATACTTCACAAAAGGGCGATTATAATAAGGACAGGGAAAAGCCGAGAGGGTCCAAGGATAAAAACATGGCTGATAAATCTAAATTAGTTAATAAAAAAGGAAAAAACCTAATGAATGAGGGGTTAGGAAAAAAAAGTAATAAAGTAAGTAAATATAATGAAGGTAAAAAGTCATCAAGAAGATAATAGAGGGTTTTTTCACATTTATGATTTAAAAAAATTTTAAATCATAGTTAGAAGAGGTGAATTATAGCGGTGATTAATCTAAAAAGTACAGATTTAAAGTTCAAAATTATTTCCATTTCTATCAGTATATATTTTATATCCTTTGTGCTATTAACATTATTAGCATTAAATATTACTAAAGAGCAAATGAAAAAACAAATTACAGAAGATGGAATTGTCCTTGCAAAACAAATTGGGAAACATATAGAGTATTCAAATTCCTACGAAAAACGAATTGATGATTTACTAACTGATAAAATTAAGGCTGTAGCTTATTTAATTAGTAAAAATCATAATATTGATGATGCATATCTAATAGAAGTTGCTAAAATAGCAGATGTGTCAGAAATAAATTTAATTAGTAAAGAAAAGAAAGTAACTAATTCAAATTTAGAGAGAAATGTAGGATATTCAATCCCAAAAGAACACCCTATAAATTCAGCCTTTACTAAAAATGAAAAGGAAATTATTGAAGAAATCAGACAAAGTACAACAGATAATAACTTTTATAAATATGGAGCCATTTCATTGGAAGATGGAAGCATAATTCAGGTAGGTATCCAAGTTGATGATATAAATAAATTAAAGGTGTCTTTAACTAAGCAGGATGTAGTTGAAACCCTGGGAAAAGAGGAAAATGTAGTTTATGCCCTTATTATAGATAAAAATTTAAAAGCCATTGCACATAGTGATATAACAAGGATTGGAATAAACTTAACAGATAAGGGTAGCTATGAAGCTGCTATAAATGGAAAAATTTATTCTGATAAATACTTTTACGAAAAAGAGAATGTAAAGGTACAAGATGTATTAATACCTCTTTACGAGAATGGTGAACACTTAGGAGCTATAAATGTAGGATTATCCCTAGAAAATCTTAATATAGCATTAAAAAACACTATTATTAAAGCTATTGTAATTGCAGTAATATTTTTTATTATAGGTGGTGCTATTTTAATTTTACTACTGAGAAAAGTCTTTAGGCCATTAGAGGATTTAGTTTCTATATCAAAATTAATTTGTGATGGAGATTTAAATCAAAGAATTGTTTATGAAAATCAGGATGAGGTAGGTGTATTATCCTATAGTTTTAATTGTATGATGGATACTATTGAAAGTAAAATTAATGAAAATAACAAACTTATGGAAGAGGTTCTACAGTATGATAAGTTGAAAACTGAGTTTTTTGCAAATATATCTCATGAATTGAGAACTCCTATTAATGTTATTTTTAGTGCATTGCAACTTATGGAGATAGATATTCAGCAAAATACACAACATAATAACTCAATGTTTATCAAGTATAAAGATACCATAAAGCAAAATATATATAGGTTAATAAGACTAGTAAATAATCTTATTGATATCACAAAAATTGATTCTGGTTTTTTTGAGGTAAATCTTCAAAATCATAATATTGTTTCCGTAGTTGAAGACATTACCTTATCTGTTGCTCAATATATTGAAAATAAATCCATAGAATTAACTTTTGATACTGAGATTGAGGAAAGAATTACTGGCTGTGATCCTTATGCTTTTGAGAGAATTATGCTAAATCTCCTATCAAATGCTGTTAAGTTTACACCAGCCGGAGGAAAGATTGAAGTAAACCTATTTGATAAAAAAGATAGAATACTAATTACTGTTAGTGATACGGGGCAAGGAATTCCAGAAGAAAAATTGGAGGTTATATTTGACAGATTTAGACAAGCTACAGATTTTAATACAAGAAACCATGAAGGCAGTGGAATTGGCTTAGCTTTAGTGAAGGAACTAGTGAAATTGCATGGGGGAAGCATTTCGGTAAAAAGTAAATATGGCCTAGGAACCACTTTTATAATAGAAATTCCCATTAAAATTATAGAAGATTCTAGTCCTATAGAACTGTTAAATACTATAGGAGAAAATCATATTGAAAAAATTAACATGGAATTCTCAGATATATATATGTTCAATTAATGAATGTAGATTTTGCTAATTGTTACTAGTTTAAAATACGAATGTATATGAACGAATATTAGTGTAACCAAAAGTATCTATTTTTGTCCTTTTCATATTCATTGTTGTGGCTAAATATTAGATAGAATTATTAGCAAAGCTATTAAAATATATGAAAGTATTAAAAAGTAAGCCTAGAAGGCCAAAAAGAAATAAACCATTGTGCTTATGTAACAATATGGTATAATTGTAATAGAATATATTTGGGAGGGGTATAAGTTATGAAATCAGTAAATTGCTAATTATATTAATTTTGATTCAGGATTAATAATTATTTATTAAAGGGCCTTATTTTTGAGAAATAAGAAGGTTTGTTTCTTGTGCTCTTTTATAGATTTAGCAATTTGAAAGATAACTTATATTTCTAAAATATTTAAATTAATTGGACTATAAAACTGCAATAATTATACACTTTAACCTCAGCGGAGTGTATTAGCGCTATTTTATTTTGCATATTATAAATTGGTAGAATATTTTGGACTGTAAGAGGTGTTATCTTCTTGCAGTTTTTATTTTTGCAGTTTAATAGTAAAAAAATGGGGGATTTTGTATGATAGAATTATCACTTAATAATGTAATGAAATATTTAGATGCTAACCTAGTTCTTAAAAATATATCTTTTAATATTTACGATAATGAAAGAGTGGGAATAGTAGGTGTAAATGGAAGTGGAAAAACCACAATTCTTAAATTAATTGCTGGGGTTGAAACCATGACAAGGGATGATAAAGGGTGGATTTCCATACCTAGAGGAAAGACTATTGGTTATCTTCAGCAGGTTCCTATATTTCCTGAAGATGTTAAGGTAAGTGAAGTTTTAAATTTGGCCTTTAAGGAGCTTGACGTTTTTGAAGCACAAATGAAACTGTTGGAACAAGAAATGAAAAGTTTAGAAGGTGAGTTCCTTGAGAAAGCACTAAAAAGGTATGGTGAAATGCAGCACCAATATGAAGTTCAGGGAGGCTATGATAGGATAGAGAAATTAAGTAAAATATGTGGTGGACTAAATTTTAATGAAGATTTTTTAGAGAAAAATTTTACTTTACTAAGTGGTGGAGAAAAGACCATTGTAATGCTAGGCAAGATACTTCTTGAAAATCCAGACATATTGCTTTTAGATGAGCCAACAAACCACTTAGATATGGAATCTATAGAATGGTTGGAGAGTTTTTTGAAAACCTATAAGGGTATTGTTATTATAGTTTCTCATGATAGATACTTTTTGGATAATGTAGTGACAAAGATTATTGAGATAGAAGATATGGAGTGTGAAACTTATAGAGGAAATTATTCTGAGTTTGTAAAACAAAAGGAAGAAAATATGCTTTTACAATTTCAACAATTTAAAGAACAGCAAAAACAAATTAAAGCAATGGAAAAGGCCATAAAAGAATTAAGAGATTGGGCTATAAGAGCTGATAATAATAAATTCTTCAAAAGGGCTGCGAGTATGCAAATTAGATTAGATAAAATGCAAAAAATTCAAAAGCCTAGACTTGAAAATGACACAATGAAACTGAATTTTAAAGAAACAGGTAGGTCAGGAAATGAGGTTATTGTAGCTAAGGCCGTGGCAAAAGGATACAAAGATAAACAACTTTTCAGTGATTTAGACTTGCTAGTTAGCTATGGAGAAAGAACTGCACTTATTGGGGCAAATGGCAGTGGAAAAACTACATTTTTAAAGATAGTTCTTGGTGAGGAGATTAGCGATGAGGGCTCAGTAAAAATTGGAGAAAGTGTAAAATTAGCATACTTACCACAAAATATTCAGTTTAACAATGAGGAATTAACAGTTCTAGAATGCTTCAGAGAAGATGTTATGATCCTTGAGGGGAAGGCTAGGGAATATTTATCAAAGTTTATGTTCTATGGTTCCAGTGTGTTCAAAAAGGTGAAGCATATATCTGGAGGTGAAAAAGTTAGACTAAAGTTAAGTAAACTTTTGTATGAAGACATAAACTTACTGATTCTAGATGAGCCTACAAATCACCTTGATATTGAATCTATAGAAGCTTTGGAAGCAGCATTAGAAGATTTTAAAGGCACTATATTATTTATCTCCCATGATAGGTATTTTATAAATAAAATGGCTAACAGAATAATTGAAATAGATAATAAACAGTTAAAAACCTACATTGGAAACTATGAATATTATAAAAATGAAAAGAGTAAATTAAGAGTTCAGGCAACTGAGCAGCAAAAAATAGTTAAGGAAAAGCCTCAAAAGGTAAGAGTAGTAGATGAAACTAAAAAACGAGAAAAAGAAATATGCAAATTAGAGAACACAATAGCGGATTTAGAGACAGAAATTAAAGAAGTAGATGAGAAAATGAATTTAGCAGCACAAGATTATACTGAGTTAAATAAATTGTTTATTAAAAAGAATGAATTAAAAAATAAATTAGATGAAGTCATTGAAATTTGGATTGCTTATAATGATGAAAATAAAGAAAGCAATAACTAAACTTAACTTCATTAATCAAATATGTATAGTTTAGGGGGAAAAATCATTGGATAGGGATAGATTAGATTTAGTTTTAGACTGTAGTGAAGATGAAGCAAATTATATACATGAAAAGTTGATAGAGCATAATATAAAGTTTATCACGCATTTTGAGGAATTTAAATTTTGCTTAAAAGACCATGAAGGGAAAGTTATTGGTGGAATTATGGCATCGAAGGATAATGAGTGTATGACTATAGACTTTTTATGGGTTGATGAAGATAAAAGAGGAAAAGGTTTAGGAAGAATGCTAATAAATCATATAGAAGAGGTTGCAGAAAGAAGTGGATGTGTAGTTATTTGGCTTAATACTTTTGAATTTCAAGGTCCAGAATTTTATAAAAAAATGAACTATGAATTATTTGGAACTTTAGAAAAGTGCATTAATGGATACAATCAATACTTTTTTAGGAAAGCACTTAAGTCTTCTAGTAGCCAGTAGAGTAAATTTACTATTTTGATTAAATTTGAAATATAAATAGAAGCTATAGGAACTAAGCAATAATACTTTGTATTGCTAGGATTCCTATAGCTTTTTAGTTACAACTTTAAATATTTAAGTTTTATAGTGAGAATTTAGAGCAAAAATCTTGAAAAGCTCTTAAAAATTTATGAATATGCTCTTCAGTATGAGCTAAAGATAGGAATAAAGCTTCGAATTGAGAAGGCGGAAGGTTTATTCCGGATTCTAACATATGTTTAAAATATTTTTTAAACATATCTGTATTGCATTTTTGAACATCTTCATAATTATTCAGTTCCTCTAAATCTGTAAAGAAGATAGTGAGCATAGCACCTATTCTATTAACTTTAACAGGTATATTAGCTTTTTCAGCTATAGTAAGAACTCCATTTTCTAAAACTTCTCCTAAATGATTTAATTTTTCATAGTTGTCAGGATTGCTTTGAAGTTTTTTTAATGTTGCTATTCCAGCAGCCATAACAAGTGGATTTCCTGACATAGTTCCTGCTTGATAGACAGGGCCAAGAGGTGAAAGCATCTCCATTATCTCTCTTCTTCCACCATAAGCGCCACAAGGAAGACCTCCGCCAATAATTTTTCCATAGGTTACAAGATCAGGCTTACATTTAAATAAGCTTTGTGCGCCTTTGTAAGCAACTCTAAACCCACACATAACTTCATCAAAAATCAAAAGAGAATTATATTCTTTGCATAGAGAACTTAGTTTCTCCATAAACGATTCTGTTGCTTTTATAACTCCCATGTTTCCAGCCACTGGCTCAATAATTACGCAGGCAATATCTTTACCGTGTAACTTAAAGATTTCTTCTATGTTTTCTATATCGTTGTATTTAGCAATTACGGTATTTTTTATATGATCTTGTGGTATTCCTGCACTTCCAGGGATTCCTTCTGTCATTACCCCAGAGCCAGCACTAACAAGAAAACCTTCGTAATGGCCGTGATAGCAACCCGCAAATTTTACAATTTTATTTTTGCCTGTATACCCCCTAGCTAATTTTACAGCACTCATAGTAGCTTCTGTTCCTGAGTTAACCATTCTGATAAGATCAATATCAGTAGTTTCACAGACAAGCTTTGCTAAATCTAGTTCAAGTTTAGTAGGAGCTCCAAAAGCGATAGCATGGGAAGCAGTTTGTGAAATGGCGTTAACCACATCTACGTCACAGTGACCTAATATCATTGGGCCCCAAGCACCAACAAAATCTATGTATTCAGTACCTTCCTCATCATAAATGAAGGCTCCAGATCCTTTTGATATTACTGGAGGTGTGATTCCCATATCTTTATAGGCTCTTACAGGGCTATTAACTCCTCCAGGGATATATTTTTTGCTTTCTTGAAAAATTGAATAGTTATCCATATTAAATCTCCTTAAATAGTTTTTTATAAAAAAGAATTAAGTACACCTTCCAAAAATCTTTTCAATAATTGATAGTGCTAATTCACCATTTCCATTACAGGTTTCTTCCTTTAGAACTTCTATTGCCTTGTTTACATAGCAATTACTTGTACTTTGTAGTAAAGTTTTTACTAAAGTATTATTATCCTTTGTATGCTTTTTATTTTGATAAACCTTAAATCTTTTTTCAGTAATTTGGTTTCCTTTTAATTTAAAATCAATTATCTTAGTATTTAGTTCCCTTAATTGCTTATATTCACAGAACTTATCTAAATAATTATGAATAATAGTTCTATTATTCTCCATGACTTTTTTTCGTAATGCCTTATTTCCCAAATCTATAGTGTGTAATACATCCACGTTATATAAAGATATGCCTTGTAAATCTTTTACCCGAGATTCTACATTTATAGGTAGAGACAAATCAAATATAAGAAAATCCTTTCTAGGCAAATCCTTTGCTAAAACTAGTGGAGTTGGAGATGAAGTACAGCATATAATTGAGTCAACTTCCTTATAACAATTTTTTATAGATTCTATTGAGATTAACTTAATTTTTTCATCTGTAATATGCTTACTGTTATTTTTTATAAAGTCACTTTCTAAAGCTTTAGGTAAATTTCTTACTGCTATGAAAATATTATCTATACAGTCTATTTTGGGAATTAAGTAGTTTAATGCTAGCAAAGCCATGTTACCAAGACCTAAAATTAAAAAACTCTTTTTATTCAAACCTAGGGCTTTTTTTACTGCAATTGAAGAGTAAGATACTGGCATTTCATATAGCTTAGTTGTAGTTTTAAATTCCTTTCCGCAGGAAATTGCCAGTTGAAAAAGCTTCATAAGCTCACCGCTAACCAAATTTAAGGAACAGCTATTCTCAAAGGCTGTCTTAATCTGACCTAAAATTTGATCTTCACCAAGGATTTTAGAATGAAACCCACAACCTACCTCCAAAAGGTGCAGTGCAGCCTCAGCTTCACTACAATAAAATGTATAAGGTTTATATTCATTGTGCCACTGAAGGGTAGAAAATAACTGGTTTATCAAATCCTCTTTATTAAGTTGAGAATTTAAATATATTTCGGTTCTATTGCAAGTACTTATAATAACAACTTCCTTACAAAACTTACTTAGTAGCAGTAGCTTAGTATTTAATAAATCTGAGTTTATGGAAAGAGCGCCTCTAATGGTTAAGTCTACATCCTTTCCAATTCCAATTAAATGAATCATTTATATAACTCCTAAAATTTAAATTAAAATAAAAAAGACTCACTATAAAAGTGAGTCAAAAACGCAAATATATTCAAAACTAATATATATGTTTGCAATTTGTCTTCCCACCGAAGAATTAGCGTATTTATGGCAGGTCTCCTGGCTTGCGAATCATCCTCCTCTTACCTTCCCAAAAATAATTCAGTGGTTTAAGATTTGTCATCGTTACAGTAGCGGGGGCTGCAGTGGAATTTACCACTTTCCCTATTAAACAAAAATGTACCATAAACAATAATATTCAATTGTTATTATTCTAACATCATTTATATTACTTTTGCAAGGGAATCAATGATGATAGTTAATTCAGAAAGTTAAAAACAATATATACTTCAACAAAATTCTATGAAGTTTTTCATTAAAGGTAATAACCTTGGTTAGAAATGTACTATTGTAATTGCAATAAAATTGAATAGCCATGGTAAATGTTAGTGTAGGCATCGGGTATTTTTAGGAAGATGGAAAACTTAAAATTGTTAAGGACGTACTCGCTTTAACCAGAGAATATGAATACTTTAAATAAAAATATTATTGTTATTTTGAATAGTATTACAAGTATTTATATAAGTTTCTGATACTTATGGAAAAAAACTCATTTATTTGAAACAATAGTAAAGGAATATATTTTTTCATCAGCTGAATGAATACATAATCATAATTACATTACAATGAAAATCTAGCAAACTTATACTACTTAACTGGGAGGATAACTAATGTATTCTGTGGGAATTGATATTGGATCAACTAGCTGCAAGGTAGCAGTTTTTAAAAATGAGGAATTAATAGAAAAAATGCTTTGTCCTACAGGGTGGAGTAGTTTGGAAACCGCTAAGAGAATTTTAGAAAGCTTAAAAAAGCTTGGAATTCATGAAAGTAACAGCAAGATTGTAGCCACGGGTTATGGAAGGGTTTCAGTACCTTATGCTAATAAATCTGTTACGGAAATTACTTGCCATGGCAAAGGTGCTGCCTATATCTTTAAAACTGGAGGAACAGTTATAGATGTTGGTGGACAAGATACAAAGGTAATATCAATAGAAGAAGGTATGGTTAAGGATTTTATCATGAATGATAAGTGTTCTGCGGGTACTGGAAAATTTATTGAAGTTATGGCTAATAGAATGGGAGTAACTATAGAGGATCTATCAAGTTTGGCCAAAAACGGTGGAGAAGCAACCATTAGCTCTATGTGCACAGTATTTGCTGAATCGGAAGTTATAAGCCTGATAGGACAAGGTGTACCAAGAGAAAATATTGCTTATGCTGTATTAAATTCTGTATGCAGTAAAGTGGTTTCCTTATGTCAAAGGCACAGTAAAGATAAGAAATACTTTTTAACTGGTGGATTATGTGAAAATGAAGTTATCCTAGAGTTTTTAAGTGAAAAACTTAATGCTGAGGTTATCTCCTCACCGTTAGGAAGGTATGCTGGTGCTATAGGTGCAGCTTTAATTGCAAGGAATATAAAATAAAAGTTTTAGATTTGTATTAAGTTAAATAGGTTAATTTTATTTTTAGTTTATAGTATAGCGATAAACTTTCTTTAAATTTTTATTGGCACATTACATTAACAATGTGCGTGTATGAAATGTTAAATTATATTAGATGGGGTGGGTTAACAATGAATATGCCAAAAAACTTTGAAACCTTTGCAGAAGCAAGAAGAAATGGTTTTATTAAAGTGAAAAATGCTAAGGATGAAGGAAAGAAAATAGTAGGTACCTTTTGTACTTTTACACCTTGGGAAGTAATTTATGCAGCTGGAGCAATTCCAATATCTGTATGCGGGATGAGTGATGAAACTACTGAAGATGCAGAACAACATCTTCCTAAAAATCTATGTCCATTAATTAAATCTTCTTATGGCTTTGCAATCACAGATAAATGTCCATATATTTATTTTTCAGATATGCTAGTTGGAGAAACTACTTGCGATGGAAAGAAAAAAATGTATGAACTTTTAGGACAAAAAAAGAATATGCATGTTATGCAGCTTCCTCAAAATTCTCAAGATAAAACTTCTTTAGAATTATGGAAAGCTGAAATTATAAAGCTTAAAGAAAGATTAGAAAAAGATTTTGGTGTGGAAATAACAGAAGAAAAAATTAAAGAAGCAATAAGAATTAGAAATAATGAGAGAGAATTATTAAAAGAATTTTATTCTTTATCTAAGTTAAATCCACCTGCACTTTGGGGTTATGATTTACACAAGGTTATAGATGGTTCTAACTTTAGCATGGACAAAGCTCTTCAAGCTGAGCAATTTACAGAAATGATTAAAGACCTTAAAGAAAAATATGCAAGAGGAGAAAGTCCAGTAAATAAAGATGCAAAGAGAATATTAATTACTGGATGTCCAAGTGGTGGAGTTTTAGACAAGGTAATTAAAACTATTGAAGAATGTGGTGGAGTTGTTGTTTGTTTAGAAAACTGTACAGGAATTAAAGAAAAATATAAGCTAGTAAGAGAAGATATTGATCCAATAGATGCTCTTGCAGAAAAATACTTAAGTGTACCATGCTCAGTTATGTCACCAAATACTGGCAGATTAGAGTTCCTAGACCAGTTAATTGATGAGTATACTGTTGATGGAGTAGTTGATATAACTTTACAAGCTTGCCATACTTATGCAGTAGAAAGCTTTAGCGTAAAAGAGTTTGTTAATAAAGAAAAGGGAAAACCTTATTTAAATATAGAAACAAATTATTCTCCATCTGATGTAGGACAAATTAAAACAAGAATAGAAGCTTTCATTGAAATGATGTAGTGTAAAAATTAAAATAAAAATAAGACTCGTGAAGGCGAGTCTTATTTTTTTAATTGTTTTAGAACCTCACTAAAATATTCATCATTACTGCCATATCTTTCTTCCATTACTGAGTTTACATTAACTCCTTTTCCACTTCTTAAATCATCTAAAATACGATTTGTATCTTTTGTGATTAAAACTTGGGGAGAAATCACTTTATTACCAATGAAATTACCATCAATGTCAATTCTTTTACCACTATTAGTATTTATTGTTAAGTTAGAGTTAGGAAGATTAAAGGATATTATAGAGTCATAGTTAAAGTCTCTTGAGTATAGCTTCGTATTAGAGATAACAGTACCTAAGTTATTTTCAGCAATTGTGCTTAGAACTTCAGCAGCATTAACTGAGTATAATACTTCATCGCAAAGCACAAAAACCTTCCCAGTATACTTGTTTTTGCCGTTAATTTCAAAATTTTTTTCTTTGAAAATATAATATTTAGATAAAGGATAGTTTTTTTCTAAGCTGTCAATAGGAGAAGTAATCTCTTGGATTGAAGGGTTTAACTTGTTTCTAAAGGAATCAATGTACTTATCATTTACTTTTCCTTTTTTTAGAACCTTATAACTGTAATTTTCTATATTCTTTGGAGAGATGTAGTCTAAAATTTCAAATAGAACATCTGAATCAGTGCCACCACGAAAATCCAAAACTAAGGAGTCACTAGAACTGATAAGGGTGAGTAGATCTTCTTTGTTTTTCAAGCTGCTTCTATAGTTTTTGTTTATATCCGTATATGCTGAAAAGTTTAATGCGATAATACTACCATTTTCAAAGGTAGTAGCAAATTTAATTTTTTCTAATTCCTTTTCATCTATGGGTTCACTATTAGAGTTTTTAATAGCACTAAAGCCGTCGTCTAAAATAGGCTTACTTTCATCAAAAGGAACAATGTCAACCACCTTTTCTTCGTTAGAGGAGTTTAACAATGTAACTTGAATGCTTAGTTCATCATCTTGCATAGAAGCTAAGTTATAGTGAGAAACATATTTTTCATAAGTTGGGTCGTAAACCTTAAAAAGCTTATTAGAAGGCATTTTTTCTATATACTTATCTATTGGCATCCCCTCAGCTTTAATTAACTTATCGCCAACATGAACTTCAGGATTTTGAGTTGAACTTACATAATATTCTCCGTTTATGTATAAAAAATTTATATTGGTAGGAGAAAGAAGCTTTTTCCAATAGTTTTCAGCAATAGAGTTCCACTTTTCTGCAGTTGTTAATGCAGAACTTTTAGAATTTGATTCCTTATAGTCAATGTCTTTATCAGTATAAGTAAAACTATCACCGAAGTTACTTAATCCATAGGTTAATTGAGTAAGGCCATAAGAAAACTTTGATAATAGAGTCGATATACTGGCATAAAAGGCCTCATCAGAAGAGGTTTTACTTATAGAATTAATAATTTTGTTTTTATTAGCTAATATATCTTGTCCTGTTTCCTTTTTTACTTCGTCAAAGTATGGATAGGTAGCTTCTAAAAATTCTACTAAATACTTCGCATCTCTCTTTTTATCTTCATATGATAGTCCTTCTTTAGGAGAAAATCTTAAATCTCCAAAGGACAAAATTCCTAAAAGTGCTATGACCCCCAACATACCACCTAAAATGCCTAGTTTAAGTTTATTATTATTCATATGTACTAGCGCCCCCCATAATATGATATAATTACATTATATTACATATTTAACTATTTATAAAGAAAATGTGTATAAATTACTATAATACGCCAATAGAGTAATTATAGGTTCAATATTTACATTATTTTTACGAGATTATTTATAAGGCCAAAGTTACTAACTGTATTTAGTAAGTTAAGGTTAGTAATATAAAACTTAAATAGTACATATAAAGTTATTACAAAATTAGGTGATAAACTGAATAATAATATAATTCACTAGGAGGGGTATAGTGGAGAAAAAGTTTAAGCTATATATTCTATTAGGATTTTTAGCAGTTATGCTGTTACTGGGCATTTCTTTCACTACAGACTTAAACTACTCAGATAATAAGGGGCTAAATTATGGACAAAAGAAAAAAGATGCGGAGTATCTTATCAATGTATTGGAAGAAGTCTATCCCTATTATAAACTAGAAAAGGATACAGGAAATATTGAAAGCAGGAGAAAAATTATTAATAGCATAAGCAAAACAAAAACAGATGAGGAGTTTCTTGAAGCAATTTCTAATTTTTTAGGCAAACTAAGAGAAGGAGTGGCCCAAATTTATCCATCACAACTAAATGAAAGAGATATAATTTTATTTGATGAAAAACAGGCTACGGACAAAATGGATTGCATAGCTAAATCCTATGAGGGACAGAAGAAATGGAGAGAAATGATAAATGGTTTGGATGGATATAAAGAATATATTATGCCACAAATTTATGCAAATTATTTTGAAGGAGATTATTATATTAGCGGAACGCAAAATCCAGATATTTATCCAGGAGATATAATCATAAAAATTGAAGGCATGAGTGTTGAAGAGTACATGGCGAAATACTTTGGTAATAATTTGTATAGAGTTGGAGTTAGGATTAAGGATAGCAAAAGAAATAAGCAAGCCTATTATGGAGTTTCAATATATTTAAAGGACAAAAGTTCTAAAGTAAAAGTTGTTGTTGTTGATAAAGATGGAAAAGAAAAAGAAGTAGAAGTAGGAGCCTATGAAGAAGATAAACCTTGGCTATTTACAGAAACTTCTTCAGAAGCCACAGTATATGATGAGAGCAAAGGTAGGGAGTGTTTTAATACCCTTGAGGGAGGAAAAGTAGTTGCTTTAAATTTTAATAGGGAATTCATAGTAAGTAATAAGGAAAATTGGGAGAAGATTTATAAAACCATTGATAATAGTGAGTATTTGATTTTAGATTTAAGAGGTTTTGTTGTTGGAGATTTCCTAAAACAAATTATAGACTATATTTCCTTTGAGGAAATTGATATTAGCAAATATAGCATTATGAAGAAAAATCAATATAATGATAGAGTTATCAAAGAACTAGAAAATCAGTATGCAGCAGTTTTTCAAGACAAATTTAGTATTAAAAATAAAATAATTGATGAGAAGTTTCCACCTTCAGATTATTTTAGATCTGTAGTAAATGAAGGGACTGTAGGAGGAAAAGGTAAATATAAAGGAAAGGTTATTATTTTTACTAATATATTTTCTCCATACTCTATAGACTTATCAATTCTAAAATTACTAAATAGCAATGAGTCTGTTATGTTTATAGCTAATAATGACATAGTTGTAGATGAAAATTACTATTCTGAGTTTATTCCTAAAATTATACTTCCAAATTCAAATTTAGCCCTTATAGTTCAAAATGCTTGGATTGTGGACTCACAAGGAGAAGCTACCACAAAACAAAGCATGAAGCCAGATTATTTGATAGAGGAGGATAAGGAACTATATGTTTCAGTTCTAAGAGGAGAAGTACAACCATTTTTTTATGAAAACTACAGAAAGTATACGAATAAAGATGAATACTATAAGAAATTTATACAGGAAGTACTAATAAAGAAAAGATAATTTAGTTTTAAAAGCCTATGTTTATCTAAATTTTATTTGTGGTAAACTATTGTAAGCATCAAATTAAAAGTAATAAAAGTGAGACTGACAACTAGTCAGTCTCTATTTTTTACTTGAACTCTGTGCGTGTTGATGGTTCATCTTTGCCATATGGGCTATGGTTATTAGCTTTATTTAGCATAGCTCGACTATAACCATCACTAGTTGGGTCTGGTTTTGCTAATTTCTTTTTTCTTTCATTGCAATCATCTTTTGTCATATTAATTGCCCCTTTCATAGATATTCTGATTACTTTAAATTTACCTATAGAATTTAAAAGTGGTGAAGCATAACCGCATAACTTTGAATAAAATTTCACCTAATAAACAAAAAATCCTTTATGGATGGTAGTAAAAAGCTTATAATAGTTAAATTCAGTGTAATCATAATAGTAGTTTTTACTGTAGAATATAAAAGCATACTGGTAAGTAATAGGGTAGAATTGATATAATATGCTAAATAGGTTTTAGGAGGGAATTTTGTGGAGAGTAATATAGATATTAAAGAAAAAAATAAAATTAAAATAAAAAAACCTAAACTATATAAGGTGATAATGCATAATGATGACTTTACTACCATGGAATTTGTTGTAGATGTACTAGTCAACATTTTTAATAAAAAAATTGAAGAAGCCAGTAAAATAATGATAGATGTTCATAAAAAGGGAAGTGGCATAGCTGGGATTTTTCCTCATGATATCGCAGTGTCTAAGGCATCTACGGCTATGACTATTGCAAAGGAACAAGGATTTCCCTTTAAGCTTTCTGTGGAAGAGGAGTAAGATATGAAGTTAAAAAAATTAGTGAATGATATAATTTTAGATGCCTATGATGAGGCGAAAGCTAGGGGAGATGAACTTTTAACTCCAGAGCATGTTTTATATAAAGCTTTAGACTATGAAGAATTTGCACAGGTGTTAAAGAGCTGTGATTGCAATATAGAGGAACTAAAAGAAAATCTTAAATGGTATATTGATGAGTATGTAACAAGAATTGAAGGAATGGAAACTCAGCAAAGTTTTGCAATGCAGCAGGTGATAATAAGAGCTGCCAACCAAGCTCTAGCAAGTGGACATGAATATATTAGTATTGAACATATCATGGCTGCAATTTATGATTTAGAGGAAAGCTATGCAGCTTATTATCTAAAGGAACAAGGTGTTGAAAAAAGTACTTTATTATTTAACCTATGCCATGGAAGTAGTGAAGAGCTGGTAGATTTAAATGAAGAAGAAAGCTTTGATGACAGTACGTGGGAAGAGGAAACTTATTCAGAAGAATATGAAGAAAGTAATGAACATAAAAATAGAAGAAATTTAAAAAGCTTATCTATCCTAGAAAAGTATACTCAAAATTTAACAAAACTTGCAAAAGAAAAGGAGGATGAGCCATTAATAGGAAGAGAAGACGTTATAGAACGTACAGTTCAAATCCTTTGTAGGAAGACCAAAAACAACCCTATTCATGTTGGAGAGCCAGGAGTTGGTAAAACCGCTATAATTTTAGGCTTAGCAAAGCTTATTAATGAGGAACGAGTGCCTAATAAGCTTCAGGGAGCAGAAATATTTTCACTAGATATAGGTTCCATGCTAGCAGGAACAAAATACAGAGGTGATTTTGAAGAGCGAATAAAGAAAGTTTTGAATGAAATTAAAAATCACGAAAATCCAATAGTGTATATTGATGAGATACATAATATAGTTGGAGCGGGGTCCCTTGGTAATGGTTCTTTGGATGCTTCAAATCTATTAAAACCTTATTTACTAGAAGGAAAGATTAAATTTATAGGTGCTACTACTTTCGAAGAATATAAAAAGTACTTTGAAAAGGATAAGGCACTGATAAGAAGATTTCAAACAATACAAGTTAAGGAGCCTACAGTAGAGGAAACCATTGAAATATTAAAAGGACTTAAAGAACATTATGAATCTTATCATAGAGTTAAGTTTACAGAAGAAGCAATAAGCGCAGCAGTAAACCTGAGTCACAAGTATATTAATGATAGATTTTTACCAGATAAGGCTTTGGACATTATTGATGAAGCAGGGGCTTTGGCTTCTATAGAGCCTAAGGAAGAAGTTCCATTTATAGATGAAAATATAATTGAAAGAACCATAGCTAAAATGTGTAATATTCCACAAGAAACAGTGGAAGGAAATGAAATAGAAGCTCTTAAGAATATGGAAAATGAACTTAAGAAAAGCATATTTGGTCAAGATAAGGCAATTGAGCAGGTGGTAAGATGCATAAAAATGTCTAGAGCTGGATTGAATGTTGATAATAAGCCTGTAGCTTCTATGCTCTTTGTGGGCCCTACTGGAGTTGGTAAAACAGAAATAGCAAGAACTCTAGCTAAAAACCTTGGAATTGATTTAGTAAGATTTGATATGAGTGAGTATATGGAAAAACATGCTGCGTCTAAGTTAATAGGTTCGCCACCAGGATATGTAGGGTATGAAGAAGGCGGACTTCTTACGGATACCATAAGGAAAAAGCCTAACTGTGTACTTCTCCTTGATGAGGTTGAAAAAGCTCATAGTGATATACTAAATGTACTTTTACAAGTAATGGATTATGCAACTCTTACTGATAACCAAGGAAGAAAGGCAGACTTTAGAAATGTCATTATAATAATGACTTCTAATGCAGGAGCAAAAAACATTGGTAAAAGTGTTATAGGTTTTGGAGATAGAGAAGTTAAAGGGGAAGCTATTTTGGAAGAAGTTAAGAAGGTGTTTTCTCCTGAATTTAGAAATAGACTAGATAAAATAGTTGTATTTAATCACATAAATGAAGCTATGGCAATGGATATAGCAAGAAAAGAATTAGAGAACTTTAAACAGCTATTATTGAAGAAAGATGTAACCATAGAATTTCATGAGGAAGTGGTTAAATATATAGCAGAAAAAGGAACCTCAAAAGAATTTGGTGCTAGAGAAATCATAAGAGTAATAAATTCTGAACTAAAGCCTATTTTAGTTGATGAAATTCTATTTGGTAGACTGAGTAAGGGTGGAAATTGCAAAATACATTTAATTGATGGAAAGTTTCAATTAGGTGATAATTCATAGGTTTAAAAGATATAAAAATTTTATTTTAAATGTGATTATATTATAAAAATAAGCTATTATTAATTATCTATAATTTGAGCAACAATACATAGGTCTTTATCATACGTATTTCCATTAGATGCAGCACGGTAATCTGCACTAAATATCGAGTGTGATTTGATGGTAATGTATAGTTGAAAGCTTGATATTACGAAAACTACAGATGCTGATATAGAATTATTTGTTTTTATTTATAAAATATCATAAATTATACAAAAATAAAAAAAGTGCTTGATTTTTGTGAGAAGAAGTGGTAGAGTATATAAATGGAATCCCTGCTGTGTAATGCACAGCCGTTAGTCCAAGGGGAGGAGGTGAAACTAATGAGAGCATATGAAACTATTTTCATATTACACCCATCATTAGACGAGGAGGCTGTTAAAGCTAACATCGAAAAATTTAAAGGTGTAATAGAGAACAATGGCGGAGAAATCGAGAGCGTTGACCTATGGGGCAGAAGAAAGTTAGCTTATGAAATTGCTAAAGTTAACGAAGGTTTCTACACATTAATCAACTTCAAAGCTAATGCTGAATTACCTAAAGAGTTAGATAGAGTATTCAGAATTACTGACAGTGTTATAAGACATATCATAATCAATCCAGAAAACTAGTAGGTAGGTGGAGACATGAATAAAGTTGTTTTAATTGGAAGATTAACCAAGGATCCTGAGTTGAAATTTACACCAGGTACAGGAACAGCTGTAACCACTTTTACACTTGCTGTTAATAGAAGATTTAAGAAAGAGGGTCAACCTGAAGCTGACTTTATCCCTGTAGTAGTATGGGGAAAACAAGCTGAAAGTACTGCAAATTACATGAGCAAGGGTAAACAGCTTAGTGTAAGTGGTAGAATAGAAACTCGTTCTTATGATGCTAAAGACGGTACAAAAAGATATGTTACTGAAGTAGTTGCTGATGAAGTACACTTCCTTGAATGGGGTGGAAATAAAACATCAGGAAATGATACAAATTCTAACGGTTATGGATCACCATCAATACCAGATGATTATTTCGGAGGAAGTTCTGATATAACTCCAATGGATGATGGAGAAGACATACCATTCTAAAAATAGGTAAGGAGGAGAAAACTATGGCTTTTGATAGAAATAGAGGCGGTAACAGAAGAAGACCAAAAAGAAAAGTTTGTTCATTCTGTATCGATAAAGCTACTGCAATAGACTACAAAGACATTTTCAAATTAAAGAAATATGTTACAGAAAAGGGTAAAATATTACCAAGAAGAATTTCTGGAACTTGTGCTAAGCATCAAAGAATGCTTACTGTAGCTATTAAGAGAGCTAGAAACATAGCATTACTACCATTCACAACAGAATAGGTAATATAGAAAGCAGAGTATACATACTCTGCTTTTATTGCTTTTTTGTATAGAATCTTTCATGTTAATAAATGCTTATATAGGTGTCATTAGTTAATGTTTAATTTATCTATCTTTAAAAAGTCTTAATAGGACCATTTTATGCTTAATATACAAGTTAGGATTTGACTTTAATTTCATATACAAGAATGAATGATAAAAAATAAAAAGTGTGACTTTTATAGTATTATATTTATTTCTGGTTCCATAATATTCTAAATTGTAGTTAGTATTAATAAATTTTTATAATTTGTGTTATAATCTATAATAAAGTTACATATTAGGAGGAAGTTTATGTACATAGCATTAGGAAATACCGTTGTTGATAGTAAAGAAATGAAAGAAACTATTGAAAACAATACAGATTTTAAAGTTATTAAAGATATGAGTAAAGGCACTAAAAGAGAAGATATTTTAGCATTTAACTTGAGTGTAGATATTGAAACTTTAAAAGAAATATTAAAAGAGGATTATGAATTAGAGGACGTTGAGGAGGATGAATTGTTTGAAGAATTCATAAGCCTTACAGAAGAAATGACCATTGATATAGAAGACTTTATTCCGGAAAATGCCATACTTCAATCTAAAGCTTATAAGTGGGATGCAGATGATACTATTAAGTTAGTTATAGCAATGGCTGATGAAGAAATGGGAGAATTAAAGCTTAAGGATATAATGAAGAGGTTGTTAACTCAAGTAGAGTAGCCCAGGAAGAAGAAATAGGAACTGTAACAAAAATGTTGATAATTTTAATATTAACATAGCCATGGATAATGAACAGCCCCCTGTCTACTTGACAGGGGCTGTTCATTATCCATGGCTTTATTCTAAGACGTATATTTATGCCACAGTAGATTTTGTAAAGTTAATTAAGTACAAGCTCAACAGGGCAGTGGTCAGAGCCTAATACTTCTGAATGGATATCTGCACTAGCTAATCTGTCCTTAAGTCTTTCTGACACACAAAAATAATCTATACGCCATCCTGCATTATTAGCTCTAGCATTAAATCTGTAGGACCACCAGCTATAAGCTCCTTCTTTATTAGGGTTAAAAAATCTAAAGGTATCTATGAAGCCGTTAGCTAGAAATTCAGTAAATTTCTCTCTCTCCTCATCACTAAAGCCTGCATTCTTTCTGTTACTTTTAGGGTTTTTTAGGTCGATTTCTTCATGGGCTACATTTAGATCTCCGCACATAATAACTGGTTTTATTTCATCTAATTTTTTTAAGTATTGTCCAAAGTCATTTTCCCATCTCATCCTATAATCTAATCTAGCTAATTTTTCTTGAGAGTTTGGAGTATAAACTGTTACCATATAAAAATCATTAAATTCTAAAGTTATAACTCTACCTTCTTTATCATGATCCTCTATATTTATTCCATAGGTTACACTTAGAGGTTCAACTTTAGTAAATATAGCAGTTCCTGAGTAACCTTTCTTTTCTGCATAGTTCCAATATTGGTGATAACCCTCAAGTTCCAAATTTATTTGGCCTTCTTGAAGTTTGCTTTCTTGAATACAAAATATATCTGCGTCGACTTTGTTAAAATAGTCTAAAAAGCCCTTTTGAACACAAGCTCTTAAACCATTTACATTCCATGATATTAATTTCATTACTAAATCTCCTTTAAGATATTTAAATATATAGTTTAACTTCTTTGAAATTTATTATACTTCATCATAGAAAAAATTTCTATATTATACCCCCTTAGAAATATAAGTGTAAAGAGTAGTTAGGTTATTTATGGATATCTTAATATAAATTTCATAATTGATATTATGAAAATATCAAATTTTACACTCAATATATGGTACCTTTTCTAGACTACAAAATGGCTTTATTATATATTTTATAATTTTTAATTCAAATATTACTTATAGACAATTATGGTTATTGAAACATAAATATAAGAATATATTTTTATATGTAGAAATTAGATGAAACAAAATATAAGACAAAGGGAAGGTGTTTTTTTGGAAAATATAATTTTTGTAATTAAGTCTGTAATTTTAGGGATTGTTGAAGGAATAACTGAATTTTTACCAGTTTCCTCCACGGGACACTTAGTTATATTCCAAAACTTAATAGGTTTTAAGGGGATAACTGATAAATATGTTGAGATGTATACCTATGTAATACAGCTTGGGGCAATACTGGCAGTTATAGTATTGTATTGGAGAAAAATAGTGGAAACTCTTATAAACTTCTTTCCAGGAAAAGTTAGTTATGAAAAATCTGGTTTTAGATTTTGGTTTATCATATTCATAGCTTGCATTCCTGGAGGGGTGTTTGGTATTTTGCTAGATGATTTGGCAGAGCAATACTTGTTTTCTCCTGTTACAGTGGCTATAACTTTGTTCTTAGGCGCTCTGTGGATGATTTATGCAGAAAATACATTTAAGAATAAAAGCGCAGCAAATATTAGAAACTCTCTTGGATCTGATTTAAAGATTACAACAAGACAAGCTGTAATTATAGGGTTGTTTCAATGTTTAGCAATAATTCCTGGGATGTCTCGTTCAGCCTCAACTATTATAGGTGGTTGGATTTCCGGACTTTCTACTGTGGCAGCAGCTGAATTTTCCTTTTTTTTAGCGATACCAGTAATGGTAGGAATGAGCTTCTTAAAAATTTTTAAGATTGGAGGATTACTTAGCCTTACACACTTAGAGTTAATTTCTCTCGGAGTTGGGTTTGCTGTATCCTTTGGAGTAGCATTAATCGTTATTGAGAAGTTTATTTCTTACCTACAAAAAAAACCTATGAAAATATTTGCAGTATATAGAATTATATTTGCTGTGGTTGTTTTAATAACTGGGTTCTTAGGTATATTTTAGGTTTATAATAAAAAATTAAGCTGGTATTGAATTTTAAAACATGGTAAAACTGATAATAAAATCTACTCTAAAGAAAATTCATAATAAATAGTTGCTTTGTCTGTAAAGTTAAATATAGTTAGGATAAATAACTACTTTAATTTAAGGAGAAAATAATTTACACTTGATTTAATACAATTTTTAGCATAGAAAGAAGTAAAAAGAAGCATATGACATTGTTAGTATGCTTCTTTTGTAAAAATAATTATATTTCTATAAAACTTTCAATTATAATTTTTCATATAGGATATGGCTTCCAGTATCTTTTTTTATTCTTATATCTTCATAAATTCCGCTTTCAACTTCAGATTTAAATGTTTTTCCATCTTCAGTATGAGATTCAATAGGGAAAGCTTCAGTCACTACATCTTTATACTCGAAGGGACACCCAGAAGGAACTTTATTTAACTTATCTTTATCTACATGACTTTTGTTGTTCATAGAATTCACCCTTTCATAATTCATATTTTCTAATGTTAGTATGTCCAAGGTACATTAAGTTATTAAACAAAAAATTATTTTATTGCTTTATTTAGAGTATTATATACTTTAGGTAGAAATTATTTTAAAATAAGAGAGGGTGAATTCAAATGGCTATAAAAAACCAAAAAGCTAAGGAAATGTGGGAGAAATACTTAAGAACTATAGGTGATGAAATAAACTCAACTGATAAGGTTGTTACTGCTTGGTACTTTTGTGATAATCAAACATCTGCTTTAAAACTCGCTGACCTTGTTAAAACAGGAATAAAGAGAGGAACATCGTCCTTACATTATTGGTATCAAATTGCTAAGGAACCTGTTCCAAGGGTTGGAGAATATAGCATTATCACTGATTACTTTGGAGAACCTCAATGCATAGTAAAGACTAAAAAGGTAGAAATTAAAAGCTTCAAGAACATAACGGAGGAGTTTGCCATATTAGAAGGAGAAGGTGATAAATCTCTAGAGTATTGGAGGGAATGTCATAGCAGATTTTTTACAAGGGAGCTCAAAGAAATAGGCAAAGACTTTTCGGAAAATATGGAAATAATATGTGAAGAATTTGAGTTAGTTTATAAATAATAAGCTATATAATTTGAACGGGGGATTATTATGATTTTTTATTTTAGTGGAACAGGAAATTCACTATATGTTGCTAAGAAAATTGCAGAGGAGAACAATGAAGAACTAATTTCAATTGCTTCTATGCTTAAGAAGGAAGAAAGCCTATATGAGTATAACTTAAAACCAAATGAAGTTATTGGATTTGTATATCCTATATATGCCTGGGCACCACCAAAGCAGGTTTTAGAATTTATAGAAAAGCTTAAGTTTAATAACTATAATAATACTTATGTATTTACTGTGGCTACCTGTGGTGAGAATATTGGAAATACAATAAAAGTTTTAAATAAAGCACTAAGCAAAAAACAATTAGAGCTTAGTAGTGGATTCTCTATTAAAATGCCTAATAATTATATTATTATGGGGGATGTAGATAACAAGGAAGTGGAAGCTGAGAAATTACAGGAAGCAGAAAGTATCATTGACAACATTAATAAAATAGTAGGAAATAAGACCAAGGGAATCTTCATGATTAACAAGGGTTTTATGCCAAGTTTGCTTACTGGAATAGTTAATCCTTTATTTAATAAGGGTGCAGCAGATCCAAAAAAATTCTGTGTTTCTGATAATTGCAATAGTTGTGGTGTTTGCGAAAAAGTATGCAATTGTAACAATATAAAAGTACAAGGAAAGCCACAATGGGGTAGTAACTGTACTCAATGTTTAGCCTGCATACATTTGTGCCCAACTGGAGCTATTCAATATGGAAAAGGTACTGAGAAAAAAGGAAGATATAAAAACCCAAAAATTTCATTGAATGAAATGATGATAAAATAATATGAGAACCGTATTAATGTCTTAAGTAGCGGCATTGATATGGTTCTTTTATTACTTTATTTACATTACTAAACACTATAATTTTGTAGAAGGTATATTTGTAATTTATACGATGGTTAACATACTTATTCATATAGTTAATAATATTTACAATTTTAAACAATGAATATATATGAATAAAAAAGTTAAATTTATAATATTACTATATATTTAACAATATTATTTACATATATAACATATAAATTACAAATAATTCAAAAATGCATAGACATAATATAGATGAAGTAAACTTTTAATATGTAAATTAAGGTTCAAATTACTATGATATTCATCAAAATTCTTCATTATTACAAAGAAATTCAGAAATAATTCTCTATAATTTTTAATAAACATATTGTCAATAAATAAACAATATGTTAAAATTTAAGCACAATGGAAATTATGTTAACTCATTTATTTTAGGGGTGGAGGGTAAAAAAATGAAAAAACTAGCATTAAGTGCATTAATACTTACTATGTCTCTTTCTGTGTTCACAGGATGTGGTTCAAAAGCAGCAAGTGGAGCAGGAATTGCAAAAATGGGAATGGGACATATCACATCAATCGCAAGTTCAAAAGATTTAGGTGTTGATAAAGATGGAAAAGAAGTTCTTCCAACTGGACAAGTAGACACTATTATCGTTGCTGCTGCTTTCGATAAAGATGGAAAAGTTGTAAAGGTAACAATTGATAATGCTCAAACTAAAGTAGATTACAACAAAGATCTTTCTCTTAAGGCTGATATAAAAGCTGAAGGAAAAACTAAGGTTGAACTTGGTGATAACTACGGAATGATTAAAGCTTCTTCTATTAAAAAGGAGTGGTACCAACAAATAGCAGAACTTGAAAAGTGGATGGTTGGTAAAACTGTAGAAGAAATAAAAGGTATGAAAGTTGTTAAAAAAGATGATGCTCATCCATCAGTGCCAGATGTAGCTGAACTTAAGTCTTCAGTTACTGTATCTGTAGAAGGATACATTGCAGGACTTGAAGAAGCATATAAAAATGCAATCGAAGTAAAAGGTGCTGAGAAAATAGGATTAGGACACAAAATATCTACAGCTAGCTCTAAAGCATTAGGAACAGATAAAGATGGAAAAGAAGTTCTTCCAACAGCACAAGTTGACACAGTAATGGCTACTACTGCATTTGACAAAGATGGCAAAGTTGTTGCAACTGTAATAGACAATGCTCAAACAAAAGTTAATTTTGGTAAAGATGGTAAAGTAACTTCTGATAAGAAGGAAGCACCAAAAACTAAAGTTGAACTTGGTGATGGTTATGGTATGATAAAAGCTTCTTCAATTAAGAAGGAATGGTATCAACAAATTGCTGAGTTACAAAAATACATGGCTGGCAAAAAAGTTGATGAAATAAAAGGAATGAAAGTAGTTAAGAAAGATGATGCTCATCCAGCAGTTCCAGATGTAGCTGAACTTAAATCTTCTGTAACTGTATCAGTACAAGATTACATTGCTGCAGTTGAAGAAGGCGCTCAAAAGGCTAAGTAGCATAAAGTTAGTTATTTTATTGAAAAATAATTACTTAAAGATATAATATATAAAAGATATTTAGTTAAAGACTCTCTCACGATATGTGGGGGGGTCTTTAATTAAGTAATATATGCACTACTTTAACAACTTAATTTATTTAGTTAATGATCTTATTAAGATTTTACATGAACTACATAAAATATATAAAACTTATATCCATTAAAATAAATACATGAATTTATGATAAAGAATTGATGGGATAAAATTATTATAATAATCTGATTGTGATTGATATAAAGAATACAAATATTTAAATTTTAATATAATTATAGCTTTAGGAAATAAAGTTGTTTATAATTTATTTATTATGGTCTAACTCCAATAAATAAGAAGGCAGGGATATTGCATGAAGAAAATAACTAAAGGATTAATAGTCGTACTTCTATTCATGTTTATTTTTACAGGATGTAAGAAAAATGTCAGTACTGAATACACTAAATATACAGATAGTTTTTTCGATACTTTTAACACTATAACTACTGTGGTTGCATATACAAAGACAGAAGAAGAGTTTAAAAACTACATGGAAAAAATACATACAGAATTTACAAGACTTCATAAATTATATGATATATATAATGATTATGAAGGTATAAATAATATAAAAACTATCAATGACAATGCAGGAATAAAACCAGTAAAGGTAGATAAGGATATACTAGATTTAATTTTGTTTTCAAAGGAATGGTATAACAAAACTGGAAAAGAAACAAATATTGCTATGGGGCCAGTCCTTACCATATGGCATGATTATCGCGAGTCAGGGAAAAATGATCCAGATAATGCAAAGATTCCACCAAGGTCAGATCTTGAGGAAGCTGCAAAATATATGGATTTAGATAAAGTAATTGTAGATAAAGAAAATAGCACAGTATATTTAGAAGATAAGCATATGAGTTTAGATGTGGGAGCAGTGGCTAAAGGTTATGCCACAGAGGTAGTATCAAAAAATATTTTAAAAGAAGGATTAAACTCTGGAATTATAAGCGCAGGTGGCAATGTAAGAGTTTTAGGAAAACCTCTTGATGGTGTAAGACAACGTTGGGGAATTGGAATACAAGATCCAGATAAAGCTATTGCTTCAGATGGTGAGGATACCTTAGATACAATTTTCTTAAATAATGCATCGGTGGTAACAAGTGGAGACTATCAAAGATATTATGTGGTTGATGGTAAAGTAATGCATCACCTTATTGATCCTAAAACCTTTATGCCAGGGGATTACTATAGATCTGTAACTATTGTAACCGAAGATTCTGGACTTGCTGACTTTTTATCTACTACTACTTTTTTGCTACCTTATGAAGAAAGTCGTAAATTAGTGGAAAGCCTTGAAGGTGTTGAGGCTATGTGGGTTATGCCAGATGGAAAAATAGAAGTAACAGAAGGAATGAAGAAAATTATGAAGAGTAATGGAGCTACAGGAGCAAAAGCAGAGTAGGGATAAAACTTATAACACTAAAATTTACAATTATAACTTTACGCTAGGATTAAAGATGAATAATAGATTTGAAACAATGACAAAATACTCTTAACTACATGTTTAAGGAGGAGTATTTGTTATGGAAAAAGATAGAGATAATGAGTTGCATAACAAGGCTAAAGAAATGATGATAGCTGGCGAAGATTGGGATAAAATAATGGATGAAACTCATTTAAGACTTAAAGATTTAAAAAGAATTCAAAGAGAAGAAATAACACCACACTTTTAATAACGGGATTATTCCCGTTATTTTTATTTTTCAATCAAATATCAAGAGATATTGATAAATAATAAGTTTAAAAACCAATTGTAATGTTAAATATTTAAGAATGGAATAATTAAAATAACAACTATCATACTTTTAAGGAGGTTCATATAATCGCTAGTATAGGTAGTGAAGATTTATGTTTATTTTATATGGAGAACTATTTGATTAACTCTAAGGCTTTTAGAAATATGTAATATAAAATTCACTATGGAATATTATAAATAATAATTTGGAAGAGAGGTTATTTTATGATTGACTTTGTAGGTATAGGTAGTGCTTTTAATACAGCTCTTGGGAATAATAGTGGGGTTATCAAAAGAGAAACTTCCATGATACTTATAGATTGCGGCGGAACTGTGTTTGATAGATTAAAAAAGAGTGGACTATTAAGTGACATTACAACTCTTCATATAATAATAACTCATACTCATCCTGACCATGTAGGAAGTTTGGGAGATTTAATCTTTTATTGTTATTATAAATTGAAAGTAAAGCCTATAATATATTTCCCAGAAAATACCGTACTCATGAAGCTGTTTTCTGTCATAGGAGTAAAAGAAAATCAATATAACTTGAAAACTTCAATGAAAAATCAGGTTTGGGATAAAAATTTAGGAGACTATATTGTTGAGTTTTTTCCCAGCAGTCATACAAAATCTATACCTGCTTTTGGTTTTTATTTAACTATAGATAAAAAGATTATTTACTATAGTGGGGATAGTAATAAAATTCCAAAGGGGGTTATGGAAAAATTAAAGAGTGAAGAAGTGCACATTATTTATCAAGATACAACATCTGTAGATTTTGTGAAAACTGGTCATATGTCATTTAACAGCCTATGTGATGCCATAGATGTTTCTCTAAGGCATAGAGTTTATTGCATGCATTTAGATGAAAATTTAGATAAAGAGCTTATCTTAAATGCAGGATTTAACATAGCACCTTTGATAGGTGGATTATAAAAACATTTTATGTAGAAATCAATGGAGTATATCAATAAATTATTAAAAATATAAAAAATACTAAGAAGAGTTAACTAGGCAATTATATACATTGAATTAATGTAAATTATGGAGGCAGTTATACTAATTTCTTTTCAATGAAATAATTTACAATATACTTATAATATAATATGATTATATTATAAGTAATGTCGAATGAGGAGTGAAAACATGGATAATTGTCTAAGGGACACTGATTTACAAGTTAAAAGTGGAGAAGAATATAAAGCTCAAATTGATATGGTTATTTTAGATATTCTTGAAAAATCTGAAACCTTGGTATTTGCAAATGTGGTGAAAAAAGCAGGGGTAACTCCTTATATTATAAATCAATATCCAGAGCTTAGAAGTTATATACTGGATAAGATGAAATATGAAAAAGAAGTTTATCTGATGAATAAAAAAATTGAGAAGGCAGCTACTAACTTAGTTAAAGCAAATAAAACAGTGACGTTCTTATCTATAGTAAATAGATGCAAATTCAATTTAGATAAAGTATATCATGATGAACTCATTAAAAATAAAATTAGAACTGTAATTGCAGAAAGTATGAAAAATTGATTTAAATCTAATATGAAATTGATAAAAAATTGTAAATATACTTTATTTGTCATAAAAAATGGTATAAAATATTTAAGGAAAATATTTGGAGGTGTGTATATATGCTTAGAGAGAATGGAAATATTTCTATTCATACGGAAAATATAATGCCAATTATTAAAAAGTGGTTATATTCTGACAAGGATATATTCGTAAGGGAACTTATTAGCAATGGCTCAGATGCCATTAACAAGCTTAAAAGATTAAGTTCCATTGGGGAAGCAAAAATAGAAGCAGAGCCTAAGTTCCAAATTATAGTGTCCTTAAATAAAGAAAATAATACAATAAAGTTTAGTGATAACGGAATAGGCATGACTGCTGAAGAGATTAAAAAGTATATAAATCAAGTTGCTTTTTCTGGAGCAGAGGAGTTTATTGCTAAATATAAAGATAAAATGGACGAAGCTAATAATATCATCGGTCATTTTGGATTAGGATTTTATTCTGCATTTATGGTATCGGACAAAGTTGAAATTGATACTTTATCCTATAAGGAAGATGCTGAATCAGTGAAATGGATTTGTGATGGGGGTACTGAATATGAAATCACCTCTTCAGAAAGAAAAGAAAGAGGAACTACCATTACCTTATTCATTAGTGAAGATAGTAAAGAGTTTTTAGAAGAATATAAATTAAGAGAAGTAATAAATAAACACTGTGCTTTTTTACCTGTGGAAATATATCTAATTAATGAAAATGAAAAAGATGAAGAAAGTATAGAAAAAACTCCACTTAATGAGGTGAATCCTTTATGGCTAAAGGCACCTAAAGATTGTACCGATGAGGAGTATAAGGATTTTTATAGAAAAGTGTTTATGGACTTTAATGAACCTTTATTCTGGATACACTTAAATGTAGACTATCCTTTTAACCTTAAAGGAATATTATATTTCCCTAAGCTTAAACATGAGTTTGAAGCTGTAGAAGGGGAAGTAAAATTATATAACAATCAAGTGTTTGTTGCTAATAACATAAAAGAAGTAATTCCGGAATTTTTATTACTTTTAAAAGGAGTTATCGATTGTGAAGATATTCCACTTAATGTGTCAAGAAGCTTCTTACAAAAGGACAGTAATGTGTCAAAGATTTCAAGACATATTGTAAATAAGGTTGCTGATAAGTTAACGGGGCTTTTCAAGAATGAAAGAGAAAAATATAATGAGTTTTGGAAAGATATCAATATATTTATTAAATATGGCTGCTTAAGAGATGAAAAGTTCTATGACAAGGTAAAAGATATAATAATATTTAAGACTATAAATGATGAATATGTTTCTTTAAAACAGTATTTAGAAGCAAATAAGGAGAAACATGAAAATAAGGTTACTTATATAAGTGATGAAAAGCAACAAGCACAATACATTAAGTTGTTTAAAGAACAAGATCTAGATGCAATAGTTTTATCTTCTAACATTGACAATCACTTCATTAGCTTTCTTGAGGCTCACGAAAGTGGTGTGCAGTTTAATAGAATAGATGCAGACTTAAGGGATACATTAAAAGCTGATGTTGAAGAAGTAAATGAAGAGTTAACTAAAGAAATAGAAGAAATCTTTAAGACTTCTATTAATAAAGATAAGTTAAAGTATGATGTTGAAAGTCTTAAAACTAAGGAAGTTCCAGCTATAGTATTGCTTTCTGAACAGTCAAGAAGAATGGCAGAAATGAGTGCAATGTTTGGTGGTATGGATATGGGTGCTATGTTCCCACAGGAAGAAACCTTAGTTATTAACAAGAGTAATAGCTTAATTAATAAGGTTGTAGAATTAAATAAAAGTGAAGATAAAAAGGAATTGGTAGACTTAATTTGCCGTCATGTTTATGACCTAGCAATGATAAGTCATAAACAGCTAGATGCAGAGGCCATGTCTGAATTTATAAAAAGAAGTAATGAAATTCTATTGAAAGTTATTGAATAAAAAAGAACAACTGTATAAAACCTAGGGTTTATAGAAGCCCTAGGTTTTTTATAAGATTAAATATTTTAAATATTTTTTCTAGTAGAACATTTATTAAATCTGTTGACCTTAGCAATAAAACACTGTAAAATAATAATTGTTCCAGAGAGAAGGAACAAAATTCTCATCGGGGTGTAGCGCAGATGGGAGCGCGCGTGGTTTGGGACCATGAGGTCGCAGGTTCAATCCCTGTCACCCCGACCATGTGGTGGACGTAGTTCAGTTGGTAGAGCACCAGATTGTGGCTCTGGTTGTCGTGGGTTCGAATCCCATCGTTCACCCCATATTTAAACTTAGATATTTATGATTTGCATATTGCAATATAATTTATAGAGTTTATAAGGTAGTAAGAGAAGTTTTCTTACTGTTTTTTTATTTTATAGATAAGATTATATTGTAAGGAAACCGTTAAATATTTTCGCAAGGTTTAATTTGTTTTTAAAAGTTATTTCTATAATATTAAAGTAAATCTTATGATGAGAGAATTATGAAAAGGTATTTTATTGTAAAAAACATATTAAATACCAATAACTCCAAAAATATTAGCTTGTTATTTTAGTATTAATGAGGTATACTTAGTAAGTTATGAAAAGAAAAAAATCTTATAGAATAGTTACAATATATAAACTATAAAGCCAAAGTTATATTAGATATTAGAATTATAAAAATAGATAATTTATAATAAAAATTCATTTCAACATGAATATATCCTTCTAATCCCTACCTAATTAATAATTTTGTTCTTCCGATATGCTTAAGCTGGCGGTAAAAGCATACTGTTTTGTAGTGACAATTTTATAAGGGATAAATAGGAGGTATGAAAATGAAAAAACAAAGCATTATAGTAATTGATATAATTACAGAAGATATTATAGATGAATGTTTAGCTGATGCTATTGAAAAATAAGCAAAGGTTATAAGGATAAAATAATTAATTAGGCTTCAGAGAATAAATAATAGGTCAACATAGACTAGCATACTGGATTATTTATTTTGAAGATGTCTTATACAGAGTAACCCTCTTAAGTTATAGATAGAGTTATAACTTAAGGGGGTTACTTTGCTTTGTAGATAGAAATTTTATTTTGTACAAAGTTGAATTTAAATATATTTAATGTTTATTGCATATATTTTAGGAAAGGTAGGTGTAAAAATGAAAAGTTATATAATTAAGTGAGGAACTATTGTCACTGCAAGTGATACTTTTAAAGGGGATTTATTTATAGAAGAAGGAATTATAAAAGAAATAGGAGTAGATATAAATAAAAATGAAGTTAATATAATAAATGCTAAAGGAAAATATGTTATTCCAGGTGGTATTGATGTTCATACCCATTTTGATTTAGATGTAGGAATAACCAGAGCGGTAGATGATTTTTACACTGGCACTGTAGCTGCTGCTTGTGGGGGGACAACAACCATTGTTGATCATATGGCCTTCGGACCTAAGGGGTGTAGTCTTAAGCACCAAATAGAAGTTTACCATAATCTTGCACAGGGGAAGGCCGTAATTGATTATAGTTTTCATGGAGTTATTCAACATGTTAACAAAGATATTCTAAATGAGCTTGAGGAAATAATCAATTATGGCATACCAAGTTTTAAATTTTACCTTACTTATGGCTACAAAGTAGAGAATGATGAAGCACTAGCGGTGTTAAAAAAATTAAAGGAGCTAGGTGGAATTACTACAGTTCACTGTGAAAATCATGAAATAATTAATTACTTAAGAGAGGACTATTTAGCTAAAGGATTGGTAGCGCCTATTTATCATAGCAAAAGTAGACCGGAAGAAGCTGAAGGTGAGGCAGTGAATAGAATGATAAATGTAGCTGCTGTGGCAGAAAACGCTCCTCTTTATATAGTTCATCTTTCAACAGCTTTGGGGCTTCAATATATAAAAAGTGCAAAAGAAAGAGGTCAGGATAACATATTTGCTGAAACTTGTCCTCAGTACTTAGTTTTAGATGAAGAGCAATATAAATTACCTAATAATGGCGGGCTGAAATTTATAATGAGTCCTCCACTTAGAGAAAAGAATAATAAGGAAGCACTATGGAAGGGTATAAAAGACGGTGACATACAGGTAATTGCCACAGATCATTGCCCTTTTAATTTTAATAAAGAAAAACAACTAGGAAAAGACGATTTTACAAAGTGTCCAAATGGTGCTCCAGGGGTAGAGACTAGAATAGGAATAATATTTTCAGAGGGAGTTAGTAAGAAAAGAATTTCTTTGAATAAGTTCGTTGAAATAACTAGTACCAATCCAGCAAAGCTATTTGGATTATATCCTAAAAAAGGAACTATTGCAGTAGGTAGTGATGGGGATTTGGTTATTTTTGATCCCTATAAAAAAGTTACTATAACTAAGGATATGCTCCATGAGAATGTAGATTATACCCCTTATGAAGGTATTAAACTTGTAGGTTATCCTGAAATTATTATGGCTAGGGGAGAAATTATTGCAAGAAATAATGAGTTTATAGGGCAAAAGGGTTATGGTAAATTTATAAAAAGAAATAAAATAGAATTAATATAAAATATAAATCTTTTATGGCGAGAAACTAAAAAGTCCTTAAGCAAAGATTAGGTTTTACTATTTTCTTGCTTAAGGACTTTAAGGAAAACAAGCTAGACATAAGCTCCTATAGGGATCTAACTTAGTTCCATTAGGAATTTTGTAGTCAAACAAGGTAAGCTTTATATAAGGGGTTTATTGGTAAATAGATAATTTCTCTTTAAAGTTTTATTTAATGGTACGCTACTGGTTGATTAGTTATCTTTTAATAACTCAAATTCGTAACCTTGAGCTTTGGCTTCCTTAATTACATCGCCTAAGATTTCTGTATTAGTTTTTGATACAGCATGAATTAGCATTATTGAACCATTATGAAGACCATCTAAAATGGTTTTCTTAGCTTTCACAGGATCAGGTTGCTTATTTATATCCCAATCATGATATGCAAAGCTCCAAAATACAGTTTTATAGCCAAGGTTTTTAGTCATGGCAAGGCTCTTCTCAGAATATTCACCCATCGGTGGTCTAAAAAATTTAGGCATTTCTTTTCCAACAATTTTAGAATACTCATCTTCTACATCCTTTAATTCTTTATTAAATTTTTCTTCAGTGCCAGTAACTGTAGGCATAGAAGGGTGATGATTGGTATGGTTAGCAACAATATGACCTTCATCAACCATTCTTTTAATTAAATCATGATTACCTTTAAGGTAGGGTAAAGTCACAAAGAAAATGGCTTTAACATCATTTTCCTTTAAAGTATCCAATATCTTACCGGTATAGCCGTTTTCGTAACCTTCATCAAAAGTCATATAAAGAACTTTTCTATCTGTATCTCCTACATAACAAGCATCATATTTATTTAAGTCAAAGTCAAGTTTAGTATTTACCTCAGGAGTAACATGAAGCTTATTTGGTTTAAACCACCAGCTTATTTTAGTATTATTTAAATTCCTATAATCTAACTTTTCAGTGGAGTTATTTTCATTTGAAATAGTTGTACCACCTTCGTTGCTTGATTCTGTTTTAATAGGAGTTTTTTCAACTGGTTTATCAGTAGTAGATGATGTATCTTTCTTAATCTTTTCAACAGGCTCTTTTTTCTCTTCATTATTTTTACTTTCAGAGTAAACTGGATTATAAGTTGGAGCAGAAACTAGCTCACCGCTTTCATTTGAAGAGGGTTCCTTTAGTATATCACTATTTTTAGCTGTATTGCATGCAGTTAAAGATATGAATGTAGTTATTACAGAAATTAAGCATAAAAATCTAAGAGATTTTTTTTTCATGACAATCCTCCTCCTATAATTAATGTATTACAAAGCTATATATAGACATATTTGAAGCAATAGTTCTAGGGACTGCAGAGGCTACTATAATAGAAAGTGAAAAAGTGGTTTGTTTATACTTATATAATAAATATACGAATAAGAATATAATAAAGTTTACATAGGTTAGTATAACTAAAAATAACAAATTTATTAGTTCAAATAAATTTACCTATATTACATAAATAAAATAAATATTACAAATTTACTCACAATTCTAACTAAAGTCTTGTTGAAAGGTGGAATTTAAGGTATAATTTAACTGAAATAGAAGGTTATGAGGAGTATAAATATGGGTTTTTCATCTTTTTGTGAAATTATAAATAAAATTAGTGGTGTTAACCATGTAAAGATAGTACATGATGAGGAGAATTTACAAGAGTTACATATTCTAGCAAGTACAGCTAGGTCACCAAAACAAATTGTTAGAGATATAGAAACTGCTTTACTAGCAGTGTTTGATTATAGAATAGATAGAAAGGTTATCAGTATTGCTCAAATTGATAGTGAAGATTACAAAGGACTAAAAAGAATCAAATATGAAGGCCTTATAATGGAGACCAATGACAATAGCATTGAGTGCAAGGTTACATTAAGCTATGATGGAGAGGATTATATTGCTAGTAAAACTGCTATTAAAACAAATCTAAATAGGCGAAAGGTTGTAGCACAGGCTACAGTTACAGCGGTGGAGGAAATAATTGGACAACCTCTTATATTTGATGTTCAAGATGTAATTATTACTACAAGCCGAGATATAACCTTTGTATCTGTGATTGTTAATATGGTTGTAAATGATAGTGAAGAAGCTATGGTAGGATCAGCAATTATAAAAAATGATATAAATGAAGCCATCGCAAAGGCTACCCTTGATGCAGTAAATAGAAGGATACAAGGAAGAACAAATTAATTTACTAATTAACACCAATTACATTTTTTTCCCTTAGCGGAGTTAAATATGGCAGGTTTTAGCGAAGCCCTGTTAATAAAACGAAGGGGGGAATTTATAAATGAAAAAGTTAATTAAAAAGATAGTGCCAGCATTAATGACATTACTTGCACTTGCAATAGCTGGTGGTTCTCAAGTTAGTTGGATATTTAGAAAGTAACATATAAAAGCAATCGGTTTTATATAAATTAGGGGGACAGTTGAGTGAAGGGGTTACCAGTTAAGTATAAAGTTTTTTTCATTTCAGTATATATAATTACTTTAGTAACATTTATCTATTCAGTACTTATAGGCAATATAAGCTTTAACATTTCAAGTTATAGAAATGTTATATTTTTTGTTGTATTAACTGCGCTTACAGAAACT
The DNA here is from genome assembly GCF_017874425.1 of Clostridium punense. GTDB lineage: Bacteria > Bacillota > Clostridia > Clostridiales > Clostridiaceae > Clostridium_J > Clostridium_J punense. Next base: position 108,125 of record NZ_JAGGLL010000004.1, read on the forward strand.
TTTACTGTACATTATAATGAAATGTCATTCAGTACAACTTTTGCAATTACTATTGCAACTTATATTTTATTCGGAGCATTTGAAACTACTGTAGTGTTTATAATCGGATTTTTAGCTAGAGTACTAAAGTTAGAGGATGGTTCGTATAATCATTTATTTAATTCGCCATTATATGGCACTTTATTTAACTGCTGTATTTTAGTATTACCAATTTTTATTGCAGATTATTTTTATGTTTTTTTTCAAGGTCATTATGGTGTAGATAACATATCAACAAATGTACCACAGATAATTATATTTAGTTTTGTCTACTTTTTACTTAATACTTTTATAATTTCAATTTTAATGTCATTTCATACTCAAAAAACAATATTATATTGTTATTTTGAGAACATAAAGCTATGTGGAGTTAATTATATAACTATGATACCCTTTGGTGTTATTTTAGTTATTGTTTTTAGTCATTATAAATACATAGGAGTTGCGCTAACATTCTTCCCAATTGTTCTTGCTAGATATGTTTTTTCCATGTACATCAACACTAAAACTCAGTATATACAAACCGTTGAAGCTTTAATGAATGCAATTGAAGCAAGAGATGAATACACACAAGGGCACTCTCGCAGAGTGGCGGAAATTTCCATGGAGATAGCAAAAAGTTAAAATATAATCAATGGAAGATTGAAAAACTTACTGTTGCGGCTATGCTTCATGATGTAGGTAAAATTGGAGTCAGTGATAATATTTTAAATAAGCCAGGAAAACTTACTAATGAAGAATTTGATAAAATTAAGGAACATCCAGAAATAGGATATAATATATTAAAGGAAGTTAAAAATCTTCAATATGTTGGCCCGGTTGTGAAACACCACCATGAGCGATATGATGGTAAGGGCTATCCAGAAGGTAAGAAGGAAGAAGAGATAGGTTTAGATACCTATATAGTTCAGTTAGCAGATGCAGTGGATGCTATGGAAACGGATAGACCCTATAGAAAAGGTTTATCAAAAGAAGAAGTTATCAGTGAATTAGAAAATAATTCAGGAACTCAGTTTCACCCTGAGGTTGCTGAGGTTTACTTAAATATATTGAGAAGTAGAGCCTAAAACTCTACTTATATTTTTTCTTTAAATTTATAGAGAATAGTAAAAGGGGTAGGAAGTATAATGTTTGTTTTAGCAATAATTTTTGGTGTTATAATTGGCTATATATTAAAAGGAAGGCTTTCAAATCTAGAAAGTATGGAGTTAAAGGGAATATACTTAATTGGTTTTGGCTTTGCTATAGAGTTTGTAATTATCTTATTAATTCGAAAGAATATTTTTACAGCTGGAATTAATACCTTATTCTTAGATATATTAATGTATCTACTAATTTTCACTTTTATATTTTTAAATAGAAAAAATAGGTATATTGTCATAATGGGAATAGGTTTCATGTTAAATGCTTTAGCCATATTCTCCAACGGGGGAACAATGCCTGTTAGTACAAGCGCATTGAAAGCTATAGGGTTCTCAACCAATGTCCATACAGAAGGACTTTATACCCTTATCAATGCTAATACAAATTTAAGTTTTTTAGGTGACACTATTCCAATAGATTTTATTGGCAGATTTGTTGTAAGTCTTGGTGATATAATTTCGGCCATTGGGTTAATACTTTTTATAGTTACAAGCATGAGAAAATCCGTTTTAAAATAGTATAATTTGAATCCTTTTAAATAATGGAATTTGTTCTAATATTTAAAAGGATTTTTTTATAGTTATTAACAAAAATAAAAAAGTATTATTTTAAGATTTCAGGAAAGACTTAGAGGCACAATAAAAACCTTTTATAAAACAAATAAAATATTTTAAACTATGATGTATTTTATGATGGAGTTTTGCAGAAAATAGCATATATAAGTTGTATAGCGATTTTACATAAAGCTTTGGAAAGTGTAGCAAACAGGTTGAGTAAATCTATATGCAACATCCATTATAAAAATAATTAGTTGTATAAGGAGGTATTTGTGTGAGATTAAAGCCAGTAGTTTTATCATTAATTCTTGTTAGTACATTGTTAGTAGGCTGTGGTAACAAACCTGGAGAGGAAAAATTGACCCAACAAGAAAAAAATACCCAGCAACAGCAAAACTCTCAGCAGCAAAATGCCCAGCCAGACGTAGTAGCAACACCTTCTGTAGTAAGTGATGAAGACTCTTTGCATAGAGCAGCTAGTAAAGATGGAAGTTGGATTATTATTATTAAAAGAGACTATGTGGCAACGAAGGATATAGTACTAGAAGGGGAATTCACTAAAAAGGATACTCAAGATCCTACAAAACAAGTACCTGCAGGCCGCAAAATAGCACTATATGATCAAGACCAAAATAGAAATAAAACAGCATCTTATTCATTAACAGCGCCAAAGTTGATTGTTAGAAGTGAAAATGCTAGAATTCAAGGTGGAACTTTTATAGGTGACGTTTATGTTGAAAGCAAAGGATTCTCAGTAGTAGATGCCAAAGTGCAAGGAAATGTTTATTTTGCTAGTGAAGAACTAAAATCCACTTTTAAGTTAGAGAATAATGGCATGGTTACTGGAGTTACTGAAGTGAAAAAATAAAAATATATTATGGGAACCGAAGTTGAGATTTAGCTTGTACATTGATTTTTCTACGGTTCCTTTAAGGCTTTTAAGATGAGAATAAAAATTTCATCAGGAAGTTCTGCAAAAAACCTATTACAACGTTGAGTATATTGTAATAGGTTCTTTTATTTTGATAATATTATTTTTTGTGAGAAGATAATAGTGAATTTAGAAATATTTTGTATAAATCTCGTAATCAACATTGATATTTTATGTTATTATTTATTATACTAATATTAGAGTGTGTTTTTATATAAGGAATGTTATGGTTTATATAATATTGTGAAGATTATTTTCGTAATTTTCACTTTATAATAAAAACTATTATTAATGTAGGGGGGACAGCATGGGGAAAAAGATTATTATTGATTTTCTTAAAAATCACAAAATTTCCTACATTGTTGGTATAGGATTTATGTTCTTAACTGCTTATATTCAATCCTTATTTCCAACAGTGCTTGGAGATACTATTGATGTGTTAAAGGTAAGTGGATTTAACTTTAGGGATGTAAAATTAAATATAATGTACATGCTATTAATAGCTATAGGAGCTTTTATTACAACTTATGCTTGGAGAAATTTTATTGTAGCTAATGCAAGAAATCTTGAATGTCATCTTCGTGAGAAGTTATACGATCATCTTCAAAGGTTATCTCCAGAATTTTATAGTAAAAGGAAAACAGGAGATTTAATTGCCTATGCTATTAATGATATCTCAGCAGTGCGAATGACTTTTGGACCAGCTACTGCTATGACCATAAATGGCGTTGTTATCTGTGGTATATCAATTTACTTAATGTGTATAACAATAAATTGGAAACTGACTCTCATCACCTTATTACCTATTCCTTTTATAGTTATTTTCATGATGAAAATAGGGACTTTAGTTCAAAAAAGATTTAAGATTGTACAAGAGAACTTTGCTGCAATTTCAGATAGAGTTCAGGAAAATATAAATGGAATTAGAGTAATTAAAGCTTATGTTCAAGAAGAAGAGGAAAGTAAAAACTTTGAGAATTTAAATGAAGAAATGATGGACTCAAACCTTAAAATGGTTAAAGTATCAGCAGTGCTTTCTCCTTTTATTGAAATAGCTTTTAGTATAAGCTTTGCTATGAACTTAATTATTGGAGGAAATATGGTACTCTCAGGGGGGATTTCTCTTGGGGACTTTATTGCTTTTAATGGTTATTTAACCATGATTATGAAGCCTATAAATTCTATTGGACGTGTTATCACTATTTTCCAAAGAGGAGTAGCTTCCCTAAAAAGACTTAATGAAGTCTTCGATGTAGATCCAGAAATAAAAGATGGGATTAAAGCTATAGAAGACTCTCCTAAAGGAAATATTGAGTTTAAGGAGTTAACCTTCTCTTACCCAGATTCACAGGAAAAGGCAATAGAAGAAATATCTCTTAAAATACCTAAGGGAAGCACTGTTGGAATTTTAGGGAAGACTGGTTCAGGGAAAACTACCTTAGTGAGTCTATTGCTAAAGCTTTACAATGTGGAAGATGGAAAGATATTTTTCGACGGTATAGATATAAATGATTACTCATTAAAAGCCTTAAGAGAAGCCATTGGGTATGTACCACAAGATAATTTCTTATTTTCTGCTTCAATTAAAGAAAATATAAAGTTTTTTAAGGATACCTATAAGGATAGTGAAGTAGAAGAAGCGGCAAAGATTAGCTCTATATATGAGAGTATTATGAACTTTCCTAAAGGCTTTGATACCATATTAGGGGAGCGTGGAGTTAATCTCTCTGGTGGGCAGAAGCAAAGAATTTCAATTGCTAGAGCAATAATTAAAAAGCCATCAATATTAATTTTTGATGACTCTCTTTCTGCAGTGGATACTGTAACTGAGTCTCGAATACTAAAAAATCTTAAAAAGTTTAGAAAAAACAAAACTACCTTAATAATTGCTCACAGAGTATCTGCAATAAAAGATGCGGATTTTATAGTAGTTTTAAAAGATGGTAAAATATATGAGCAGGGAAATCATAATGAACTTATAAAAATGGGGGGGATATATTATGATACATATATGGAACAATATAAAGACTCTAAAGCATAAATCTAAGAATAAAATTCATAAAATCCATAGCTTGAAGAGACTGTTATCATTAACCCTTCCACACATGAAAAAAATACTTTTAGCTGCGGTTTGCGTAGTTCTTGTAAATGCAGCAGAACTAATAAAACCTTATATATTAAAAATAGTAATTGATGATTTCTTAATAAATAAAACCCCTGAAACTATGTTTTATTCTATTACCTCTATGGGAGTATTGTACTTTCTAATTGTAGCTTTAGGAGGATTATTTTCTTTCTCTCAAGTTAACTTTATAAATAGGGCAGCGCAAGATATTATGAAGGATTTAAGGACAAGAGTATTTAATACAATTCAGTTATTACCTTTATCCTATCTTGATAAGACCTCTTCAGGTAGACTTATCACAAGAGCCACCAACGATGTAGCTGCATTAAGTGAAATGTATACAGATGTTATTATCAATTTGTTTAAGGATGTATTTTTACTAATTGGTATTATCTATGCTATGGTAATGCTGGATGCAAAACTTGCATTGATTTCAGTGTCCTTAGTACCAATTATGTTTTTCTTTGTGTTTTTGCTTAAAAATAAAATAAAAAATAATTTTTCTAAAATGAAAAGTTTAATTGGTAGAATAAATGGCTTTATGGCTGAAAATATTTCTGGAATGAAAATTATACAAATATTTAGAGGGGAAAAAGAAAAGAAAGAAGAATTTTTAAATCTTAATGGAGAGTATTTTAAAAGTACTTTGTTCCAAGTAAGGTTAAATAGTATTTTAAGACCAGCTTCTGATGTGTTTCAGAGTGTTTCTGTGGCAATCTTAATCTGGTATGCCATGGGTAAAATATATAATCAGACCCTTGAGATTGGAGTATTATTTGCCTTTACAACATATATAAAACAGTTTTTCAATCCAATTTCAGATTTAGCAGACAACTATACTACTATTCAATCAGCTTTAGTTTCAGCAGATAGAATTTTTGAATTATTAGATGAAGAAGATTCCTTAGAGGATTTAGATTTAGGAATTTCGATGAAAAATATAAGGGGAGATATTGAATTCAAAAATGTATGGTTCTCTTATAATGATAGCGACTGGATATTAAAAGATGTGAGCTTTACTATTAAAAGTGGGGAAACTGCTGCTTTTGTAGGAGAAACTGGAGCGGGAAAAACTACCATAATAAGCCTTATCAGTGGTTTTTATCCCATTCAAAAGGGTGAAATATTAATCGATGGTGTAAATATTAATGAGATTAAAAAGAAGGATTTAAGAAGAAATATTTCCGTAGTACTTCAAGATGTATTTTTATTCTCAGGGGATATACAAAAAAACATTTCCTTAAATGATGATATAAGTATTGATGAAATAGATGAAGCTTTAAGAATAACTTGTGCTTCTGAATTTGTAAATACCTTGCCACAGGGGGTTAATTCTCCTGTAATGGAAAGGGGGAGCACTTTCTCCGCTGGAGAAAAACAATTACTGTCATTTGCTAGAGCTATAGCTCATGATCCCTCCATATTTATATTAGATGAAGCTACGGCTAATATTGATACCCATACTGAAAAGTTAATTCAACAGGTTATTGAAAAGGTTTCTAGACATAGAACTACCCTAATCATAGCTCATAGGCTTTCAACTATTAGGAATGCAGACAAAATTATAGTTTTAAGTGGAGGAGAAATTGTGGAGATGGGAAATCATAATGAACTTATAAAAGGTAAGGGATATTATAAAAAAATGATTGAGGGAAATAATTTTAAGGAAGTCATATAAGGGTTTCCTTTGGCTAATGTTTAAAATAAGTGAGGGAAATTAGGCGTATTTCTATTAAAGTTTTACATTCATATATAAGCTTCATTAAAATTTAAAATGGTAAAAATTAAAAGCCTTCAACATTGAAGGCTTTTAATTTTTTAAAACTTGGAGCAGGTGAAGGGAATCGAACCCTCGCCCTTAGCTTGGGAAGCTAATGTACTACCATTATACTACACCTGCATGAGTATTTAATTAAGAAAAAATGCAAGTTGTCCTAATAATTTAATTATAACACATAACCATAAAATGTAAAGTGATTTTAGTTTATATAGAGAAAAATATATATTTATAAATAAAATAGAAGTTTATTTATAAAAATTCTGCAGGAACCTTGCGATAGTAGAATTAAAATGCAAAATATAACATAAAATAAGTGAAGTAAATACTAGATTATATTAAATAGTAAGTCTATGTTTTTAATCGGTATAAATTATAATATCAATAAAATATTAATATACTACTAAAGAGGTGAAGTTAAGTGGAAAATAGTAATAGTATAAAAATTATTCCTCTAGGAGGTCTTGGGGAGATAGGAAAGAATATAACAGCTTTTGAGTATAAGGATGAGATAATAGTTATAGATTGTGGTATATCCTTTCCAGAAGAAGAAATGTATGGTGTAGACCTAGTTATTCCTGATATTACTTATCTATTAAATAATAAGGATAAGGTTAAAGCAATTTTTATAACTCATGGTCATGAAGATCATATTGGATCTTTACCCTATATTTTAAAGCAGTTAAACGTACCAGTGTATGGAACAAAATTAACTTTAGGAATTATTGAGAATAAACTTAAGGAGCATAATATGCTTCAAGAGTGTACCCTTAATGGAGTAGAAGCAGGGCAAATTGTGAAATTAGAGAATTTAAATGTAGAATTTATAAGAAATACTCACAGTATAGCTGATTCTTGTTCAATTGCAATTCATACACCTGTAGGAATAATACTACATACTGGAGATTTTAAAATAGACTACACTCCAATTGACGGAAAGGTTATGGATTTAGAGCGTATATCAGCCTTAGGGCGAAAAGGTGTATTACTTCTTATGGCTGATAGTACTAACGTGCAACGACAAGGACATACCATTTCGGAGAAATCTATTGGTGAAACCCTATCTAGAGTCATTTCAGGAGCTAGAGGAAGAGTTATTGTGGCTACCTTTGCTTCAAATATCCATAGAATGCAGCAAATAATAAATGCATCAATACAATATGGTAGGAAAGTAGCCTTTAGTGGCAGAAGTATGGAGAATATATCCCAAGTAGCTATGGAGCTTGGATATCTCCACATACCTGAAGGTCAAGTGATAAAAGCAGAGGAAATCTATGATTATCCAAACGAAAAAGTTACTATAATTACAACTGGAAGTCAGGGAGAACCTATGGCAGCACTGGCTAGAATAGCTTTTTCTACTCATAGAAAAATCAAATTAGAGCCAAATGATTTGTTCATTATTTCAGCTTCTCCAATTCCTGGAAACGAAAAACTTATCTCTAGAGTAATTAATGAACTGTTTAGAAAAGGTGTAGATGTAATTTATGAAGATTTAGAGGAAGTTCACGTTTCAGGTCATGCTTATCAAGAAGAGCTAAAATTAATTCATACTTTAGTTCATCCAAAGTTCTTTATGCCTGTTCATGGTGAGTATAGACATTTAAAACATCATACAGATTTAGCAGTAAAGTTGGGAATGAAAAGAGAAAATATCTTTGCTTTAGAAACTGGAGATGTACTGGAAATTTCAGAGAACGAAGCAAAGGTAGCAGGAAAGGTAAAAACAGGTTCAGTATTTGTTGATGGTATAGGTGTTGGAGATGTAGGTACTGTAGTTCTTAGAGATAGAAAACACCTAGCACAAGACGGAATGGTTACAGTAGTTGCTACTATAGAGAAGGAATCCTTTAGTTTAATTGCTGGGCCAGATATAATAACAAGAGGCTTTGTTTATGCAAAAGAATCGGAAGAACTTATCAATGAAATAAAGGAAATAGCTAAAAAAGAACTTGAAAGTTGCTTAGACAGAAAGATTATTGAGTGGTATGTACTAAAAGCAAATATGAAATCTGCTATTGAAAAGTATCTATTTGAAAGAACTAAGAGAAGACCAACCATTTTACCAATTATAATGGAAATTTAAAAATAAAGAGTGCCATTGCTAAAAGGTAATTCACAATTAAAAATAATTATAGGTCTAATTTTAAAAACCATATTAAGATGATTATAAATATATAAATCTAAATAACTATAGTGATTTAAACTAAAGTCACTATAGTTATTTATTTTAATAGTAGTTTTTGTCTAAATAAATTATGAATTTAAAAATAGAAAAAAGGAAGAAAACTAGAAATATTATACATCTTGTAAATCATAATTCTTAATAAAATCAACAAAGGCATTAACAACATTTAAATTTAAAACTTCTTTTTCATAAAATAACCAAGTTTTTCTTATTATAGGTGCTCCATTTTTGTCAATTAAGTTAATTGTATGTAAATCAGATAAATTATTTACTACTAGACTAGGCATAATTCCATAACCAAGATCATTGATAACCATTTCTTTGCAGGTGTCAAGTTGGTCAACATTCATGGTTACTTGAGCGCCATTGGAAAAGTTATCAGCCCACCAATTATCAATTAAGGCTTTAAGTAAATGATCTGTTTGATAATCGATTCTTGGAAGATTAGGAAGATTTTCTATGGTAATCTTATTTTTAGAAACAATACATAAGTTCTCTTCAAAGAGTAGATGTTTTTCTCCTCTCCAATTAAAATCCCCTCTAACAAATCCAAGGTGGATATCTTTGTTAAGTAGCAAGGTGACTATATCACTACTCCAGTCTGTAATAATTTTAAATTCAACTTTAGGATATGTTGTCTTAAAGAGTTTAAGTAGTGCAGGAAGTTTATGTTTCATCATAAACCTAGATACACCAAGTTTCAAAGTTCCAACTACTTCATTATCCATGTTCCAAAGAGTTTCTTTTGTCTTCTCAATTTTTAGTAATATTTCATTAGCACACTTGTATAAATATTCTCCCTGGGGCGTAAAACATACTCCTCTTCTTCCTCTTGTAACAATGTTTACACCAAATTCCTTTTCAATTTGTTTTAATCTATTAGTTAAGGCAGGCTGTGACATATATAATTCTTCTGCAGCTTTAGTAATGTTTTTTTTATCATATATAACTTTAAGAATAAGCCAGTCCCGATTATCCACTTTAATCCTCCAATTCAGAAATAACAATTTTGTATGGATAAACATAAAAAAATGTTATTTTATTTATTTCTAATAATATACTAAACTTATTATAGAATATTAGTCAATAATACTAGTTAAAAACCTTTAGAAGCATTTCTCAAAAGGTAAAAATCAAAGTAGTATTTTGTAATAGCTTTAATTAAAATATTAATAGAAGAAACTGTGTTGTAGACATAGAATTAAAAGGTTAAAATTAATTATAAACCTTTATAACATATTATTTATATACTAGGGATTAAAAAATATAATTAGGGGAAAAGGAGTCAGATATGGAAAAAATAATATATACTTTAATTGTTGCAGCTATTGGAGGCTATGTTGGAATTAAACTGAAGATACCTGCAGGAGCAATGATTGGGGCAATGGTATTTGTTGCAATTTATAATATAAAAACCTCTCAAGGATATATACCAAGAGATTTTAAATTAGTAGCACAAGTGGTTGTTGGTGCAATGCTGGGATTAAATTTTAATATGGAGTCAATATTGGCATTAAAAAAATTAATCTTACCATCAATTGTACTGGTAGTAGGCTTAACTGTATTTAGTTTATTATTAGGAATCTTGATACATAAAATCACTGGTTTAGATTTGGTCACTGCGTTATTTAGTAGTTCACCTGGGGGGCTAACAGATATGTCTTTACTATCAGAAGCCTATGGAGCGCAAACACATGTGGTAGCATTGATGCACTTAATAAGATTGACCACGGTAATTACAGTTTTTCCTATACTAATAAAATTTCTAAAGGAACATTTAATGTTTTAGTGAAAATTACCTAAAGATTTAACTTAAAGTGAGTACAGATTCTCTGTAAAAAGCTATATTTGTTTTTATCATATGCTGTTGCTTTTTAATAGTAGTGAGTAGTGCTATAAGGATTATTTACATCAAAATATAATACAAATAAAAACTAATGCCTACTTCAAAAATCATAGGCATTAGTTTTAAATAGAAAATTGATATCCAATTCCCCATACAGTTTTAATATGCTTTGGTTTACTTGGATTATCTTCAATTTTATTTCTTAAATATTTCATATAGACCATAATGCTATTGTTATCTACCTCATTACTGTTCCATACGCTTTCATAAAGTTGCTCTTTAGTAAATACCTGATTAGGGTTTTCCATAAAAAATTTTATGAGTTTAACTTCTTTTGAAGATAACTTTATCTCTACGTCATTTTTATAAAATTTATAACTACTTAAATCAAATCTGAAAGGACCGTGGACTAAACTTGCAGAATCAGTGTTTTCATTCAGGATTTCTATACGTCTTTTTATTTGAGATTTTACTTGAGCACTAAGCACTGCTGGACTAAAAGGTTTTGTAATGTAACTGTCTGCTCCAAGATACAACCCTTGGATAATATCTTGGTCTTCTTTTTTTCCGCTGAGGAAAATAATTGGTAATTGTAAGTTAGTGTTTCTAATTTTTTTAGCAACATCATAACCAGAGAGTCCATCCATCAAAATGTCTAAAACAACTAAATCAAAGTCGGTGTTAAATATCATTTCAAGGCCTTGCTCACCATTTTCAGCTTGATAAACTAACATACCTTCCATAGTGAGGGTCCTGTAGATTAGTTTTCTAATAGCTTCGTCATCTTCTACAATAAGAATTTTTGGTTTTCCCATATTTCCTCCAAAACAATAATTACTAAAATAACAATATAACTTTTGAATTAAAATATATTAATAATTCAAACTAATTATAATAAATAATTAGTAGAGAAATCAATATAATTTTAAGGTAATATTATGTAATCTCAATAAAAGAAAAATTAAGAATAAGATTAGTATTTGCTTTTATTAATGATTAATGCTTAGATTAAGTATAATACATTTAATATGATTTTCATTTTAATTATACCAAAAAATTATATTATCTAGTTAGCTCTTAGGAGGCGGTAGAGGTGAAAAAAAATAGGAATATTAAGTTGAAGGATAAAAAAGTCATAATTTCATTCATAGGAGTTATACTTACAGTTATTCTAAGTACTTTGACTTACTTCACCTATAGGCAGTATGAAAAAACTATTGTACATCAACAACAGCAAAATATGCTAGGGATATCTAGGTCTATATCTCGTAGTATAGAGTTATTCATTAATGATATAAAAGATAGTATGAAAATTATTTCATTAGATGGAGAATTCATTAAAAAGATCTCAGGTGTAGATAATGGAAATGATGGAGTAGCTTTAAAGCCATATTATGAAGCACATAAAGATTCTATTAATGGGATTTATTTTTTTAATAAGGATGGAGAGTTATCTAATCAATATCCTAAAGGATCAAAAACTGTGGAAAATTATATCCAAGCAAATGTGGATTATGTTATTTCAAGCAAAAAAGCATACATAGCAAACCCTTATTTAGATGAGGAAAAGAATACATTTATATTAAATATTTATGAGCCTGTGTTTAAAGATGGGGAATTTACAGGGGTGTTATCTGTAGGTATAAGTCTAGATGTTATTTATAATAAGCTGATTCAACCTGTAAAGATTGGAAAAAAAGGATATGCATTAGTTAAAAACCAATACGGCATTATCATAATGCATAATGTAAAAGAGCAGGTTGGGATGGATGTTATAGAAACAAGAAAACACTTATATCCAGAATTAGATTTTGAAGAGCTTGAAAAATTGATAAATGACCAGCTTACTGGGGGAGAAGGTACAGCCATATATCACTCCTATTGGTGGGCAGAAAGTTCTTTGAAAAAAGTAAAGAAGCTTAATGCATATACACCAGTTGAACTTGGGGACTACTTTTGGGTGGTTGCATTAACAATGTCCTATGATGAAGTTCAAGAACCAATAAATAAATTTTTAGCTCAAATAATCACCATTGCAGTTTTAATTGCCATAATTATTTCTATTTTTATAACTGCTTTGATCAAAATGAAAAAAAATAAAGAGGAGTTAGAAAAAGAAACTAAATATTTAAAAATTCTAAATGAAACCTCTGAACAACTTCGAGAAAAAGAGGCTGAACTTTATCATTCAAGCAAACTAAAAATGGTTGGAACCTTTGCAGGGGGAATAGCTCATGATATTAACAATTTGCTAACACCCATACTTGGATACTCAGAACTTTTACTTATGAGACTGCCTAAGGGCGGTGAATATTACGAAGATGTAGAAGAGATACTAAAAGCGTCTCAAAAGGGTAAAGATCTAATTGAACAGATATTAGCCTTTAGCAGAAATGACAAAAGCATAACAAATGTTGAAGCTATTAGCATAAATCAGGTTACTAGAGAAACTATAAAGCTTATTAGAACTATTATACCTAAAAATATTGTTATTAAAGAAAATATCGAAGAAAATTGTGGCTATATAAATGCTAACTTTACACATGTACATCAAGTAATATTTAATTTATGCACCAATGCTTATCAAGCTATGAAAGATTTAAATGGGATATTAGAAATATCACTGAGGAATGTAAAAGGCTCAAACATAAGTAAAATGACTAAAGATATAAACAAGGATTTATTTTATGCTGAGTTAGTTATTAAAGATAGTGGTTGTGGTATGAATGAAGAGACTCAACATAGAATATTTGATCCATTTTTCACTACAAAACCTTCTGAAGAAGGTACAGGGCTAGGTCTTTTTGTAGTAAGAAATATCATAGAAAAATACAAAGGAGCTATAATGGTTGAAAGTGTACTAGGCAAAGGCAGTTCTTTTACAGTATACTTGCCCTTAATCGATGAACATAAAGAAGGCGAAAAATTTAACTCTAAAAGAAGTCATGAACATAAAAGAATTTTAATAGTTGATGATAATGAGACAGTTATTAAAGTATTAAAAAAAGGTTTAGAGCACCTTGGATACTATGTAATTTCAGAGACAGAACCTAGAAAAGCATTTGGAACATTTAAAAGAGAATATGAGAATATAGATTTAGTTATTACTGACTATATGATGCCTAACATGAATGGATCCGAGCTGGCTAAAAAATTAAAAGAAGTAGAAAGTAATATACCGATAATACTTATAAGTGGATATATGGATCAAAGTGGAAACAGTATTGGTGAAGATAAAAATATAAATGCCTATATTTCTAAACCTGTAGAAATCAATAGTTTAACAAAAACAATTAAAGAACTATTATTTTAGTTATCAAAATAATAAATAGCATCATTGTTTATTAATACTTACTAGGGTTTGGTCTAAAAATGATATACTAAATCCTAGCTCTTTTAAAATCTAAAAAACACAAAAGATGTTTTAAGATTATTTTAAGATTATTTTAATGTTATTTTAAGAATTGAAAAATAATTCAAAAAAATGAAGGAAAATGCCTCAAAACTTGTTGAAATTAAAAAAATAAGTATATATAATGAACTTAATCTAGCTAGAGAATTTGAGTATAGTTTTAAACCGTTTACAAATTTACGGAGGTGTATATTATGTTAGCTATATTAGGTTACGGAATAGTAATTACTTTTATGATTTTAATTATGACAAAACGTATGACTGCATTTACCTCGCTTATAGTTATTCCAGTTATATTTGCTATATTTGGAGGCTTTGGTGCAGATATTGGAAAATTTGCACTTACAGGAATAAAAGGTGTTGCACCAACAGCGACTATGCTGCTATTTGCAATCCTTTTCTTTGGGATTATGATTAATGTTGGATTGTTTGATCCTCTTGTTAATGCAATTGTAAAATTTGTTAAAGGTGATCCAGTAAAGGTACTTGTGGGAACTGCAATATTAGCAGCAGTAGTATCAGTAGATGGTGATGGATCAACAACAACAATGATAGTATGTTCAGCACTGCTTCCAGTTTATAAAAAACTTAAAATTAAACCTCTTTATTTAGCTACTATAATAATTATGCAAAACTCAATAATGAACCTGTTACCATGGGGCGGACCAACTGCTCGTATAATGTCTGCTTTAAAAATTGAAGGGTCAGATATATTAAGACCTTTGGTTCCAGGAATGATAATTGCAGTAATTTATGTTATAGGAGTTGCATATTACCTTGGATTAAAAGAGCGTAAAAGACTTGGTATTGTACAAGTTAATAACGATACTTTAGCTGAAATGACTGCAACATTAAGTGATGAAGAAAAAGAACTTAAAAGACCAAAATTAATATGGGTAAACTTTATTTTAACTATTTTAGTTATGTATACTTTAATTTCAGGAAAAGTTCCATCAGCAGTAATATTTGAAGTTGGAGTAGCATTAGCCCTTATTATAAACTATCCACACTTAAAAACACAAAGACAGCTTATTGAAATTCATGCTGGTAATGCGATACAAGTTATTATAATGGTACTTGCAGCAGGGGTGTTCATGGGAATACTAACAGAAACAAAAATGGCGGAAGCTATTGCACTGAACTTAGCGTCAATTGTACCTAAATCCTTTGGATCTCACTGGTCCCTTGTTACAGCTATCATAAGTATACCAGGAACCTTCTTATTATCAAATGATGCTTTTTACTTTGGAGTTTTACCAGTATTGGCAGAAACTGGGGTAGCTTATGGTTTTACACCATTGCAAATAGGGGTAGCTTCCACCATGGGACAAGCATTCCATTTGTTAAGTCCACTAGTTGCTTTTATATATCTTTTACTACAACTTACAGAAGTTGACATGGGAGAGTGGCAAAAGCATGCAGCTAAATGGTCAATTGGAACATTTGTAATATTTGTATTAGCCGCAGTAATCACAGGAGCTATGCCTTTATAAAATAAACAGTATAATAAAAATATTTTAGCGCCAATAAAGAAGTTCCTTAGGGAACTTTTTTATTGGCGTAAAAAACATGGATTTAGTGTAAAATTGTTAACAGTTTAACTTTATCTGATAATAATTATTCATTATAGGGATTCAAATTTAACACTTAAATTGTATATTGAATACACCTTGGTTCCATTAAGACTTATTGAATATAAACTTTCATCATGAAAGCTTATATGACGCTTTGCTTCAAAGTAAAATATATAATTTTGTTAATAATTATGATTAAACCTATAGATATTTTCAAACAGGTTGGGTAAAATTTATAATAAGTTATCTTAACATTTAATAATGTGGAGAGGAAGATTTTTATGACAAATTATATGGATGAATTTGTTAAAAGTACAAATTTTCATCAAAGTAAGCCTATTAGAGAGATAGTATATGAGAGCTTAAGGAACACAATTATTAGCGGGAAAATTCCAGTTGGTGAAAGAATTGTGGAAAAAGAGTATGCTGAAAGGTTAAATATTAGTAGAACCCCAGTAAGAGAGGCTCTTAGAGCCTTGGAAATGGAAGAATTAGTGGAATATATACCAAGAGTAGGAGTTGTGGTTAAAAGAATTACAATTGAGGATGTATTTGAGATATATAAAATCAGGCAACATCTAGAAGTATTAGCTGCTGTTAGTGCTATGGATAATATTACTAAGGAAGAAATTAAGGAAATTGAAGAACTGCTTACCATTACAGAAGAAAAGAATGCAGAAGGGGATATAGAAGAGGTAATAAAACTTTTTGGAGTATTTAACCAGAAAATTTATGAAGCTAGCAGAATGAAGAGGCTCACAAGTATGATTAGTAAATTAAATGAGTATCTACAAAGATTTAGAAATATTTCTATATCTGATAATGAAAGAAGAGAATCTGCACTAAAAGATCATAGAGAAATATTAAGAGCAATTATATTAAAAGATAAAGGTGAAATTGAAAATATTATAAAAAGTCATCTAGAGAAATCACTAGAAGTAGTGGCTCTAGAAATCAGAGAGTAGGTCAAAGTTATGAAAACTAAAGAGGATATTGCCAATTATATAGCTTCACTAGCGCAAAGAGCCATACTCTATGAAGTAACTACTACACCTAAGCCTGGCTTAGTAGATTGTAGCAATTCAGGGGCGCATAAAGATATGGATATTTTCACCTTTATGGCTAGCGGTTCGTCATTATATAAAGGGATGTATGAATGTGCATTAGAAGGTATGAATTTTCAAGAAGCAGATAAGACAAAACTGCTAGATAGAATAAGGCAACCAGGAATTCGATGTGAAGAAGCTATGTTTAAGGCTACTAATGGAATTAATACACATAAAGGGATTATATTTTCTATTGGCATCATATGTGCTGTAGTGGGAAATCTATATTTAAAAACCAATAGAATTGAGTTTGAAATTAGTGAAATTTGCAACGAGGTTAAACAGGTTTGTGAAAATCTCTGCTATAAAGACTTTCAACATATTACCCAAAAAACCAACTTAACTCATGGAGAGTTTTTATTTAAGGAGTATGGCTTTAAAGGCATTAGAGGAGAAGTAGAGAGTGGGTTTTCTACCATTCAAAATACTTCAATATTAGTTTTAAATGAGTGGACAACTAACAAAACTCTTAATTTGAACGATTTATTTCTGGAAATGCTTATAAGTATAATGACAAAAAGTGAGGATACTAATGTGGTTACTAGGGGAGGGCTAGAAAGCCTCCAATATGTAATGGATATTTCCACTTCCTTTTTAGAAGCTGGTGGAATGTATCAGGATAAAGCAAAGGAAAAGCTTGAATACATAAACAATCTATTTGTTCAAAAAAACATAAGTCCAGGTGGTTCAGCAGACTTATTAGCTGTAAGTATTCTTTTAGCATTATTATCAGGAAAAATTTAATCAAATATCATGTTGAGGAATTAATCCGTAGTGATTGGTTCCTCATTTTTGTTTAAAGTAAGTGAAAAGGATAAAAATGTAAAAAAGAACATTAAAAGTACATGAAAGAACACCTATAAAACTTGGGTATGTAAGTGGCCTCACTTATAATTAAATTATAAAAGGCGCAAACTTTCATTAATAAGGAATTGTATAGAATAAAGTCTAGTTATTCACCAGTCTAGGAAAGGAAACGGGAAGCATATGGATTATAGGTTAGTAGAACAAAGAATTTTCTTGCAGGATTCCTATGAAAAAAGAAATTTAGAAGAGTTCTTAAAAAAAGAGGGTATTAAGTTAGATAAAAACTTGGATTATACAATGGGAATTTATGATGCAGGTAAAATCATAGCTACTGGTTCTTTTTATAAAAATACTCTAAAATGCTTGGCTGTAAGTTCAGAGTACCAAGGACTAGGTATGTTAAATAAAGTGGTATCTCATTTGTTAAATGAACAGTACGCAAGGGGATATAATCATATTTTTCTTTATACGAAATGCAATACTGCAGAGTTTTTTAGCTACTTAGGTTTCAATGAAATAACTAGAGTTGATGATTTGGTGGTATTTATGGAAAATAAGCCCAACGGAATTCGAAGGTATGCCAAAGAATTATCTAAGCAAAAGGTAAAAGGACATAGAGTAGCTAGTATTGTAATGAATGCTAATCCATTTACTTTGGGACATTTACACCTTATTGAAAAAGCTGCTAATGAAAATGATATTGTTCATGTATTTGTAGTGTCTGAAGAGGCGTCAGTAATTCCCTTTGAGATTAGATATGAACTAATTAAAAGAGGAACACAGCATTTGAAAAATATAATCCTTCATAAAGCTGGAGACTATATTATTTCAAGTGCAACCTTTCCTTCTTATTTTATAAAAGATGATAAAAATGTTGTGGAAGCGCATGCGAGACTAGACTTAGAAGTATATAAAACATATATAATTCCTGCCTTAGGAATTACAAGTAGGTACGTAGGGGAAGAACCTTATTGTGAGGTTACAAAAACCTATAATAGTATAATGAAGCAGAGTCTTGAAGTTGCTGGAATACAATGTGAAATTGTACCAAGATTAGAAGTTAAAAATGAAGCAATTAGTGCATCTAAGGTTAGAAGGTTAATAGTAAATGGAAATATTGAAGAAATAAAACCGATAGTTCCGAAATCAACTTATGAGTACTTTCAATCTGATGAAGCAAAATTATTAATAGATAAAATTAAGGTAAACCTAGGAAGACATTAGGTGTCTTACATTAAATTATAGAGGTGAATTATATGGAAATTATTAAAAGTTCAATGGCTGGAACTGTAGAGTCTAGCGATATTCTTATAATGCTTGAACCAAAAGAAGAAAGCGGAATAGAAATTCAGTTACAAAGTTCTGTGGAAAAACAGTTTGGAAGGCAAATAAAAAAAGTTATTTTAGAAACTTTAGTAAAACTAGGAGTTCAAAATGTAAAAATTATAGCAACAGATAAAGGTGCTTTAGATTGTACAATAAAAGCTAGGGTACAAAGTGCAGTTTTTAGAGCTGCTGGAATCAAGGAAAACTTTGATTGGGAGGTAATTGACTAATGGAACGATTAAGAAGGACTATGATGTTTGTTCCTGGAAGTAATCCAAGTATGATAAAAGAAGCATACATATATGGTGCTGATTCTATAATGTTTGATCTTGAAGATGCTGTGGCAATAACTGAAAAGGATTCTGCTAGATTTTTAGTTTATAATGCTTTGAAAACAGTTGATTACGGCAGTACTGAACTAGTGGTAAGAATTAATGGACTAGACACTCCTTATGGTAAAGATGATATTGAAGCTGTTGTTAGAGCTGGAGTTCATGTAATCAGACTTCCTAAAACGGAGAGAAAAGAAGATATTTTAGAAGTTGAGGCAGTTATTGAAGAAGTTGAAAGAAGAATTGGAAGAGAAGTAGGTTCAACAAAGATGATGGCTGCGATAGAAAGTCCAATTGGGGTTATTAATGCTTATGAGATTGCATCAGCAAGCAAGCGTCTTATAGCTATAGCCCTTGGTGCAGAAGATTATGTTACAAACATGAAAACTAAGAGATATGCAAATGGATTAGAATTACTAGGTGCAAGAACTCAAATAATAATTGCTGCAAGAGCTGCTGGAATTTATGCCATTGATACAGTTTATACAGAGGTTGATAATGAGGAAGGCTTTAAAAATGAAGTAGAACTTATAAAGCAACTTGGTTTTGACGGAAAGTCGGTAATTAATCCAAGACAAATACCTCTAGTAAATCAGGTTTACACCCCATCAGTTGATGAGATTAAAAAATCAATGAATATAATACGAGCTGCCAAGGAAGCTGAAGAAAGGGGATTAGGAGTTATTTCTCTTAATGGAAAAATGATTGATAAGCCTATTGTAGATAGGGCAGAGAGAGTACTTCAATTAGCAAGCGCTGTAGGTTTGTATAAGGAGGAAGCTGAAGATGAAAAATAGTATAGGAAGAGAAATTCCAGATGAGGTTTTAGTAGGAAGAGCAGTTTATCAAGGGGAATTTGCAAAGAATGAAGAACTTGAAACTATTGGCAGAAGAGTAAAACCGGTAAAGCCAGAAGATACAAAATTACTAACTACTATAGAAGAAGCTATTAATAAAGTTGGACTTAAAGATGGTATGACTATTTCTTTCCACCACCATTTTAGAGAAGGAGATTATATCCTAAATATGGTGATTGATACTATATCAAAGTTAGGAATTAAAGGTTTAACACTAGCATCAAGTTCTTTAGGAAGTGTGCATGCACCAATAATTGAACACATCAAAAATGGAGTTATTACAAAAATAACTACTAGTGGACTAAGAGGAAAACTTGCAGAGGAAATATCAAGAGGATTAATGCAGGAGCCTGTTGTAATTAGATCCCATGGAGGAAGAGCAAGGGCTATAGAAGCAGGTGATATAAAAATAGATGTGGCATTTTTAGGTGCACCTTCTTCAGATGAGTATGGAAATGCCAGTGGTTCAAGAGGAAAAGCCAATTGTGGATCACTAGGATACGCAAAAGTAGATGCAAAGTATGCTGATAAGGTAGTTATAATTACGGATTGTCTTGTGGACTTTCCCAACATGCCTGCGAGTATAGAACAAAGAGATGTTGATTATGTAGTTAAAGTTGATGAGATAGGTAACCCTTCCGGTATAGCATCTGGAGCTACAAGATTTACTAAAAACCCAAAAGAGTTACTTATTGCTGAATATGCAAGTAAAGCAATAATTGAGTCAGGTTATTTAAAGGATGGATTCTCCTTTCAAACAGGAACAGGGGGTTCTACTTTAGCAGTTAGTAGATTTCTTAGAAATGAAATGATAAAACAAAATATAAAAGCTAGTTTTTCTCTAGGCGGAATAACTAAGCCTATGGTTGAAATGCACGAAGAGGGATTGATTAAGAATATATTCGATGTACAGGGCTTTGATTTAAGCGCCGTAGATTCTATAAGTAAAAATACTATGCATCATGAAATAGACGCATCCTTTTATGCAAATCCTCACAATAAAGGATGTATTGCCAATAATTTAGATGTAGTTGTATTATCAGCTTTAGAAATAGATACAGACTTTAACGTAAATGTTTTAACAGGCTCTG
The DNA here is from genome assembly GCF_017874425.1 of Clostridium punense. Taxonomy (GTDB): domain Bacteria; phylum Bacillota; class Clostridia; order Clostridiales; family Clostridiaceae; genus Clostridium_J; species Clostridium_J punense. The sequence continues at coordinate 129,236 of NZ_JAGGLL010000004.1, forward strand.
ATGGAGTTTTAAGAGGAGCTTCTGGTGGCCACTGTGATACTGCGGCTAGCGCGAAATTAACCATGATAGTTGGACCGCTTATCAGAGGAAGAATACCAACTGTAGTTGATTCAGTAAATACTGTGATAACTCCAGGAGACAGTATTGATTTGCTTGTTACAGAACTTGGGATGGCAATTAACCCAAAGCGAACTGATTTAATAGAGCAATTCAAAAATAGTAGTATACCAGTATATACGATTGAAGAGTTAAAGAATAAAGCAGAATCCATTGTAGGTACTCCCGATAAAATTCACTATGAAAAGGAAGTAGTTGCAATAGTTGAGTATAGAGATGGCACTGTTATAGATGTTGTAAGAAAACTGAAATAAAAGTGTGATAGGTTTTACAAGGTGAGTGACCATTAAAAATAGAATTAATAGATTAAAGGGATATTTTAAAAAGATATGAAGAATTAATATCTGAAAAGGTTTATAGTAAATACATTTAGTTTAAGAATTTAAAATTTAAAATTCTAGACCTTCTAAAACTTACTTGCAAACTTAATTTTAGAAGAGTTAAAAGTTATAAATAAAGCCTCCCGAAAATATATGTGCATAACATCTTTTTAAAATTATAAAAGCTCTCAGTAAATCATATTCTTTTTTTAATGGGTCACCGACCTTATTAAGGAGCTGGCTAAAGGGAAGGAAATGGTTTTCTCAAGTTAGTGTGTTAAATAAGTATTATTAATAAAAAAGTAACTAATCTATAGTAGATGCACAATGAGAAGTTATTAAAAATACTTTGAATGTTGCATTATATATTACTGTGGTTAGTAGGAATATTGGAATTTAAATTAGAGTTGGAGTATGATAAAGAAATTCTATGTTAGGAAGTGATATATAGTGAACCCAATAAAAATTACTGAAACAGCTTTAAGAGATGGACATCAATCTCTTATTGCAACTAGACTTACTACAGAAGAAATACTACCTATTTTAGAAAAGATGGACAAGGTTGGATACTATGCCTTAGAAGTTTGGGGAGGTGCAACCTTCGATGCATGTCTTCGTTTTCTAAATGAAGATCCTTGGGAAAGACTAAGATTAATTAGGAAGACAGTAAAAAATACTAAACTTCAAATGTTGTTAAGAGGGCAAAATCTATTAGGTTATAAACATTACTCAGATGATGTTGTAGAAGCATTTATTAAAAAATCTGTGGAAAATGGGATAGATATTATTAGGGTTTTTGATGCTTTAAATGATTTGAGGAATCTAGAAACTTCTATAAAAGTAATAAAAGAAGCTGGTGCCCATTGTCAATGTGCTATAAGCTATACAACAAGTAAAGTGCATAATCTAGATTATTACATAAAACTATCAAAAGATATGGAGGAGCTAGGAGCTGATTCCATTTGTATAAAGGATATGGCGGGAATATTGACTCCGAATTCAGCTTACGAACTAGTGTCAAGACTTAAGGTAGCGCTAAATATTCCAATAGAGCTTCATACTCATTGTACTAGTGGAATTGCATCAATGACATATTTAAAGGCTGTTGATGCAGGAGTAGACATTATAGATACAGCTATTTCTCCTTTTTCTGAAGGTACTTCCCAGCCAGCAACAGAATCTATGGTAGTCACTTTAAAAGAAGGACATAGAGCTCCTAACTTAGATGTGAATTTATTATGTGAAATTGCTGATTACTTTAAACCAATCAGAGAAAAGTATAGAGAAAATGGAATACTAAACCCAAAGGTTATGGATGTAGAACCAAACACTTTAACGTATCAAGTACCTGGAGGAATGTTATCAAATCTTCTTTCTCAGCTAAAAACTCAAGGTGCTAGTGATAAGTATGAAGAAGTTCTTAAAGAAATACCAAGAGTAAGAGAAGATTTAGGATTTCCACCTTTAGTTACTCCTCTAAGTCAAATGGTTGGAACTCAAGCTGTATTTAACATTTTAGCAGGAGAAAGGTATAAGATGGTACCTAAGGAAATCAAAGAATATGTTAAGGGTTTATATGGAGCTTCACCAGCACCAATTAATTATGAAATAAGGGAAAAAATTATCGGTAATGATGAAGTTATAACTGTAAGGCCTGCTGATTTATTACAGCCTGAATTAGAGAAGTATAAAGAGGAAATAGGAGAACTAGCATCATCTTTAGAAGATGTACTATCCTATGCGTTATTTCCACAAGTTGCAAAAAAGTTTTTCGAAAATAGATTGCAAAGTACAGTAGTAGCCGCTGAAATAGAGAAGAACTCTGAAACAAAACTAGATACAAAGGAAGAAGAGATACATTATATTACTGTAACTATGTAAAACTTATTATCTAATGATAATTTGAAAGATGTTAATCAGCATTAGTGTACTCATTATTTAAAGGCGGTGAAATACCATGGGAGACTCTATATTTTCAAGAGTTTTGAAGTTTCTTTTCAATAAAAGTGAAAAATTAGAAGAAGCCAAAGAAGAAAATTTTATTGAGCAAGTTACAAATAAAAATAGCTATGTTAATAGTGAAATAGATAGTGATGATAAATTAGTGGTAGCTTTAGCTGCATCAATTATGGCGGGAAAAGACAAGCCAAATTCTCACTTTCATATTTCAAAAATAACTAGGATAGATAACACCTATGAAAATGCTTATTTTAATCGAGACAGTTATGAAATTGAAGAAGAGGAAAAATTAGTAGTAGCCTTAGCTGCATCAATTATGGCAGGAAAAGACAAGCCAAATTCTCACTTTCACATTTCAAAAATAACTAGAGTAAATAATAGTTATGAGAATCCTTCTCTTAAGGGAGTTAACTATGAGGTTGAAGAAGAGGAAAAATTAGTAGTAGCCTTAGCTGCATCAATTATGGCGGGAAAGGACAAGCCAAATTCTCATTTTCATATATCAAAAATAACTAAAGTAAGTTAATTAACTATCTGTAAAAATAAACTCTACAAGAGTAGTGAAAAAGGAAGGTATTAAGTGCAATGAAAAAATATGTTATAAAATTAAATGGCAAGGTTTATGAAGTAGAAATGGAAGAAGTTACAGGAGAAACAAGTGCTGTTTATGAGAAAATAAGTAATGTTCCTGTAAACAACCCACAACAAACTCCTTCACAAAATAATGGGACACAAAACTGCGCTCCAACAAGTGCTGAAGGTGAGATTTTAGAAGCTCCTATGCCAGGAAGCATTGTTAATATTGCTACAAAAGTTGGAGATTTTGTGAAAAAAGGTCAATTGTTAGTTGTATTAGAGGCAATGAAGATGGAAAATGAAATAGTTTCTCCTAAGGATGGCATAGTAACATCAATTGCTGTTACTAAAGGACAAAGCGTCAATGCAGGAGATGTTCTTGTTAGAATTAAATAACATACTTTCTAAAAGCAAATTAATTATATATAAAACTAAATCAGGAGGCAACTTTCTATGGATTTTTTATTAAGAGGTATTACTTCCATAACAATTCAACAAGTAATAATGTGGATTATTGGATCAGTACTTATTTATCTAGCTGTGAAAAAAGATTTTGAACCAGCACTATTATTACCAATAGGTTTTGGGGCAATTCTTGTAAATATTCCTTTCTCAGGAGCAGTAACACAAATTATTGGTGGACATGAAGAAATAGGAATAATAGATAACCTATTTAGTATGGGAATTGCTAATGAGTTATTTCCACTAGTTTTATTTATTGGTATAGGTGCCATGATTGACTTTGGACCCTTACTAACAAACCCTAAGATGCTACTTTTCGGAGCAGCAGCACAATTTGGTATATTCTTTACAATAAGTGCGGCGGCTTTACTAGGCTTTGACCTAAAGGATGCAGCTTCAATTGGAATCATAGGAGCAGCAGATGGGCCTACGTCAATATTCGTAGCAAACTTTTTTAATAGTAAATACATAGGGCCAATAACAGTTGCAGCATACACATATATGTCTTTAGTACCAATAATACAGCCAATAGCAATTAAAATGGTAACAACAAAGAAAGAAAGACAAATAAGAATGAAGTATAACCCTGCAGCAGTTTCAAAAACAACAAAAATACTATTCCCTGTAGTGGTTACAATTATTGCAGGATTAATTGCTCCAACAGCAGTATCCCTAGTAGGATTCTTAATGTTTGGAAACTTAATCAGAGAGTGTGGAGTATTAGAAAGATTATCACAAACTGCTCAAAACGAATTAGCAAACCTAGTAACACTATTATTAGGTATCACTATTGCATCTAAAATGAGAGCAGAATATTTTGTAACCCTTGAAACACTTACAATAATAGGATTAGGACTAGTAGCCTTTATCTTTGATACAATTGGAGGAGTACTATTTGCAAAATTCCTTAACTTATTCTCAAAGGAAAAAATCAATCCAATGGTAGGAGCAGCAGGAATATCAGCATTCCCAATGTCAGCTAGAGTAATTCAGAAGATGGCACAAAAGGAAGATAACCAAAACTTCTTACTTATGCATGCGGTATCAGCAAACGTAGCAGGACAGATAGCATCAGTTATTGCCGGCGGACTTATAATTTTTCTACTTGGATAGGAGGAATTAAATATGAGTGAAAATATAAAAGTTTTTTTAGAAACACTTCCAGTGATGGCTAAAGGTATGGCAGGAATCTTTGTAGTTATGTTTATTATTTTTCTTTCAATAAAATTGCTAAATTCAACTTTTAAAGTGAAAGAGTAAAATAAATGTTATGTAGCTTATAATAAAATCACGGAGAGTTAATAATATTATATTAACTCTCCGTGATTTTATTATATTGCAATTTTTTCATTGTATTTTTGAGACATTCTCATTTCTGAAGCTATATAGCTTGCTAAATCTACAACTCTGCAAGCATATCCCCATTCGTTATCATACCAAGAAACTACTTTAATCATGTTGCCGTCCATAACCATAGTTGATAGGGCATCGATAATAGATGACCTCTCATCACCTCTATAGTCGATTGAAACAAGAGGTTCTTCAGAATAACCAAGAATTCCTTTCATTTCACCTTCAGCAGCTTTCTTTAAGGCCTTATTAACTTCTTCAACTGTAACATTTCTTGAAACTTCACAAACTAAATCAGTCATTGAAACCGTTGGAGTAGGTATCCTTACAGAGAAACCATTTAGTTTACCGTTTAAATTAGGAAGAACTTTACCTACTGCTTTTGCAGCACCTGTAGTTGTAGGGATTATAGATTCTGCAGCAGCCCTTCCTCTCCTTAAATCTTTATGATTTTTATCAAGAAGTTGTTGATCGTTTGTATAAGAATGTATAGTTGTCATTAATCCTTTTACTATACCAAATTCTTTGTCTAAAACCTTTGCAAAAGGAGCTAAGCAATTTGTAGTACAAGAAGCATTAGAGATAATTGTATGCTTATCTAAATCTATTTTTTCTTCGTTTACTCCCATCACAACAGTTATATCTTCATCTTTACCAGGACAAGTTAAAATTACCTTCTTTGCGCCTGCCTTAACATGCTTCATAAGGCTTTCTTTATCTTTAAATACTCCTGTGGAGTCGATTACAATATCTATACCAAGAGCTTTCCAGGGCAAGTTTTCTGGATCTCTTTCTCTGCAAATTTTTATTGTTTTTCCATTTATAGTTATAGAATCTTCTGTAGTAGTTATATCACCTTTAAAGGTTCCGTAGCAAGAATCGTATTTAAAAAGATGAGCTAAAGTTTCACTTTCTGCTCTAGCATTAATTGCAACAATTTCTATGTCATCCCCAAGTTTTTCTTGAGAAATTCTTAAAACAGAACGTCCAATTCTTCCGAAACCATTAATAGCAACCTTAGTACACATAAATTTTCCTCCCAAAACTTTTAAATTAATATATGTATTTAAATATCATGTTATTATATAAATTAATGCATCACATAAAGAGTAAACTAATTTATGTGATACACTATTTATATCATTAATACATATATATGTCAACATTATGCAATATGTGCTCATTAGTTCTTAGAGTTTATTATGAAAGAATATATAATTCTTACTAGGTTTTTCTCTTAAATTCGCCTTTACATACATAAATATGAAATTGATTTGAAAAAATTGAAGCTAAGTTTTAACTAATAGGTATTGTGATAAAAATAAAGTGATACACTAGTTTAGTTAATTAGTGTATCACTTTATTTTAGTAGTGTTAGAACGTAATTATAAATTGGTGCTTATCCGTTATGAGCTTCAAATCCTGCACCAACTTTAGTAACTTGTACTGCAACCATTTCAGATACTGTTCCATTGATTATTTCATGCCACTCTCCAGCAGGAACAAAGATAGAGGATCCCACTTCAATATCAAAAGCACTTTCTCCAACCATCATCCTACCTTCACCTTTAAGAATAAAAAATATTTGTTCTCCACTTGGGTGTCTATGTCTACTTAGGATTTGATTAGGTTTAAAGAAGTAAACCTCTGAAGTAATGTCACTACCTGCAAATACAGGGACTTTTGGGACTGCTTTATCGCCATATTGGTTTAAGCTTCCATTTAATAAGTTTTTTATGGTTTCCATAAGTTTAACCCTCCTTAAGTTTTTCTAAATTTAGTATTAGCTTAAAATAGAAAAAAATTCTCTGTAAGTACTCTATGTGGTTGGGTTAGTAAAGTATTGCATAAAGGTAAATAGATATTCAAGGATGTGAAAGTAAAACAAATATAAATAACTAATTCATATTTAATTTATAATTTTTAGTATTAAATTTATAGACAACCTTTTTCGTATAAACTCAATTTGTATTCCTTAGCAAAATAAATATTTCATAAATATAATATGCTAAACTAAAAAAATAAAAAACAAGTGATATAATAGATAGTATAGAATTTATCTCAGTGGAGGAATTAAAATGGGAAAAGTAGGTCTTGTCCTTGAGGTCGGCGGCATGAGAGGGTTATATACCTGTGGAGTTTTAGAATTATTTTTGGAAAAAGAATTATATTTTAACTATATAATTGGAGTATCTGCAGGAGCGTGTAATGCTGTTTCTTACATATCAAAACAAAAGGGTAGAAATGAAAAAGTAAACATTGAATTTGCTAATCATTGGAAGTATGCAAGTTTTAGGAATCTTTTAAGAGAGAAGTCTTATTTTGGTATGAATTTCATTTTTGATGAAATCCCCAATAAATATGTGGCTTTTGATTATAATACTTTTAATAAATCTCCTAGTAGATTTTTAATTGGGGCAACAGATTGCAATACTGGGAAACCTGTATACCTAAACAAGGAAGATGTAACTGAGGGATTTCATGCACTAAGAGCTACTGCTTCACTACCACTTATTTCGCCAGTAGTAAGGTTTAAAGGGTATGAACTTTTAGATGGTGGTATATCAGATTCCATACCAATAAAAAAATCTATTGAGGATGGTAATGAAAAAAATATTATTATTTTAACAAGAAATAAAGAATACAGAAAAAGTCCGATGAAATTTGAAAAAATAGTAAAGCTTAAATATAAACAGTATCCATTGTTAGTGGATACCATTATAAACAGGTATAAAAATTATAATGAAACTTTAGACTTTATTGAAGAGTTAGAGAAACAGGGGAAGGCTATAGTTATAAGACCATCTCAGGAAGTCACTGTTGGAAGAATAGAAAAAAATAAAGAAAAACTTTATAGTTTGTTTCGCAATGGTCGGTTAGATGCTGAAAATCTATATAATAAAATACATGAATTTATTAATTAGAGTTTGAATTTAATAATATTAACATTTAGTATGGAAGACACAATAAAATAAAAACTCATAAAAAACTCATAGGAAATTTTTCCTATGAGTTTTTGTTTTGCTAGTAAATAAGAAATGTTAGCTGTGAGATAGGATTCAGTGGGGTGTAAATTAAATCATTAAATGCATATAACATTTTAAAATAACCTAATTACAGTCCTAGGATAGAGCAAATTCTTTCTCTATCAAATCCAAGAATTTCCTCACCATTTATCACTAGTAAAGGTACTGACATATAACCCTTTCTCATAAGCGTCTTTCTAGCATTTAAATCTCTAGAAATATTATATTCTAAGTAGTCAATATTGTTTGACTGTAAAAAATCCTTAGCTTGATGGCAGTAACCACAAGTATCACTAGTATAAATTTCAACTTTATTCATAAATGAAACCTCCTTTTAAATAGCAAACTAAATCTATTAAGTACCCATTATTTATCTTATGATTTATTAATATTAATTTATGATTTATTTATATGTATTTCCATGACTTTGTATAAAGAATTATTTTTGTTATATAAAAATATAAATCTCTTGTAAAAAAGCTCCTTATTTATACTATACAATAAATAGTATTTTGACACTTAATGCGAACAATATATCCTAATTTTATAATTTATTTATGAGAATAATACTAATAATTTAGTGAGAAGATAAATTTATAGACTTAAAGGAGGAAGAACTATGGAAATCGTAAGTTATTTTAGTGGGATAAAAAATGCAAATAGAGCTGTAGAAGAATTAAAAGAAAATGGATATGCTAATGCATACTCCGACTTAAATACCCATGATATACTTAACTATACTAGGGGTGGAAATGAAGGTGGTGCAGTAAACTCTCCAAATATATCTAGCTTAGTATTAACATCTTCAAATACACTGTACACTACAGAACAAGGACCATTAGCAGCAGCAAGTCCAATGGCTAGTGGAATGGGAGGCTTTGAGGAAATTGCAGATGTAAACTACAAAGTAGTTGTGAGTGCTAATGAAAAAGATAGAGAAAAAGTAAATTCTATAATAAAGAATCTGGGTGGAGAGTTAGAAAATCCGAATTTTAAACTTCCTGAAGGCTTAGAAAACATCTCCTTTGAAGAGGTTATAGAAGGTCTAACTCCTTAAGGAGAATATAAGGAGGAAAATATAAAGATGAAAAAGAATTTTAAAATGCCTAGTGCTTATACTATACTTTTTTCTATTATTATAGTGGTAGCTATGCTTACATGGATAATACCAGCAGGCCAGTATAGTTATGTAGACCCAAGTGCCTTAAAAAAGACACCAATTCCTGAAACCTACCATCTAGTGGAGCAAAATCCTCAAGGAATTACGGATGTGTTAATGGCTCCGGTTAGTGGGTTTTATGAAGCTATAGAAGTAGCTTTATTTATAATCATAATTGGAGGATTCTTAGGGGTGGTTATGAATACAGGAGCTATAGATGCTGGAATTGCTACAGTAATTACAAGACTAAAAGGCAGAGAGCGTTTGATGATTCCCATATTAATGATAGTATTTTCCTTAGGAGGAACCTCCTTTGGTATGGCAGAAGAAACCTTAGCCTTTTATCCCTTAATAGTACCAGTATTTATTGCAGCAGGTTATGATGCTCTTACCGCTGTATCTGTAATACTTTTAGGAGCAGGCTGTGGAGTACTAGGCTCAACGGTAAATCCCTTTGCCACAGGGATAGCTTCAGGCTTTGCAGGAACTTCTATAGGGGAAGGGATAGGGCTTAGATTACTGATTTTGGTAGTATTAGAAGCTGCAGCAATTATTTACACTATGAGATATGCTGAAAAGATTAAAAGGAAGCCATCAGAATCAATAATTTACGAACTGAAACAAGATAATGAAGCTCACTTTCTACACTCTAAAGATGAGAGTGGATTTCCAGAGTTAACTGGAAAAAGAAAGTTAGCTCTAATATTATTTATATTAACCTTCATTACTATGGTCTTTGGAGTAATCCCATTCTCAGATATGAATATTACATTAATTCCAACTTTAGGTTGGTGGTTCGGTGAATTAACAACTTTATTTTTGGTTTTTGCAATAATAATTGGATTAGTTTATGGCATGAAGGAGCAACAGCTTGTTTCAGCCTTTGTTAATGGAGCTAAGGATTTGTTAGGAGTTGCTCTTATAATTGGTCTTTCTCGAGGAATTACAATAATAATGAATGCTGGTATTATAACTGATACAATTTTAAATTATGGAGAAAATCTACTTAAAGGGTTAGGATCTGTAGGTTTTGTAATTCTAACCTATTTATTTTATATGCCTTTATCATTTTTAATACCTTCAACCTCTGGCCTCGCAACTTTAACAATGCCAATTATGGCACCACTAGGAGATTTTGCTGGTGTAACTAGAGCTATAGTTATCACAGCCTACCAATCAGCTTCAGGGCTCATTAATTTAATAACTCCCACTTCTGCAGTGGTTATGGGGGGGCTAGCAATCGCTAGGGTACCTTATGGTAAATGGATAAAGTATTCATTAAAATTTATGATTATAGCTTTTATACTTGTATTATTAGTCTTAGTCTTAGGAATATATTTTTAGGAACCAAAGGGCTCATAAGCTGCTAACTGAACCTCCTTGGTTCCTTTTTAAAAATGATAAGTTAAACTGATTAATTTGTGTATTGACGCATAAGTGTATTAATGCTATCATACACTTATAATAGAAAAATAAAAGCACTCAAATAAATTTTTTTGTCTTTAGTGTATTAGGTGCTTAATACATCAAAACTCACTATAGTAGGAAATGAGGTGTAATATGATAATTAATTTTGACTCTAAGGAACCTATATATTTTCAGATAATAACGTACTTTAAACAGCAAATGGTATTAGGTAAGTTAGGTCTGGGAGAAGAGGTACCATCAAGGCGGGAACTAGCAACTATGTTGAAAGTTAATGCTAATACGGTGCAAAGAGCCTATAAAGAAATGGAGGATATGGGGATGATTCAAACTGTTAGAAACTTTCCAAGTACAATTACTACAGATGAAATTATAGTACAGCATATTAGAAAAGAGCTTATCGAAGATGCGGTTGGTAAATTTATAAAGGCTATGGAAGATATTAATGTAACTCCAGCTGAAATAATGAAAATATTAGGTGACAAGCTGGTAAAATAATTTAAGGTCTTGGAATTCTATAAAAAGAAATTGGCTAAATGTTTTATAACTTTAGTGTATGAATGAATTAATACGTTAAGAGGGGATGAGTAAAATGATAGAGGTTAAAAATGTAGTGAAAAAATATAGAAAAATTATTGCTTTAGATGAAGCTACATTTACTGCAAAGGAAGGAAGAGTAACTGCTTTATTGGGTATAAATGGAGTGGGAAAGTCTACGGCTTTAAAAGCTATTATGGGTTTAATACCAATAAACAGTGGAGAAATTCTTATAGATGGTGAGCCAATAAATTATGAGGTTTACAATAAAATTGCTATGGTTCCAGATGTAAATACAATTTTTCCACACATGACCATAGAAGAAGCTTTTAATTTTATGAGCATCTACTATAAAAACTGGGATAATGAAAAAGCAAATAAAATGTTGGAATTTTTCAAACTAACTAAGGATAAAAAAATCAATGAACTATCAAAAGGAAATAAAGCAAGAGTAAAGCTTATATTAGGCTTTGGACAAAAGTCAAAATATTTGCTTCTTGATGAGCCTTTCTCTGGTATAGATATTTTTACTAGAGAGGACTTTATAGGTGCTATGAGTGGAGAATTCATTGAAGAAGGACAAGGGTTAATCATCACTACTCATGAAATTGGAGAAATTGAAAACTTAGCAGAAGATGTGGTACTGCTTGAAGAAGGAAAAGTTATTAAACAATTTTCTGCTGAGGAATGTAGGGAATATTATGGCAAATCCATCATGGATATGATGAGGGAGGTTTACAGGAATGCGTAAGTTCATATATTTAGTGAACACTGAACTAAACAGGGTGTTGAAATTTTTCATTCCAACTTTGATAGTTTATGTAGCTTTGCAAATTATACAGATTTTAATAAAGATTAGTGGAGTAATGAGGAATATCAGAGAAAATGCATATTCAAATAAAGTTGTTGGAGACATGATGAATTATGAAGATGCTATAAAAAGTATAGGGAAAGCTTATAATGTGCACAGTTTTTTAGATGCTGATAGCATTATTATCATGGGCTTCTTACTTATTATTGGACTTATTTTAATATATAGTATTTTTATATGGTATAGAGAATGGTTTGGAAACAATAGAACGATTTATACTCTTTTAATGATACCTATGGAAAGAATGAAAATATACTATGCTAAACTTCTTTCAATTATTTTACTTATAGGAACTGCCCTTGGCACTTTAATAATTTCTTTCTTTATAAACTATATGATTATGTTATGGAGAGTTCCAAAAGATTTAATTGAAGAAGCTGCCTTTTCTAAACTATTTCAAAATTATATTCTAAGTACCATTGTACCAGTAGATTACAGAGATTTTCTTCTTTACATTGTTATAGGATTAGGCTTGCTTACGGGCATATTCTTAATGGTTTTATTAGAGAGAAGTTATAGATTTAAGGGACTATTTGCAGGAATAACTCTTATAGGTATATACCTGTTTACGTATTTACTTATATTTGAGTCTGGTTTCTTTTTCATTAAAGAAGCTTTGATTGTTTCCCTTGCTTGGGGTATTTTGAATTTTATGGGTCATGTTTCTTGGTCTAAAAGGTTAATTACCAAGAAAATTTCAGTATAGGAGGAGTTAGATATGAAAAAAAATCCTTTTTATGCACTACTTATATTTAGTTTATTAACAGTGGCTGGATACAGAATTTCAACAAATATAATGACAAATAATATTGATAAAAAAGAGTTTAAACTGGTTGATGAGGTTGGAGACATAGGTCAATTAGGCACTATGGAGGTTAATATGGAGGCAAGAGGTGCTACAAAGTATGATATAAACTATATTAACTTAAATCCAAATAGTGAGGATATTAAAATAAATAAAAATTATGATATATCTAGAAATAGAGTAATTATAAATAAAGAGCATAAAAACTTTTTTAGGGGAAAAGATGTTTGGGAAATAAATAACAAAGGAGAAAAGAACTATGCCGAAAATGAGAATTTTGTTATAATTCTTAGTAGAGAACTTAAGAATGGAACTGATGATTATGTCTTACACTTAAAAGATAAGAATACAAATAAAACTAATAACATAAAGTTGGAAACTGATGGACAAACAAAGAATACTATGGGACTTAGTAGCATAAGACTTGTGGAGGGTAAAGCTGTAATTTTAATGACAAATACCACCTATGACAATAATGGGGAAGAAAGTAATTTGCTTGTATATGATATAAATCTAGTAAATAAGCAACAAAGTCATGGACTTGTGAAGCTTAGTGAAACTAGAAATATCAGACAAACAATTTGTGGTTATTTATTAGAAAATGATAGACTTATTATGGCAATGTATCCTCAGGGAGCTAAAGGGGATAACTTATCAGAGGAAGAAGTTAAAAAGTATGCTAAGGAAAAATTATGGGTATATGATTTAAAAACCAAAGAGGTTACTAAAAAGGCTGTGGATACCACTGTAAGCTTTGAAGGAACTAGGTTAATAAGTAGTGGAGACTATATTTATTTGGTAGATGGGGAGTTTGGAAAACTCACTAAATTCTATAAAAACAACTTAGACTTTGTTCAATCAACAGATGTGAAGTTTATTGATGAAAATGATAAGGTTAGAAGTGGTAATGCTATAAGGCTTCAACATGCAGTAATAGAAAATGGTAAGCTATATAGTGCTTATGAGGTTAATGATGCAAAGGGACCCAAAATGATAGTTTCAGTAGTTGATTTAGAAAAGGGTACAGTTTTATACAAGGGTAAAGTAGGTACAGGGGATTTTAATAACTTTATTTTTACCAATGTTGAATCTATTAGATTTCAAGAATAATGTTTTAAGCTTGTTCAATATGAAATTTGTTATATGAGCTGTAAACTAGAAATATGAATATAAAGAAAAAGTTGAAACTTAAAAGCTTCAACTTTTCTTTTTTTGGACCTGAAATTGGTTAGTATTTCCCATGTTATAGGCTAGCTTAATCATTGATTGTTCCTCTTTGGTGAGTTCACGATTGAACATCTTTTCAAATTGTTTAAGCAATTTATTAGTATCTAGCTTAGTACGTTGAACTTCTTCCCTAGCTGATTTAGTTTTATTTAAATTATAGGTCTTAGGTTGATATTCTTTTTTGTAAATCTTTTTGAATACCTCTGCAGTGTAATAGGCATCATTAAAAGCATTATGAAATTCCTCTTTTATAGGAATATTCAAAAGTTCAACGGCTTTACTAAGACCAATGTTTGTACCTTTCGGGTAATTAAAATACTTAGAGGCATAGTGTTGTATATCAATGTATTGCTTTGAAATATCACTGTGATCTAGGTTATGATATTTAAAATTTCTAAATAACTCTTTGATGTCAGAAGCACCCCATACACATAATATGTTATCACCCTTCATGAAATCATATAAACTTAAATATAATTCTTTAAAATTATTTTCAGTACTTAATAATTCTGATGTAAGACCAGTTATCTCTTGTATATAGGGCTTAATATCAGTGTAGGCTTCGGGTTTAATTAATTTATCAAAGGTAGCTATGGTATTAAAATCACTATCCAATTTTAATCCACCAATTTGAATTATTTCAAAAGGAAACCTTTTATTTATTTTATTTTGTTCTTCATCCTGCGATTTAGAGGGGTGGTTAAATTCCAAATCAAATATTATATAGCTCATAGTAACCCTCCTTATATGATATATTTTCATGGAATATTAGCTTTATTAAAAATCAATAATTTCAATAAGCAAATAAATAATAAAATTAAAGGCGTTATTAATGATTATTATATACTTATTTATACCTACAGGTTCTATATTAAATTAAATTTGTTTATTTATTATTATAATATTTATTTGTAACCTTAATTATCAGTATAAACACATAAGTAATATTATAACTTATTTTATATATCATAGAAAAGCATTAATAAAACCATGAACATATAATTTGTTGCAAATAAAGTTGATAAAACCATTAAGTCAACCTTTTATATGCTGGTAATATTGGGGTTCAAGTATAATTTGAAAGAGGATATTTATACAACCTCTTATAAACTAAGTTTGACTAAAACTGTGATAATTATTAAAGTATCATAATTTTTATATTAATTAAAAATGAGCAAACTAACTTGTTGGTTATAATTAAAAGCTTTATAATTAAATGGTAAGAATAATTATTATTAACTACTTAATATAATTAAAAATGAGGTGTGGACTTATGACAGAGGATAAGTTGATTGAGATAATAGAAACCAACCCCATTATCATAAAAAGTTTGCAGAGTCCTAGTGAAAAGGTAAAGCTAGCAGCAGTTAAAAGAGATGGGACTATGATAAGGTATATTGAAAACCCTACTGAGGAAATGAAAGAGGTAGCCATAAAAAGTAGCATTAGAGCTATTGAATTTATACAAAACCCTAGCTATGAGATGAAAAAATATGCAGTAACCCAGGCTTGGAATACTCTACAGTACTTTAAAGATCCCTCTGAGGACTTGATAAAAATTGCCTTAGAGCAAAAGGGATGGGCAATAAGATATGCTATAAACCCAACTTTGGAACTTCAAAAATTGGCTATTGAAAAGGATTATGACTCTATAAAATATATAAAAAGTCCAGCAGAAGAACTACAGTTACTTGCCATAACCATAAATTATGAAGCTTTAAGATATATAGACAAACCAACTTTGAATGCAGAAATTCTTGCTGTGAAAGAAAATGAGGCGGCTATTAAGTTTATAACAAATCTAGATGAGAATAAAAAAATACTACTGCTAAAAGCTAATCCACTAGTGATGAAGTATTTTAATAATGACATTTCTAAGGAAAAAGTAGAAGCTGCATTAAAGGAAGTACTATCTAGTGAAAAGGTCTGTGAAAAGTATGTTAGAGCCTATATCAATTGTAAAAGTATTAGCGAAAACCAAGGCAATATTTCTATGGATAAGGTTCTTTTTATTTATAAATTTGGAAGCAGAGAGGCAAAAAAAATTACTGTAGATGAAAAGTTAACAGTACATTAAAAGGAAGTAATTCCATTATGTTAACTATTATATAGGACCAATTAATTTTATAAAAACCTAGTAATAGTTAAAACGTTGAGAGATAACCATGGTACCATGAAAGTAACAAAAAGAGGAAGGAAGTGAAGCTTTAAGGGGGAATACCTGCTTAAAGAAACCATATGAACTTTAATGATACATTAGTTAGTGCAGAACTTATTATAGAAACCAAGGATGTGCCTTTGATAGTTGGGGAAAGCGGAATTGGCAAAACCGCCCTGGCTAAAGAACTTGCAAAGAAACACGAGTGGAGTTTAGTTGTAATAGATGGGAATTTACTTAAAGAGGGTGAAATTGGTGGACTTCCAACTATAGAGGATTATACTGTTAAGAATGCAGAAGGAATCCTTATAAACAAAAAAAGAACAGTTTATGCTGTTCATACAAAACTTCAAGAAATTGAGGAGCTTATAAAAAAAGAAAAAGAAGTTTTATTATTCATTGATGAGATTAATCGTTGTGAGCATACAGTGCAGCAGGAGCTGATGAATCTTATATTAAATAGAGAAATTAATGGCTATGAATTGAGTCCTAGAGTAAAAATTTTAGCTGCAATGAATCCTTCTAGTAAATATGGCGACGACTTTGATTATCAAGTAGTGGATATGGATTCTGCTCAAGAGAATAGATTTGTTTGGCTTTATATGGACAGTGATGTTAAGACCTGGCTTCAATGGGCAGTTGAAAGTGGCCTAGAAGAAAAAGTTATAGAGTTTATAGCTACTTTTCCTGAATACCTCCATAGCACAGAAAAGGGAACTAATACTAAGGCTACCCCAAGAAGTTATGAGAGAGTATCAAAGGTTTTTAAACTATATATGGAAAATGAAAATAATATACCTAAGAGAATATTGCTAAATATTGTTGCAGGAAATGTGGGCAATAAAATAGCTCAAGAATTTATTTCTTTTATTGATTCCAACAATAAGCCTTTAATTGCATTTGAAGAAGTTTTTAGCAACGAAGAAATATCAAAGGAATTAGAATTAAGAATAAAAGAAGAAAGTCACACTAGATTATATTTAACGGCTAAAAATCTTCTTCATATTTTAGAAAAGGAATCCCTGATTGAAGTTTATATAGAAAGGCTAATTGATTTTTTAAAGCTTTATCCTATAGATTTAAGACTTGCATTAATGCAAGATATGAAATTGAGCTATAATAATGTTTATAATTTATCCCTAGAGAAGGAAGAGTTTATAAATATGTATTTTGCAGCCTATGACGAGATTAAAGGTTAGGTGGACTAATGGGAAGTAATTTTCAGATTTTAAGAGAAGAACTTTATGAAGTTATTTCAGAGGTACAGACCTTAGAAGAAATCCCTATGGATTTTCAAGGCAGATTCTTAAGTCTTATTAATATGGTTAGCTTTATGTTAATGGAAGACAGGGAAAACTTTTATGGTCATTTTCTTCTTCAAATGACCAGAGAAATAAAATATGATATAGCATCTCCTACTTCTGTTACCTTTAAAGGAGCGAAGTATGTCATTGCTTTTAACCCTTTTATATACCTAAGTCTTACCATGGAGCAGATGTTAAGCACCATAAAACATGAAATTCACCATGTGATAGCCCTGCACCTAATTCGAGCAAAGGGTTTAAAAGGAACTTATAGTAATTTAGTAATCAACATGGCAATGGATATTGTAGCAAATCAATATTTAAATTACTTGCCACCATATGCCACTACCATAGAGTGGGTGAATTCTCATTATAAATTGAATTTAAAACCTTATAATCCCTTGGAGTACTATGCTGAGAGAATTCAGAGAGAATTGAATCTTGAGGAGGACAGTGAAACAGAGGAGAGGGAGGAAAGTGGCATTGAAAAGGAGTATGACTTAGCTAAAACTCATGATCAGTGGAGAGAAATTAAGGACATAGATGATAAAACACTTCAAGAGTTTACAGAAAAATTTGCAAGTGAGGCAATAAAAGGGACTATACCAGTGTATTTAAGCTCAATGCTTGAAGATTTAAATAGGGAAAAGGGAGAAATACCCTGGAATATATATTTAAAAAAACTTATAGGAACTTTAGAAAGCAAAAAGAAGAAAACTATTACTAGAAGAAATAGGCGTCAGCCTAATAGGTTAGATTTAAGAGGGGAACTTAGAAGTCATGTAGCCCAAATAACTGTAGCGATTGACATAAGCGGAAGTATTAGTGATGAAGAATTTAATCAAGCTATGAAGGAAGTATTAAATATAGTTAAAAACTACAATCATGAAATTACCATTGTAGAATGTGATACTGAAATTAGAAGAGTATATAAGGTAAAAGGAATTAAGGACTTAAAGGAGAGAATAATTACAGGGGGAGGAACAAAGTTTACACCGGTTTTTAAGTATATCAACAGTACAGATGCCAACATTTTAATATATTTTACGGATGGTAAGGGGGAAGAAAAATTAAGCATAATGCCATCAGGGTATACAACTCTTTGGCTTATTTCAGGGAGAGGAGATAAGCTTTCTTTAAAAGAACCCTTTGGTATTATAAAGAAATTAAAGCCTGTGCAAATAAATACTGATACAATAGACTTGTTGGATATAAAAAATGAAGGTTGGTCTATGAATAGTCAGCAACCAATGATTTAAGGAAGGGAAACCTTCCTTTTTCTTTTTTAAATATTATATATTAGCACTTAAGTTAATATAATTAAACTAAAGGTGTTTATTATAATTACATTAACTTAGAGACTAAGACATCTTCAATGAATAAAACCTTGGTTTTATAGTAAAAGGCAGGGGATTTTTAGTGTTAAAAAAGAATGTACCTACAAGATTTAGAGATACTTGGGTAGAAATAAATTTGGATAATTTAATTTGGAATTTTAACCAAGCTAAAAAAATTGTATCTAAGGAAACTAAAATAGCTGCAGTATTAAAGGCCAATGCCTATGGACATGGAGCTATAGGTGTTGCAAAAGTACTTATAGAAAGTGGGGTAGATTATTTAGCTGTAGCATGTTTATCAGAAGCCTTAGAACTTAGAAGAGTATTTAAAGAAGTACCGATACTTGTAATGGGATATACTGCAGATGAATATCTTTCTATAGCTGTGGAAAATAAAATCACTTTAACTATTTTTAGTATTTCTCAAGGAGAAAAAATATCTAACATAGCATCAGCTCTAGGTGTAATTGCAAAGGTACATGTAAAAATTGATACAGGATTTAATCGATTAGGGTTAAAATGGAGTGAAAATTTAAAGTATGCTATTCAAACTATTTATAATATGAAAAATTTATATGTTGAAGGCATATTTACTCATTTAGCTTTAGTAAATAGAATGGAGGATGAAAAGCAATATAGGTTATTTCAAAAGGTAATTAAAGAATTAGAAGAACAAAGTATCAGTATACCAGTAAAACACATTTGCGATAGTATAGGCATGGTAAGATACCCTGAATATCATATGGATATGATAAGACTTGGAGCTTTTTTGTACGGAATGAGGCCAACAGGAGTTACAGATGAAGCTGTTGACTTAAGAATTGCATTAACTTTTAAAACAAAAGTAGCCCATATAAAGAATATAGAAAAGGGCGAGGGGGTTGGTTATGACTTTTCGTTTATTGCGGAAAAAAAATCTAAGATTGCCACCTTGCCTGTAGGTTATGCAGATGGGTATATGAGATGCCTTTCAAATAGTGGTGAGGTTATGATAGGTGGAGAAAAAGCTAAGGCCATAGGGAAGATATGTATGGATCAAACTATGATAGATTTAACTCATGTTGAAGGTGTAAATGTAGGAGACGAGGTAATTCTTCTAGGAGGGCAGGGGAGAAATTCTATTGACATTATAGAAGTTGCTGAAAAATGCAACACCAATAGAAATGAGATTTTAAGTGTAATAAGTAGAAGGGTTCCAAGAGTATATATAAAAGATGGAAACATCTCTCACATAGTAGATTATGTATTAGACTAAATAAATTTAGGGGGCATGGAATGAGAATCGATGACTTAAGAAATGAAATAATTAATATGAAGGATTGGCTTGTTTCCATAAGAAGGGACTTACACATGTATCCCGAGCTGGGGTTAGAAGAAAATAGAACTAGTACTATGATAAAAAAATACTTAGATGATATGAATATTGAATATGAGACCTATGAAGGTCAAACCTCCGTGGTAGGAATTATTCGTGGAAGGTTTCCAGGAAAAACTATTGCTATAAGAGCTGACATGGATGCGCTTCCCATATTAGAAAAGAATGATGTAGTTTATAAATCTAAAAATCATGGAGTTATGCATGCCTGTGGTCATGATGCCCATACCACTATACTACTAGGTGCAGGGAAAATTTTAAGTAGTATTAAACAGGAGCTCCATGGGAACATAAAGCTACTGTTTCAGCCAGCAGAAGAAACTGTTGGAGGAGCAGACAGAATGGTTAAAGCTGGATGTATGGAAAATCCAAAAGTTGACTATGTAATTGGACTTCATGTAATGCCAAATCATCCATGCGGAATTATAGAAACCAAGTATGGGCCTCTAAATGGTGCAAGTGATGGAATAAGTATAGCTATAAAAGGCAGGCAAGCCCATGGAGCATATCCTGATTTAGGTGTTGATGCCATAGCAATTGCAGGTCAGGTAATTACAGCACTTCAGAATATTGTGAGTCGCAATGTGTCTCCATTAGATTCAGCAGTATTAACCTTAGGTACTATAAAAGGTGGGGTAAAAGGAAATGTAATTGCTGATGAAGTGCATATTACAGGAACCTTAAGAACTATTAGCCCTAATACGCGAATTAGAGTAAAAGAGAGAATTAAAGCTATAGTTAAAAATGTTGCCGAGTCTTTTGGCGGAGAAGGTAAAGTGGAAATTGAAGAGGGCTATGCAGCACTAATTAATTCTGAAGAGGTTGTGGAGGAAATAATTAATACTATCAAAGAGAATTTTGGGGAGGAGGCATTAGTAATTAAGGAAATGCCAAGTCTAGGAGTAGAGGATTTTTCTTATTTTATTGATGCAGCAAAAGGAGCTTTTTACCATTTAGGCTGCGGAAATGCAGAAAAGAATATTACCGCACCTCTTCATAATGAATGCTTTGATATTGATGAGGATTGTCTTCCACTAGGAGTTCTCACTCATACTTTAATAGCTCTTAGGCTTCTAGAGAAGAAATGATTTTAGGTTTAATGTATATTCAAAGGATTTAAAGAATTAAAAAGTTCTATGGGAGGGATAGTTATGAAGGTATTTATTAGCGCAGACATTGAAGGAACCGCTGGAGTTGTAAATTGGGATGAAACAGAAATTGATAAGGAATTCAGTAAATATTTTTGCGAACAAATGACTAGGGAAGTTAATGCAGCTTGTGAGGGTGCTATAGAAGGTGGAGTAGATGAAATTTTTATAA
This sequence comes from Clostridium punense, assembly GCF_017874425.1. Classification (GTDB taxonomy): domain Bacteria; phylum Bacillota; class Clostridia; order Clostridiales; family Clostridiaceae; genus Clostridium_J; species Clostridium_J punense. The sequence goes on from NZ_JAGGLL010000004.1 coordinate 150,564, forward strand.
AAGATGCTCATGGGCCAGCAAGAAATATTAATCCATTAAAACTGCCAGAAAATATTAAAATTATGCGAGGGTGGGCAAGAAATCCACTGATTATGATGGCCGGGTTAGATGAATCTTTTCAAGGTGTAATTTTTACTGGCTATCATTCAGCTGCCGGAGAAAATGGTAATCCCCTATCACACACCTTAAACGGAAGTATTCAACACATGCGTATCAATGGAGAAGTGGCTAGTGAGTTTTTAATAAATGCTTATACAGCTGCTTACTTTAAAGTTCCAGTATTATTTTTAAGTGGGGATAAGAAACTTTGTGAATCAGTAAAAAAACTAAATGAAAATATTAGAACTGTGGCTGTGAGTGAGGGAATTGGGCAAGGATCTATTTCAATTCACCCAAATCTAGCAGTAAAAAGAATTAAAGAAGAAGTAAGTGAAGTATTTAAAGGTGATTTAACAAAAAATATTATAGAGCTTCCTAAGGAATTTAAAGTGGAAGTTAAGTTTAAGGATCATTTTACAGCATATAAAGGTGGTTTCTATCCTGGAGCAAGGCATATTGATGCAAAAACTATTGGTTATGAAGCAAAAGATTATATGGATGTTTTAAAATTTATATTTTTTGCAGTTAACTAATAGAAAATGGTAATTTATTGACGAAATAAGAAGTGAAAGCCAAAAGGTAGAAGTTACGGAAAAAGATCAAGGAATTATTTATAACTAATCCGCTATTCATGATTATTGACTGTAATTATAGGAAAACTTCAACTATACTTTTTAACCATGCTGCCTTACTTTTTACCTGTTTGCATTTTTATATTATATGATTATAAAGGTTGTGATAACGTGATAAAACCCAGACCATTAAAAAATGGTGATACAGTAGGAATTGTGGCACCATCAAGTCCAACAAGAAACCTAGACAGTATAGAAAAATCAGTAAAAGTTCTAGAAGAACAAGGTTTTAAAGTTGAGGTAGGAGATAGTTGTAGGGATAGGTATGGTCATCTATCAGGCAGTGATGAGGTGAGGGCTAGAGATATAAATAAAATGTTTTGGGATAAAAGCATCCAAGGAATATTTTGCATTAGAGGAGGATATGGAACTCCAAGAATATTAGATATGCTTGATTATGATAACATAAGAAAAAATCCAAAGATATTTCTGGGATATAGTGACATAACAGCTATTCATATTGCATTAAATCAAATTTGTAACTTAGTGACCTTTCATGGTCCTATGACTGTATCTGATATGATAGATGATTTTGATAGCTTTTCTAAGGAAAGTTATTTGAAGGCAATTACTTCAACTGAGCCTCTAGGAAATCTTTCAAATCCTAGTGGGGTTGAAATTAAAAGCCTAAACCCTGGAACTGCCCAAGGAAAAATTGTAGGTGGAAATCTATCACTAATAGCTAGCACCATGGGAACTCCTTTTGAAATTAACACCAAGGGGAAAATTCTTTTAATAGAGGATATAGGAGAATATACCTATGCTATTGATAGAATGCTTACACAACTAAAGTTAGCAGGAAAGTTTGAAGACTGCAATGGAATAATTTTAGGTGATTTTAGGGATTGCGAACCTGAGCACAAGGATTATGGGCTTTCTCTTATGCAGGTGTTTAAAGATATCATAGTTCCAGCGAATAAGCCAACAATATATAATGTTATGGCTGGGCACTGTAATCCTAAACTTACTATACCTTTAGGAGTTGAGGCACAGGTGAATGGAGATAATTGTAGCGTTGCTATAATAGAAAATGCTTTAAATAAATAGTAGAAAAGGATAATGACTTAATAAGAAATATTAAATGTTGAAGTTTAACTTGAATTATAGTTGATAGTGTTTAGTTTAAATATAAATTATAGAAGATTATATTATGAGTAAAAATCAATTATTCTAGCAAACTCATGAAGTATAACAGGCAGCAAGAGTTAATCTTACTGCCTTTTTTAATAATGGCTAAATCAAGTTCTTATAGAAAAATGTCCTAGACTTAGGTTAACAAAGTTTCTTTTAACAGTAAATTGTCTCTGAAAACTCTTCCTATTATTTCCAACTTTGCTTCATCAAAACTTTTAAATGTTCTTAAAGCAGAAGTTTCATTATGGTATACTTTCCAATAACCACATAAAAGGTAGGGTTCATTGGGATTATCAATAAAAGTTTTCACATCTTTAAGAGGAAAATCTAGAAAAATTCCTAGTTCATGGGGACAATTCATAGCCTCATATCTTCTTTTTAAAGTATAAAGATACTGATCTAGAGAGGAACCAGGTTTATAGCCGTAGTCAGAGAGAAAGCAGGTAATGTCTTCTTTTTTTAGCTTATTGTATAGCAATCTTTCATCGTAAAATAATATTGCGATATAATCCTTGGTCTCTCTAAGCTCAATGGATTTTATACTTAATTCTTTTAGAATTTCTTCCTTATAAAGTCTCCAATTATTTTTCATATTTCTATCATAGTCACATAAGGTTACAGTACTAGCAGCTTTAAGACCTTTTATCGTTGGGGCACAATTATAGGCAATAACACTTTTCATATATTCTTTCTCATTTAAGTTAGTTAAAGCACTCCAAAAAGCTTTTAAAATTTCTCTCATAACAACCACTTCTCCTATTGTTTATTTTTGTATGCCATTTATATATGAAAATACAAATTCATAAGAGTTACTTCAATTAAAATAATATTTAGGTATAATAAAATGATAATATTCATTGGGATACAGTAGAAATACAGCCTCCTATGATGAATATTTATACTTTAGTATGTGTTTTTTCAGGGATTTATATGTTTTTTGGACTTTTATAATTCAATCTTATTTTCATACCTTTAAAAATGTCTAAGGAAAGTAGTAGATTTTGAATATAAATAAAACTTTGATTTAAATTTAAAATGAATTAATGAAGAGGGCAATAATTATAACTTTAGTATTCCTTTAAAATCTTTATTATTTAATAAACTTGATAAGTAACTAAAAGTAATAGTAAAATTATATGAAGTATATTTATAGTTAGGAGAGAGGAGCTTTGGATAAAGTAATTCTACATGTAGATATGGATGCTTTTTTTGCAGCAGTAGAAGTTATAGATGACCCAACCCTCAAAGGTAAGGCTGTTATAGTTGGGGGAACTTCTGAAAGGGGAGTTGTAGCTACTTGCTCTTATGAAGCCAGAAAGTTTGGAGTAAAATCTGCCATGCCAACATATATAGCAAAAGAAAAATGCCCTCATGGAATTTTTATACATCCAAGGCATTATAGATATGAGGAAATTTCTAATGAGGTATTTAAAATTTTATACTCAATCACGGATAAAGTAGAGCCTGTTAGTATTGATGAGGCTTATTTAGATATTACCTATTTAAAAGAAAGGCCAGAAGTCATTGCCTCCAGGATAAAGTATATGGTTAGAAAAAAACTAGGACTTACTATTTCCATTGGAATTTCTTACAATAAGTTTTTGGCAAAACTAGCATCAGATTGGAACAAACCAAATGGATTAAAAATTATAACTAGAGACATGGTGCCTAAGATTTTATTTCCATTACCTTTAAAAAAAGTTCATGGACTTGGAGAAAAATCGGTAAAAAAATTAAATAATATTGGCATATTCAATGTAGAGCAACTTTATAATCTGCCTAGAGAGCTATTTTATGATTACTTTGGAAAATTTGGTGGGGAAATATATAATAGGATCAGGGGAGAGGATAGCCGTGAAGTCACAGTTTATAGAGAAAGAAAGTCTGTTGGAAGAGAAACCACCCTTAAGAGAAACACCCAAGAAAAGGAAGATTTGAAAATATATATAGAAGATTTTGCACAAGACATTGAAGAGTACTTATTAGAAAATAATTTAAGTGGGAAAACAGTTATACTAAAATTAAAAACTGCCTCTTTCCAAAATCATACCAAAAGTAAGACTTTAAATAAGTACATATATTCAAAAAGGGATATTTTTGAGGCAGCATGGAGAATACTTGAAGTTTTAGAGTTAAAGGAGGAAGTAAGGCTAATTGGAGTTTCCTTAACTTCTTTGAAAACCAACGAAGAGGAACAGTTGACTTTGTTTTGATGATAAAAGGTCCCTTGTACTTTTGAAAATCCAGTTAATAGATTTAATATATCAAAGAAGATGTAGTTCTAACATAGATCTACATCTTTTTTATAGTAAGAATTACTGATATAAGTTATTACTAAATACCTTTCTTTTAGAAAGAATTGAGGCAAGTATTAAAGCTAAAATACCTCCAGCAAGCCCAGTTATCAGTTGAGGAGTACTCATCATTATTGTAAGCTTTGCTAATACCTTAGCAGGAATGTTAACTCCTAATAGAGTGACTAGCTTAGAGGCTGAAAGGCTAAGAAATAAATACTTACCAAAAGAGCCTAATAGGATACCTAGATAACTTCCGTATCTAATTTTAGAAACAGAAGCAAATAATATCACATAAATTATATTGCCCATAACTATGAAGGGAATAAAAGGAGCCATAGGAGGAAGTAGTTGTCCTACTAACCAGGCAAGTATAGGTGTTAGAGCACCTGTACAGATTCCCCATTTTAAGCCACATAATATGGTTGTTAGAATTAAAATTGAGTTTATTATAGGTCCAACGAAGAATTGATTTATTTGAGGAAAGTTTCTTCCTAAAACTTGAATAACTATAGCAATTGCTAATAGCATAGAAGTTTTTATTAGGTCTTGTGTTTGAAATTTTGACATGTGATTAAACCCCCAGTTGGGTTAAGAATTTAGAGTTTTACTCTATATTCTTAACTAATTTTAGAATTAAGCATCTTCAAAAGAATAAACAAGTCAGTATGGTTATCTATTTTGAGATATACTGCGTCAATAGGTTCCTTGTCAGCACAAGCTTGCTTGTGAACTCAAAATATCCTTCACATCTTTGAATTGCTATTTATTTTCAGATTCCGTGATAACTTCTTACATAGATTATTATACAAAATATTCCTTAAGTAATCCATCTAAATCATAAAATCAAATTTCATTAGAGAAATAACCATTTGAAATGTTAAATTTATGCACTATAATAATTATGTATCTAGATTTAAATTTGTTTTTTCGTCAATAGATAAAATATCTATAAAAAACTAATAAATATTATTGTTAGAGCTAAAAAGGGTGGTTTTGAAAGAGAGGATTTATATGAGAAAGAAAGCGCAATTTTGCAAAGTAGTATCACAGGTACTTATTGGATTTACTTTTATTGGGGGGGTGGCTACCTATGCAATACTGGATAAGGAAATAAGTAGCTTAAATTATTATTTTACTGGGATGGCAGCATTAATTTCAGCCATTCTAGCCTACTATTTTCATAAAAAAAATAAAAGGCTTAATAATATTATATTCCTTAAGGAAAACTGGCCAAACACCATAAAAAGAAAAGTTAATTTGGAGTATATAAAAAAATACTTTACTCTTACAAATGAAGAAAAGAAGAATACTTATTTTGTTGATGACCAAACTTGGACAGACTTAGATATGGATGATGTGTTTTTAAAAATTGATAATAGCATTACTACTCCAGGACAGCATGTGTTATATAGTGTTTTGAGGAACCCTTTATTCAAGGAGGATGAATTAAGGGAACGAAACGCAGTCATCGAGTATTTTCAAAATAACACAACGGAGAGAGAGAATTTGCAAGTTTCTCTATTAGGCTTAGGAATACAGCGACAGGGAGACATTTTAGAACTTTTTAATCATGAAAAGGTAGATACAAGATTTAAATTTGTTTATGATATTTTAGGTATAATACCACTTGTAATCTTACCCTTTTACTTTGTTTATGGTTTGCAAATATTATTACCTCTTATGATAATATACTTAATTAATAGCTATATACAATATAAGGTTGGCAATAATATTGTTGATGGAGTTAATTCTATTGCTTATCTTGGCAGGCTTATTGCTGTTAGTAAGGACATAGCAAAAGGAAATAATGAAGTATTAAAAAGTTTTGTAGCTGAAATTAGCTTGAATCTAAAAGAGATAAAAGATATTGATAAGCATTCAGATATTATTGGCAGGGTTGAGGGCTTAGACGTATTGGGGGATTATGTAAGCATCTTATTTTTAGCAAAGTTACGGTCATATTATAAAGCTATTCATAAAATATATGACTATAATGAGAATATCAAAAAAATCTACAGAGTTGTTGGTGAAATAGATAGCTTAATATCTATAGCCGCTTATAGAGAAAGAATAAAGAATTACTCTACTCCTAAATTTGAAGAAGATCACCGTGAACTTATTTTAAAGGAGGCAGTACATCCATTAATAGATGAAGCAGTTCCTAATTCTATAAATTTAGATAAAAGCGGTATTATCCTAACAGGATCCAATATGTCAGGTAAGTCTACCTTTTTAAGAACAGTGGCCTTAAATGCATTGTTAGCTCAAACCATATACACCACTTTAGCTAAAGAATATAGGGGAAACTTTTTCAAAATACTAACCTCCTTAAGCCCGGAGGATAGTGTGAAAAATGGAAAAAGCTATTATTTGGGAGAAGCTGAGGCACTTCTTAGAATTTTAAATTCTTTTGAGGAGAAATTTCCTACATTAACAATGATTGATGAAATTTTTAGAGGTACTAATCCTGTGGAGAGAATAAGTGCTTCAGAAGAAATACTAAAGTATATTTCTCGGAAAAATGCTCTAGCACTGGTAGCAACTCATGACTTAGAACTTACTGAAATAGCTAATGATAATTATGATTGCTACTATTTTAGTGAGGATGTGGATGATAAAGAAGGGTTAAAGTTTGATTACACTATAAAATTAGGGGTTTCACCTACAAGAAATGCGATTAAACTATTAAAATATATTGGCTATCCAGAGGAAATTATTAATGGTGCAAATGAGAGAATAAATATGTTAATGAAAAAAGAAGTATAAACTAAAAAATACAAGAGGTAATATTATGGAATTTAATAAAGAAGAATTGATAGAAATTTTAAATGTATTAAATCTTGAAGAAGATATTGAGTTAATTGATATACCACAATTAGACTTATATATGGATCAAGTGATACAACTATTTGAAAATACTCTTTCTAATTCTAAAAGAAATAAGGAAGATAAGCTTTTAACTAAGACGATGATTAATAACTACACTAAAGACAAACTTTTAATGCCAGTTAAAAATAAAAAATATAGCAGAAATCATGTGATTTTAATGATACTTATTTATAATTTAAAGCAAAGTCTATCTATAAGTGATATAAAGGTACTGTTTAATAACATAGTGAGTAATCTCCAACAAGAGGAAAAGGCGCAAATAGATTTAGCCTCTCTATACAGTAACTTCCTTAAAATTAAAAAGGAACAAGTAAGAAATGAAGAAGAAGTACTTAGTAAGATTATAAATGAAGTAGAAGAAGTGGGAAACCAAGGCAATAATAAAGATTATGAAAGTTTACTTTTAACAGTGCTTACCTTAGTACATTCTGCAAATACTCAAAGAAGAATTGCGGAAAAAATCATTGATAAGTATTTTATATAATTAGTGAGTTTTAAAAAATAATTTTCTATACCTTAAAATTAATAGAAAACTACCATGAAAAATTTAAATCAACTATAAATTTTGTTTCATGAATTGGATATTTTAAATTATTTAAGCTGTTTAGAAGCGAGAAACCTTATTATAAGGATTCTTACTCTAAACAGCTTTTTACGTTAATTAGGTTAATTTAGAATAAAAGTTTATGAACTTATGACTAAAAATGAAGATTTCTAAATAAAAAGTTTTAATACCAAATAAAAAAGTAATATTTTAATTCCTATTAAAATATTATTAACTATGGTAGCAAAGTTTAGACGGAAAGAGATTACTTAAGAGTTATTAAAAATCTTAAAGTATGTAGCTCTTAATAAACTAAGGGTTATAATATATATTTTTTTAAAATTATAAGGGGGTAAAAAAATGAAATCAAAAAAGTGGCTTAGCTCATTGCTAGTTGCAACTATGGTTGGTACATCTGCTTTTGCATTTGTAGGCTGTAAGGATAAGAACCCAGAACCAGCACAAAACCCAGGTACAGATGCACCAAAACCTTCTGAAACAGTAAAAAAGGATGCAGATCAATTCTTGAAATTAGTTTTTATTGAACCAAGTACATTAGACCCAAATGAGGCTTCAGATGTGGACTCCTTTACAATAATCAACGCAACACAAGAAGGTCTAGCAAGAGTTAAAGTTGTAAATGATGAAGATAAAATGGAACCAGCTGGAGCAAAAAGCTGGGAAGTTTCTCCAGATGGTTTGGTTTGGACTTTCCATTTAAGAGAAAATAATAAATGGAGTGATGGAGTGCCAGTTACAGCACAGCATTATGTAGATTCATTCTTAAGATTGCTTGATAAAGATAAAGCTTTCCCATATGCATACTTTGTTTATGAAATAAAAGGTGCCAAAGCATTTAATGAAGGCACAGGAAAGAAAGAGGATGTTGGAGTTGTTGCTAAAGATGATAAGACTTTACAAATAACTCTTGACAGACCTACTCCTTATTTTGAAAAGAAATTAAACTTTACAGCTTTCTTCCCAATCAGACTTGATGTTATCCAAAAAGGTGGAGAAAACTGGAATACAGATCATACAAAACAAGTTTATTGTGGACCATATAAAATTAAAGATTGGGTAAGAAATAACAGTATTTCCTTTGAAAAGAACACAGATTATTGGGACGCTCAAAATGTTTATATTCAAAGGGTAGAGATGAATGATATACAAGAATTCTCAACTCAAGCACAATTATTTGAATCAAAAGAACTAGACGTTACTGGCGCAAGACAAGAATATATCGAGAAGTGGACAGAAAAAGCTAAAAAGGGTGAGTTCGTTGCCGGTGTAGGTGATACAGCATCATCGAACTATGTAGGCTTTAACAATGAGGGTGGACCAAGTGGAATAATGAACAATAAAAAGGTAAGATTAGCTTTCTCAATGGCATTTGATAGGGAAGAATATCTAAAAACATTACTTGGAAGATATACTCCTGCTTATGGATGGATTCCAAAGGCTTTACATTCCAATAAAGATATGTATAGAACAGTGACAAAAGAGCCATTAAAAGATATGGCAACTGATTATGTTAATAAACCAGAAAAGATACAAGCTTTACTTAAAGAAGGACTTAAGGAGTTAGGAAAGGATACTAGTGACTTAAAAAATATAAAAGTTAAGTTTGTAACTTACGGAGATACTGCAGCTTCTAAACAATCTCAAGAGTGGTGGGAGCAACAATTCGAAAAGAATTTGGGAATAGATCTTCAAATGGAAGTTCTAGGAAACTACACTCTTTGGAAACAAGCTGTAGATGACATGAAGTTTGATATTATAACTTATGGTTGGGTTGGAGACTTTGATGATCCAATTAACTTCCTAGATATGTGGGTATCAAACAGTGGAAACAATGGACTTAAGTTTAAAAATGAAGAGTTTGATAAGCTTGTAAATGATCTTGACAAGGAAGTAGATCCTGCTAAGAGATTAAAAGCATATCAAAGAATGGAAGAAATATTAGTTAAGGAAGATGCAGCTTTTGCTCCACTTTATTATGGAGACACAAGAAGATTCTTACAAAACTATGTTAAAGATTTCATGTATCCTAAGTTTGGACCAACTTATGAGTGGAGATGGGCTTACACAGAGGGCAGATAGCAGTAACAATATGCACATGGATTCATTTTGAACCATGTGCATTATTTAAAAACTATGAAATGATAAAACTAGTTTAATCTTATATCAAAACAAGTATTTTATTATTAATAAAGAAGGAGGAAGTTTCATGATTAGATATACCATTAGAAGATTTGCAGAAATGGTATTGACACTTTTTATAATAGCTTCTGCTACATTCTTTTTGTTAGAAGCAGTACCGGGGGATCCACTTACCCCAAAGGTACAAAAGTTACCACCAAACATTAAAGCAGCAATGTATGAAAAATATGGTCTTGATAAGCCAGTAGGTGAGAGATACATTAAAACAATGACAGGAATAATGAAGGGTGATTTTGGACAATCCGTTATTTATCCTGGACAAACCATGGCAAGTATAATTAAACAAAAACTTCCAGTTTCTGCAAGGTTAGGAATACAGCAAATGGTAGTAGGACTAAGCCTTGGAGTATTATTAGGAATTTTAGCAGCCATGAGAAGGGGGACCTGGGTTGACTATTCAATTATAACCACTGCAATACTTTTAATTTCAATCCCATCATTTGTTTTTGCATTGGGCCTTCAAAAGGTTTTTGCTGGAAATCTTGGTTGGTTCCCAGTAATTGGGTGGCCAAAAGGAAAAGACTTATGGTTTGGAGGATGGAAATATACAGTTCTTCCAACGTTATCAGGATGCTTTGGTTATATAGCAGGATACTCAAGACTTTTAAAAACTTCTATGTTAGATGTTATTAACCAAGATTATATTTTAACTGCAAAATCTAAGGGGTTATCAAGTAAAAGCATTATATTTAAGCACATATTAAGAAACTCACTTATTCCAATAGTAACAAATCTTCCATTAACAATTGCTATGTGTATAACAGGATCCTTCTTTATTGAGAGAGTATTTTCAATACCAGGACTTGGGTTATATTACATTGGAGCAGTAAGTGGCCAAGATCTATCGATACTAATGGGTGAAACTATACTACTTACTTCGATATATGTAGTGTGTTTATTTGTTACAGACTTATTATATCCAATAGTAGACCCAAGAATAAGAATAACCGGTGGAAAGAAATAAAGGAGGGAGCTTACAATGGAAGAGTTAAAAAGAGAAGAGTTTCATGTTATCGGCTGCGATGATGCCGATGCAGACATAATAAATAGACCAAATATAACTTACTTCCAAGATGCGTGGAGAAGGCTTAAGAAAAACCCAGTAGCAATGGCATCTTTAGGATTATTGATTTTTTTAACCATTATGGTTATAGTAGGCCCTTATATTAGTGGTAAAGAATATCTAGTAGTGGATCCAAGTAAAAAGAATTTATCACCCTCCAGTGAATATTGGTTTGGAACTGACTTATTAGGTAGAGATTTATTCTCTAGGATTTGGCTCGGTGGAAGAATATCTATAGCCATTGGAATTATTGCTACATCAATACAAATAATTATTGGATGTTTCTATGGTGGAATAATGGCATACTTCGGGGGCTGGGTAGATGAAGTTATGATGAGAGTCATAGAAGTAATCACAAGTGTACCTGATTTACTATTAACTATTCTTATGATGGTAGTTTTGGGTAATAGTATTCCTACATTAATCATTGCATTAACCATTACTGCTTGGTGTGGAACTGCCAGAATGATTAGAGGACAGTTGATGCAGCTTAGAGAAAGTGAATATGTACTTGCAGCTCAAGTTCTTGGAGCATCACCTACTAGAGTTATAGTTAAACATTTAATTCCAAATACCATTGGAATACTTATATTAAATATTGCTTCAAGTATACCTGGATATATCTTTGGTGAAGCATCTTTAAGCTTCTTAGGAATAGGTCTTCAACCTCCAAATACCAGCTGGGGTGTATTAATATCCTATGGACAACAAGCTATGGAGTTTTACCCTTATCAGTTAGTATTCCCTTGTGTAGCACTTTGTTTAACTGTTTTAGCCTTTAACTTGCTTGGAGATGGTTTAAGAGACGCACTAGATCCAAGACTTCGTCAATAATAGGAGGAATGAACTATGGAAAAACAATTAGTAGTAAATAATTTAAAAGTATCATATCATACCTATGCTGGTGAAGTACAATCTGTTAGAGGTATGTCCTTTGATGTAAACAAGGGAGAGTGTATAGCTATAGTTGGAGAATCTGGTTGCGGTAAAACAGTTACGTCTAAAGCCATAATGGGACTTATTCAATCTCCTCCAGGGGAAGTAAAAAAAGGTAGCGAAATAATGTTCAACGGCAAAAATTTATTAGACTATACAGAAAAGCAGTGGGAAGAGTTTAGAGGTGGAGAATGCAGCATGATTTTTCAAGATGCCTTGACTGCTCTAAATCCTACCATGAAGGTTGGGAAGCAAATTGCGGAAAACTTAATTGCTCATAGAGGAATGAAAAAGGATGAGGCTATAAACGAAGCGATAAAAATGCTGGATCTAGTTGGCATTCCAAATGCAGATAAAAGAGTTCATCAATATCCTCACCAGTTTTCTGGAGGAATGAGACAAAGAGTTATGATTGCCATAGCTTTAGCTTGTAATCCGAGCATACTTATTGCAGATGAGCCAACCACAGCTTTAGATGTAACAATTCAAGCTCAAATTATTGATATAATAAAAAATCTCCAACAGAAAATGGGAACTTCAGTTATACTTATTACTCATGATTTAGGGGTAGTAGCTGATCTTGCTAATAGAATATTCGTTATGTATGCGGGCAAGTTAGTTGAGAAGGGAACCTTTGAAGAGATATTCTATAGTCCCAAACATCCTTACACTTGGGCGCTTTTAAAAGCAGTTCCAAGACTTGATAATGATGAAAAAGAACAGTTAGTTTCAATTCATGGAACACCACCTGACTTAATAGCACCTCCAAAGGGGTGTGGCTTTGCACAAAGATGCCAATACTGTATGCAGGTTTGCTTGACTAAAGAACCACCAACTTTCAAGTTTGGAGAAGAACATGAAGCAGCATGTTGGCTTCATCATTCAATGGCTCCAAAGTTAGACTTACCTTTTGAAGTAGGGGGTGCTCTATAATGGACAAAAACAATAATCCAGTAGTAATGGAAGTGAAAAATCTAAAAAAATATTTCAAGATTGGTAAAAAAGGAATATTGAAAGCTGTTGATGATGTAAGCTTTATTATAAGAGAGGGAGAAACCTTAGGATTAGTTGGAGAATCAGGCTGTGGCAAAACTACCTGTGGCAGAACAGCTATAGGAATGTATGCAAAAACTGAAGGATCTGTAATATATAAGGGGAAAGATGTTCATACCTTATCAGGAAAAGAAAAAAGAGTTTTTTCTAAAGAAGTTCAGACGATTTTCCAGGACCCTTATGCGTCACTAAATCCTAGAATGACCGTTGGTGATATTATTGCAGAAGGTATTGATATACATGGTCTTGCAAAGAATACAAAAGAAAGAACAGAAAAGATTAATGATTTATTGAAACTAGTAGGACTTAATAAGGAGCATGCAAACAGATTCGTTCACGAATTCTCTGGTGGTCAAAGGCAAAGAATAGGAATAGCAAGAGCCCTTGCTGTTGAGCCAAAGTTTATAATGTGTGATGAACCAATTTCAGCTCTTGATGTATCTATACAAGCACAAATTGTAAATCTTCTTATGAACTTACAAAAGGAGATGGGATTAACTTATTTATTTATAGCCCACGACCTTTCAATGGTTAAGCATATTTCAGATAGAGTTGCAGTTATGTATCTTGGAGTAATGGCTGAACTTACAGAAAGTAAAGAGCTCTATAAAAACCCATTACATCCATATACTCAAGCACTTTTGTCTGCAATACCAATTCCTGATCCTTATGTAGAAAGAGCAAGACAAAGAATTATGCTTGAAGGGGATGTACCAAGTCCAATAAATCCTCCAGCAGGATGCAGATTTAAAAAGAGATGCAAATATGCTACACCAAGGTGTGCAGAAGAAATGCCATTACTTAAGGAAGTTGGGCCAAATCACTTTGTAGCATGTCACTTATATTAAGACTAATTATGTTATAGGGACTTCAGTAAGTATATAAATTTGTGATAGGAAGGTAATGCAATGGATAAAATTATAGATCTTATGAAGGATATAATTAAATCACTTACAGCAGGGGTAATTGCATCAATTATACTAATGGTTATATCAGGATTGTTTAGTGTTTTGGTTAATGAGAGAAATTTAGCCGTTACTTTGGACAGTGTAAAAAATACTTTATTCATTATTGGCGGACTAGGATTGTTTGTATGCGCAGGCTTTATAGCTAAAAGAGATGCTAGAAGACCCTTGGAAAACAAAAAAGGATGGAAAGAACAATTTAAAGTAATCCACTTTATCAATGTACTTGGGATTATTGATATTACAATTTTATTTGCTGGAATAATACTTGATAAAGTAATATTTTACTTATAAAAGCTATTAAAGTGGTTGACTAAAATACCCTAGGACTTAGGAATAATTCTTAGGGTATTATTATGTTTAGATAGGTATTTATATCTTAATATATTTATATCTTTATAAGAAGATGTAGTAATCATGCGGGTTCTAGACTACCATAAATTTAAGCTTGTATTTTTCGATTTAAAGTTTGGGGTTAAGTTGTTCCTTGGAAGAATAGTCTACTGAAAATAAGTTGCTAAGAAAAATTATATTAACTTTTTAAGCCAATACAATTTAATTAAGGAAATTTATGCCTATTTTCGAGATATTAAAAATAATGAAATAAATTTAAATAGTTTAAAAACAAAGTAAAAATATTTACTTTATTTGACTATATTGATATACTAGAGAAGTTGATAAGCTTTACATCAACTTATTAGGAGGTAATATTGATGATAAATAAAGAAAGAGTTACTAATGAATTTTTAAAGTATGTACAAATTGATAGCCCAACTAAGAAAGAAGGCAATTTTGCAAAGTTTATTTCAGAAGAACTTAAAGCTTTAGGATTAGAAGTTTACATAGATGGTGCTGGTGAGAAAGTAGGTTCTGATACAGGAAATGTTATTGCAAAACTTAATGGATCTAAAGATGTACAACCTATACTATTTAGCTGTCACATGGATACGGTTTCACCAGGGGAAGGAATTAAACCTATAATAAAAGATGAAGTTATTTATAGTGATGGAACTACAATTCTAGGTGGAGATGATAAGGCAGGGATTGCTGCAATTTTAGAAGCTATTAGAGTAGTAAAAGAAAATAACATAGAACATGGTCCAATTGAAATAGTGTTTAGTATTTTTGAAGAAGGAGGACTTTTTGGAGCTAAAAATCTTGAATATGATAAAATTGCTTCAAAAATTGCTTTTGTTTTAGATAGCGGCGGAGAAATAGGAGAAATTGTAATCAAAGGACCAGCTCAAGATAAAATTGATGTTAAAATTATTGGAAGACCTGCCCATGCTGGTGTTGCACCAGAAGAAGGAATAAGTGCTATTCAAGTAGCAGCTTCTGCTATAAATAGAATGAACCTTTTAAGGATTGACGAGGAAACAACTGCTAATATAGGTATGATTAATGGAGGACAGGCAACTAACATAGTATGTCCTGAAATTATTGTTAATGCTGAGGCAAGAAGCTTAAGTAGTGAAAAGCTAGATAAACAAACAGCTCATATGGTACAATGTTTTGAAGAGGCAGCTAATGAGTTTGATGCTAAGGTGGAAATAACTACTGAGAGAATGTATGGACCTTTCGTAGTAAGTGAGAATGATGAGGTAGTAGCTCTTGTGAAGAAAGCTTGCACAAATATGGGAGTACCAACAGCAGTTAAATCAACTGGTGGCGGAAGTGACACTAATGTGCTAAATGGAAATGGAATTAAAGCTGTGAACTTAGCTATTGGAGAAAGAAAGCCACATACTTTAGAAGAACACTTGAAAATTGAGGATCTTGTAAAGGCTTCTAATTTAGTAGTTGAGATAATAAAAGCAGTTGAATAAAGATAAAATATTATTAGTGGATGGTGCTAGAGCATAAAGTCCCTAATTAATATGAAAACCATGGAAAATAGGGGATAATTCCTATTCTTCATGGTTTTATTAAATTATTCAATAATTCTTGAATTAGGTGTAATACCTGAAATTGTATAAATATATTTAGAGTATCTAATATTTCTAGTCACGAAATAGTTTGTCATATTATCTAGAAAGTGGTAATATAATAGTGTAGTAAAGTTCAGAATGATTGCTTAATATCAAAGGGGGAAATATCATGTTATTAAATCAATTAACACAAGCTTTTGGAGTTAGTGGATATGAAAGAGAAATAAGAGAAGTTATTAAGGAGACAGTAAAGAATTATGTAGATGAAATAACTGTAGATCCACTTGGAAATCTTATAGTTTTTAAAAAAGGAAATGGGGAAAATAAGAAAAAGATAATGGCAGCTGCTCATATGGATGAGATTGGATTCCAAGTTATAAAGGTTGATGACAAGGGATTAATAAAAGTAAGAGCCTTAGGAGGAATTCCAGTTCCTGCAACAGTTATGAACAGAGTGCAATTTAGAAATGGAACAATAGGTATAGTTTCTAGCACTGTAAAAATTGAGGATATAAAAAATGACATAAAAAAATTATATATAGATATAGGAGCTCAATCTAAGGAAGAGGCATTAAAATATGTAAAAGTTGGAGATGTAGCTTGCTATGTTGGTGAATATTTAGAGCTTAAAGACAATAATGTAACTGGTAAGGCACTAGATGATAGAATAGGTTGCTACATTATGATTGAGGCACTAAAGAAAATTGAGCAAACATACAATGATTTATATTTTGTATTTACAGTTCAAGAAGAAGTAGGGCTTAGAGGTGCTACTGTAGCAGCAGAGAGAATAAATCCAGACTTAGGAATAGCTCTTGACGTTACTGTTGCTAACGACTATCCAAATGCTGCAGAGGTTAGCAATACCTTAGGAGGCGGAACTGCTATAAAGGTATCAGATGGTTCTGTAATATGCAACGAGTATTTAGTTGAAGAAATGGTGAAATGTTGTGAAGAAAATAATATAAAATATCAGCTAGATGTAATTGATGGAGGCGGTACTGATGCTGGAGCTATCAATAGATCTAACTTTGGGGTAAGAGCAGCAGGAATATCAGTTGCTACAAGATATGTTCATGGACCAAATTGCTTTGTTAATATGAAGGATACTGAAGGATCTATAGAGCTTCTAAGTAAGTATGTAAATAGGGAGTTCAAATTTGAATAAAATAATATAAAAGAGTACAAGGACTAAGTGGGTATTATAACAACTTTGTGAACTATGGAAAATAGTTAAAAATCCTCAAAATCAATCCGGTGTAACATGTAAAAATAGAAGTTAAGGTAAACTTAACTTCTATTTTATTTTTGTGGAAAAATTATGAGATTTAGTCATAACTATAAAACGAGTTTAATATTATTATAGTATAGAAAAGGATTGCATTAAATCATTAGGTTAAAAGTAAGGACTAAGATACTTTTATTATATACTTAGAGTGTTTTTGGTTTTATAACAATGCAAACGAAAGCATAAATTAAAACAGTAAAATTACGAAGGAATAAATGCCCTTAAATTAATGGGTGTTTACTCCTTTTTTATTTTTTATAATTATAATTCAAATTTATCGTTCATAAACAATATAACTTATAGCTAGGAGGATTTTATGAAAAAGGACTACTACTTAAATTTATTAAATGAAAGATTTCAGAAGCACTTTCAAATAAAGAATAACCAATTGATTATGGGAAAAACCTTTGATATTTATGCTAAATATAGTGAAGTTACAGGTAGAACCTTTGTAACACAGAAGGATATTATAGATAAGTTTGAGGTAAATGAGCATTGTTTTATTAAAGTTTTAGATGGTGTGAATTTAGAGACTATACATGGATTTACAGAGTTTTTAAAACAATTAACAGTAAGTTTTGTAAAACCTCACAGAGAACATAGAAGTACAAACCTAACTGGAGTCATAGTAAGTGAGAAACCTATAACTAAGGATATTGAAATTTTTGTAACTAAGTTTAAATACAGTAGGTACTATAAACTTTATTTACAAGGCTATAGTGATGTTAGGCTAGTAGTTGTAGATTTACACAATAAAACTACAATAACGAATAGAAAAGGAGAGGATGTTAAAAAGGTGTATCTACCTACACCTTAATATAATTTTATAAGGAGGCAATTATATGAATTCATTACTACTTATTCTTGGGGCAGTTGTAATTTTTCTATTGGCCTATGTTACTTACGGCGCTTGGCTTGCTAAGGAGTGGGGAATAGACCTAAATAGAAAAACACCAGCTCACACAAAGTATGACAATGTGGATTATGTACCTGCAGATGCTAAAGTGCTTTTGGGGCACCACTTTTCTTCTATTGCTGGAGCAGGACCTATTACGGGACCTATCTTAGCTTCTATCTTTGGATGGTTACCAGTATATTTATGGATAGTTATTGGAAGCGTTTTTGTAGGTGGAGTTCATGACTTTGGGTCTTTATTTGCATCAATAAGACACGAAGGAAAATCTATCGGAGAAATAATTCGAACAACTTTAGGAACAAAAGGGAAGAAATTGTTTAATATTTTTGCATGGGCAACGTTAATTCTAGTGGTTGCTGCTTTTACAGACATCTGTGCCTCAACTTTTGCTTATGATCCTAATAATTTAACTGGAGCACAGGCAGGAACCGCATCTATTTTATTTATATTCTTAGCAATGTTATTTGGATTCTTTGTATACAGAAAAGGAGCTAAGCTTAGTCTTGCTACAATAGTCGGTGTTGCACTACTATTTTTCTGTGTTTGGATTGGTTATGAGTATCCATTTGTAAAACTTTCAAAAATGGGATGGAATATTGTACTTATTATTTATATTACTTTAGCCTCCATATTACCAGTTTGGATATTGTTACAACCTAGAGATTATTTATGCTCCTTCTTACTATATGCAATGCTTGCAGGTGGATTAGTTGGTATTTTTATTACTCATCCAACTATGGAGATTCCAGCATTTGTTGGATTTACAGTTAAAAATCAGACTTTATTCCCATTCTTATTTGTTACTGTTGCTTGTGGAGCAGTTTCAGGATTCCATGCACTTGTAGGTTCAGGCACTTCTTCTAAGCAACTAAATAAAGAAGGAGATGCTAAGTTTGTAGGCTATGGAGCTATGCTTATAGAGGGAATTGTAGCTGTTATAGCACTTATTGCAGTTGGGTATGTAGCAAAGGCAGAGGGTACACCAGCTAATATATTTGCAAATGGACTAGCTCACTTTATGAATAGTTTTGGACTTTCAGTAGAAGTTGGAAAAGTTTTTGTTATTTTAGCTTTCTCAGCCTTTGCATTAACAAGTTTAGATACAGCTACTAGAATTGGTAGATATATATTCCAAGAATTCTTTGATGAGGCGTCAGAGGGAACAAAGAAAATAGGTCAAAATATATATGTATCTACCATAGTTACTGTGGCAGCTTCCTGTGCTATATTAGTATATGGATACTCGAAAATATGGCCAATTTTTGGCTCAGCGAACCAATTGCTGGCAGCACTTGCATTACTAGCATTAACTTCTTGGTTTGTGAGCATGGGGAAAAAGACTTCAATGGTTCTAGTGCCTATGATATTAATGTTCTGTGTAACTCTTTCTGCATTAGCATTATTAATTAAGCAATATATATTTGGAGCAACAACCAATTTTATCTTAGGAATATTTGCAATAGTATTATTTGTGCTAGCTATTATACTTTTGATAGAAGCCTACAATGTATTTATTAAAAAAAAGATTGTTAAAAAATAATAAAACTTATTATTAAAATCTAGCCCCATATTTCTTGAATTAAGAAATATGGGGCTTAGGTTTTTGTACAATATAATTATAAAACTTAAATTAAATGAACTTATTTAATTCTTTAAGCTTTTGGAAGTACCAAAGAATTAAAAGTAAAACTCATTAAGGATAATTAATCTAAGCATTTGTAAAATAATCATATTAAAAAATTAAAATGCCCAGTTACCATTTTGGAATACATAAGATTCATTTCCAGCTTCATCAATTCCTATAATTGATAGATCTTCAGTTCCAATCATGAAATCCACGTGAGCTAGAGAATAGTTTCCACCAGCCTTTTCAAGTTCTTCCTCACTCATTTTTTCTCCATCTTTTATACAAAGAGAATAAGCTCTTCCTATGGCTAAATGACAAGAAGCATTTTCATCATATAGAGTGTTGTAGAAAATAATGCCACTATTAGAAATTGGTGAGTTATAAGGAACTAGTGCTACTTCTCCAAGATAATGAGAACCTTCATCAGTTCCTACAAGATGCTTCAATGTATCATATCCTGTTTCAGCAGTAAAGTCCACAATTCTTCCATCTTTAAAAGTAATAGAAAAATTATCAATTAAATTTCCACCATAATTAAGTGGTTTAGAACTATAAACTATACCATTAACTCCAGTTTTTTTAGGCATAGAAAATACTTCTTCAGTAGGCATGTTTGCAATAAACTCTACTCCACGCTCATTATTTTCTGCTCCACCAACCCAAAGATGATTTTCAGGAAGTTCTAGATGAAGATCAGTTCCTTTTAAGTTTTTAAAATGAAGTGCTTTGAAGTTTTTACCATTTAAATAATCCATTTTTTCTTTTAAATTCTTTTTATGGTTTTCCCAAGCTAGAACTGGATCTTCTTGATCTACTCTAACTATTTTAAATATTGCATCCCAAAGTTTTTCAATTGATTCCTCAGAAGAAACTCCAGGGAATACTTTAGATGCCCATCCCTCAGTAGGAATGGATACTATAGACCAAGAGTTTTGATTGCTCATAAGTCTTGCGTTAAATTGCTTAAGTGCCATGGAACGAGTTTTTTGAGATTTTGCGATTCTATCTGGATTAACATCCTTTAATAACTCAGGATTAGATGCAGAAATGCTTAAGAAGCCTGCACCTTGCTCTGCATAATGCATATAGGAATCTATCTGCCATTGTGGCATAGTTTCAAATATCTCATCGGGACCTTTCATAAATCTGATTTTTGCAGATTGTTCATCACCCCAATGAACTATAACTTCTTTTGCTCCAGCATCATAGGCCTCTTCCATAATCATTCTTGTAAAAGGAGCACACTCAATAGGAGACATGATAACAAGTATTTGATTCTTTTGAAGATTAATACCAGTTTTCACAGCTAAAGTTGCATACTTCTTTAAAAAGTCTTTATTCATAAATTACACCTGCTTTCTATGTAATGCTTTACCATTATATTTTCACATATATTTGAAATTTTTACTATATAATTTATTAAATAAATTTTAAAAAAATAACAAAAAATAGTATTGAAATTATAATAAATAGTGTATAATATAAACAAGGTATCACATAGTTATTAAAACTATGTGATAAAGTTATGTTAAATGGAGGTTGTAGTAATATGAAAAAATTTAGAGAACCAGTTAGTGGTTTCACACACTTATTTGGAGCAGTTGTTTCCTTAGTGGGGCTTGTAGCCCTATTGTACAAACAACTAACCATGGGGAAGTATACTAGCTTTAGCATTTTTGCTACTTTAGTTTTTGGATTAAGTTTAGTATTTCTTTATACAGCAAGTTGTACTTATCATCTAGTAGTTTCAAAAGAAGGAGTAATAAGATTCTTAAGAAAACTAGATCATTCTATGATTTTTATACTTATTGCAGGTACTTATACTCCTATATGTTTAATAGCTTTAGAATCCTACTGGAGATGGGGGATTTTCTTTACAATTTGGACTTTAGCCATACTTGGTATAATATTTAAGTTCTTATGGATTGATTGTCCATCTTGGCTATCTGCTACTTTATATGTAGGAATGGGATGGCTAGCTATAATTGCATTCTCTCCTTTATTAAGAGCCATCGGAGCTGCAGGGGTTAAATATTTACTGCTTGGAGGAATTTTATATACTGTTGGTGCTGTATTTTATTGTTTGGAGAAAAATGGTACAAAAAGAACTTTTGGAGCTCATGAAATCTTTCATATTTTTGTGCTATTAGGGAGCTTAAGTCACTATTGGCTAGTTTTCAAATATATTTTAACTTTAGCATAAGAGACCCTGTTAGAAAAACTATTTTAATATATAATAAAAACTTATATTAATGAAAAGAGAGGTGAATTAATTTCTTATATAAACTCATCTCTCTTTTCCCTTTCTGTTTTCTTAAAAAACTTAATGTGGTTTGTTAAAATAACTTCTAGTAAATTTTATAAATACAAAATTGCTCCATGCACAAGTAGAAAAATTAAAGGTAACATGGAAAAAATACATTATAATCCATTGAAAAAGAGCAGGAAAAGAAGTATAATGAAATTAGTAAATTTTGTGAAGTTTTTAGTTCATATTTTTAAAATAATAATTTATCATATATATAATAGATACTTGTGGACCTTTTATGGTCTTTTTTTATAACCTTTTATCATTTTAAGTGGAATAACTTTGACTATTATTTAGTAGGAATAAGAATGTAAGTATATAATTTGTTAAATATTGAAATTTTTCGCTTATAATATTATAAAATATGGAAACTCTATTTATGAAGTTATTATTTTTCTTGCATTAAGAAAGTATTACAGTTATAGGAGGACATTTTATGGAGCAATTAGATGACAAATTAGTGGAACTTGCTAAACGTATAGAAGAAGTTAGAGAGATATTAAATGAAGCTTGCATAACTTCAGAAGATGAAGAGAAAACACTTTTTATTAGTCAACTTTTAGATGATTTAATTGTGGAATACTTTAAAGTAGTGCAAGAAGATAGAGATAAACTAAAGAGTGAATAATGACAAAATAGATTAACAAATGTAAATCCCATGCCAAAGTAAATTTAGCATGGGCTTTGTTTTAGTTTTTTTGATTAGATGAATTCTGTTTGTTTGCTGAACCTTGTGCTTTGTTTTGTGAAGAACCACTTCCTTCACTACCTTGTTGACCTTGTTGTGATCCTTGACCATTGCCTTGGTTCATCATTCCACCACCAGAAAAACTTTGACTTAAGCTAGAAACAGCCTCTGGAAGTTTGTTCATTAATTGTTCCATATTACTCTTTTCATTAACAGGAAGCATTGATACTGAATCATTTTCAATAACCACAACTGCACTTGTTGTTACTCTAGCGCCTAATCCTACACCATTTGTAGCATTATTAGCATTATTTGATCCGCTATTTTGCAGCTTAGTTGACATACCTGTGCTACCATAGCCCATAGTTACTGACATAACAGGAACTAAGGTTTTGTTTCCTACTGAAAGAGGGTTTCCTAGTACTGTATCTGTGCTGACAAAATCATGAAGATCAGTAAATAAAGTATCCATGTTATTTGTAAATGATGTATTTTCGTTCATATCAATTTCCTCCTTTATTTAGCCCCTTGTAAAACAGGGGATAGTGAACTCTGATTTTTATAGTTTAATAATATTTTCAGAGTAGGTATTGATCTAAAGGTTCCCATGGCATATATTTTTCCGTAATCATAATCTGTATTAAAGTCAGCATTATTGCTAAGCTCTACACCTTGTATATGGTCACAGACTAATTCTGTAGCTCCAAAAATCATACCAGTAATGGATGGATCTACAAAACCATAAGAAGCATTTATTTTTAAAAATGAAGGATTTAAACTTTTTACAAGTTTAAAATAATTTGAAAAGCTTCCATTTTTACCTTCTAAACTTTTACTTAATATTTTAAAATTAAATACATACACATTAATGGTAGTTGTATCATCATTTTTGTTAATTGTGGATTTAAGTAAAGAGTTCATCCAGCGAATAATTAGTTGAAAATTTTTAGGTTCCTCAAAATTATAGTTAAAAAATGCTTTTATTGGAACTAGTATTAACAATACTGAAAACAAAATTAAAATAGTAGCTAAAATCCATATTAAAAATAAAAGAAAGATAGTTAAAATGTACATAATAACATCTCCATTGCATAATTAATGTGATACGAAACATGCTTCATAGTTATTATGGCTCTAAATGTAAAAAGTATTAGATGTAAATTATAGATAAGTTATCATAACTTAATATAATTGTAAGAGAGCAGATTATATGTATTTAAGTAACAAAAAATTGGGTAAGATTGTAATTAAAATTAAACTTGTATATTTAGGTTGGAATTTAGATAGGTTTAGTAGAAGTTTGTTAGAGGTAGTAAAAATAACATGCTTCAAGATAAAAAACAAGAAATCTACCCTGAAAGGATAAATTTCTTGTTTTGAAAATTTTAATGTATAAAAAATTTTAATAAGAATAACAAACCAATTATATAAGTGGCAGGTGTAATTTCTCTGTATTTGCCAGTTGACAATTTTATTATAACGTAAGAAATCATACCAAAAGCAATACCATCAGCAATGCTGTAAGTCATAGGCATTGTAATTAAAGTTATAAATGCTGGAATTGCATTAGAAAAATCAGTCAAATCTATATCTTTTATTGGTTCAAGCATAAATAGTCCAACTAGAATCAAAGCTGGTGAAGTTGCTGGTGAAGGTATCATTAAGAATATTGGAGATAAGAATAATGCGATTATAAACATCACTGAAGTTGACACAGCAGTAAGTCCAGTCCTTCCACCTTCTGCAACACCAGAAGCACTTTCTACATAAGCAGTTAAGGCACTAGTTCCAAGACAAGCTCCAAGAGTTGTTCCAATTGCATCAGCAAGTAAGGCTTGTTTTGCTCTAGGTACATTACCATTAGCATCTAACATATTAGCCTTAGTTGCTACACCTACAAGGGTTCCTATGGTATCAAACATGTCCATAAATAATAATGTGAACAATACAATAGCCATATCAACAGAAAAAACATGATTCCATTCAAAATTTAAAAAAGTTGGGGCCATTGAAGGTGGCATACTTAAAATACTTTTTGGTATTTGAGTTATTCCCATAGGTATTCCGATTATTGTAGTTGCTATAATACCAATAAGTAAGGCTCCCTTAACTTTTCTAGCAACTAAAATGCTGGTTAGAATAATTCCTATAATAGCAAGTACTGTATATGGATCTCTTAGGTTTCCAAGAGAAAGAAGACCGCCACCTTCAGGATGAACAACAATACGTGCATTATCAAGTCCTAGAATTGCTATAAAAAGACCAATACCTACTGAGATAGCTCTTTTAATATTTAGAGGAAGACTATTTATAATAGCTTCACGAACATTAAACATAGTTAATAGTATAAAAATTATACCTTCAAGGAATACAGCAGTCATGGCAAATTGCCAAGAGTACCCCATAACTGTGCACACAGTAAAGGCAAGAAATGCATTAAGTCCCATACCTGGAGCTGCGGCAAAAGGTAGCTTTGCATAAACTCCTATTAATAAGGTTGCAACAATTGAGGAAATAGCTGTAGCAGTAAATACTGCACCAAAGTCCATACCAGCTTGAGATAAAATACTTGGATTTACAACTAGTATGTAAGCCATTGTCATAAAGGTAGTTATACCTGCAAATATTTCAGTTTTAAAGTTTGTATTATTTTCCTTTAATTTAAAGTAAGATTCAAACATATTTTATTTCTCCTTTTATGAATTTATAATTCCTTAGTACCCGTGTTTATATTATCAAATAAGTAGAAGTTTATCAAGAGAAAATCCGAACATTTTCGATAAAAAACAACAAAATGTTTAGAAAGCCTTAAGCAATAATGTGTGTTGATAATATGAAATTAAAATTTTACAAATAACTTTGTATTTGTGTTCATATCCTATTATAATGAAAGTGATAAAGTTGTAAGGGGTGAAGGTTGTGGCATTAAATAGTATAAAAGATTCGGTGCAGGAGGTAGCAGAGGCTATTTCTGCAGTGCTTCATGTAGATGTTACTATAATTGATAATAAATTTGAAAGAATTGCTGCTACTGGACATTATAAAAAGCTTATAGGGAATAAAATCCCTTCAAAGTGTTTGTTTGAATTTATTTTGAAGGAAAAAAGACCCCTTTATATAAAGAGGAATCCGGCAAATGATGATGAGTATATAACAAACCTAGTATGCAATACCTGTGAAGCAAAAGATACTTGTACTGAGTTTGCTACTGTAGGGTATCCTATCATGAAAAGTGAAGAGGTAATTGGCATTATTGGTATAAATGTATTTGATGAAAAACAATGTGATATAATTTCCAAGGACTTTAATTCTATGATTGTATTTTTAAATAAGTTAAGTACTTTATTAGTTGGAAACATTGTGTATAAGGATACAATTAAAAATCTTGAGATACAAAAAGAAGAAACCAATCATATTATTGATAGTTTAAATGATGGTATTTTATGCATTGATAATAATGGTTTTGTAAAATACTTAAATAGAAAAGGTGAAAAACTTTTAGACGTATCAGAGGCCTACATAAAAAATAATCATGTAAATGAGTTATTACCTGATTTAAATGTAGGGTTACTAGGCAGGGAGTTTAAAGGAAAAGCTTTTAATTTTCATAGTAAGAAACAGAGCTTTATTGTAAAGAGTAGTCCAATTATTTGGAGTGGGGAAAGAGTTAGTAATATAGTTCAATTTAATAAAAAGAGTGATGAGGTAAGAGCAGCTTATAGGTTGCTTGAAAGTAGCAATATAGTTAGATTTGAAGATATTATAGGTGAAAGTAGCAGTATAAGAAATGTAAAACTCATGGCAAAAACTATTGCGAAAACAGATTCAACAGTTTTATTAAGAGGAGAAAGTGGTACAGGCAAAGAACTTTTTGCTAGATCCATACACTATGAAAGCAATAGAGAAGAGGCGCCTTTTATTGCGGTGAACTGTGCATCTATCCCAGATAACTTATTAGAGAGTGAGTTTTTTGGTTATGAGGGAGGTGCTTTTTCTGGAGCAAGAAGAGAAGGGCAGATTGGAAAGTTTGAACTAGCTAGTGGAGGTACTATATTTTTAGATGAAATTGGTGATCTACCACTACATCTTCAGCCAAAGATACTTAGAGTGCTGCAGGAGCATAGCTTTCGAAAAATCGGTGGAAAAGAAGAAATATATGTGGATGTAAGAGTTGTTGCAGCAACCAATAAGAATTTAGAAGCTATGGTTAAAAATGGTGAGTTTAGAGAGGATTTATATTATAGATTAAATGTAATTCCTATCTATTTGCCTAGTCTTAAAGAGAGAGGCGAGGATATCTTTTTACTAACCAACTACTTATTAAATAAGTTTTGTTGTAGATTTAATATGAAGAGTAAAAAGATATCTGAAGATGTTAAGCACATATTCAGTCAGTACTCTTGGCCAGGGAATATAAGAGAGCTTGAGAATGTTATTGAGTATGCTGTAAATATTGCTAAGGATGAAACTATTGGAATTGGAAGCTTACCGGTAAATTTTGCAGGTAAGAGTAGGCCTTTAGAATCTCAAAATATAAAATGTTCAAATTATAACAGGCATTCTAATGAAGCCTATGATGAAAAAGAGGAGAGATTAAATATTATAATACCTAAAGAGCAATTAGTAAGTAAGGGATTAAAGGAATCTCTGGAGGAATTCGAAAAAAACATTTTAGTAGATATGCTAACCACCTATGGAAACCATAGTGAAGGAAAAAATAAAATAATAGAAGCTTTAAATATAGATTTATCGACCTTATATAGAAAACTGAAAAAGTACAATTTGCAATAGTGCGAAAAAATTGCAGGAATGCGAAAAAGTATTGTTATGTCTTTGCAATTGTGCAAAAACAAAAATGAAATTTTAGAAAAAGAACTCTATAAATAGATTTTTAAATTATTGAACTGTCAGTAAGTTTGATTTAGGATACGAGTTAAGCCCCTAGCCTTCTCATTTGGCTAGGGGCTTAAAGTTTATATTAAAAAACTACATTTAGGATAAAATGTTGGCATGGTTATTGCTTGTATAATTAAGTAGTTAATACAACAGAAATTTAAATGGTATTAAAGTTTTTATGTACTTATATTTTTATAAAGCAATTAGATATTTAAGGAGAGAGTAAAATGAGCATTTTAAATAAAGAAGAAGTATTTGAGCAATTAATTGAAATTATAAAAAATGAAACGAAGCCAGCAGTTGGCTGTACAGAACCGGTAGCTGTGGCATTAACAGTTGCAACTGCTAAAAAGTATTTAAAAGGAGAGCCAACAAAAGTAGATTTAAAGGTTAGCAAGAATATATATAAGAATGGTAAATCGGTTACTATTCCAAATACTGAAGAATGTGGAGTACATATGGCTGCAGCCTTAGGTCTCATTTGTGGAGATGCTGATGCAGGACTAATGGTATTTAAAAATGTAGATAAAGCTCAGGTAGAAAAGGCTAATAAACTTATAGATGAAAATTTGGTAAATGTAATCCCTGTTAGTAATGAAGATTCAGTATTTGTAGAAGTTACTATCATAGGAGATGATGAAGAAGTTTCTGTTATACTAAGAGGTTCTCATACAAATATAAATGAAATAAAGGTCAATGGAGAAATTCTATTTAAAGGTGAATCACTTAAAGGAGATACAAAAAGCTATAGCTTTTTTAAATCACTAACCCTAAAGGATTTAAGAATTATAGCTGAAGAGATTCCTTGTGAAAAGCTAGCATTTATAGATGATGGTATTAGTATGAACAAGGAAGCGGCAGTTGAAGGGTTAAGAAGAGAAAAAGGATTACATTGGGGAGCATCGCTTTTAAAGCTTCAACAAGAGGGTAAAATCGGAAAAGATTCAGCTACAACTGCAAGGATTTTAACTGCTGCAGGTTCTGATATAAGAATGAGTGGAGGAACATGCCCTATTATGACTAGTGGAGGAAGTGGAAATCAAGGTTTATGTGTAATTCTTCCTATAATGGTGGTTGCTGAGGATATTAAGGCTTCTCAAGAAACTCTAAGAAGAGCAGTATTTTTAGGACATGTTGTAAATAATTTTGTTAAAAAGTATACAGGAAAATTATCAGCTATCTGTGGTTGCGCTATTGCAGCAGGAATAGGAGCAAGTGTTGGAGTGTCTTGGCTTCTAGGAGGAAAAGATAAAGAAATTCAAGGAACTATACAGAATATGTTAGCAAACTTAACTGGTATGGTTTGTGATGGAGCTAAGGAAAGTTGTGCTATAAAATTATCTACCTCTGCAGCAGAAGCAATCATTTCTGCTTACTTAGCTAAGAATGGAACTATTGTTCCTAATAAAACTGGTATTATTGGAAATACTGCAGAAGAAACCATTGAAAATCTGGGATTGCTTTGTAGAGACGGTTTTAGTATGGCAGATGATGTAATGCTGACTATTGCTTGTGAATAATAAAATACAGATATACAAAATGCTGAATTAAGGAAAATCACTACTAATTAAATATTTGTAAAACCATGGACAAAAGAGGGTTAACTCTTTATCCATGGTTTTTATATTATTTAGGTTCAATCTGTCATGAAATAACCATTTTCTCTAACTTTCAATTTCCTTGGCCAATTTATCTGATGAATAC
Organism: Clostridium punense; assembly: GCF_017874425.1. Classification (GTDB taxonomy): domain Bacteria; phylum Bacillota; class Clostridia; order Clostridiales; family Clostridiaceae; genus Clostridium_J; species Clostridium_J punense. The sequence goes on from NZ_JAGGLL010000004.1 coordinate 179,751, forward strand.
AAATCTTCAGCAAAAGGACAGTAATGACCTTCAGCATAAGAAATAACTTGTTTATAAGGAGGTGGAGGAAGTTTAGCCCCCAGATATTCTGAATTTGGATAGTCCACGTAGCAAGAATTATCATCCTTTTGTTTTTTTAGTTTTTCTACAACCATTTCTCCAATGAATCTTCCTAAAATTAAACCTTGTTCATTGTCAATTGGGTAGTGTACGCCTGCATATAACCTAGAAATAGCACATTCTTCAGCAAGTTCATGAAGACGATAAGCCTCCGGTGGGAAAAAATAGCTGAGAACAACTTCAGCACAACCGGCAACAACACCATGTCCCGCAGGATAACTAGGATGTTTAGGCATTGGTAATAGAGAAATGAAACTTTGATCTAATTGATTAGGTCTTGGTATTTTCCAAAGATATTTAAAGTACCAAGTAACTGCAAAGGCATCATTCAGTGCTGCATGTACTGCAGCAAGTATTCGTGCGGCTCTAAATGCAGTTATCTTATAGGTGTCTATTAATATATCAATAATTGGAGTCCACTGTTTAGTTGCAGGACCAGTACCCCAATATTTAGCTATATTTATCTGATTGGAGTTTAATTTTCTTTGAGCATCTTTTACTGCAGTTAATTGCTTGCCATCAAAATCAATACTTGTATCTGGTTCTCGCATTGGAAAAGCTAGATAGTTTCCATTATCATCTACAAAATTGCCCTTTTCATTTCTTTTCAAGAAATAGGTTGGCCAGGTACTACCCATAGGGTCCTCAGCATAAGGAACTCTTAATTCATTACCATAGGAGAGCATAGACCAGTTTCTTGGAAGATTATTATTTGTGTTTGTCATATAATTACTCCTCTTTTTATATAAATTTTGAACTATGAACTTACATTGGAGATAAAAAAGGCTTACATTTCAAGTGCTTTAGTTCACTCTACTTATAGTTTATGAAACGTGGTATAAATTTGTCATATTATAGATTTAATTTAGTATAAAAGGAGATAATAAAGAGTAAAAGGCCCTTTAATTTAAAGTGAAAATTATAGGAAAGAAGGAGTATAAATATTGATAAAAAATAATACTAGTGAGGAACTAAAGAAAAATGAAATCCTTTTAAATATAGAGCTTCAAAGTGATAATTCTATAGCAGTAAATGAAAATAAAAGTGTTGTGAGAAGAGGATTTAATGAGGAAGATAATAAATGGTTCTCACACAAGGAAATTGTGAGACTTCAACAAGCTCAAGAAGAGCTATATTGGCTACTTAATAGAGGATATAAAATGGAATCAACTTGCCAGTTTATAGGAAATGTATATCAGTTTTCACAAAGACAAAGGAATGCTTTGCAGCGTGGGACTAGCATACTATCGCAATGTGAAAATAGGAGAGCCTCGTTGCTAGAGAACTCAGAAATAAAAAATAAAGAATTATATATAGATGGATTTAATTTAATTATAACCTTAGAGGTGGCAATGTCACAGGGAATATTATTGCTTTGCAATGATGGAACCATAAGAGATATTGCAGGTTTAAGAGGTAGCTATAGAATTATTGATAAAACAACTAAGGCCTTAGAGCTTATTGGGAGATCACTTGAAGAACTTAAGGTTTCTAGTGTGAAGATTTTCCTTGATGCTCCTGTATCTAATTCAGGTAGATTAAAAAGCAAAATACTAAACCTTTGTGAAAGTTGGACTTGTAACACAGAAGTTGAACTAACACCAAATCCAGATTTGCTATTAGCAAAAATGGAGAGGATTATTACTAGTGACTCCGTAATTCTTGATAATTGTAAAAGTTGGTTTAACTTAGGAAGATATATAATAAATAATCATATAAAAGGTGCAAAAATCATTGATTTAAGTGGTGAAACAACTAGAAAATAAAATTTTCATTAAGCAATAATTCATATACAAAAAAAGTACCACCATATTTTTAAGATATGGCGGTACTTTAAGCCTATACGTTAGGTAATCCTCTAACTGGTTTATGCATATTTTTATCTTTTTCCATTGTAATAGGGTTAGCGGTTTTCGGATTAGCACCCTTATTGTTTTTGTTCTCTTTACGAATTTTATCAGACATAGATTACACCTCCATTAGATTTAATTATTAATTAAAGTTATAAAAATATATAAGTTTTTAACCTCTAGGTTTAAACACCAAAGAAGCTAAAAAACCAAATATTATAGCAGCTGAAATACCTGCACTGGTAATTTCAAATATGCCGGTAAGAACTCCTATTATGCCATTTTGTTCTGCTTCCATAAGGGCACCTTTAACTAGTGAATTACCAAAACTACTTATCGGGATTGAAGCACCAGCACCAGCAAATTTAACTAAAGGATCATACCAGCCGAGACCTCCTAATATAGCACCAGCAACTACCAGAGTACTCATAGTGTGAGCAGGAGTAAGTTTGAATTTATCCATCATTATTTGTCCAATAACACAAATAGTTCCGCCCACAATAAAAGCCCAAATAAATTTTTCCATTTAAAATCACCTCTTTACATTTCAAATGCTACTGCATGAGCAATTGAAGGAATACTTTCCTTTTGCTGGTATGATAATGGAGACAGCAATGCACCAGTTGCAATTACTAATATTCTTTTTAATTCTCCCCTTTGCATTCTGTTAAATAAATGACCATAGGTCACTGTAGCAGTACAACCACAACCACTTCCGCCGGCCATTACAGGTTGATCCTTTTTATAAATTAAAAGACCACAATCTGTAAATATTTCTTTAGGAATATTTAGGCCATGTTGACTTAATAAATCAGCAGCAATTTGATGGCCAACTCGACCTAAATCACCTGTAGCAATTAAGTCGTAATAGGAAGGATCAATATTTAAGTCTTTAAAGTGTTTTTCTATGGTATCAACAGCAGCTGGAGCCATGGCGGCTCCCATGTTATAGGGATCCGATATGCCCATATCTACTACTTTTCCAATGGTTGCACAAGTAATTTTAGGTCCTGTGCCATTTTTCCCAACTAAGGCTGAACCTGCTCCAGTTACTGTCCATTGTGCTGTAGGAGGTTTTTGAGCTCCGTACTCTGTAGGATACCTAAACTGTTTTTCTACAGCAACGTTATGACTTGAAGCCCCTGCAAGGACATAATTAGCGGCATTGCTGTCTACTAGTTGAGCAGCTAATGCAAGGCTTTCCATGGAACTGGAACATGCACCAAAGATACCTAGGAAAGGTATCCCCAAAGTTCTAGCAGTAAAGCTACTAGAGATAATCTGGTTCATTAAATCACCACTAATTAAAAATTGAACATCTTTACTTGTAAGATTAACCTTACTTAAAGTGGTTTGAAAGGATTGTTCTAACATTTTCTTCTCAGCCTTTTCAAAACTGTCTTCACCAATCCAAATATCATCATGTAGAATATCAAAATCATCAGCTATAGCACCGGCAGCCTCAAAAGGCCCTCCTACAGTGGCTGAAGATATAATTGAGGGTTTTGATTGGAAAACCCAAGTTTGCTCGCCTTTTAGCATTTACATCCCACCTAACCATGTGATTAAAATTTTTAAGAGTGCTACCACAAAGGCAGAAAAGACTCCAAAAGCAATTACTGAGCCTGCTAGTTTAAACATATTTCCACCCACACCGAGTACATAACCTTCAGTTCTGTGTTCAATGGAAGCTGAGGCAATAGTGTTTGCAAAGCCAGTGATTGGTACTGCTGTACCAGCTCCAGCCCATTGTGCAATATGGTCAAAAACGCCAAAGCCAGTAAGTAATACTGAAGCTATGATTAAGATTGCTACAGTGGGATTTCCAGCATTGGTCTCATTAAAGCCAAAGTAGTTAATAAAAAACCATTGTAATCCTTGTGCTACTGTGCAAATCAAACCTCCTACTAAAAAGGCTCTCAGACAATTCTTTACTATAGGGCGTTTAGGTTCCCTGTCCTTTGCGAAAGATTTATACTCTTGTTGTTCTGGAGTAAGATCTTTACTTTTAGACATTATGTATCACCTTCTTTCAATTATGTAATGCGAAATATTTGCTAAGCAGATACTGGTTTGCATTTATTAGTTTTAGGAATGTTAATAAAACATAGTTAAAGTTCATATAGACCATTTTTTTATTGCTTTTATGGATATACTTGTTAGTAAAAATATTTTTCACAACAAGCTCAATAATACTATTATTAGTAGTTAAAGTTTTCTTATACGAGTGATTATTAAAAAATAAAATATTATTTTAATGGTAGTTATATTTAATTACAACTATCAAATACTAATATGTAAGTGTAATTTTAGCTTATAAGGTGGTGAACATGCTGATATGAGATCTAAAAAAGAAGGGATAAATACAGATTATGCCATAGCTATGGGAGCTCCTATAAGAAAAGAAGAATTAATAAATGGGGGAGCCTTTCTAGATAAACAAGAATTGACAAGGGAAGCAATTAAGGAAAAAGAAGAAGATTTAGCAAGAGGTAATGCATAGAATGTTCTGACAACGTCTCACATAGCTTTGCTATAAAAGTGTCTATGATAAAAAGAGTCCACATTGTACTTAATAATGCATATTTTTGGTTGGAAGGAAAGGGATAAAATGTAGCATTATAAGTATGAATTATTTATGAACAATATCAAATTAAATTATGTTATTTGTAGCATCTTAATATAATTATAAAAAGTATAATTATAGGGTGGGATGTATATGCAAATTACAAAGGCATGTCCAGAGTGTGGGAATGTAGAATTCAATATTAATTCTTCTTTTGAGAATTACGAGTTAATCTGTAATAACTGTCAAAATCAAATATCAAAAATATCTCTGGAAAGATATGTACAGCTTGAGGCTAATTGCTATAACTGTGGAAGTAAATCATTTAAGGTGAAGGTGAAAAAACTTGGAGATAGAGAGCTATGGACTGCGGTGTGTACGTCTTGTGGAAATACACCAAGAAAATATTGTTCAGATGAAGATGGAAATGAGATAACCTATGATGAGAGGGAAAAACTTATACTAAAAAATGATGAAGAAATGTATTTTCAGGTAAATAATCCAGTGGATGAAAATTATGATGTTGAAGAGGTAATAAGTAATTTAGAAGATGAAATTGATGAAAGAGAAGAAGAAATACGATTACTTAAGGTTGAAATAAATTCAAAAGAAGATGAGATAAGGGTTCTTAAAAATGAGTTGGATGATAGGGATGATGAAATACAAGATTTAAATAAAAGGTTAGTAAGATATATAAATAATATGAGTGAATTACAAGAAGAAATAGATAACTTAAGAAAAGACTATTAAAGACAAATAAATAAGTTTTAAAGGAAGAGATTTGAAGAGGGTTATGGGCTTCAAATCTTTTGTTATTTTGAAAGTTAAAGCTTAAATTATGTATTAAGCTAATGGTATATCAGTATAGCGTGTTAATTAAGTTAAAATCAAAATTCGTTTACTTTCTTCTAATTTGTAACTGGCTAAGATTTCTACAAATAATATGTAACTTTTATATTGTAACCTATGAATAATTATGTTAGCATTACAGCATAATGTTGTAAAATGAAAAAATATGTCTAAAAAAGATGGAAGGAAATAGCGTATGAGAGATTTTGAAATATTCACAGATTCATGTTGTGATTTACCTATAGAATTTATAAGAGAAAAAAACATAAAGTTTGCAAGACTTACATGCAGTTATGAAGATAAACAGTACTTTGATGATTTTGGTCAAAGTTTAACGCATAAACAGTTTTTTCAAGATTTAAGGAATGGAGTAACGCCTTTATCCTCACAACCTAGCGTAGAAGAGTTTTATGGGAAATTTAAAGCTATTGCTGATGAGGACAAGGATATTATATATATATGTGTATCAACAGGTTTAAGTGGAACAGAAAATAGTGCTACTATAGCTAAAAATATGATACTAGAAGAGTATCCAAAAATAAGGATCAGTATTGTAAATGTTTTAACAGCATCATTAGGACAAGGATTAATGGTAATTAAGGCTCTTGAAATGAAAGAAGCTGGAAAAACACATGATGAAATAGTTCATTATATAGAAAAGATTAAACAAAAGTTAAATACTTATATGACTGTAGATGATTTACATCATCTGAAAAGGGGAGGAAGATTATCCTCTGCTGCTGCCATGATAGGAATAGTCCTTCATATTAAACCTATTTTAACAATTAATAATGAAGGCAAAGTAATGCCTGTATTTAAGGTTAAGGGAAGAAAAAGTTCTATAAATAAATTAGTTGAAATTATTGCAGAGAGAATTGAAGCGCCTGAGGAGCAAACAATTGCTATATGTCATGGTGATTGTATAGAAGAAGCTCTTAAATTAAAAGAAAGTATTCTTAAAGCTGTAAAAGTTAAAGATGTAATGATTAATTATACTGGACCAGCAGTTGGAACTCATGGAGGACCAGGAAATTTGGCAATTTTCTTTATGGGAAAAGAAAGACAACATCATATAATATAGGATTTTTAATAATATGGGAAGTTAGGATACAATAACCTAACTTCTTTTTTTATAATTATTTTGGTAAATTCCCCGTTTATTTTTGTCTTTATCTTATAGTTATTTAAGTTATCATATTTGATTTTTATTTTAATTTATTTGTATATAGTTATATAGGATTATGTATATAGCAGTATTTAGGGTTGTTTAAAAAAATTACACTTAATATTAAAATATAAACGAATTGTATAAATTGTAAGAATAATATATAATTTAGTTAGGAAACAATGTGACACAATTAACAAACTGTTATACTATAATTATGAATAGTTTAAGTAAAGGATTAATTAATTTTAATGCTAAAATGGGAGGCTAGCAATGTTTCATTCAAATTATAAACCTATAGATATTAGGACCTGGCAGGGAAGAGTAGACAGTGACACAAATTTTGATGCCTTTAGATGGCACCAGTGGGTTAAACCATTAAACCTAATGGATAAAAACATAAAGCCTTTTAAGGGAAAATTAGGATTTGCTTTTATAGGATATTGTTGTGATGAAGGTGTAAATTTAAATAAAGGTAGAGTTGGTGCCGCAAAGGGACCGGAAAGTATTAGAAAGGAAATGGCTAATCTTCCTTGTGCTTTTATGAAGGAAGTGGAGTTTTTTGATGCAGGCAATGTGTATTGTGAACAAATTACTTTGGAAGAAAGCCAAACACTTCTTTCAAAAACCATAGAGAAAATTCTTGATTTAAATCTTTTTCCTATAGTGCTTGGAGGAGGACATGAAACTGCTTTAGGTAATTACAAGGGTGTACTTGGTCATTTAAAAGAAAAAAGTGCTTCACCTAAAATTGGAATAATTAATTTTGATGCTCATTTTGACTTAAGACCTTACTCAAATGGAGGAAGTTCAGGAACTATGTTTAGACAAATAGCTGATATTTGTAAGGAGAGTCATCTGAGTTATTCATATTTCTGTATAGGAGTACAAAAGCATTGTAATACTGTAGATTTATTTAAGACTGCAGATAATCTAGGAGTTAAATATATACTAGCAAAGGATATAATTGATAAAGACGTTTGGAGTGTACTTGGAGAACTTGATGATTTTATACAATCACAGGATTATATTTATATAACTGTGTGTGCTGACGTATTCTCCTCTGCTTTTGCGCCAGGTGTAAGTGCAGCTCAATCTTTAGGCTTGGATCCAGAAAGAGTGTTAAAATTGTTAAAGTACATACTAAAATCAGAGAAGGTTATAAGTTTCGATATTTGTGAAGTATCACCTAGATTTGATCTTGACAATACTACTGCAGATTTAGCTTCTGTTGTAATATTCTCTTTAATAACTACGCTGAGCTATCTTAAAAACTTAGCAGTGAACATATAGTAACTTCAAAAAAATAAAAATACCTCCTAAAAAATGAACTTTTTTAGGGGGTATTGAGTTATATTATTACATAGGCATTAAAGGTATAAACTTATCTTACTAAATTTATGATTCATTAGATTAACTAAATGGTGTTAACGGTGTGTTTTAATTTAATATTTATTTATAAATGCATTTATGAATCTCAAGGTGTCATTAACATATTTATTAGGTATAGAAGGAGAGAAGTATATGATAGAAATTTTAAATGTTACCAAGTCCTATAATAATATTAACAATGCAGTAGAAGATTTAAACCTAACAATAAAAAGTGGAGAAATATTTGGTTTTTTAGGACCAAATGGAGCTGGAAAAACTACAACTCTTAAAATGATTACTGGAATTTTGGAGCCTAATAAAGGGGATATAAAGGTTAATGGTATTAGCATTAAGGAAAATCCATTAGGTGCAAAAAAGCTTTTTGCTTATGTTCCTGATAATCCCGATATGTTTTTAAAGTTTAAGGGCATAGAGTATCTTAACTTTATGGCGGATGTTTATGGTGTATCTATAGATAGAAGAAAAGAAAAAATTGAAAATCTTTCAAAGCGATTTGATATGGAAAATGCATTAGGAGATAAAATCCAAACTTATTCTCATGGAATGAGACAAAAAATTGTTGTAATGGGGGCTTTAATACACGATCCAGAGGTATGGATATTGGACGAGCCACTTACTGGACTGGATCCTAAATCGGCTTATATACTGAAAGAAATGATGAGAGAACATGCAAATAGCGGGAAAACTGTCTTCTTTTCTACTCACGTACTTGATGTGGCAGAAAAGGTTTGTGATAGGGTAGCTATAATTAACAAAGGTAAAGTTTTATTCTGTGGGACTTTAGCTGAAATGAAAGAACATTTTAAGACTAATGAATCCCTTGAAAAAATGTTCTTGGAGATGACTGAAAATGAGTAGGGTAATATTATTAACCAGAGCTTTCTTAAAGAGTAATTTTAGCAGTGAAAATTCTACAAAAAGAAAAGAGAAAAAAGGCTGGGAATATGCCAATATTATTGCTATTATCTTTGCTTTCATTGTTTTTACAGCTAGTATTGGGGCTATGCTCTTCGGGATTTATGACTTTTTAGAACCCATTCAACAAACAGGACTTCTTGTTGCCCTAGGCTACAATGTTTATGCTCTTATGGTTTTTATTTTTGGCATAATGTCAGTAATTACAGTGTTTTATTTTGCTAAAGACGTGGAGTATGTGCTTCCAATGCCTTTTAAACCTTGGGAAATATCCCTTGCAAAGTTTTTCTCTGTATTAATATACGAATATATAGTAGGGCTTTTTGTAATGGCTCCTGTAACCATTGCTTTTGGAGTTAAGTCTGCGGCAGGCATAGGGTTTTACTTAGTATCGATTTTTTGTTTTGTTACAATTCCAATATTACCTTTAATTTATAGTAGTTTAATTTCCATGATCCTAATGAGGTTTACTAACATTTCAAAGCATAAAGATGGTTTTAGGATAATAGCTGGGATTTTAGCTATGGTAATTGCCTTAGGTGTTAATTTTGTGGTTAATAGCATGACTCAAAAAGGATTTAAGGATCCACAGTCAATTCAGAAGCTTTTAGCTGATGGAAATAACTCACTTATAAATACCATGTCAAATCTTTTTATTACCTCTAAGCTAGGGGTCTTTGCTGCAATAGGTAATGATATAGGGAAGATATTAATAAATATTTTACTAATTATAATAATTTCCTTAATTGCTTTAGCTATATTCGTAGTTGTCTCGAATAGTTTTTATTTAAAAGGAGCGGTAGGAGCTACGGAAGGCTACGGCAAGAAAAGTAAATTAAGTGGTAAGGAAATGGATAGAAAAATTATTAAAAGTTCACAACTTGGCACTTGGGTTAAAAAAGAGCTCATTATACTTTTTAGAACTCCTGCCTACTTGTTGAACTGTGTGGCAATTATAATACTTTTACCAATAATATTGTTATTTTCTTTAATTGCAGAAGGAGATGGAGCTGCAACTTTAGAGATGATAAGAGGAATGATGACCAATAAAGAAATGTACTCAATAATTCTAATGGCTGCTTTTGGAGGTATATTATTTACTTGTGGAACTAACCCAGCAGCATCTACATCCATTTCAAGAGAGGGAGAGAAAGTTTTTATTTCTAAATTCCTTCCAGTAAGTTATAAAACTCAAATTAATGCAAAAATAATCTCAAGTATAATACTAAATGGAGCTACAGTAGTAATTTTGTTAATATGCTTAATAGTTTTTGGAGCAGGTGTAAAAATCCTTGCTATGACATTAGTATTGTCAATTCTTGTGCTTTATTTTGCTGGGGCGTCTGGAGTGCTAATTGATTTATCATCGCCTAAACTTATATGGGATAACGAGCAAAAAGCTGTAAAACAAAATTTTAACTCATTAAAATCTATGTTGATAGCAATTTTATTAGGAGCAGTAACCATAATTCCTGTGGCTTTATTAAAAGTAAATACAAATATAGCATTTGGTATAATGGTTTGTATAATTTTAGTATTAGATATTGTTCTATATAATCTTGTAAATACACTAGGAGTGAAACTTTTTAAGAATTTATCAGATTAACTTTAAATAAAGAAGGATATGTTAATATAGGTTGGCATATCCTTCTTTTATTAGATTATATGACTAAAAGTTATTAAGAAAGCAATAATAAAGAAGGTATCAATTTCTATTTATCAGTAATTTATTGGTATCAAGGTTATTTCTAGGTACGATAATGTTAAGTATAAGTTTGTTAAGTGAAAGGAACTGAATAACTTACCTATAGAGTTATATATTTTTACTAATAATTCAGAATTAGTATACTTCAGCTATTGGGTAATTTCACAATAATAATTTTATGTAGGATTCAAATTTAATAAATATATTGCTACATAAGCATTAAGTTCATTATAATAAATATATTAACAAAATATATAAAATAAAGTATAATAATTTCAAGTATACTGAATTAATCGTGATGATATAAAAGGAAGGAAAGATAATATGAAAAATTTTAATTATTCTATACCTACAGAAATTTTTTTTGGTGAAGGTCAAATAAAGGTTTTACCTGAGCAGATTAAAAAGTATGGCACCAAGGTGCTTTTAGTTTATGGTGGTGGTAGTATAAAGAAAAATGGAGTTTATAGTAAGGTTGTAGAGCTTTTAAACTCTAATGACATAAAATTTTGGGAACTTTCAGGAGTTGATCCCAACCCAAGAATAACTAGTGTGCGAAAGGGTATTCAATTATGTAGAGAGAATAATATCGATTTTATTTTACCAGTAGGTGGAGGAAGTTCTATTGATTGTTCTAAGGTAATTGCAGCAGGATATTATTATGAGGGAGAGCCATGGGATATAGTTTTAGACCCTTCTAAAATAAGAAATGCCCTTCCAATAGGAGCTATACTAACTCTTGCAGCTACTGGTTCGGAGATGAATGCAGGGGCTGTGATCACAAATATGGATACTAATGAGAAACTTGGAACAGGAAACCCTTCCATGAAACCAAAGTTTTCTATTTTGGATCCTACATACACTTTCACAGTTCCTAAAAATCAAACTGCTGCAGGAACTGTAGATATTATGAGCCACGTTTTTGAAAATTATTTTAGCAGCACTAAAGGGGCTTATGTACAAAATAGACTTTCAGAGTCCATCCTAAAAACTTGCATACAATATGGTAAACTTGCCATGGAAGAACCTGAAAATTACGAAGCAAGAGCTAACTTAATGTGGGCTTCAAGTCTTGCGCTAAATGGATTATTAGGTTATGGTAAGGAGTCAAGATGGAGTGTTCACCCAATGGAGCATGAGTTAAGTGCTTATTATGACATAACTCATGGAGTTGGCCTTGGCATATTAACTCCATATTGGATGGAATATGTAATGAATGAAACCACTATTGATAGCTTTGTCGAGTATGGGGTAAATGTTTGGGGAATTAATCCAGATAAGGATAAGCTACAAATAGCAAAAGAGGCTATAGAAAAAACAAAGGAGTTTTTCATTTCCCTAGATATACCTATGCATTTAGAAGAAGTTGGTATAGGGGAAGAAAAGCTTGAAACTATGGCTAAAGCAGCCACAAGACATGGAAGTTTAGGATTATTTAGACCATTAGATTCTCAGGATGTATTAAATATATTTAAAGCAGCATTATAGAAATGAAAATGAGATGAGAAATCATCTCATTTTCATTTAAATGTAGTTTGCTAAATGACATGAAATGACTAGAATATATCTTCATTATATTAGTTTATGTTATTTGTATAATATCTAATTTAGTCTGCAATAATAAGGGGTAATAATAGGAGCTTTATCTTTAAGCTTTTGCATAATTTCTTAGAGCATAGAATGAAATAAAGATACTGGGCAAGTAGACGGAATTCTACCTTGCATTTTCTTTAATATAAGTTGCTTAAAATTACCTTATATTGTATAAGTATTAATGCAACTTATATACAATAAATTAATTTTTGCTAGCGTAATCCTTAAAGAAAGGAATAAGGGTTAATACAACTTAAGGATAAGTATTAATAGTTAAATCTATTTGAACATTTTATATTATTAATAATAGGTAGGGAAGTGAGAATATGATAGTAATATACCATGACGTGGGTGGAGCACACTCCTCTTGTACCGCAGCAAATATTCATGTTAATAATTTACCTGTGGATAAAATCCCCTCCAGGGAAGATTTATTAAATCTTCCAACCTTCGATAAAATTGAAAAGAAAGATCAAGGTCACTTGTTATATATAGGTCAAGATGAATTTGGAATAAAGGTTTATACTTTAAGTAGGCAATACAAACCACAACTTGTAATTCCAGCTATTACTGATTTATATAATATCATGAATGGAAATATGGAAGGATTTTTCTTAGCTGATACTTCACCTACGGTAAATAACTTGATGAAAATTGGAGGATTTACATCGAGAAGACTTCATTGGGTAGGATTTGGAAGACCTATTGTTACAATAGGAACTTTGAAAACTTATGAAAATATTGTAGCTTTAGTAAGAGGTGTAAAGGAAGACATAAGAAGATGTTTAAGAACAGATTAAAGTATTTTTTCAGTTAAAGCTTTATAGTAAATATGTAATAAATATAAATTTCAGTAGCTTATATCTAATGCTATTACTTAATAAATTGGATCTTATGGATTTGGAAAATAATCATAACTTAATTATAAAAGCTATTACAGCATAATAAAAATACGAGAACTATGAAAGTTCCCGTATTTTTATTTTCACACATAACTATTTAACTTCTACAATCCAGCCTTCTGGAGCCTTAACTTCTCCAATTTGGATACCACATAAAGTATCATATAACTTTCTAGTTATAGGACCAACTACAGTTTCGCTATGGAATACATGAAGTTCTTCTTTGTACTCTATTCCACCGATAGGAGTGATTACAGCAGCAGTTCCACAAGCACCAGCTTCTTTAAACTCATCTAAATTGTCGATTAGTACGTCTCTTTCTTCAACCTCAAGTCCAAGATATTCTTTAGCTACATGCATTAAAGAATATTTAGTTATACTTGGAAGAATAGAGTCAGATTTTGGAGTAACAAATTTATTATCTTTTGTTATTCCAAAGAAGTTAGCAGCTCCAACTTCCTCAATTTTACTATGAGTTAATGGATCAAGATAAATACAATCAGCAAATCCTCTTTTAACTGCTATTTCATGAGCTAAAAGACTTGCAGCATAGTTTCCTCCAACCTTTGCAGCACCAGTACCATATGGAGCAGCTCTGTCATAATCAGAAATCATAAAGTTTACAGGAGCAAGTCCACCTTTAAAGTATGGACCAACTGGAGAACAGAACACTCCAAATAGGAACTCAGGAGCTGGTTTAACACCAAGGTTGTCTCCAATTCCTATAACATAAGGTCTAAGGTATAAAGTTGCACCAGTTCCATATGGTGGAACATAAGCTTCATTAGCTTTAACAACTTGTACACAAGCTTCTACAAATTTTTCGATTGGAAGCTCAGGCATTAATAGACGTTTGCAGCTATTATTCATACGCTTTGCATTCTCATCAGGTCTGAATAATTGAATTTTACCTTCAGCAGTACGGTAAGCTTTTAATCCCTCAAAACATTGTTGTCCATAATGAATAGCTGTTGAGCCTTCACTAATTGTTATATTATTGTCTTCAACTAGTTTACCATCATCCCAACTTCCATCTTTCCATATAGACACATATCTAAGATCAGTTTTAATGTAATTGAATCCTAACTTACCCCAGTCAATATTTTTAACATTACTCATTTTAGCACCTCTTTATTTTAAGTAGTAATATTTTACACAATACTATTATATCTTATAATTAAACGATTACAACCATCTAAAAGTTAACTTTTGATGAAATTATCTTAAGATTCTACAAATTGTGAATAAAATTTAACTTATTTATATATGAAACAAAAGTACAATTTATGTATATATATAAATTTATACGTAATGTTAAAGTCTACGAAAAAATTATCATAAATGTAATATAAGTATGATATAATTTTTTCAGAAAGGGGTGGGTCTTTTGAAGTATAAAAATTTAGGTAAAACAAACTTAAAGGTATCTGTGGTAGGATTTGGAGGTATACCTGTTCAAAGAGTTAATTCAGAAGAAACTAAAAAAGTACTTCTAAAAGCAGAGGAATTAGGAATAAATTTTGTAGATAGTGGAAGAGGATACTCTGTATCTGAGGAATATATAGGAGAAGCTCTAGAAGGAAGAAGAGAAAATTGGATTTTAGCAACTAAGAGTATGGTGAAAGATAAAGAATCAATGGCAAGGGATATAGAAATAAGCTTAAAAAACTTTAAAACTAATTATATAGACTTATACCAACTTCATAATATAAGAACTGTGGAAGAGTTAGAAAGAGTATTAAAAGAGGATGGAGCCTATGCCGCACTTCTAGAGGCAAAAGCTTTAGGTAAAATAAAGCATATTGGTATTACTTCTCATAGCTTAGATTTGCTTAAAGTAGCAATTGAAATGGATAAATTTGAAACTATAATGTATCCATATAATATTGTGGAAAATCAAGGCGAAGAGCTATTTAAAAGAGCAAAAGAGTTAGATATTGGAGTTATAGCAATGAAACCTATGGCTGGAGGGGCTTTAGAAGACGGAGATTTAGCCCTTAGATATATACTTAAAAATCATAATGTTACTACTGCTATCCCTGGCATGGCCACAGTAGAAGAAGTTACAATAAATGCAGGTGCAGCTATGAAACAGGGGACATTCTCAGATAGCGACATGGAAAAGGCCGCGAAGATTGCAGGGGAGTTAGGAGAAAGTTTCTGTAGGAGATGTGGTTATTGTGCACCTTGCCCTCAAAAAATAGATATTCCAACAATGTTTGTATTTAGTGCTTATAAGGAAAGATATAATTTAGCACAGTGGGCAGAAGAAAGATATTCAACAATGGCTTTTACTGCAAAAGATTGCATACAATGCGGAGCCTGCGAAAAAAAATGTCCTTATGATTTACCAATAAGAAATATGCTTCTTCAGGTTAGAAAAACCTTTAATGAATAAATAAGATAAAACCATTCAGTTAAAAAGTTATATTCTTTATGCAAAGTACATATTGAATATATTAAACAACGGAATGGTTTATTTTTTTTGAAGTTATTAATTTTTAATTGCTTGTTCTAATAGGTAATAAAGTAGCTTTATTAGAAGAATGACTACTATTTTAAAACAAGAGATTAAAGTATAAGAAAATAAATTTAAAAATATATTAATCTGTAACATAAGTTACCGATTAATATTGAGTATCCTAGTATAATTTATCTTGTAGTAAGGAAATGCAATAAACAAGAAACCGAAGAAAATTTAACATATATAGTAATAAATTAGAAAAAATTTTAATTAGTTTACTTACTAAAAATAAATGTATATGGAGGAATAAAAATGAGTATGTTTTGTTATCAATGTCAAGAGGCAGCAGGCTGCAAAGGATGTACAGTGAAAGGTGTTTGTGGTAAAACAGAGGATTTAGCAAAAGCACAAGACTTATTAATATATATACTAAAAGGTATATCAGTTTATAGTGTTAAAGGAAGAGAAGTAGGGGTAATTAATAAAGAAGTAGACAAGTTCATTACTGAAGGTTTATTTGCTACAATTACAAATGCTAACTTTGATAGAAATGTGTTTATTCAAAGAGTTAGAAGAGGGTTACAATTAAGAGAAGAGTTAAAACAACAAGTTATTAATGCTGGTGCAAACTTAGGAAATTCAAATGCAAATGAAAATTGGTTAAAGAAAATGCTTTCATTTGTAGGATTTAAGAGAGAAGAGGAAAGCAATCTACCAGATGCTGCAATTTGGTTTGCTAATAATGTAGAAGATTTTAATGTAAAAGCAGAAACTGTAGGAGTTTTAGCTACTGAAAATGAGGATATCAGATCTTTAAGAGAGCTTATAATTTATGGATTAAAAGGAATGTCTGCATATGTGAAACAAGCTACGCATATAGGATATGACAATGATGAAATACATGGCTTTATGCATAAGGCACTAGCTGCTACCTTAGATGATACGCTAACTTTAGATGATTATATTGCATTAACATTAGAAGCAGGAAAATATGGGGTAGACGGTATGGCTTTACTTGATAAAGCAAATACAGAGGTTTATGGACACCCTGAAATTACAAAGGTTAATATAGGAGTTAGAAAAAATCCAGGTATATTAATTAGCGGACATGATTTAAGAGATCTTGAGCAATTACTTCAGCAAACTGAAGGAACTGGAATAGATATTTATACACATAGTGAAATGCTTCCAGCTCACTATTACCCAGCGTTCAAAAAGTACTCACACTTTGCAGGGAACTATGGAAATGCATGGTGGAAACAAACTGAAGAGTTTGAAAAGTTTAATGGACCAATCCTAATGACTACAAATTGCTTAGTACCACCTAAAGATTCTTATAAAGACAGAGTATATACTACAAGTGTTACAGGGTTTGAGGGATTAACTCACATTGATGCAAATGAAAAAGGAGAGAAAGATTTCTCAGTTATTATTGAACATGCTAAAAAATGTGCGGCTCCAGTAGAAATAGAGACAGGGGAAATTATCGGAGGATTTGCTCATAACCAAGTATTTGCATTAGCAGATAAAGTTGTAGATGCAGTTAAGAGTGGAGCAATTAAGAGATTCTTTGTTATGGCTGGTTGTGATGGAAGAGCGAAGAGCAGAAATTACTATACAGATTTCGCTCAAGCGTTACCAAAAGATACAGTTATATTAACAGCAGGATGTGCTAAATATAAATATAATAAATTAGACTTAGGAGATATCGGTGGAATTCCAAGAGTACTTGATGCAGGACAATGTAATGACTCTTATTCACTAGTTCTAATTGCATTAAAGTTACAAGAAGTATTTGGACTAAAAGATGTAAATGAGCTACCAATATCTTATAATATAGCATGGTATGAGCAAAAAGCTGTAATAGTATTACTTTCACTATTATACTTAGGAGTGAAAAATATACATTTAGGACCAACTTTACCAGCATTCTTATCACCAAACGTAGCAAAAGTTTTAGTTGATAATTTTGGAATTGGTGGAATAACAAACGTAGAAGACGACATGAAAATGTTCCTAGGACAATAATTTTTGTAGGCAGATGCTTTAGCATCTGCCTTATATTTTTTTGAGAAGAATATTTTCTTGGTGTTTGGAAAATAATGTAATAAGTATTAAATAATTAATTTAGCACTAAAATTTAAAACCAAATTATAGTTTAATTTGGTTTTATAGTGTATTATATAATAGAATTATGTATATTTTTGATGGATAAAGCAAAAATGGAGGTGGGTTTTTAGTTTGGAAAAAATATATAATATAGATAGAAAAAAGTTATTAAAAATTTCGTTGGTTACATTAGGAATTCTCTTAGGTCTTGTATTAATTTACAAGTCTATAAAATTTTTCTTACCTTTTATCATAGCATTTTTTATTGCTCAATTAATGGAACCGGTAATTAGGTTTTTGGGGAAAAGGGCCAAAATTCCAAGAAAAGTTGGAACTCTCATTAGTTTAATATTAATAATTAGTATAATTGGTCTAATTATACTATTTATAATAGCCAGCTTTATTAATCAATTAAAGGATATTATAAATTTTATGCCTGGTGTAATAAGTGAGCTATATGCCAATATTCAAAAAATTTCCAGTGGTCAAATAACGATTTTGAATATAGAATTACCACAGGAGTTTACTTCCCATATTGAAAGTATGGCAGTTAGTTTATTAAGTTACTTTATGAATATTGTAAACAAAATTGTTAAAGGAGCTTTCTATACAGCATTTTCTTTTCCAGAAATTCTGTTATTTACACTTACAACTATCATTTCTACATATTTTATCGCTAGTGGGAGATACACAATAATGGACTACGTTAAATCTCAAGTTCCAAAGGAATGGCATAATAATATAAAAGAAATGAAGCATGACTCTGTAGTATCTATAATAAAGCTTATAAAAGCTTATATTATTATACTTTTAATTACCTTCAGTGAATTATTTTTAGGGTTATCAATATTAAAAGTAAAGTATGCCTTTGTAATAGCAATATTAATTAGCATTATTGATTTACTCCCTGTTTTAGGTACCGGGATTGTTATTATTCCATGGGCTATTTACAATTTATTCTTTGGAAAAATATATATGGCTGTAGGTTTATTTTTGCTATGGTTAGTTATTTTGATTGTTAGACAAGTGGTTGAGCCAAGAATTATTAGCAATCAAATAGGGGTACATCCGCTGGTTACTCTAATGGGAATTTATATTGGGTTTAAGCTAATAGGACCAGGGGGACTTATTTTAGGTCCTTTAACAGTTTTAACAATAAAGGGGATATTTGCAATGGTGCTGAAGGAAAAATCCCTATATGAGTTTCTGAAAAAACCTTCTGATAAATTAATAGTTAAATAAAAGAGCTTAGTGCTCTTTTTTTTATGCTTTTATTCTATTACAAAAATCATTACATATATATTAATATGCTTATCTTTATTAGTTTTTTATAGATTTACCTTTACATTTAAGTGAAACCTGAAGCATTTATAATAGTATTTATATAAATAAAGAGAGTAAAATTTAAAAGTCAGTGATGAAGTTATTAAGTTTTAGTTGCTTTAAAGCTTTTAATACAATATAGTTCTCAAAATTTACAGCAATGAAAAGGGAGGAGTAAAATGTTAATAGTTGAACCCTACTACTGTTATTATCAGATTAAATATTAAATATTTTTGGGAGGAGAAATTATGGAATATTTAAAGATGATACCACCTATTGTATATATAATAATTGGCGCGATAATATTACTTTTTATAGTATTAAAAGTAATAGGAATTAGAATTATACCTAGCGATTGCGTGGGAATTGTAGAGAAATGGTGGAGCTTAAAGGGCTCAATAAAAGATGGTGGAATTATTGCATTAAATGGAGAATCAGGATTTCAGCCTAATGTATTAAGAGGAGGGTTTCATTTAAGAACACCTCTAATGTACAGAGTTTATGTTGAACCACTTATTACAATTCCACAAGGGAAAATTGGATATGTATTTGCTAGGGACGGACAACCGATGGAACCGATTCAAACCTTAGGTAAAATTGTTAAAGAGGGAAGCAATTTTCAAGATGTGAAAGGCTTTTTACTCAATGGAGGACAAAAGGGACCTCAAAGAGGAATACTACGTGAAGGTACTTATGCCTTTAACTTGTCACAATTTATAATAATTACAGAAGATAAGACTTATTATCTGCCAATGAGAGATAAGGCAGAAGCAATGGCAATAGATGAAATGACAAGAATGTTAAAGGCAAGAGGTGGATTTGAACCTGTAGTGATTAGCGATGCAGAGGACACTGTAGGTGTAGTAACAGTACATGATGGTAAGACACTGCCTGAGGGTAGCATTATTGCTCCTTCAGTTGGTGCGAATCCAAATGAAGAAGAAACTTATCATAATAATTTTCAAGATATTGAAAAGTTTTTAAGAGCTGGAGGATTTAGAGGGAAACAATACTCGACTTTAGTTGATGGAACTTACTTTATTAATAGATTGTTTGCAACTGTAGAATTTATACCTAAAACCATTATAAATATTGGAGAAGTGGGAGTTATTAACTCTTACCATGGCGAAAGAGGTATCGATGTTTCAGGAGAAGAATATAAACATGGAGAATTAGTGGCAGAAGGGTGTAGAGGTATTTGGCAGCATGCATTGGCACCAGGGAAATACGCACTTAATACCTATGCAGCAAAAGTAGTTAAGGTTCCTACAACAAACGTAATTTTGAAGTGGATAAGTGGGCAAATCGGGGGACATAAACTGGATGAAAATTTAAAAGAAGTTTCTTTAATCACCAAGGATGCTTTTGAACCATCACTTCCTCTTACAGTAGTATTTCATATAGATTACAAAAAAGCTTCTAGTGTTATACAAAGATTTGGAGATGTAAAAATGCTCATTGAGCAATCAATAGATCCAATGATATCAGGATATTTTAAAAATGTTGGTCAAACAATGACTTTAATAGAACTTATTCAAAACAGAAATGAAATACAACTAAGAGCATCTAATGAAATGAAAGAAAAGTTTACTCATTATGATTTAGAGCTAGAAGAGGTTTTAATTGGTACACCTGCTCCTTCAAAGGCTGATAATAGAATAGAAACAATCTTGGCACAACTAAGAGATAGGCAAGTTGCAAGAGAGCAAATAGAAACCTTTAATGCTCAACAAAAGTCTTCAGAAAAAGAGAAGGAATTAAATGAAGCTAGGGCTATTGCAGCTAAGCAACAGGACTTAACAGAGTCTAATATCAATATTCAAATACAAGAAAATAAAGGTAAAGCTGAACTACAACTTGCCACTCAAGAAGCTTTGAAAATTCAGAAGTTAGCTGAGGCGAATAAATATAGGACTCAGCAGGAATCTGATGGTAGAAAGTATCAAACCATAAAAGAAGCAGAAGCACAATCTGAAAGTATTAAAAACTTGGCAAATGCTAATGCAGAAAAAATTCAGAAAGAAGCAGTAGCAAGAGCATATGAAGTTGAAAAAACAGGTACTGCAGAAGCAAGCAGAATTAAAGCTATAGGTGAATCTGAGGCCTTCCGTGAGAGAGAAGTAGGTAAAGCTAAAGGTGAAGCTTATATGGCACAAATAAAAGCTTATGGTAATCCGCAATTCTATGTAATGAAAGAAGTTATGGGTTCCTTCACTGAAGCTATAAAAGATGGAAAAATACCTTTAGTGCCAACTATCGTAATGGGTTCAGGGGATAGTAAAATACCAAATGTATTTGAGAATATGATGTCTCTAGTTTTAACCGAAAAAATCACTGGAAAAGATTTTTTAGCTGAGGCTTTAAAAAATACAGATAAAAACTAAAATAAAAAAAATAAAATTTTTAAAATTATAAAATTGTAAAATAGAGGATGTTTTTCACGATAAACATCCTCTATTTGTTTATGAATTTTGTTCCATGACAGTAGAAATTCTCAATTTAAGGTTATGGTTTAATAGTATTTAAGTGAAATTTCTACATAAAATACTAGAGGAATCAGCGATGATGAACAATAAGGTTAATAATAAAGGAGGGTAAATTTATGTGTGATACAAAAGGAAAAGAAATGAAAAACAGAGTAGAGGAAGTTGAAAACTTAATGAATAGCTATGTAAGAACTGAAAGACATTTAGAACAACATTCTGATATAGCCTCTAAGGATCAAATTAGGCATGCACAAAATATACAAAATGAAAGATCTGAATTAATTGATACCTTAGAAAATAAAATAGCCTTTGGAAATAATGCTAATAACAACGATTTGAAAAATGTTAAGGCAAATTATGAAAAAACTCAAAAATACATTAATTATAATGCAGATCATATGTCTTCAGCGCAATTAAGTAATCTTAAAGAAAAACAAGAAAATAGACAAAACTTAATAGATTATTTAGAGTAATTGTTAGTTTGTTAATTTAAGTAAACAAAATCTATACTTCTTCATAGTATATAATAAGTGTAGCATTATTTAAAAACACCCTCTGGTTAAGTTTTAAAAATATTAAAGAGTTTTTAGGAAAAGGACATTTACGAAATTATCAGAAATGAAATTTTCCTTATACTTAAGAAGTTATAACCTTTACAAATGAAAGGTTGTAATTCCTTAATAAAATATATAGAGGGAGTTTGAAGTTTATGGAAAATCAAGAGTTGCTAAATGCTCTTATGAGTGATCCCGAAGTAAGAAAACTACTAGTCAAATTAAGCAAAAACGAAAATGTTAGTGCTGCACTAAATAATAGTTATACACAGGGAGCTTATTATCCCAATAATTACAATAATTATTGCCCACCAAATAATTGTAATCAAAATTCTGGGCTATTTGGTTCAGGCTTATTATTTCTACTTCCATTATTATTCTGCTTCTGCGGTGGTGGATTAAATTTTGGCTGCGGTAGAGGCAATAATAATTGCTGTTGTGATCCTTGCAGCTGCTGCAATTGTTGTGAATTTTGGTGTTAATAAACTCGAAATATAACTAAAGTAAAGTTTGGCCATCTATACATTGTATAGATGGCCATTTTTGTTTTGAAGCGCAGAGAGCTCTTATGATATAAGTTTTAATTAGGATATTTGTAAGCTTAGACTTATGTGAAAATATGTTAACCTTTGGAAAAGTTCACTATATATTTAGATTCAAGCCTAACTGGCTGGTAAGTAAGTTTGGCTTTCCTTAATCCCTCAATTCCTAAGTCTTGTTCTCTGTTTATAAAAGGAACTTCACTAAAATAATTTTCTACAAAAGTTTTATTTATGAATGCATAAAGACCATTAATATTTGAATCAGCTTTTTCTACATGAATTATTGCTAGATCCTCACTGACCTTTTCACCAATGGTAAAGGCAGCAATCTTTTCATTAACATATACCACCATACCTTTAAAATCCAAATAATGACTGCTTTTTAGCATTTCTTCAATGGCTCTTAGCTCATATAAAAGATAGCCCTTACAGTCATTTTTTCGGCACCACTCCCTAGCGGCCTTAATACATTCACAAACTAATTCATCTGTAATCGGTTCAATTCTATATGTGTTATTTTTGATAAAATTATTATAATGATTTTTTTTACTGTGCAGTTTTTTTCCTGAAAGGGAGATTAGTTTTTCACTGCTGTATATGTAATCAAAATTATCTCTATCCTCTTCCACTATTAATTTATCGCCAAAAGTTTCCTTTAAATCTTGGACAAAAGATTCCTCAGCATCTTTAAAAAGATACCCAAGGCCTTCTTTTTCTTTATATTCTTCTAAGGCTTCAACGACCTCTTTTAAGTTTTCTTTAGTATATCCCAGGGGTTCCATCATGTGATAGTTTCCTTGAAAATCAAGTTTTCTTATAATCAACATGTCTTTGAAAATAGCATAATGGATATCTAAGGCCTTCCTCCACATAAACAAACTCGTAAAAGAATACTCACAAGTTTTAAATTTATAAGGTTTTAGATATTTATCAAATAAGGGCTTATCTTCTAATCTTAAAGGTTGAAAGTTTAACATAATAGTTCCTCCTAGCAAAATTTAAAGCTTTAATATTTTAATCTTTGTTATAATCATAAATCTATTTATATTTAAAGGAGTAGGTAGATAAATTTTAAATATAGACTTAGTTTTTCCTACAAGAAAACAAAATAACTAAAACTTGTGAATGGTTTAAATAATATTTTATAAATTTGGGTAAATATATATCAACACCATTATTATAATGGTGAAAAATCCAAATTTAATTCCACCATTATATTTTATCAGATTTATAGTAAAAGTGAAAAAAACTTGTAAAAACTTCTATAAAAATATTTTTTTAGTCATATTTTTATATTCGTAAATGAATTTCTATATTTGTAAAAGAACTAGGGGAAAAAGTGTATAATAGTTTTTTTTACTGGGAAAAATATAGAATGCGTAAAAAAAAGATGAGGTGATATGTTTGGAACCAAAGCTTGAAGGTAACTTAATTATCATTGGAGGAGCAGAGGATAAAAAGGGTGAAAAGGAGATATTAAAGGAGGTATGTAGCAAATTAGATAGAGAAAATGAAGAATTAGTAATTGCTACAGTAGCAACAGAACTTCCAGAGGAAGTAGGCAAAGAATATACAAAGATATTTAGAAATTTAGGTGTTAAAAAAATAAGTGTTTTAGATATACAAGAAAGAGAGCATGCTTTTGAAGAAAAAAATGTTGATATGTTAAAAGCTGCTTCAATAGTATTTTTTACTGGTGGAGATCAATTGAAAATCACTAGCTTATTAGGAGGCACACCTTTGTACAAGGTTATAAAGGACATATACAAAGATGGGTGCGTGTTTGTTGGGACTTCAGCAGGAGCTTCTGTTATGAGTGATACTATGATCATAAGCGGTTCCGATGATGATTCTCCTAAAAAATGTACAGTAAAAATGGCTCCAGGCTTAGGTTTGATTAAAGATGTAATTATAGATCAACACTTTGCACAACGAGGAAGAGTTGGAAGGTTATTAGGGGCAATAGCTGAAAATCCAGAATGCTTAGGCATAGGAATTGATGAGGATACTGCAATTGAAGTTTGTGATAAAGGATATTTTAAAGTAATTGGTTCTAGTGCAGTGTATGTTATAGATGCAAGTAATATATCATATACAAATGTGTCTGAGCAAAATCCAGATGAATTATTGTCAATGTTCAATGTAAAAATGCATGTACTAAAATGTGATGATAGATTTGATTTAATTAAAAGGCAGCCATTCGAAAACAAGGAGGAAAAAAATGAAAATAAATAGTTTTAACACTTTTGAGGGGAGAAATATATACTCACATAAAAAGTGTATTAGAATGGATTTAGATTTAGAAGGGTTTTGTGAAACGCCAAGCAAGTCCATTTCTGGTTTTAATGATAGTCTTGTCAATGCTATTCCTGAGTTAAAAACTCATCGTTGTGGTATTGATGAGGAAGGTGGTTTTGTAAAAAGATTAAATGAAGGAACATACTTAGCTCATATTTGTGAACATTGTATAATAGCTATTCAAAATCGTCTAGGGCTAGACGCAAAGTATGGAAAAGCAAGAGAAGTACAAGGGGACCATTACTATATTATATTTCAATATGTTTATCCAAACACTGCTCTCCATATTGCAAACACTATAGTAGAGTTTATTAATTCTCTTATAAAGAAAACTAGTTATAACCTACATGAAAAGGTTGAAGAAATCAAGAAAACCCTACTAAGTGAGCAGCTAGGTCCAAGTACTCTTGCTATTTGTGAAGAAGCAAGGAAAAGAGGGATACCAACTCTAAGAATTGGAGGAGGCAGTATTTTTCAATTAGGATATGGAAAATACGGAAAACGTATTGAAGCTACCATAGGAGAAAACACAGGAACTATTGCGGTAGATACAGCTTGTGATAAGTTTCTAACAAAACAGATTTTAGAGGTTCAATGTTTACCAGTAGCTCCAGGAGCTAAAATAAATAATACCATAGATTTATTACATGAAGCTGAAAATATAGGTTATCCTTTAGTTTTGAAACCTCAGTTTGGAAATCAAGGCAAAGGTGTTTATGCAAATATTAAGGATGAAAAAGAATTAATTCAGTGTTTTACAAAGCTTTCAAAAGATTACAGAGATATCATTATAGAAAGATACGTTCAGGGAGATGATTATAGAGTTTGTGTAGTGGATGGAGAAGTAATAGCTGTTGCAAAGAGAATGCCTCCTTTTATTTTAGGTGATGGTAAAAGCACTATTAGTGAATTGATATCAGAGCTTAACAAGGATGTACTTAGAGGTGAAGGCCATGAAAAGCCACTAACAAAAGTTAAAATAGATGATAAAATGCTTCAACATATAGGAAAAAAAGGATATAACTTAAATACAATTCTTCAAGCAGGTGAAGAAATAACCTTAATAGAAAATGCAAATTTATCCACCGGAGGAGTAGCTTTAGATTGTACTGATATAATTTGCAGAGAAAATATTGAAATTTGCAAACGTGCAGCAATAGCAATTGGGTTAAATATTTGTGGTATTGATATAATTACCAAGGATATTAGCAAACCTCTTTATAATGAAGGAATAATTGTTGAAGTTAATGCTGCTCCAGGAATAAGGATGCATCACTATCCTTCCATGGGAAAAAGCAGGAATGTAGCAGAAAAAATAGTTGACATGTTATTCAAGGATACTAAGGATAGTTTTCCAATTGTTTCTGTTACAGGTACTAATGGAAAAACCACAACTACTAGACTTATTAGCCATGTGATGCAATTATCTGGTAAAAAAGTTGGAATGACTACAACTGGAGGTATATACATTAATGATAAATGTATAAGAAAAGGAGATACTACTGGACCACAGAGTGCACGAACTATATTATTTAATAGGGAAATAGATGCCGCAGTACTAGAAACCGCAAGAGGTGGGCTAGTACGTTCTGGCTTAGCTTACGATCTTGCGGATGTTGGTGTCATAACTAATATTACAGATGACCATCTCGGTATAGATGGTATTGACACCCTTGAGAATTTGGCTCATGTAAAATCTTTAGTTGGTGAAGCTGTAAAACCTAATGGATATGTAGTTTTGAATGCAGATGATGAAATGAGTTTAACTATTGTAGAAAGAATGAAGAGTCCTATTATATTTTTCTCAAAAAACAAAGATAATATCTACTTAAGAAATAATATTGAAGATGGTAGCTATGGAGTGTATGTAGAAAATGGCCTTTTATGTATAGAAAATAAGGAAGGTATAACTAATCTTATGAATATAGAAGATATTGGAATAACCTTCAATGGTAATCTTCAATATAATATAGAAAATGCTATGGCAGCTTGCAGCGCGCTAGTGGGTTTAGGTATTGATTATGACATTATAAAAAATGGATTAGCTACATTTTATTGTAATGAAGAGCTAAATCCAGGAAGATTTAATGTTTACAAAGTTGGAGAAGTTACAGTGGTGCTTGATTATGGTCACAATGTCGAGGGGTATAAAGCAGTAATTCAAGGTTTAAAAAATATGAAGAGAAATCGATTAATAGGAATAATCGGGGTTCCAGGTGATAGATTAAATAGAAATATTGAAGATTTGGGTAAAATTTCTTCTCAATATTTTGATTATATTTACATCAAGGAAGACTTAGATAAAAGGGGAAGAAAAGAAGGAGAGGTAGCTGAAATTCTTAAAAATGGTGTATTGTCAACAGGTTACAGTGAAAACTGTTTTGAAATTGTTTTAAACGAAAAAGAAGCCTTAAATATTGCTATTGATAAGGGAAAACCTGGAGACGTAATAGTTGTTTTCTTTGAAGAATTTAATCCACTAGTAAATCTCATTAAAGAAAAGATTAAGGAAGTAGATATGCAAATAGAACAAAATAGTATTTACGAAAGTAAAGTAGAATTAGCATAGAAGTATTACTAACTTCAATAAGGATAGCATCTTAAGTGCTATCCTTATTAATTTTAAAATTAATATTAAATATAGATAATCACATTAATATTTGAACCATTGATTCCAAGAAGTAGTTCAAATATTGGAACAAAAAAGTACGGATTCTTTTCAAGCTTGAATTATTGTAAATATGTAAGTAGGTTAAGATATCAATAGATTTTTAGAGTTGAAAAGTGCCAAATATAGAGATTTTTTATTTATAAGCATTAGATTTAATAAACTCACTATTACATATATGGTTAGTAAAGTACTTAGTAAGACATAGTGTTTAAATGAGATACAAATTGAATAATATAATTGAATTTTAGTAAAACTTAATTATATTATGTTTTTTTATTATTAATTTGAACAAACTAATAATATAGTTATTATAATTCATAAGGGAGGAAACTAATGGGTATAAATTCAAGCAGTCAAATAATATTTCAAATAATACTCATAGCCATTTTAACTTTAGTTAATGCTTTTTTTGCATCTGCTGAAATGGCTATTGTATCATTAAATAGAAATAGACTTAAACTCCTCTCTGATGAAGGAAATAAGAAAGCAATCTTATTAGAGAAACTCATGGCGGAACCTAGCAAATTTTTAGCAACTATTCAAGTTGGGATTACTTTAGCAGGTTTTTTCGCTAGTGCTTCTGCGGCTACTGGACTATCAAGCGAGTTTGCAATTTTTCTTAACAGATATAATATTCCCTACAGTAGTAAAGTTTCTATTGTAATTATAACTATAATTCTTTCATATTTTACCTTAGTTTTCGGTGAATTATATCCTAAAAGAATTGCACTACAAAAGTCAGAGGCTATTGCAATGGCTGCTGTTAAACCTATAGTATATATTTCTAAAGTCACTATTCCTTTTGTTAAACTTCTGTCTAACTCCACAAATCTATTGGTTAGGATATCAGGAATACAAATGGAGAATTTAGAGGAAAAGGTCTCAAAAGAGGAGATTCGTTCGCTTATAGAAGTGGGGCAAGAGCATGGAGTGATAAATAAAACTGAAAAAGATATGATAGTAAGTATTTTTGAGTTTGACAATACCATAGCTGAAGAAATAATGACACCTAGAACAGAGGTGTTTTTAATCGATATAAACTCTGCTTCTGAAAAAATTCTTGAAGATTTGCTAGAAGAAAAATATTCAAGAATTCCTGTATACGAAGAAGATGTGGATAATATAATAGGAATACTTTATATGAAAGATTTTATTATTGAGGCAAGTGTGCATGGTTTTAATAAGGTTAATATAAGGGATATTCTAAGAAACCCATATTTTGTCCCAGTAACAAAAAATATTGATGTTCTTTTTAAAGAATTACAAGAATCAAAGAACCATATGGCAATCCTCATTGATGAATATGGTGGCTTTGCTGGAATTGTTACCATTGAGGATTTAATTGAAGAAATTATGGGCAATATTTTTGATGAATACGATGATGCTGAACCTGATATAAAGAAACTTGATAATAATACCTATATAGTAAATGGGTTGCTATCTATAAATGAAGTTAATGACTATCTAAACCTAGATTTAGAATCTGAACATTCAGATACTATTGGTGGTTTTGTGGTGAATTTGATTGATAACATTCCTAACAAAGTTAATGAAACTGTTGAATATAATAACATGATATTTAAAGTCGAAGAAGTGAAAGAAAAAAGAATAGAAAAAGTAAGAATAATTATTAAAGGGGAAATGTAGGTTTGCCCCTTTAATTTTTTATGAGTACACTTTATAATAATAGTAGTAAAAACAATGTTACTAAAGTGTTATGATATAGAGATTATATTGTAACAGTAAATTAATTTTGAAGGTGATTTCTAATAAAAAGTGCTTATGTTGTGAAAGTTATGGAAAAATATTTTTTTACTATGATAATTAGTAACTTATAAAGTTTGAAAGCTATTACTGAAGAATAAAGAAGGCTTCATAATAACTTAAGAACAATATTGTTCTCTAAGGGAACGTAAAGTAAAACAATGAAAAGTTAGGGGTTAGATTATGGATAAGAAAGTTTTAATTGTAGATGACGAAAAATATATCCTTGAGTTATTACAGGTAAATTTAGAAAGCAATGGTTTTGAAGTTATAACTTGTGACAATGGTAATGACGTTTTAGCACTGTGTGAAGCTAATACACCAGATGTTGTGTTATTGGATTTAATGTTACCAGGTTTAGATGGACTTGAAATTTGTAAAAAAATTAGAAACCATCCAAAACTTTTTAATACTGTGATAATAATGATTACAGCAAGGGGAGACGAAATTGATAAGGTTATTGGATTAGAATTAGGAGCAGACGACTACATGTCCAAGCCATTTAGTGTCCGTGAAGTAATAGCTAGAATTAAAGCAATATTTAGGAGAATTGATGCTAAAGGCACTAATTCAACCATGAGTATATGTAATAAAAGTGATGGTTTAAGAATTGATTATGAAACAGGAGAAGTTTTTGTTGAAAATGAAAAAATAAATTTATCTTATATGGAATTTAAGCTTCTTGAAGTATTAGCTCATAATAGAGGTAATATTGTTCAAAGACATGACTTATTCAAACAAGTCTGGGGCTATGAGTTAATTGAAGAAACCAGAACTTTAGACGTTCATATAAGAAAATTAAGAAAGAAACTAGGTGATGATGAGAAATACCCAAATTTAATTGAAACTGTAAGAGGGCTTGGTTATAAGCTGAAGTAAGATTAAATCTAATAGCAATTTTGCTATATACTAGGAGTTGTGCAGATGAGAAAGAAGCTAGTTGCTGGATGTTTAATAGTAATACTAGTTAGTTCTGTTATTACTGGAGCATTATCTATAAGTTTAATAAGACAATCTCTTATAAACAATATTTCAGACAGGCTAATTAGTAATGGTAATCTTATTCATAAAGTTCTACTTAATAAGGAAAATGAAGAAATAAATTATAAAGAGCTTGCAAAAGAGTTGCAAAAAGAAACAAGTCAAAGAATCACTTTTATTGATGCCAGTGGTCAACTTATAGCAGATTCTATGGATAATATAAGGTTTCATAGT
This sequence comes from Clostridium punense, assembly GCF_017874425.1. Lineage (GTDB taxonomy): Bacteria > Bacillota > Clostridia > Clostridiales > Clostridiaceae > Clostridium_J > Clostridium_J punense. The sequence goes on from NZ_JAGGLL010000004.1 coordinate 210,234, forward strand.
ATTAATGGGAAGCCTGAATTGGATAGCGCATTAAATGGAAATAAAACAATATTAGTAAATAACGATTTAAATAAAATAACCTACGTTTCAGTGGTGATGCCTGCAATTAAGGTTCAAAATAACTTAGTTATAGTTAAACTTCAAAGTCCATTAGATTATTTGCATAAGCTCACACAAATTTTGATTAGAAGCATAGGTATTGCTATAATAATTGGTATTTTCACATCAATTAGTATTGGCTATTTGTACAGTAGAAGAATTTTAAAGCCCATAGGAGACATTACTACGGTATCAAAACTTATTGCTAAAGGAAACTTTAAAAAAAGAGTTAGAATAAGTACTGGTGATGAAATTGAAGATATGGGAAATACCTTTAACTATATGGCTGAAACCATAGAAAAAAGTATTAATATGCTTAATGAAAAAAACTTAAAATTAAATGCTATTACTATTGGAATGGTAGATGGAATTTTAGCCTTTGATACTAGTGGTAATATAATTCTAGTTAATGATTTAGCTAAAGATATCCTTAACTTACAAGAAGATGAATTAGAGGGGAAAAATATATATAATTTCATTGAGAATGATGCTATATTAGAACTAATTGAAGATACTTCAAGAGAAGAACATCAAGATACAAAGGAGATGACTTTTAAGTTTAATCCGTCCTTTGTATATAAGGTTAAAGCAAATTTATTTTCCTACGAAGGTGCCCCAGAGAATAAGGGGATGGTATTAGTTTTTGAAGACATTACTGAGATAAAGAAATCAGAAAGCCTAAAAAGAGACTTTATAATTAATGCTTCCCATGAACTAAAAACTCCTCTAACAACAATTAGTGGTTTTTTAGAAACCATAAGACTAGGTAACTACAAGAATGAAGAGCAAAAACAACGATTCATGGGAATTATTGAGTCAGAAACTAATAGATTAAAATCACTAACACAAAATATGTTAAACTTAGCAGTGTTAGAAAATGTACACGGGTTTGATGAGGAAGGCTGTATTAACTTAAATATAAAAAATATTTTCAACGAACTAAATAGTGTAGTAGAGTTTTTAGCTGAGAGTAAAGATATAACTCTTCACTTTAATATTCCAGAACATGTGGAGATAAAAATATGTAATAAGGATTGGTTTAAGCAGTTATTTTTAAATCTAATTCATAATGCAATTAAGTATACTCCACGGGGCGGTAATGTTTATGTTAGCTGCTCACTCAAAGGAAATGAAGCAATATTTATTGTCCAGGATGATGGAGTAGGAATTAGTGAAGAGGATTTGCCAAGAATATTCCATAGATTTTATAGAGTAGATAAGTCTAGGGCTAGTGAAGTTGATGGCACGGGTTTAGGGCTTGCTATTGTGAAGCATATAGTGAAAGTTTTAAAAGGTAAGATCAGTGTTGAGAGTAAGATGGGAGAAGGAAGCAAATTTATTGTGCATTTACCAGTAAATAAGTAAATAGATATAAGTAAAGGCACTAGGAGTAGTGCCTTTATAATTTAAAACTATGTTAATTTCTCTAAGCTTAAAAATGTCAACATAGCGAGTTTAAAAGTGTAATTGTTCTCAAAGGTATAAGGGAAGTTAAAATTTTATTGTAAGAGCACTTAAAAACTAGAAGTTTGTTTCGATAATATGACTAAGAGTACTTATTTTTATAATATGATATGCTCTAAGGTATAGACATTAATGGATAAAATTTAAGGAGCTACTTTTATGAAAAAGCAAGATGACAGACACCATAAGGAGTTAATAACCTTTGCCACGGTAGAAAATGGATATATATATTGGATTTGGAAAAGAGAGCACAATAACATTTCCTATAGTGAAAATTGGGAGAGATTATTAGGATACAGAGAAAATGAAATTAGTAATTCGCCAGAAGAATGGATAAAGCATGTAGCAGATGAAGATCTAAAACACATTCACGAAGGTATAAGTAGTTTATTGCTAGAAGATGAGTTTTCTCTAAGCTATAAGGTAAAACATAGTCAAGGAAGTCATATTGATATTTTAACAAGGATAAAAGTTATATCAAGAGATGAACAGGGAAAGCCTTTGTGCATATTAGGTACTCATGAAGATATAACAGAAGTAACAAAAATAAAGAAAGAACTAGCAACAAATCAAGAGAACTTTGAATTAGTATATGCTAAGCTTGAAAATTGTGCATTTTATGATAGTCTTACAGGACTTCCAAATAGAATCAACATTGAAACGAAACTAAATATGATAATTAGTGATGCAATATCTAATAGTACTAAGGGAGCAGTACTATTTATAGATTTAGATAACTTTAAGAATTTAAATGATACATTAGGACATTCTTTCGGAGATGAAGTTATAACTAAGGTGGGAGAGGTAATTAAGCATATTTGTCATGGTGATGTCAGTTCAGCAAGGGTTGGTGGTGACGAATTTGTTGTAGTTATACCAAAGTTCACCCATATAACAGAGGTTATAGATTTTACTAAAAAAATATTAAAATCATTAGAAGAAATAAGAACAATTAATAATAATGATATAAATTTATCTACTAGTATAGGAATTAGTATTTTCCCAGAACAAGGAGAAAGTTCCACTCATCTTTTAAAGTATGCTGATATTGCAATGCATAAGGTAAAAGAGAGTGGGAAAAACAATTTCAAGTTCTATACAGATGAAATGACAAAAGAAATAGAAAATAAGATGGAAATTCAGAAACATTTAATTAAAGCAATTGAGAAAAATGAGCTAGTACTCCATTATCAACCACTTATAGATGCTAATACTGAAAGTGTAGATAGTGTAGAGGCTTTGATAAGATGGTATCATCCTACTAAGGGGATGATTTCTCCATTAGTTTTTATACCTATTGCAGAAGAATTTGGAATTATTAGGGATCTTGGAACTTGGGTACTAAATACCGCATGTATGCAAAATAAAGAATGGTCAGATAAAGGATTTGCACCTATTAAAGTATCAATTAATGTTTCACCTCTTCAATTAGAACAGGGAGATTTTGTAGTAGTAGTAAAAAATGCTTTGAGTAAAAGTGGACTAGATCCTAAGTACCTTCAATTAGAAATAACTGAAAATGTAAGTATGAAATTTATTGATGAAAACATTAAAATTTTAGAGGAATTAAGGACTTTAGGAGTTAATATTGCTATGGATGATTTCGGAACGGGTTACTCCTCACTTAATTATCTTATGAAATTGCCAATAGATTCGTTAAAAATTGATAAATCCTTTATAGATAATATAAATGAGAGCAGTAATAAAGAACTTATTATGGATACAATTATAAAATTAGCACATAATCTAAATTTGGAAGTCATTGCAGAAGGTGTTGAAACCTCAGATCAACTTAATATACTTAAAAAAATGAGTTGCAATAAAATTCAGGGATACTTTTATAGTAAGCCCTTGCCAAAAAATGATTTAGAGGAATTCTTAAACAAAAAAATAGTTAATTTATAAAAAAATATGAAAGAGTTGATACCTAAACTTACAGTAATATCATTGGTACAGCTCTTTTTATATTGAATTTAATTAGGCATCTTCAAAAAATAAACAAGTCAGTATGCTCGGCTATTTTGAGTTATACTGCGTCAACAGAACCCTTAGATAGCTCTACTATCTGCAGAACCTGTTTCCTTGTCGGCACAAGCTTGCTTGTGAACTCAAAATATCCTTTACATCTTTGACTTGTTATTTATTTTCACATGCCTTAAAAGAAAAAGTTTCAAATTCATTGGATTTATTAAAATTTTACGGGTAAAATAAATTTAGAAATTTATATACTAAAACATAGTTTTGGTGTATAATAAAGTTCGTGTGTAATAATACAGTTTTGTTAAATTTTAGTACACAAAGGAGGCATAATTAATGGACTTTTTATTAAGAGGTATTAGTTCTATAACCATTCAACAGGTAATAATGTGGATTATTGGATCAGTACTTATTTATCTAGCTGTGAAAAAAGACTTTGAACCAGCACTATTATTACCAATAGGTTTTGGGGCAATTCTTGTAAATATTCCTTTCTCAGGAGCAGTAACACAAATTATTGGTGGACATGAAGAAATAGGAATAATAGATAACCTATTTAGTATGGGAATTGCTAATGAGTTATTTCCACTAGTTTTATTTATTGGTATAGGTGCCATGATTGACTTTGGACCTTTACTAACAAACCCTAAGATGTTACTTTTCGGAGCAGCAGCACAATTTGGTATATTCTTTACAATAAGTGCGGCGGCTTTACTAGGCTTTGACCTAAAGGATGCAGCTTCAATTGGAATCATAGGAGCAGCAGATGGGCCTACGTCAATATTCGTAGCAAACTTTTTTAATAGTAAATACATAGGGCCAATAACAGTTGCAGCATACACATATATGTCTTTAGTACCAATAATACAGTCAATAGCAATTAAAATGGTAACAACAAAGAAAGAAAGACAAATAAGAATGAAGTATAACCCTGCAGCAGTTTCAAAAACAACAAAAATACTATTCCCTGTAGTGGTTACAATTATTGCAGGATTAATTGCTCCAACAGCAGTATCCCTAGTAGGATTCTTAATGTTTGGAAACTTAATCAGAGAGTGTGGAGTATTAGAAAGATTATCACAAACTGCTCAAAACGAATTAGCAAACCTAGTAACACTATTATTAGGTATCACTATTGCATCCAAAATGAGAGCAGAATATTTTGTAACTTTTGAAACTTTAACAATAATAGGCTTAGGACTTGTAGCCTTTATCTTTGATACAATTGGAGGAGTACTATTTGCAAAGTTCCTTAACTTATTCTCAAAGGAAAAAATCAATCCAATGGTAGGAGCAGCAGGAATATCAGCATTCCCAATGTCAGCTAGAGTAATTCAGAAGATGGCACAAAAGGAAGATAACCAAAACTTCTTACTTATGCATGCGGTATCAGCAAACGTAGCAGGACAGATAGCATCAGTTATTGCCGGCGGACTTATAATTTTTCTACTTGGATAGGAGGAATTAAATATGAGTGAAAATATAAAAGTTTTTTTAGAAACACTTCCAGTGATGGCTAAAGGTATGGCAGGAATCTTTGTAGTTATGTTTATTATTTTTCTTTCAATAAAATTGCTAAATTCAACTTTCAAAGTAGAAAAAGAAAAATAATCTAAGTTATATTAGAATACAAAATATGAAAGGAGTGCATTTTCAATGAACAGAAGTGCACATCTTTAATTGTTTGATTTATAGAAAATTTACATCTATGTTTCCTATATGAAATAAATTGTAGGATGAAAAAAGTGCCAACATAAAAATATGTTGGCACTTTTTTTATACTTTTCTTCTTCCAAATATTAAATCGATTAAAAAGATTACTACTGCAGCTATTAATAAAAAGTGAATAGCAGTACCAAAGAAGTTAAAAAGAAATCCAATTAGCCAAAATGCAAATACTATTCCACCTAGCCATCTTAAAAATCCCATAAATATTACCTCCTTATTAATTTACTTTAAAAAGTAAACTTCTTTATATTAAGGGTATTTATAGTATTTACAGTAAAATAAATATTATTCTATTTCGGTAAGATGATTCCAATATCGACTAGGCATCATACGTTTTTGAAGTTTAGAGTTTGTTCTTTCTTTTATGGTAGTAGAATTAAAGTAAGTTTTCCAAAGATCACTATAAATTCCTTGTTCCTCACAACTAAGGAGTGATTGATTTTCAAGGGAGTTTAAGTCTCGAATAATCCATTGGCCCTGACTATGAAATATTGCGGTTTTTCTTTTTATATCATGAATAATGAAATTTTGGTTTTTAAATCTACTGGCAAAGTGGGCGCCAATAAGCGGAAGAATGTTATGGTCAGGCTCAATGGCACTATAATAAAAGTCTTCTTCCATATTTTTAAATCTAATAAAGCCCAAAAATCTATGACTTTCTAGTGAAACTTTTCTACTTGTTTTTAAAACCTGTATAACAGTCTCATTGTGCAAATGGGAATCTAACTCCTTTTTAAGTTTAAAACCTAGAACAATAAATTTGTATAGCAGTGTAAAAATGTCTTTATCGCTGCTTAAGGAACAATAATATATATGAATAAGAGATTGTTTAGAAAACTCTCTTTTAAGAGCAGTATTAACCTTTTTGCTTTTTGTCTCATCTGTAGTTATATTAATAAATTCATCTACTAAATTATACTCTTCCTCATAACAGCTATTAGGGATTATTTTATTAGGTTTTTTATCTGTATAATAACTATGGTATACAGCTGTAAGAAAACCCTCAAAAGTATCATTAAAAACATATATTATCATAACTTTTCACCTTCAAATCACAATTCGCCTATAAGAGCACTAACCTTGTCTTTTTCTGGTAATACCATTGGGAGTGAAGTGAATAAAGAAAGTTGTTCATAATTATTTATTGTGCTTAAGGATTTAATGGGAGTTTTATTAATGAGTTTATCCTCAATTTTGTCCTTATCAAAGCCTACATCCCCATAATATTTCCCTTTGCAGGTTATAAAATATTGGGCTCTTTTCATAACTACTCCAAGTTTCCTTATATCTTCAAAGTTTAAAAAATGGACCTTCCTTGTAATTACAATTCTTTTAGCTGAACGAACACCAATGCCAGGAACTCGCAAAAGTTCCTCATAGGAGGCTGTGTTAATCTCATAAGGGAAGCAGTCTAAGTTGTTTAGAGCATAGTTGGTTTTAGGATCTAGTTGCTCATGAAAATTAGGGGTTTGCTCATTAAGTAGCTCGTCAGCCTTAAATCCATAAAATCTTAAAAGCCAATCTGCTTGGTATAATCTATTTTCTCTTACAAGAGGAGGATGCTTAATGGTGGGTAAATTTTTGTTGGTGTTTATAGGCACATAAGCAGAGTAATAAACTCTTTTAAGAGAAAATTTGTTATAAAGACCTTCAGATAGCTTTAAAATATTATAGTCTGTATCAGCAGTGGCACCCACAATAAGTTGAGTACTTTGTCCCCCAGGAACAAAGAGGGGGGCTTTCTTAAAGATTTTATGATTTTGAGAAGAAGTTATTATTTCTTTATTAATGAGAGACATGGGCTTTAAAATACTTTCCTTGGACTTCTGTGGAGCAAGAAGTTTTAAACCTTGAGAAGAGGGTAATTCGATATTAACACTCATTCTATCTGCATAAAGTCCAGCTTCTTTGATTAAATAGTCATCAGCTCCAGGAATTGCTTTCACATGAATATAACCATTAAACTTATACTGTAATCTAAGGGTTTTTAAAATTTTGATTAATAATTCCATGGTGTAGTTAGGATTTTTAAAAACTGCAGAACTTAAAAATAAGCCTTCAATATAGTTGCGTTTATAGAAATTAATTGTTAAATCTATAACCTCTTCAGGTGTAAAAGCAGCCCTTTCAACATCATTACTAAGCCTATTTATACAATAAGTACAATCATAAATACAGTAATTTGTTAAAAGAATCTTAAGCAGGGATATACATCTACCGTCCGGTGTAAAACTATGGCAGATACCACTAGCATGAGAATTTCCCAGTCCATTATTAGTATTTTTTCGATTACTTCCACTAGAAGAACAGGACACATCATATTTAGCTGCGTCAGATAAAATTCTTAATTTTTCCATTAACTCCATAATATTAACCTCGTTAAAAACTATAATATATATATTATAGCACAAGTGTTCGTATTATACTACATATTCTAATAAATAATAAAGAAGTTTATTTGGAGAAATTGTTGTATTAAGTTATTGAATGTTTGATTTATTTACTGAATAAATTTGTAAAAAGTACATAGTCATTGAGGCTAGAGAAATTAGCACCATTATTAAAAGCCAAGCTGCTTTAATTTCTGTTAAGGCTATAAATTTCCCCATAATAGCAGGTCCAACAGCTCTACCAGCACCAGTTATTAAGGGGAGAACAGCGTTGAATCTTCCCCTATGGCTGATGGGAGTTTGGCTAATTATAAATATTGATTGATTTGTATAAACTAAGATTTCACCAGTGCTCCATATTATAGAAGATAAAATAAATAAGGTTGGTGAAGTAACAAAATACAGCATTCCAAAACCTATAAAGTACATTATACCGCCTAAAGCTACGTTTGTTAAAGCAGGGAATTTTTTTGTTGCAGTAGTTATAAAAGTCGTTAGAGTAACAACTATAATTGAGTTTGTTGTAATAACATAGCCGAAAATTTTTGAACCTTCTCCTCCAAATAATTCAGAAGTTTGAAGGGGAATAACAAATAAACACTGAGCATGAGTAAAAGAGAAGATAATACAGGTTATAGAAAAGGCTACAAGTAGGGGTCTTGAAAAAAATGCCCTAATAAACCCAGAGTCAACGGCTTTTTCACTTTCATCTAGTTCTCCATTGGAGCTGTGAAATTTCTCTTTTTTAAAGGGTTCATCAATGAAAAATTGAACCAATATAATAGAAATAAGTATTGCTACAATGTTACCTATAAATATAAATCTTATGTAATCATTGAATAAATATCCTGCTAAAATTGCACCTATTGCAGTACCCACATTAGAACCAATATAAAGCAAGGAAAAAATTTCATTTCTATTAGTTTTTGTAGTAAAATCTGATATCAAGGCTATATAGCCAGGTTCAGTCATGGCGCTAAAGAAAATAAATCCAAAGATAAAATAGGCTGAGTAAAATGAGTAGGGATTTATTGTGCACGGTATAAAACAAAGGGCAGCAGCTAGTTGACTAAAAATAACTAAATATTTTCTACCATAGTGGTCTGCTATTTTTCCTCCTATTAAGGAACCAGGAATATAAAAACCAGCTCCAATCATAATCAAAAAGCCTACTTTATCAGGGGGAAAGTTTAGCCCTTTAGTTAAATATAAGGTTAAAAAAGGGATAACAAAGTTTCCTAATTTAGTAATAATATTAGTGATGAAAAGTATGTATACACCTCTAGAAAGGTTAGAATATTGCAGTATAAAATTTTTATATTTTTTCATTATAATTACCTCAAGTTTTTCTTCTAGTTTTATTTTATTGGAAAGAAAGAATTATAATTAAATCGATAATTAAGATTAAATAATGATTAACATATGTATGTAAAATTTACCATTATACTATTAAAAAATCAATACAATATATTACAGTGAAAATGATATTAAGGAATAATTTAAAAAGTTAATTCAATATAACTTCACATCATATAAGTTTATTTAATCCATTTTCAAATGGATTTAAGGATACAAAGGCAACAGTTATTAACAAGTTAAATCTTAACTTTGGTTCCCTATATATAAAATGCTCAATACTTCAACTTTTAATGTAAATTTTATGGTAGAAGAAATAAATGGATGTAAATATAGATCATTTGCATAAAATTACATAAATGAATTCTAATTAAATAAGCTTTGGCCTTAGATTTAGTTTTAAGATTAGGAAACTATGAAAATTTAATTATGTAAACTAAAGAAGATAATTTATAGAAAAGTTAGATAAAATGTTAACAGAGTTTTAAGTAAAATAGGTCTTATATATTCAGTGAAAACAGTGTAGAATATAATTAAGGCATCTGAAAATAAATAATAAGTCAAAGATGTGGAGGATATTTTGGGTTAGACAAGGAACCAGGTTCCTTAGATAGTGGAGCTATCTAAGGGTTCTGTTGACGCAGTATAACTCAAAATAGACCAGCATACTGACTTATTTATTTTTTGAAGATGACTAAGGTTAGTAAAGTTAATAAATACTATATTATATTGTATGCCGAGTCTAAAAAATATAATTTTTGGAGGAAAACATGAAAAAAAAGGTTTATATAGCAAATTCAATTCCTAAATATGTTGAAGAGTATATAGGAAGAAGTTGTGATTATGAAATTTGGGATGGTAGTTCAAAAATAACCAGAGAGGAACTATTAAAAAATATCAAAGACGTTGATGGGTTAATAGTATTTGGTCACAAAATAGATGAGGAACTTTTAAATGCTGCACCTAAGCTAAAGGTGGTAAGTAACCTATCAGTAGGATATGATAACTTTAATATAGAGGCTATGAAAGCCAGAGGAGTAATAGGAACGAACACACCTTATGTACTAGATGATACAGTAGCTGATTTGATTTTTGCACTTATTTTATCTTCTTCACGTAGAGTAGTACAATTAGATAAGTTCGTAAGAGATGGAAAATGGGAGAAGGATATTGAAAGAAGCCATTTTGGACTAGATGTTCACGGAGCAACTCTTGGAATCATTGGTATGGGAAACATTGGTGAAGCAGTAGCTACAAGAGGTAAGTTTGGCTTTGGTATGGATATTTTATATCATAACAGAAGTAGAAAACTACAGGCAGAAAAAGAACTTGGAGCAAAATATTGCTCTTTAGAAGAACTTCTAAGAAATTCAGATTTTATCGTGCTTATGACGCCATTAACAGAGGATACTAAAGAGCTTATTAGTTATAAAGAATTTGATATGATGAAAAATACAGCTATATTTATTAATGGATCTAGAGGTAAAACTGTTAATGAGGAAGCTCTAATAGATGCATTAAATAGTAATAAAATCTTTGCAGCAGGTCTTGATGTGTTTTATAAAGAACCTGTAGATAAAAACAATCCGCTTCTTAAAATGGATAATGTGGTTTTACTACCCCACATTGGATCTGCTACAGGAAAAACTCGTGATGAGATGGCAATGCTTGCAGCAGAAAACATGGTAAAGGCTCTATGTGGAGAAAAACCGCCAACATTAGTTAAAGAATTTAAAGATATTGTATAAGAATAATTCACCTAGACATCTTTGTAGGGGTGTCATTAGAAGATAAATTATTGTTTGAGTTAAATTGTAACATTATTTTAATAAGGAATATATTAGTAATTTTAGAATGAAGTAATATAAAAATAGGTCTCAACACTATAAGAGTTGAGACCTATTTTTATTCTATTTGTATTCCTGCCATTTTCATAAGGTAAAGGGCATTCCTTGTATCACTGACTCCCTCTCTTAATTTATAATCAAAAAATATTTTATTGTTTTTATAGTACTCCTTAAAATGATAGTTTTTTACTGTAGGATTTTCTCTGTATAGTTCACCTAACTCTAAATCATGAGTAGACACCATTCCAAGGGTTGCTTTGTTACTCAATTGATTAATTAATATTTTTGCTCCCGTATGCCTATCTATGGAATTTGTGCCTTTAAAAATTTCATCCAATAAGAAAAATACTTTGTGGCCTTCATTTGTTTTATCAATTAAAGTTTTTATTCTTAAAATTTCAGCGTAAAAAGAAGAAATACTTTCTTCTAAATTATCACTGGTCCTCATACAGGTGATAAGCTTTAACTTACTACAGATAAATGTATTGCCTCGAACTTTAGTTCCAACATATGCAAGTACAAGGTTAATCCCCACGGTTCTAAGCATGGTGCTTTTACCAGCCATATTAGAACCAGTTATAAGAATAACTTTTTTATTTTCATCAATGGTAATGCTGTTACATATAGAATTATCACCTAGAAGGGGATGACCTAAATCTACAGCTTTTACAATCATTTTATTTTCTTCAAAGGTAGGCATACACCAGTTAGGGTTATCTCTATTTATATTAGTTAAACTTATAAGAGCTTCAAACTCGCCAATAACTTCTACCATAGTTTTCAAGCTTTTCCCATAGAGCTTTTTAAATTTTTCAAGTTCATAACAAGTTCTATAGTCCCAAAGAAGGATAATATTTAGGGGCCAGTAAAACATATTGCTTCTATCAGAAATTTTGCTTGCCAGGCTGTCTAATAGTTTAATTATAAAAGTAGCAGACTTGTCATTGGTAATCTTAAGCTTATTTTGTAGCTCTGTTAAATGAGAACTTTTGAAGTTTGCTTTTTCTAGGTAAGATATCATATTTGAGTAATTAGCGATATCTTTATTATATTTCAATACTTTTTCTAAGGAATTGCTTATCTTGTTTAGGTTGATAAGTAGAAGCATGATGCTTAATGCAATAAATATTTTTACAAAGGCAAAAGTAAAATTCCTTAAAAATAAAGGTAAAATTAGAGAACCTATGATTAATATGGTCATAATATTACATAAAGGCTTTATATAGCTCTTTAAAAAATAGGGATTTTCACTTTCACCCCATTTAATTAACTCCTCGGGATTAGAGAAACCCTTTGGATTATTCATTCCTTCAGCTAAGAATCTCTGGCAAAAACTTAATTTGCTATTTAACTCCTCAAGGGCAGATTGTCTTTCTTTTATCTTATCTATTTGAAAGTCTATATCCCCACAAAGCTCATCTCTTAGTCTTTTTTTACCTAGAGGTGTTATAGAGGAACATATTTTTTGAAAAAGAGAGTTTTTTCCTAAGATATCCAAATCCTCACTGTAAAAAGGATTTTCTTCCTTTAAATCACTGCCATCATAAAAGTTTTTATAGTCGCCATTGATTCTTTTAACTCCCAAATCATTAAGATGAATTAAGTTTTCCACTTTCAGTAGAGCAGACTTTATAGTACTATGTTTTTTTGAAATATATATGAACCCAATAATAAAAAGTAATATAGAAAATAAGGTTAAGTAGTAGCTTGATATTTTGTAAGAAAAAATGAAAATTATAGTACAAAGTAAAAAGAATAATAATCTCACTAAGCTATAGAAGCTACTTAGCTGCGTCCAGGATTTTTTTATTTTTGAAAATCTATGAATTCTTTTTTCATAGATACTTTCCTTTGATAAGTTTATGCTCATTATTTTCCTCCAGTTTATAATTTTGCAACTTAAGTATAGTTGATATTTCTTATAATTATACAACAAATGTAATAACAAATGTAAGTAATTGTATATTTATTTTCTGATTTTGTAAATAATTAGGTAGAAGGAAATAAATAATAGGTCAAAGGTGTGAAGAATATTTTGAGTTCACAAGCAAGCTTGTGTTCATAAGGAAGCTTGTGCCGACAAAGAAATAGGTTATTAGATAGTGGAGTTATCTATAGGGTCTGACATGTAGTATAACACAAAATAAATAATGGTACTGCCTAATTTTTTTGAAGATGACTTATATAAAAAGAAAGAAATTTGACACACTTACTATTAGGATATAAAATAAATTAGTCAGAAGTTATAGAAGTTTTTAATAGTTAAAAAATCATTCTTAAATTTTAAAGCAAGTGATAGCATATCATTTGTACAATATAGTTGCTCATAGTATAAAAAAATAATATGAGGAACTGCTTTTAAAAAATTCAATAATGAATTTACATATATTAAATCTTAACCAGATTTTTATAGATTAAAAATAAAATTAGATTTTCACTCATGGAGGAATCGTTATGGCAAGAACCGTTGAATATAAAGATTTAAAAGGAAATTATGTAATAGTTGATGTGAGAAGTCCAGGAGAATATAAGGATTCTACAATAAATGGAGCAATTAACTTGCCTTTATTCGATGACGAGGAAAGAGCTACCGTTGGAACTATATACACAAGAGAGAGTACTGAAAAAGCAAAAAAACTAGGAGTAGAAATTGTGGCAAAAAAATTGCCAGGGATATATGATAATGTACATGAATTAGAAAAACAATATGAAAAAGTAGTGCTTTTTTGTGCCCGCGGAGGTATGAGAAGTGGTTCCATTGCAGAACTTTTAGGAGCTCTTGGTACAAGAGTTGAAAGAATAAAGGATGGATATAAAGGTTACAGAGCCTTTATTACAGAAGAGCTTCCAAAGTTAAATGAAAAAGTAGAATATGTTGTGCTTCATGGTAACACTGGAGTAGGAAAGACAGAAATTTTAAAAAAGCTTAAGGAACATGGCTATAATGTACTTGATTTAGAAGACTGTGCAAATCATAGAGGTTCTATACTTGGCTCTGTAGGGCTTGGGGAAACAACTTCACAAAAGCAATTTGAGTCTAATGTATATGAACAGCTAAGAGAAACTCAAGGTAAGTATGTGTTTGTTGAGGCAGAAAGTAGAAGAATTGGAAGGGTTGTAATACCTGAATATATTCACAATAAAATGAAAAGTGGAATTCATGTGTTTGTGGATGCTGATATAGAATTTAGAAAAGACCTTATTGTAAGAGAATATACCAAGGTTGAAAATTGTAAGGAAGAAATTTGTGAAGCTCTTATAAAATTAAAAAAACATATTAGTGAGAAAAATATAGAAGAGTACTGCGAAAAAGTAAGGCAAGGAGAATATGATGAAGTGGTTAAAGAGTTAATGGTGAAATACTATGACCCTCTTTATATGCATAGCTCCGATAAGTACGACTATGACTTTAAGCTGATGGTTAACGAGGTTGAAGAAGCAGCAAAAGCCCTAGAAAATTTTATAGAACAATACTCGAAAAAAGATAAAGAATCCTGTGTTGCTTGTACAGAATAACAACAGAAATACAAAAAACAGAACATTTGTTTCTGTTTTTTATTTTTTTCTCTTTACTATCTTCAAATAAAATTATAAAATAAAGTTTGTAACTCTATTTTTAGGAGGAATATTATGCAAGTTAATGAAAATAAAAACTCAAGCTATGAGGTTACGGACTTAACTTCTCTTGAAAAGTTAGAACCAGTAAGGGTTAGACCAGGAATGTACATAGGTTCTACGGGAAGCAAAGGTCTTCATCATTGCATTTGGGAAATTTTAGATAATGCCATTGATGAACTTACAAATGGCTATGGTGATAGAGCGGAAATAATTTTAAATAAAGATAAAACTGTTACAGTAATAGATAACGGAAGAGGAATACCTACAGGAATTCACCCTATAAAGAAGAAATCAGGAGTAGAAATGGTTTATACTGAACTACACACTGGGGGTAAATTTAATAATTCTAATTATAAAACTTCTGGAGGACTTCACGGGGTTGGTGCTGCGGTAGTTAACGCACTGTCCTCATGGCTTGAGGTAGAAGTTTATCAAAAGGGAAGTATTTTTAAGCAAAGATTTGAACATGCCTATGATAAGGAATTAAAAAGAAAGATGCCAGGGACACCAGTAACATCTCTTGAAGTTATAGGAAATACAAGAAAGACTGGAACAAAAGTAACCTTTCTACCAGATAATGAAGTTTTTAGTAATGTGGATTTTAAGTTTGAAATTATTGATCAAAGACTTCAAGAACTAGCTTTTCAAAATAAAGGAATTACCTTAGTTTTAAAGGATTTGAGAAAAAATGAAATTGTGGAAAAGACTTATTACTCAGAAAGAGGACTTTTAGATTTTATAGATTATCTTAATGAAAGTAAAACAGTACTTCATAAAGAGCCTGTTTTATTTGGTGGAGAAAGAGAAGTTAATGGAATCAGAGTTGAAGGAGAAATTTGTGTTCAATTTACGGATTCTACTACTGAGAATATCGCAAGCTATGTAAATAACATACCAACTACAGAATCAGGAACTCATGAAACAGGTTTTAAAACGGGAATGACTAGAGCTTTTAAAGAATGGAGTAAGAAACTAAACCTTATTAAAGAAAAAGATAAGGAGTTTGAGGGAGACGATTTAAGAGAGGGTATGACTGCTATTGTTAAAGTAAAAATCAGCAACCCTATGTTTGAAGGACAGACTAAAACAAAACTTGGCAATGTAGAGGCCTACTCTATGATGAATGAACTTTGTTATATTAAATTTGGTGAGTGGATAGAAGATAACAAGGAAATTGCAACGGTGCTTATTAATAATGCCCTTTCTGCTGCAGCAAGAAGAGATAAAATAAAGAAAATTAATGAAGCAGAAAGAAAGAAAATAGGAAATGGTACTGCACCCCTAGCAGGAAAAATAGCAGTTTGTACTCTAAAGAATCCTGAATTTACAGAATTTATTGTGGTTGAGGGAGATTCTGCGGGAGGATCTGCAAAACAGGCTAGAGATAGAAGATTTCAAACTATAATGCCCTCTAAAGGTAAGATAATGAATACAGAAAAGCAAAAACTTGAAAATGTGCTAGCTAGCGAAGAACTTAAAATATTCAATGCAGCCATTGGTACAGGGGTCCTTGATAATTACAAAGAAGAGGAACTTAAATATGGAAAGATAATAATAATGAGTGATGCCGATGTAGACGGCTACCACATTAGAACTTTATGGATGACTTATATTTATAGATATATGAGACCGCTAATTCAAAATGGTCACTTATACATGGCACTCCCTCCACTTTATAAAGTGTATAAAACTACTAAAAATGGGGAGATAGCTAAGTATGCTTATAGTGATGAAGAATTAGAAGCAGTAAAAAAGGAAATTGGTAAAGGTGCTCTTATTCAAAGATATAAAGGACTTGGAGAAATGAACCCAGAGCAGCTTTGGCAAACCACTTTAAATCCAGAAACAAGAACTCTTCAAAGGGTAACCATTGAAGATGCAGCCAAAGCAGAGAAGATGATATCTCTTCTTATGGGGGATGTGGTGGAGCCAAGAAAAAACTATATGTATAAGTATGCTGAGTTTTAGGAGGGATTAATATGGCGAAGAAAAAGGACAATATACCTGTTGATAATAATATAATAAATGTTTCTATTGATGAAGCAATGCCGGATAACTACCTTCCTTATGCTGTGGAAGTATCAAAGGATAGAGCTCTTCCAGATGTGAGAGATGGAATGAAGCCAGTTCATAGAAGAATACTTTATGGAGCCTATATGCTTAAAGCTTTTCCGGATAAGCCTTATTATAAATCAGCTAGAATAGTTGGAGATATCTTAGGTAAGTATCATCCTCATGGAGACACTTCTGTATATGATGCCATGGTAATTTTGGCACAGGATTTTAGCACAAGAAAACCACTTATTGATGGCCACGGTAACTGGGGAAGTATAGATGGAGATAGTGCTGCGGCTATGCGTTATACTGAAGCTAGACTATCTAATATTGCTCTAGAAATGCTAAGGGATATTGATAAGGATATAGTTGATATGGTAAATAACTATTCTGATTCAGAAAAGGAGCCCTCAGTGCTGCCTTCTAGATATCCAAATCTACTTGTAAATGGTGCCTTTGGTATTGCAGTTGGTCTAGCAACAAATATTCCTCCTCATAACTTAGGGGAAGTAATTGATGCATCTCTTGCGCTAGCAGACAATCCAGAGATAACTACAAGAGAACTGATGAATTATATAAAGGGGCCAGATCTTCCAACAGGAGGAATACTCATAGGGAAAAATTCATTAATTTCAGCTTATGAGACAGGTGAAGGTAAGGTAACCCTAAGAGCTAAGACTCACATTGAAACCTTAGAAAATGGAAGACTTGGTATAGTTATTACTGAGTTTCCTTATAGAAAAAATAAAGCAAAGCTACTTCAAACCATTTCGGATATGACTGGAGACAAGAAACATTCGAAAGCTTTAGAGAGTATAGCCGATATTAGAGATGAATCTGATAGGAATGGAATTAGAGCAGTAGTTGAGTTTAAGAAAAGTGCAAATGAGGAAAATGTAAATAAGGTTTTAAAATATTTATTTAAAAGAACTGAGCTTCAAAGCAACCTATCTTTTAATATGGTAGCCCTAGCAGATGGTAAGCCAAGAACTATGGGGCTTAAAACTATGCTCCATTATTATATAGAGCATCAAAAGGAGATTGTTACAAGAAGAACAAGAAAAGAACTAGAAACCGCAGAAAAAAGATTTCACATCGTGGAAGGTTTTATTAAAGCTATAGATATCTTAGATGAAATCATTGCAACCATAAGGGCTTCTAAGTCTAAGAAGGATGCAAATATTAATTTAATTAACCAGTTTGGATTTACTGAATTACAAGCTGAAGCTATTCTTGAAATGATGCTTTACAGATTGACTGGCCTTGAAATTAACGTTTTTCAAAAAGAGTATAAAGAACTTGAAATAACCATTAAAAAGTTAAGAAAAATTTTAGAAAGTGAAAAAGAACTCTTAAAGGTTATTAAAAAAGAGATGCTTCAAATTAAGGAAAGCTATGATGATCCAAGAAGAACTGCTATTGTAGAAGATGATAGTGAAGCAAAAATTGAACTAGAAGAGCTTATTATAGAAGAGGATGTAGTAATAACTCTTTCCAATGAAGGCTATATTAAAAGAACTCCGATTAAATCCTTCAATAGAACTTCTCAAAATGTGGAGGATATTGATCATAGAGAGGGAGACTATAACAAATTCTTAATGGAGGGAAATACAAAGGATACAGCAATTTTCTTTACCAATAAGGGAAATATGTATCAAATGAAGGCTGTTAACATTCCAGAATTTAAGTGGAAGGAAAGAGGAGAAAAGCTGGATACCTTATTTAAAGGCCTAGATTTAAACGAAGAATCTATTATTTCAGCATATGTGGTTGAATCCTTTGAATTAAGTAGAGATATATTATTCTTTACTTCAAAGGGCGTAATTAAGAAAACAGAGCTAAGTAAATTTAACACCAACTATAGTAAGTTACTTGGAATTAAGCTAAGGGAAGAAGAAACCCTAATCAATGCAGATTTAATAACAAAGGATAGAGAACGTAAATTTATTAATATATCTACTAAAAAAGGTCTAAACTTTACTGTTGAAGAGCCTGAATTAGAGGCATTGGATAGAACCATAAGTGGAAAGCAACTATTTAAATTAGTAAAAGATGATGATGCAGTAAGTATTGAGTATACAGAGGAATTTAACTATAAAGAATTTTATGTAACTTTAAATGGAAAAGGTACTTTAAGGTGTAGTAATAGAAAAAGTAATGAAAAGTTAATTACTATAGCAACCTCTACTAGTGATTTACTATTCTTTACTGCTAAAGGGAATGTGCATAAACTTAAAGGAAACTTAATTCAAAATATTGATAAAAAGGGAATAGATATTAGTGAAATTCTAGAAAATTTTAATGAAGAAGATTCTATAGTTAGCATAATTTCAGTTATGAATTACAGAGATACTGAAGGCGTTTATTTTGTTACCTCAAAAGGAATGGTAAAAAAGACTAGCAGTTCAGAATTTAGTGGGGATTTTGACTATGGAGTAGCTTGCAAATTAAAAGGTAATGAAGACAGAATAATTTCAGTTTATCTAGAGGGAAATCCTAGTGACCTTGTAGTAGTAACCCAAAAAGCCATGTGCATAAGATTTTCAACCACTACTGTAAATCCTATGGGAAGAAATGCTGCGGGGGTTACTGGAATTAGTCTAAAAGATGATGATGAAGTGGTGTTTGGAGCTTTAATAAGTAGCACAATACCTTTAAATTCAAACTCCTTAAAGGATTTATGTGTAGATAAATATGAAGGTACATTAAGGCTAAGTACAATAAAAGGGGAAGAAAAGACATTGGAATTAAGTCATGTTCCTGTTCAAAATAGGGCTGGAAGAGGAAAAAATATTATGCTTTGTTCAAATGATGACTACCTTGAAAAAGTTGAAATCTTATAGAAAGTAGAGTTTTAGTATGAAAAAGGTTATATTAGAAAATGGCATAAAAATTATATATAAAAGTATTCCAGGCAGTATAACATCCTTCACCATAGGGGTAGAAGCTGGGGCTAATGCAGAAACAGAGAAAGAGTTAGGTCTTGCCCATGTGGTAGAACACATGGTTTTTAAGGGAACCAAAACTAAAACTGAAAAAGAAATAAATAAGTTGTGTGATGAGGTTTTTGGGTTTCATAATGCAATGACTAACTATCCCTATGTAGTATATTATGGAACTTGTTTAAGTGAAGATTTTGCTTCAGCCTTTCAGATTTATAGTGATATAATTATAAATCCTGCCTTTAGGCAAGAAGGGTATAAAGAAGAAATTCAAGTGATAATTGAAGAGCTTAAGGAATGGAGTGAGGATTTATCTCAGCATTGTGAAGACTTGCTATTTTTTAATGCTTTTAGTGAAAGAAGAATTAAACATTTGATAATTGGAAGGGAAAGTATCCTTAGAAGCTTTACCATAGAAGATATTAAAGGATTTTATAACAGATTGTATACTCCTAATAACACAGTAATTTCTGTAGTAACTTCTTTAGCTTATGAAGAAGTAATTAAACAAATTGAAGAAATATTTGGTTCTTGGAGAGAAATGGGAAAATCCTTTGATGAAGACTACAATACAAGTGAAATTTCTGAAGTGATAGAAAAGAATCCAGGTGGTAGAGATATAGAAAAGTCCAAAGAAAAACATACAAAACCACTTTATGAAAATCCAACTGAGGATACATACTTTGAAAAAAGTTCAAATCTTAGTGGAGCTAAAATTCAGTATATTTTTCCTATACAACATTTAACGGTCGAGGAAGTAACTCTTTTAAGGGTTTTTAATGAAGCTTTTGGAGAAGGTACTAGCTGTCTTTTATATGACGAAATAAGAACAAACAGAGGCCTTGTATATGATATAAGTGGGAAAATTAAAAATGAAAAGGGTATTAAGCTCTATACTATTACTTTAGGAACATCTAAGGAAAATGTAGAACTAGCTGTAAGCTTAATTAATGAAAAGCTTTCTGAGATTGGGGAAACTAAGGGATTATTCACTGAAGAAAAAGTTAGAAGCTTAGTTAAGTCACAAAAGTTAAAAAGAACTCTAAACTTAGAAAAATCCATAGTAATGGCCATGAACTTAGTGGTATATGAAATTATGTATAATAGCTGTGAAACTTTATTGCAGGAGTTTGACTTTGAAGTTTTACCAAAGGAAGAAGAGATTTTACGGGTGGCAAAAAAGGTTTTAATTAACCCAGCAATACAAATTATTATGGCTAAATAAAAGTCAGTAATAGGGTTGACAAAATGTACAAAACATTATAAAATATGTTAAACAATTAAAAACTATGATGAGAAGAGTAAATAGCCAAATTTTTCTACAGAGAGCTTCCGTTGCTGAGAGGAAGTGAAAGATTATCTATTGAAAAAAGCCTCTGAGTTGTGCATTGAACCTTAGTTTACTTAAGGGGATGATGTAACGGGAGCTCCCGTTATAGAGCTAGAGTATAATCTTTTTTTAAAAGCCGTACTTGAAAAGGTTAATATGGTGACATATTAACGAACTGGGGTGGTACCACGAAGTAAGTAGCTCTCGTCCCCAAGACTTAAGTCTTGGGGGTGGGAGTTTTTTTATTATATAGGAAATTCAACTTTTTTTGCGCTAGCAAAATGCCTGGAAGGCCTTGGAATTGTTGCTTTTGAGAGTTTGTGTAAAAAAATGCCATAAA
>NZ_JAGGLL010000005.1 GCF_017874425.1 Clostridium punense
AACTCCTCCACATTTTGGAGCTGGCAATAGGAATCGAACCTACAACCTGCTGATTACAAGTCAGCTGCTCTACCGTTGAGCCATGCCAGCATATTATTTAGTTTTATTTTTTAGGTTTAATGGTGGTCGCAACAGGGATCGAACCTGTGACCCTCTGCTTGTAAGGCAGATGCTCTCCCAGCTGAGCTATGCGACCTTATGTGGTGGAGGAGGACGGATTCGAACCATCGAAACGAAACGTAACAGATTTACAGTCTGCCCCCTTTGGCCACTCGGGAACTCCTCCACATTTTGGAGCTGGCAATAGGAATCGAACCTACAACCTGCTGATTACAAGTCAGCTGCTCTACCGTTGAGCCATGCCAGCATATTCTACTTGTCAAAATTGGCCTCAACTTTGACAAGGATTAGTATACAATTTAATTAGAATTTTATCAAACTGAAATTCAGACTTTATAGCAGTTTATCTTACCCTATCTCACCCTTCTTTTGAAATACTCTGTATTTCTCCTTGAGACACTTTTTTTAACTCTTTATATTTTCTACAGTATTCATATCTATATACTTGGAGAATATTTCCTTTATTTCGCTTACCTGCTTACTACTCATTCTTTGTTCTAGTATTTCTAAAGCTCTTCTTACTCCTATCTTTTGATTTTTGTAGGATAAATATTCTTGAAATTTTTGAAAGTCTTCTTTAGTAAGTTTTTTAGATAAGGACAGAATTTTTGCTTTCTCTTCTAATGAAAGATATGAAACTAAATCCTCTATTGGTACTTTAATAACTTGATTCCTTTTTCTCTGCTCTATATTGTAAGCATCAAACTCACCTTTTATTTCATCTACATTTTCCATTTGAGATAATTCCTCCATTGAATCCCTTATCATATCAATGGATTTTCTTTTTCTATAATCATGAAAGTTTATTTCATCCTCTGAGTCCTCATTAGGGTTGCTTATGGTATAACTTGAAACCGATTGATCTTCCTTTTCATTGTTTCCCTTGATTTCTTTATCTTCTATAGTCTTTCCATTCATCTGTACTTCACCTTGTTGTTTTTTAACTACAGTAATATTATGATTAATGTTTTTATTAGGTACATTGTAGTTAGTCATTATATAAATACAAATTACACTATATGTAACTACGATTAAAGAGTAAAAAATCCTTTTCAAAATACCACTTCCTTTAAGTGAACTCTATACTATTCATCACTAACATCCTTCTTATCATCTATTAATTATGTACCCAAAATTAATTTTTATTCTTTCTATTTTTATATTCTTAGATTTCTAGTGTTTTTAAAATAATAATTGCATATATATCCTCATATAAATAAATTAGGGGGTGTGTGTTCAGTGAGTAAGATTAAAACGCATTATAAGGAACCTTTAGGATACTATAACTTAGCTCATTTTATTAAGGATCATCTAGATGATAATACTATCATAGTGTGTATAGGGACTGATAGATGTATTGGTGATTGCTTAGGTCCACTAGTTGGAACTTATTTGAAAGAAAGGTTTTTTCCACTTCCTGTGTATGGAACTATTTCCGAACCTATACATGCTTTAAATCTTGAAGCAAGATTAGCTGAGATTAAACTTGCTCACCCTAACTGCAAAATTATTGGTATAGATGCTTGCTTAGGTCCTTTCTCAAGCATTGGTGAAATTCAAGTTAGAAATTATCCTATAAATCCTGGAAAGGGTGTTGGTAAGATTCTTCCTCCAGTAGGAGATATATCAATAATTGGAATAGTTGACTCTAGTGATGATGATGAACCCTTTACCACTAGAAACATTAGACTAAATTTAATTGTACAATTGTCAAAGGTTATAACTCACAGTTTAATGCACGCCTATTACTTAAGCTTCCAGCATAAAGAAGTTTCTGCTATTGAGGAGGCGAAATAAATTGTGTATAAAATACGAAAGATATAGATCTATTCACATTGTTAAAATTTAAAAAGCAATATAGCCTAGGGCTATATTGCTTTTATTTAGTCTATTAAGGATACATGTTGACTGCTAAATGAATCATCAAGCTTGTCAATATAGTCTAGAACCTTTCCAGTTCCTAGAGCAACACATGAAACAGAGTCCTCTGCTACATATACGGGTACTTTTGTTACTTCTTGAATTAACTTATCTAGTCCATCTAGTAAAGCGCCTCCTCCAGTCATAACAATACCTTTATCTGCAATGTCAGATGCTAACTCTGGTGGGGTTTTTTCTAAAACAGAATGAGTACATTCAGCAATAGCATAAACTGCTTCCTTTAATGCTTCTCTCATTTCACTCGAATTTACCAGTATATTCTTGGGAAGGCCAGTAATAAGGTCTCTTCCTCTTATTTCCATACTCACTTCTTCTTCCTTAGGGTATGCACATCCAATATTAATTTTTAAATCTTCAGCTGTTCTTTCACCTATCATAAGCTTATGTTTTTTTCTAATATAACGTATAATTGCCTCATCAAACTTGTCTCCTGCAACTTTAATGGATTCTCTAACAACCATTCCTCCTAAAGAAATAACTGCTATATCAGTAGTTCCTCCACCAATATCAATAACCATATTTCCGCTAGCTTTTGTTATATCTAAACCTGCGCCTATAGCTGCTGCTAGGGGCTCTTCTATTAGGTGAACCTTCTTTGCACCTGCATTCCTAGCTGCATCCTCTACTGCTCTTCTTTCAACTTCTGTTGCCTCACAAGGAACGCAAACCACAACCCTTGGTGCTGACATCTTTCTTTTTCCGCATGCCTTTTTAATAAAATGCTCAAGCATTTTTTC
The DNA here is from genome assembly GCF_017874425.1 of Clostridium punense. Classification (GTDB taxonomy): domain Bacteria; phylum Bacillota; class Clostridia; order Clostridiales; family Clostridiaceae; genus Clostridium_J; species Clostridium_J punense. The sequence continues at coordinate 2,799 of NZ_JAGGLL010000005.1, forward strand.
TGTAACATCATAATCTGAAATTACACCATCTCTTAGCGGACGAATTGCAACAATATTACCAGGTGTTCTTCCTATCATTTTTCTAGCTTCTTCACCTACTGCTAACACCTTATTAGCATTTTTGTCAATAGCTACAACTGACGGTTCCTTTAAAATTACACCCTTTCCTTTAATATACACCAGTACTGTGGCAGTACCTAGGTCAATACCCATATCTGTACCCATTCCAAAAAAAAACATCTTAAATTTCACTCCTGCTCTTCCCTATATTTGTATTATAATAATCTAAATTTCGCTATTTTTTGCCTTAATTACTATTATAATACTAAATATTTTATCCTTCAATCGTTTTATACTTCATTTTTGTAGCTTTTCCACCTCTAATGTGTCTCTCTGCTTTATTTAAATTTAAGATAGTTTTTGCTTCTTCAGCTACTTGAGGATTTATTTTAGGTAATCTCTCAGTCATATCCTTGTGTATTGTACTTTTACTAACTCCAAAAACTGATGCTGTTTTTCTTATAGTAGCTTGTGATTCAATAATGTATCTAGCGACCTCCAGTACTCTATCTTCGATGTAATCTTTCAAAGTGTTACCTCCTTAACCCTTCTATATTTATAAATATGCTGAAAACTAATGTTAAATTACTTTCTATTAGTCATTTTCCGATATAATCGGAAAATGACTAAATTAATTTTTGAAAAATATGTTACTTACTTTTTGTAGCTAACATATGCAGCTGGATCTACATTTTTACCATCTTTAAGAACTTCGAAATGAAGGTATGTACCATACTCTTCGTAAGATAGATTTGTTGTGTTTCCAACTTTACCAATTTCTTGAGAAGCTTTTACTTTGTCACCTTTTTTTACTGACAATTTTTCATCTAAATTAGCATATCTAGTAACTAACCCATTTTGATGGTCAATTTCTACAAATACACCTTCAGTTGTACGATCTACATTTTTTACAACACCTTCAGCAACTGCAACTACAGCAGCTCCTTTTTCAGCTTTTATATCCATAGCTGGGTGAGTTTTGTGATCATTAGTAGTTTTAAATTTAACTGGATCCTCAGAATAAGCTCTTCCTAAAGAACCTTTAACTGGATTAACAAAACTTTTATTTCCCGTATTAGAAACTGCTTGAGTTTTGTTTTGAACTTGTACATTTGGTACTGGTTTTATATCTTCTTTCACTTGAAGAGCACCTTGAGGATCTTTCGGCTCAACTACTGTACCCTTTTGTTCTTGTGTTGTGTTATTTATTGCTGTATCTTTATTTCCTCCAGCAGTAACTGCTGCTACAGTTGCTACAGCACATAAACATACAAAGAGTATTACGTAAAAGCCCTCCTTCTTAATAAACTGTTTAAACTTATTAAATTTATTGTTCATAAAAACACCTCCACCTGTATTCTGGACTCATATATGGAAATTAATACATAAAAAAGAAACTTTTTTTATTTTTTTATAACAAAAAAAGTCTGAAGAAATTTCTATTTCCTCAGACTCCTTTACTACAGTCATATACTTAAACTTTTTATTTATTTACTGTTTTAATTTCAACACCACTATAGTAGTGTTTTAGTATATCTTTATAGTCCTTTCCAGCTTTAGCCATTACATTAGCTCCCCACTGGCTCATACCAACTCCATGACCACTGCCTATGCAATTAATTACTACATCTTTATCTAGAATTTCTATCTTAAAATTCGCAGACTTCAAGTTAAATAAAACTCTAAAAGTCTTTCCAGGTATAGTTATATTTCCAAGTTTTATTTCTTTTACACTACCGCCTTCTGTTTTGCTACTTATTTTAATTTGACTTTTAAGCTTTCCTGTACTAACACCTGCATCCTTATATTGATTATTAATAGTATTTACAAATTTAGAAATTGGTATGGTTACACTACTTTTATAACTTGGAGATATCTCTTCACCCGGACTATCTACACTTTTTAAGTAGGGTAGCGCATTAACAAAAACTTCCTCTACATTCTCTGTTTTCCCACCGCTGGTAGAAAAATAATAAGCTCCCTTTGCGAGTTCATTATTATAAGTTAATACCATTCCTTTAGTTGAGTTTACTGCCTCTTCAATTTTAGCCCAGTTCTTCTCTCCGCTTACTCCCCAAGCTTTAAGCCTCGCCTCTTTAGTCATATAAACTTGGCAATGTACTGTATCACACAAATCCGCCCCTTTTGCATTCTCATGATTCCCGCTGCCAAGGGCTTTTGTATGAGCTAAAGTATATGTTCTTGCAGCTATTGCTTGTGACTTTAAAGCCTCCATTTCAAAGGTTACCGGCATCTCACTGCTTATAACGCCTTTAATATATTCCTCTAAAGGTAATTCAACAGCTCGCCCTTCCTTTGTTAGATATACACTTACAGTATCTACTGTTAAACTAAATTCCTTTTGAACTTCATTTCCCTGATTATTTGATGCTTCTTGAACATTACTATCCTGTACCTTGCTTTCTACATTTTCTATGTTATCACTTTTAGAGTTAGAACTTGTCTCATTTTTTCCCAAAATCAAATATACAGATATAAATAAAAAACCAATGGCTAAGACAAAATACTTAAGTACATTTAAAATTGGCTTTAGGGACTTATATATATCACTTCCACGGTTTACTCTATTATTTGTTTTATAGTAACTCATCTCTTTTCCATCCTTTCTTAACGCATATTAAATATGTATTAAGAGTAGGTTGTTAATATTACTATTAATATTATTTTTTTACTTCTAAATTTTCTATGTATGGAATATGTTTGAAATATAAGTTTACTATATATGTATTTTTCTATAGGTAACCTTAGCACGGGTTTACTATAGAGTTTTATGGAAAAATCTCAACTTGTTCAGCATTAATTTTATGTTCAAAAAGCCTTAAGGTAACCAGGATAGGGCTTATGTGTAAGCTTAGTTTTAGCGCTAATTCCCTATATGTAGCTTTAAACTTATTTACTTATATAACTAAAGGCATAATTTATCCTTATGGACAATTATGCCTTTTTAGCAATATCAATTCAGCAGCTTATACTCTTTCCATATCAGCTCCTAAAGCTTTTAATTTTTTCTCAATAGAAACATAACCTCTATCTATATGATATACATCATTAATAACTGTTTCCCCTTTTGCACATAACCCCGCCAAAATTAAAGCTGCTCCGGCCCTTAAATCTGTTGCTTTTACTTCAGCTCCAGTAAAATCTTGAACTCCCTCGATTATAGCACTTCTTCCATCTATTTTAATATTGCCACCCATTCTAGTAAGTTCTCCAACTTGCATAAATCTGTTTTCAAAGATAGTTTCAGTTATTATGCTTGTACCGTTAACTTTAGCTAACAAACTCATCATTTGAGATTGCATATCTGTTGGAAATCCTGGATAAGGCATAGTTATGATGTCTGTAGGATTTAGCTTATTTCTTCCATCAACAAACATGCTATCATTGTTTATGTCAATTTTTACTCCCATTTCCCTAAGCTTAGCAATAACAGGTTTTAAATACTTTTCATTTACTCCTCTTAGAGTAATGGCACTATTAGTTATAGCTGCTGCTATCATAAAAGTTCCTGCTTCAATTCTATCAAAAATAGGCTCATATTCTACTCCTTCAAGCTTTTCTACTCCTGTTATGGTAATGGTATCAGTTCCTTCACCTTGAATATTTCCACCTAACTTTCTCAAAAAAATGGCTAAATCAATGATTTCTGGTTCCTTAGCTGCGTTTTCAATAATTGTTACTCCCTTAGCTAAAGTAGCCGCCATCATAATATTTTCAGTTGCTCCAACAGAAGGAAAATCTAGATATATATCAGCTCCTGTCAATTTATCAGCATATGCCTCCACATATCCATGTCCTACTTTTATTTTAGCCCCAAGTGCAGCTAATCCTTTAAGATGTAAGTCTATAGGCCTTGATCCTATATTGCAACCTCCTGGCAGAGAAATTTTAAATCTTCCAAACCTAGCCAGCATTGCACCCATTACTAAAAATGAAGCCCTCATCTTCCTTACTAAATCATCACTGACATTTAAATCACTTAAATTGCTTGTGTCAACCTCTACTATATTATTAATCTTATCTATATTAACCTTAGCAAGAAGTGTCTTTAAAACATCACATAATACAAATACATCCTCAAGCATTGGGGAATTTTTAATAACACATTTTCCCCCACTTAAAATTGTTGCCGCAAGTATTGGCAATACAGAGTTTTTTGCTGAACTTATGTTCACTTCTCCACTTAGTTTTTTACCACCCTTTATAATAAATTTACTCATTTTCATCCTCCAATTATCATGCTATCTTTAATAATCTAAAGTTATTTCTGGTGTACCCATTACTAAATAGCATCCTGAGGAATACTTAACCACTGCACAATGAAAATCTACATCTACAGCTCCAACTTTTTTAGAACTATACAAATTAGTATTACAAATAATGCTGTAACCATTATACAACTTAGCCCTATTAATATTTTTAACCTTGCCCTGTTCAAGTGTATCCATGACATAATTATTAATTTCATCTAAGTTGTTACTTAAGATTTTACCTTTTATACATTGTGAGTAAGTTATCCTGCTATTTATGTGGGATAAAATCTCTGAAAGTTTACTTTTTAGTTCCTTTGTTTTATTTTCTTTATCTTTTTTTATAATAGTTATTGTAAAAATATTTTCATTATTATAAGCTGTTGAAGTTATAGTTCCTCTATAATCTTCACTTAGAAATACAATATTATTAAATTCCCCTTCATTAGTTTTAGTATATTCCATTTCTCCTAAAATGGTACTTACTCTATTTAATATTATATCGCAAGTATCAAACCCTTGAGAATTAGCTTTAAAGGTGGCTGTAACTGAATATTCCGTTACTTCTATATTTTTATTAGATAAGAGTTTTTCGAACATATCAACTTGCCCTTTGGCATAAAGAAAATTAGCATTAAATGTTAATATTGCTAAAGTTATAATTAATACTTTTACTGTTTTAAACTTAAATTTCATATTAATCCCCCCCTATGCTTAAAGTATTAACAAGCACAGGGGATTTTATTCCATATTTTAACATTTCTGTTCAGGAATAAAATTCTACTTCCTAGTATTATAGTAGCTTATTATATTTTATGATACTCTATAGCTTTCCCTACTATTAATATATAGGATTCCTTGAAAAGTGTTACTTCCTATTATACTTTGTGGAGTACTCTAAGAAATACTCCTTTAAGTCCACGTTCTTACTTAAGATATGCTGGGGTTCATATATTAAATTCCACACTCTAGATTCTCCAGGATTAAGTGAACCAAACTCATCTTCAGTTAAGTTAAAGGTTGCTGAAGCAATAACTTCATTATGCTTCTTCAAATCCACCTTAGCCTCTATATCATGTACTGTATAGCTATACCCATTCCTAATAAATACAGATACTACTAAGGCACCATCCTGTCTAAACTTTGCAGAGAATCCATTGAAGCTGATATTATCTTTTTCTGGATTTCCTAACTTATTTAAATGGCTTTGTAATTCCTTCTTAGTTTCCTCGGATACCTCTTCTTCTTTTACCTTTGGACCAAAGGAATATTTTTGAGGAACTAAGTTATCTTTAACAGTACTTTCATTATTTATAACGCTATTGTTATTATCACTTTGTAAGCCCTTTTTATTTTCATTTACTCTTCCACATGCTGTAAGCAAAAAACATATAATTACTAAAACTATCCTTTTTTTCATATCCATTCTCCTAATTATATTAATTTATAAAATATATGAACTCGATGAAATTGAAAATTCTTTGAAATACTTTTCTTTATTCTATACATATATTATATTATTTATTACTTTTCCTTACCATAAACAAAAAATAATAAAAAAAGCAGATATCTAAGTATCTGCTTTTTTTAGGTATTATTATTTTATAGTCTTTAATCTTGATAAAGCTCTTAAAAGTGATAGTTTCGCCCTTAAGGCATCTAGATCCTTAGTTTTTTCACTTAGTCTTTCCTCAGCACGTTGTTTTGCACTTTCGGCTCTTTCCTTATCTATTTCTTCTGGCCATTCTGCTGAATTGCAAAGTAGAATTGCCTTGTTATTATTTACCTTAAACACACCATCTGATGTAAATGCAGTATATTGTTTTCCATTTACATCTTGAAAAGTTGTCACTGTAGGCACTAAAGTAGCTATCATAGGTGCATGATTTGGAAGAATTCCAAAATGCCCTTCATTGCCTTCACAATTTAAGGATACTACTTCTCCTATGAATAACTCTCTATCTGGCGTAATTATTGTAAGATGAAATTTATTTTCCATAGTTTTTCACTTCCATTCCAATAATTATGAGCCTTATTACCTATTCACCCATTGTTTTTGCTCTTTCGATAACATCATCAATAGTACCCGCAAATAAGAAGGCTGCTTCTGGCACATCATCATGTTTGCCTTCAAGAATTTCTCTGAAACCTCTGATAGTTTCCTTTACAGGTACATATTTTCCCTTATAACCTGTGAATTGTTCTCCTACAGTAAATGGTTGAGATAAGAATCTTTGTACTCTTCTTGCTCTACCAACAATAAGCTTATCTTCTTCTGAAAGCTCATCTACTCCTAATATAGCAATAATATCTTGAAGCTCTTTATATCTTTCTAAAATATGCTTAACTTTAGCTGCTACCTCATAGTGCTCTTCACCAACAATTCTAGGGTCTAAAACTCTTGATGAAGACTCTAGAGGATCTACTGCTGGATATATACCAAGTTCAACAATAGCTCTAGATAGAACTGTTGTTGCATCTAGGTGCGTAAATGTAGTAGCTGGTGCTGGGTCAGTTAAGTCATCCGCTGGTACATATACTGCTTGAACTGAAGTAATTGATCCATTTTTAGTAGATGTTATTCTCTCTTGTAAAGCTCCCATTTCAGTAGCAAGAGTTGGTTGATAACCAACAGCACTTGGTATTCTTCCTAGAAGTGCTGAAACTTCTGAACCAGCCTGAGTAAATCTAAATATATTGTCTATAAATAAAAGCACATCTTGACCTTTATCTCTAAAATATTCTGCCATAGTAAGCCCTGTTAAAGCTACTCTCATTCTCGCTCCTGGTGGTTCATTCATTTGTCCAAAAACTAAGGCTGTCTTTTCAATAACTCCTGACTCCATCATTTCATTGTAAAGGTCGTTACCTTCCCTTGTTCTTTCTCCAACTCCTGTAAATACAGAAAGTCCTCCATGTTCACGAGCAATGTTGTTAATTAACTCCTGAATTAGTACAGTTTTTCCAACCCCTGCACCACCAAATAGTCCTATTTTTCCACCACGTTGATATGGAGCAATTAAATCTATAACCTTTATTCCAGTTTCAAACATTTCTGGTTCCACAGATTGTTCTTCAAATGTTGGTGCTGGCCTATGAATTGTATAATATTCTTCTGATTCAATTGGCCCTTTTTCATCCATAGTATGCCCCAATACATTGAACAATCTTCCTAGAACTTGTTTTCCAACAGGTACTTGTACTGGCTTACCAGTATCTATCGCATTAACGCCTCTTTTTAATCCTTCTGTGCTTTCCATAGCTATTGCTCTAACTATATCATCACCTATATGTTGTTCAACTTCTGCAATTATAACTTTGCCATCCATTTTTATTTCTATAGCATTGTAAATATTAGGAAGTGAATCTGTATCAAATTTTATATCTATTACCGGTCCTATTATTTGAACTACTTTTCCAATATGTTGTGACATTTTAACCCTCCAAATTATTTAGTGCCTTTTATGCCACTATTTTTGTGCTTGAGCACCGCCCACTATTTCTGATATCTCCTGTGTAATAGCACTTTGTCTAATTCTATTATAGCTTAAATTTAGTCTATCAATTAGTTCATCTGCATTCTTAGTGGCACCTTCCATAGCTTCCATTCTATAGCTTTGTTCAGATACCTTTGCATTAACCATTGCATTTAAAATTAGAGAATTTAAATATGGTGCTATTAACTTATCTAGAAACTCTTCTTTATCTCCTTCAATATCAAAGTTACTCTCGTATCCGTTACTTGAAGCCTGTGAAACTAAAGGTAATAATTGTACTGCAGTTGGACTTTTCCTCAATTGATTTACAAACTTCGTATAAATCAAATGCACTTCTCCAACCTCATTATTTAAGAATAACTTCATACCATGTCTACATATTATACTAGACTCTTTAACTGTTGGTACATCAGGAATTTGAATATATTCTGCTACAGTTTCATATTTATATCTCTTAAGTATAGATCTTCCCCTTTGCCCCACCATCATTAAGATGGAATTGTCCTTATCCTTACTAATTATTTCATTGGTAGCAGATAATATGCTGCCGTTATAAGAACCACAAAGTCCCATGTCAGAAGTTATAACTATGTATAACTTTTTAGCACTATTATTACCTTTTATAAATATACTCTCACTTGATAATGAAGGAACTACTTCATCTACAATTTCCTTATATGCTTTGAAGTAGTTATTGTTTTCATTTAACCTTGCTCTAGCTTTCTTTAGTTTAGATGTGGCAACCAGACCCATGGCCTTTGTAATTTTCTTAGTATTCTGTACCGTTTTAATTCTTCTTTTAATATTAACTAATCCCGTTGCTGCCATGTTTCCCACCTCCTGCAAAACATAGTAGCTTAACTAAGTTCTGCTAAAAATATCTTTTTGTACTCATCTATAGCTTCATTTAGTTTTGATTTTATTTCGTCATCCAATGATTTTTTCTCGTTTATGGACTTTGTTATTTCTCTGTAATGAGTGTCTATATACTCTAAGAAGCTCTTTTCAAAACTTTTTATTTTATTAACTGGTATATCCATTAAGAAGTTATTTACTCCCGCATAAAGGATTACAATTTGTTTTTCTACATCCATTGGCACATATTGATCTTGTTTTAATATTTCTATTAATCTTTTTCCTTTTTCAAGTCTCTTAACAGTTTCTTTATCTAAATCTGAACCAAACTGCGAAAAGTTGGCAAGCTCTCTATATTGTGCAAGCTCTAATCTTAAAGTAGCTGCAACTTGCTTCATCGCCTTTGTTTGAGCACTTCCACCAACCCTTGAAACTGATATACCCGCATTAACTGCTGGTCTTTGGCCTGAGTAGAAAAGTTCTGCCTCTAGGAAAATCTGACCATCTGTAATGGAAATAACATTTGTTGGTATATAAGCCGTAACGTCTCCTGCCAAGGTTTCAATAATAGGAAGAGCAGTAAGTGATCCTCCTCCAAGTTTCTCTGAAAGCTTAGCAGCTCTTTCAAGCAATCTAGAATGTAGATAGAATACGTCTCCAGGATAAGCTTCCCTTCCTGGTGGTCTTTTAAGAAGTAATGACATAGCTCTATACGCAACTGCATGTTTAGATAAATCATCATAAACTATTAAAACATCTTTTCCTTGATGCATAAAATACTCACCCATACTACAACCTGCAAAAGGTGCTAAGTACTGTAGTGGTGCAGATTGAGATGCTGTAGCTGCTACTACTATTGTATAGTCCATAGCACCCATTTCTCCTAGAGTATTTACAATATGGGCTACTGTAGATTGTTTTTGTCCTATAGCAACATAGATACAAATTACATCCTTGCCCTTTTGATTTAAGATAGCATCAATTGCTAAAGCTGTTTTACCTGTTTGTCTATCACCTATGATAAGTTCTCTTTGTCCTTTTCCTATTGGAATCATAGAGTCAATAGCTTTAATACCTGTTTGTAGTGGTTCCTTAACAGATTGTCTTTCGATAACTCCTGGGGCTTCTACTTCTACAGGACTATATTTTTCTGTCATTATAGGCCCTTTTCCGTCTACGGGTTGACCAAGGGAATCTACAACTCTACCAATAAGCTCATCGCCTACTGGAACCTCAACAACTCTGCCTGTTCTTTTAACAATGTCTCCTTCTCTTATGCCTTCTTCAGATCCTAGCAAAACACAACCAACATTGTCTTGTTCTAAGTTTAAAGCCATACCATAAACATCATTAGGGAACTCTAAGAGTTCTCCTTCTAAACATTCATCCAAACCATAAACTCTTGCTATTCCATCTCCAATTTGAATAATTGTTCCTGAATCTATAGTGTTTATATGATTTTCATATCTTTCAAGTTCTTTTTTTATAATAGATGTTATTTCACCTGGTTTAATGTGCATGATTTCACCTCTACTCCTATAACTTGTGCACAAACTTGCTAGGACATTGTTCTTCTAATGGTTTTTAGCTTTCCTTTAACTGTTCCATCAGTAATGTCATCGCCAATTCTTACGTAAACTCCGCCAATTAAGTTTTTATCTATTTTTTCAATAATTACAATTTTTCTTCTATAGAAATTTTCCAAGCAGTTTTTTAACTTTTCTCTTTGCTCTGAATTTAAAGGAACTACAGTCTTAACCTCTGCGTTTAATATCTTATTGAATGCTTCAGGACCTCTAAATACCTCGTTAGATTTTCCTAAAAATTCTGTATCCTCACTACCCTCAGTGTTAGTAAGTTCCTGAAAAAGATCTCCTTCAAACACATCATTTCCTATTATAACTTTAACTCCTCCTACAATTGAAGCATCAATGACTTGTTTTACAACTATTGCTCTATTGTAAAACTTTCCAAGATTAATTCTTAATCTATCTGTTTGCTCCTGAGAAAGAAGTGCGGAAGTTATAACCTCTGCTACAAGATCTTTGTTTAACTCATCAAAGTTATATCTAGATCTTTGATTATTTTCAACTAAGTCCTTCATTTCCTTCAACTTATTCTTAACTGATCCATCTATAACATCACTGCCTACCATGACAATAATACCACCAATAATAGATTTATCCACTTCTTCCTCAAGAATAACTTCTTTTCTATAAGTCTTTTCTAGTTTTTCCTGAAGCGCTTCCTTTTGTGAAGGAGTAAGTGCTACTACTGTTTTTACCTTAGCTAATACTTTATTTGATCTTTCTAGATGAATTAATTTAAATTGATTATATTTTTCCTTTAGATAAAGTATCCTCTCTTTTTCAATAAGCAAAAGAAGAAAATTAAGCATTTCTGCAGAAACTTTTCCCTCGAAGATTTCCCTGAAAATTCTCTTCTTAGCCACTTTGCTTATTTGAGGATGCTTTGTAATTTTCATAAGGCCTTCATTGTTAGCCATTTCATCAACTATAGCTTCAAACTCTTCTAAAACCTGTTCTATGTTGCCTTTCTCACTACAAGCATCATAAAGAGCAAGTGCATATCTTCTATCTAAAAACTCATACATAGCTTAACTACCCACCTTAGTGATAAAATCATCAATTAACCTCTTATGCTCTTCCTCATTTATTTCCTTCTCTAGAGCCTTTTCAGCAAATTTCATTGATAAGTTAATTATTTCTGATTTTATTTCTTTTTCAGCTTTTTGTTTTTCTCTTTCTGCATCCACCACAGCTCTTTCACGGATAAGTGTAGCTTCCTTACTTGCATCTTCTATAGTTTCTGAATAAATTTTATCTGCTTTAGTTTTGTAAGCTTCAACAAGCTTTACTCCCTCTTCTTTATATTTTTTTATATTAACTTCATGTTCATTTTTAATCTGTTGGGCTCTTTCCTCTTCAGCCCTGGCTTTTCTAAATGCTTCTTCAACTTCTTCTTTTCTTCCATTGATTACTCCAAGGGTTTTGTTGAACACAAATTTCTTAAGTATAAAATAAAATATAAAAAAGTTAATGGTTGATGCAATTATTATACTTCCATGTATCTCCATTATATAAAATCCTGGCTTAAAGCACCTTTATACTACTCCCTAAACCAGGATTTACACCTACCCTTCTAAAAAAATTTAATACCTTTCAATTAAAACTTATTAGCCTTTTACGCCCATAAGAATTAATAATAATCCTAGTAAGAAACCATAAATTGCTGTTGCTTCTGATAATGCTCCCCCGATGATTAATGCTGTCATTATTTTACCGCTGGCATCAGGTTGTTTTGCAATGCTTTCTACTGCTTTAGCTGTAGCATTTCCTGTTCCAATTCCTCCACCAATAACTGCTAGAGCTGCTATACCTGCTCCAATTGCTGACATTCCTGCTATAAAAGCTGCTGATTCCATAATAAAAATCCTCCTTAAATTTCATCAAAATATATTACTTATACTGTTTTTCATTGTACCTTTAGTACTTTTTACTATAATCGTTTTAGTATGGTTATCTATTCAAATAAGAGTTTTTAAAAATATATTTTTATAATCCTTACTTAAAATAGAAACTAGTTAATTATCTGAGATTTTAATGTTCAGAAATTATTTTAATATTAATCATGGTTAACATAACAAAGATAACCATTTGTATTGTTCCATCAAATACATCGAAGTAAAAGTGGAAGGGTACCGGAATACCTAGCGTTGTAATAAAGCTAATTCCATGCAATGCTCCATAAAGTAATTCCATAATAATTGTTGCTGCAAAAATATTTCCAAACAATCTGAGACTAAGTGATATAGGTAACATAATTCTTTCCATTATATTTATTGGAAGCAAAATTGCCACCGGTGACGCATATCCCTTAAAGTAACCCCAAAGACCAAGCTTTTTAATGGTATATCCTTGAATTATTAAGAATGTGGTAAGAGATAACCCTAAAGTTACACTAAAGTCTGAAGTAGGCGGTTTAATCCCAAAGAGACCAACCATATTTAAAATAAATAAATAAATTCCCAATGAACCAATGTAAGGAACAAAACTCCTCTTACCTTCGCCCATATTCTCATCTACGGTTTTGGTTATAAATTCTATAAGTATTTCCACTATACTTTGAACCTTACCTGGAATCCTTTTTATATTGTTACTATAAATTATAGATAGTATTAATGCTATTAATATTACCACCCATTGAATTATAAGACTATCTGTTATATAAATTGGAAATCCAAATAAATTCAAAACATATCTTGGCAATACTTCTTCCATATGATCACTTCCTTTCATCAGATTTTAGATTTAATCCATAGAGTACAATAGCTAATAATTGTGAAGTATACCCTATTATGTATATTATGAAGTTTAAATCACTTTTAGAAATAATTATAACTCCAACTCCACATACAAGAAGGATTCTAAATAGAGTGCTAAGTAGTCTAAGTATATTTTTTCCTGGTACGTATCCAATTAACAAATTATTCGTTACAAAAGAGTTCATACTTAAGTTAATATATGAAAAAAGCATACCCAAAAGGAAGAATATTGTCGAACTTCCAAGAAATAAGTAACCCACACTAATAAATACCACACTTATAATCAAATCATATGCAGCCACTTTTTTTAAAAGCACCTTATTTAATTCATTCACCTTTGCTCTCCTTTGATTTAAAACTAATTAATATTATATAATTATAAATAACTATTTAAAAACCCTTAAAACAGGGAAATTCCTCTATATTTCTGACCAGTTTTTACTTATATCAATTTAATCCTCATTTAATCTGAATACCATCGTTTATCATCATTTATCTGTATCCTTAGATAATTCCAATAATAATTATTCAATTTTTAATTCATTATAATTAAAAAATTGTTATTTTTAACTTTTTATGAATAATATTATTGAATTTTATTCATAAAAACTAGTTTATTAGTGAATATTTTTCGTATAAAGACTTATTACTAATTATTTTATTCCTTTTTGTGAATATTTTATTAATTGTTGAGTAAAACTATTATGTTAATTGCAATTTTAGCAATGATTACATTCATTATTTCTTCTATTTAACAACGTTTACAGTAAAATAATACGCATATTATCTAATTTATAGCTATTTTTAGTAGAGTTGCCTTATAATATTCTGTATATTTTTCGTTGATTCCATTATTGTGTTACTCATTATAAGAAAAAAGCTAACAAGTATCCTTCACTTCATACTTGTTAGCTTTTGACATAAGCTAGTTATTTATTCGCTTTTTTAAACATATTGAACTTCCACGCAATCATAAATATAATTAATACAACAGATGCAAATAAGAAATATGCTTTCTTACTGCTTAGCTGCATTGCAATTACAGCTAGTGCTCCTAGTATAGCACCTATTAAATACATAATTAGAACTGCTTGCCTTTGAGTTAGCCCCAAATCCAATAATCTATGGTGGAGATGCCCCTTATCCCCCTCCATGATAGGCTTGCCATTAATTTTTCTTCTTATCATAGCAAATAAAGTATCATAGATAGGTAATCCTAAAGCTAATAGTGGCACCGCTATAACTAAGGATGTAGCAGATTTTATAGACCCATCAACGGAGATCGCTGCAAGTAAAAATCCTAACAACTGAGATCCTGTATCTCCCATAAAAATACTAGCTGGATTAAAGTTATGAGGAAGAAATCCTAAGATAGCCCCTCCTAGTATTGTAGTAAATAATATAGTATCGTGCCTTCCATTTATTATAGCAACTACCATCATAGTAATAGAAGCAATAAATGCAATGCCAGCAGCAAGTCCATCTAAACCATCAATAAGATTAAAGGCATTTGTAATTCCAATAACCCAAATGATTGTGATGGGTATGCTAAAATACCCTAGATTAATATAAGGAAATACCGTAGCAAAAGGATTAGTTACTAATCTAATAGTTAGCCCTGAAACAATTAAGCAAAGAGCAGCAGCAAGCTGAAATGCTAATTTATACTTAGGTCTTATAGTCTTAATATCATCGATAATTCCACCAACAACTATTATGGTAGCTCCAGATAACAATCCAAATTCAGTTGCACCAAGATTATTAAAGTTAATAAGCACACCGATTAGAAATCCAATATAAATTGCAAACCCACCCATTCTTGGTATAGGCTGGCTATGTATTCGTCTTTCATCTTTAGGAATATCTATTGCATTTAACTTAATAGCTAACTTTCTTACCCAAGGTGTAGCTAAATAAGTTAATACCGAAATAAATATAAATAAAATTAATTTAATCATAAAATACCTTCCTAAACACTATTAATATTAATTTAGTAGCTGCTATCCCCTGATAAGGATTCATCATTTTCTATCCAATAATCCACATCTACAATTCTAAATTCATTTTTTGTATCTCTTATTATTACTTTTGAAATTCCAGAATTAATTATGAATCTCTTGCATAAAGAGCAAGGTGATGCATTTTCAACAAAATCTCCTGTAGAAACTTCTTTTCCTACTAAATATAAAGTGGCTCCAATCATGTCCTGTCTTCTTGCTGATATAACTGCATTTTGTTCAGCATGAACGGATCTGCAAAGTTCATACCTAGTACCTCTTGGCACTTTTAGTTCCTCACGTTTGCAAATTCCTAAATCAGTACAATTAACTCGTCCCCTTGGTGCACCTGAATATCCTGTAGATATAATTTCGTCATTCTTTACTATTATAGCCGCAAAGTTCCTTCTTATGCAAGTTCCTCTTTCTAATATAGTCTCACATATATCTAAATAGTAATTGTGTTTATCTATTCTATCCATTATCCACACCTCTTTTACTTGCAATTATATATATTTTATAACATAACTATAGAATTTAAAAGAAAAAGTTTGTTACATTTTGAAAAATCGCCGATTATTTCACAAACTTTTGTAAACTAATCCCATTATATGTAATATTAAATGTTTAATAAATTGATTAGTCATTATAAATTATTACAAAATTTGTGATTAACATAAGTTACAATTATACTAGGCATTTTCAAAAAAATAAACAAGTCAGTATAGTTTTCTATTTTGGCTTGTTATTTACTTCCAAATGCATTATTTGCATAAAGGTCCTTATCTGTTTTTCTTTGCTTAACTAATCACAAAATATAGAGCTTATGGTAGAATATGAATAACTATTATTAATAAAAAGGTGATTATTATGAAAAACTTAATTCAACCATTAAAAAAATGCATACTTTTTAAAGGACTTAATGAGGATGAAATAGAAACTCTTATAAATAGCACTAAATTCTATCTCCATGATAATTGTTTAAACTGTGTCAATTGTAAAACTTGCATTCTAGCCCTAGAAGGGGATGACTGTACGTCTATAGGAATAGTTATTCAAGGAACTGTAGAAATTCAAAAACATTATCCTAATGGTAAAATTGTTTCCTTAAGCTCTTTAACTGAGGGAAATATTTTTGGAGAGGCTATAGTTTTTTCTTCTCATCATAAGTATCCAGCTACCATAGTAACCATGAGAAATTCAAGAATTATGCACATTTCTAGGGAGGATATCATACACATGTGTAGTGAAAACCCTCAAGTGCTAAAAAATTTCATGGAACTTCTATCTTCAAAAATACTAAATCTAAATAAAAAAGTTACAGAGCTCTCTCTAGAAACTCTGCGTCAAAAGATTATTTTTTATTTGCTTCAACTATATAAGGAACAAAAAACCTTAAGGCTTAGACTTCCAATTTCAAAAAAAAGTTTAGCAGAATATTTAGGAGTACAAAGACCCTCTCTATCTAGAGAGCTGATTAATATGAAGAATGAAGGGCTCATAAGTGTGGAAAAGGACTTGGTTCACGTATTAGATCTTGAAACTCTTCAAGATTATATTAATATATACTAACCTGCCCATCTCTTCTATAAGGTACTATAGTAAAAATGTAACTAAAAAAACATTGTCGAAATTTAAATGAATAATTTTTATAAAAAATAATTATTTTCTATTGATAATTATTATCCAATGTTATATAATAAATTCATCGGGTAAGACGAAATAAATTACCAACATAGTAAAATTAAACTAAATTAATATATTTAAGGTTTTTAAGGAGGAATATTTATTATGAAAAAATTTGTATGTACAATTTGTGGTTATATTCATGAGGGAGATGCGGCTCCAGAGGTATGTCCAGTATGTAAGGCTCCAGCATCAAAATTTGTAGAAAAAAATGAAGATTCATTATCATGGGCAGATGAACATAGAATAGGCGTTGCAAAAGACGTAGATCAAGAAGTTATAGAAGGATTAAGAGCAAACTTCGTTGGAGAGTGCACAGAAGTTGGAATGTACTTAGCTATGAGCCGTCAAGCAGACAGAGAAGGATTCCCAGAAGTTGCTGAAGCTTATAAAAGAATTGCTTTTGAAGAAGCAGAGCATGCTGCTAAATTCGCTGAATTATTAGGTGAAGTTGTAGTTGCTGATACAAAAACAAACCTACAAATGAGAGTAGATGCTGAGCATGGCGCTTGCCAAGGAAAGAAAGACTTAGCTACACTTGCTAAAAAATTAAACTTAGATGCAATCCATGACACAGTTCATGAAATGTGCAAAGACGAGGCAAGACACGGTGCAGCATTTAACGGTTTATTACAAAGATATTTCGGTAACAAATAAATTTAAATAAACAACCTATCCCAAAAACAAAATACTACCTCTATAATTTAAACAGTAAAAAGCTATAGGACTGAAGTCCTATAGCTTTTTAACTTAGCGCAAATTCACTGAGAAGAACTTATTTTTGTACATAGTAAAAGTTTTGAATAAATTTTATGAACTTTTTATAGCTTAATTCAGTTTAATTATTATATTTAGTTTTTAAACAGTAAATTTATTATACTCTAAAAAACTATTCTCTTCAAAATAGTATTGTATCTTATATAATTACAGAATAATATATATCAATACCTTCTTAAGAAAGGAGGGTTTTCTTTGAATGAAGATCAATTAATAAAAGAAGCTCAAAATGGTAATAAAAGTGCTTTAAATACCCTAATTTTAAATAACTATCCCATACTAAAGGGATATGTAATCAAGCTTACAGGAAACTTAGATGAAGCTTCTGATGTTATTAATGACACAGTAGTAAAAATATGTGTAAATATAAATAAGTATAAGCCTACAGGCAAATTTTCTACTTGGATTATAGCTATAGCTACCAATGTGTATAGGGATAGCCTTAAAAAGAGAAAGAGATTTGTATCAATAGAGGGTTATGATGAGGCTTCCCCAACTCTCATTGAAGATGAAGTTTTAACTAAAATGAACTATGAGGAAGTTATGCACATCCTCAAAGAATTACCCTATGAAAAAAGAACTGTTTTTATTCTAAAACATTATTATAACTACAAATATGAAGAGATAGCCACCATACTAAATTGTCCCATAGGAACAGTTCGCTCCAGGCTTCATAATTGCATTAAAGATATATTAAAGAAACTTGAAGGAGGTAAATAACTTGAAAAAGAAGAAAAAAAATAACACAGCAAGAAAAACTTCTATTGAAAATAATGTAATAGATAAATACTATAACGAAGACTATAATAATGAAATTCTAGAAGAAAACCTTGAAGAATCATTGGAATTTGAAAAAAGGCTTCATGTGATGGAAGATAAGTTAGAGATTAAAGAAGATAACCTTGATTTAGAAGTGAATATCTTAGAAAACATTGTGAAAGCTGAGAAAATTGTCTTAAGAAAGAAAGAACGCTCTGAAATTTTCTACTTTCTAATTTCTTCCATTCTATTATTTGCATTAATAACAATTACTTCAATAATAAATCCAAACTTTGTTAAAGTATATTTATTTATAGCTGTAGCCTCGCCTATTGCTTTGCTTCCTATAGCTTTTAAATCTATAAAAGGGCGTGGTAGTTATGAATAGTACCTTAAAATATTTCCTCATTTTCATTTTAATAGTTGCATTATTGATTCAAGGAACTTGGGTATTTAAGGATGCACGAAAGAAAAACATTCGCTATTATTGGTTTTGGGGATTAATATGCCTACTCAATATTCCTACTAATTTGATTATATATCTTATAGTAAGGCATTATAAGCAAAAGTCAAAAGGTGTAGAAAAATAATTTCTACACCTTTTATCTGTTTACTTTTACCTATTTAGTTCCAAATAATCTGTCTCCAGCATCTCCTAGACCAGGAACTATGTATCCATGGTCATTTAGACATTCATCTATAGCAGCTACATATATATCTACATCAGGATGTGCATCCATTACTGCCTTAATACCTACAGGCGCAGCTACTAAACACATTAATCTTATGTTTTTAGCCCCTCTTTTCTTTAAAGCATGAATAGCATCAACTGCTGATCCACCTGTAGCAAGCATAGGGTCTGTTACGATAACATCTCTTTCTTCTATATCTTGTGGTAATTTACAGAAATACTCTACAGGCATTAGAGTTTCTTCATTTCTATAAAGCCCTATGTGTCCAACTTTGGCAGCTGGTATTAACTTTAACATACCATCTACCATACCAAGTCCTGCTCTTAATATTGGAACGATAGCAAGTTTCTTACCTGCTAATACTTTACACTTAGTTTTACAAATTGGAGTTTCAATTTCAACTTCTTCAAGTTGAATATCTCTTGTTACCTCATAAGCCATAAGCATAGCAACTTCTTCAACTAACTCTCTAAAATCCTTAGACCCTGTATTCTTATCTCTAATAAAAGCTAATTTGTGTAATATAAGTGGATGTGCAATTTGTGTAACTTTACTCATTTTTATTCCCCCTAAAATTATTATTTCTTATATTTTTTTTCAATTTCACTAATTTTATTTATTCTTTTTGTATGTCGGTCTCCCTCAAATTTAGCATTTAAAAATGCATCTACAATATCAAGGGCAAGTCCTGGTCCAACAATTCTTTCTCCAAGAGCTAAAATATTAGCATCATTATGCTCTCTTGTGGCATGAGCACTAAAAGTATCACTACATAGCGCTGCTCTTATTCCTGGAACCTTATTAGCTGCTATGCTAATACCAATTCCTGTTCCACATACTAAAATTCCGAATTCAAAATTTTTAGCCGCAACCTCTACCGCAACCTTTTCAGCAAAGTCTGGATAATCACAAGAATCCTCACTGTATGTTCCGAAATCCTTAAATTCTATGCCTTTCTTCTCTAGGTGTTTTATTATTTCCTTTTTAAGTCTTAACCCACCATGGTCGCTTCCTAATGCTATTTTCATATGAGTACCTCCTTAAAATTAGGGATCTGCCAATAAATAATAAGTCTGTATCCTCGTCTATTCTGTGTTATACTACGTGAACAGAAGCCTCAGATAGATCTGCTATCTGAGGAACCTATTTTTTAGTGGAACCCAAAACATCCTTCGCATCTTTGACTTATTTATTTTTGAAGATGCCCTATAGTATATGCAAAAAAAAAGATATCAGTATAAATACTAGTATCTCTTTTTTAATATCTCAATTAGAGATAAGATGTCCTCTCTAAGCATTTCAAAAGTTTGAGAGTAAACATCTATACTGCCGCCAAAAGGGTCAACTATGTCCCCATTTTTGCCGACAAAACCTCTAAGACTATGAACTTTTTCATTAAATTCAGGAAAGTTTCTAACAATTAAGTCTTTCATATGGGCCGTCATAGTTAGAACTAAATCAGCCTCTATAAGCATTTCTTTACTTAACTGAACTGCTTGCCTGTTAGAAATATCAACTTCATACTTATGCCTTAAAATCTCTACCGTATGCTTTGAGGCAAGAGAAAATGGGACTATGGATAACCCTGCTGAAGTTGCCTGTAGGCCATTTGTATTAATAAGTTTATTAAATATAGCTTCAGCCATATTACTTCTACATGTATTGCCCGTACAAACAAATAATATCTTCATTATTTTTCTCCTTTCTTAAGCAAATATAAAAATTAATTCTATATAATTTATATTGATGATTAGATAACAAATTATAGTTAACAACAATATGTATAAACATTTATACTAGGTATTTAGAAGTAGCATGAAAATTTACAATAGCTAATTGTAATTTTTCATCCTGTTAAGCTTCTATAATATCAAAACCAGCACTTTTTTTCAGCCTATTCATTATAGCTGCTCCAACACCCTGTTCATTAAAAGCTTCACATAATATTATATCAACATCCATAGTATCAAAGCTTCTAAGAACTTTAAATAAGTTTTGGCCTATTTCATAAAGGTTTTCTCTACTTCCTAAAGAAACTACTATATCACTGTTATAGCTGTTTTTAGTTTCATCAGTAGCAATAACCCCAACCCTTTTGCCACGTTCTATATAATTTAACACTATTTCATTGATTTTTGCAATAGTTTTTTCTATATCTCCACTAACAATTTTTACTGGTGCTTTTGGTGCATAATGTCTATACTTCATTCCTGGAGCCTTAGGTTTAAAATCCTCTGTAGGTTTATTTAATACCGCTGGATCCACATAAACATTCTCATCTATTTCCTTTAACATTTCTAGCGTAATGGCACCTGGTCTTAATATACAAATAGGATTAACAGTACAATCTACTATGGTTGACTCTAACCCTACTTCACTATTTTCCCCACCTAGTATGTAATCAATCTTACCACTTAAATCCTCAATGCAACTATCCACATCTGTTGGACTAGGTCTTCCTGAGATATTAGCTGATGGAGCCGCTATAGTGGTATTTGCTGCTAAAATAAGTTCTCTTGCAATATTATTATCAGGCATTCTAACTCCGATGGTTGAAAGATTAGCACTAGTTATCATTGGAACCTTATCACTTTTTTCAAAGATAAGTGTAATAGGACCTGGCCAAAACTTATTCATTATTTCCTTTGCAACTTTAGGGACTTCTTTAACATAAGGGCTTATATTAAAATCCCCCACATGAATAATTAAAGGATTGTCCTGCGGCCTTCCCTTAGCAATAAAAATCTTTTTAACTGCCTCTTCATCTAAAGCATTAGCTCCTAGACCGTAAACAGTTTCTGTTGGGAAAGCAACTACTCCTCCCCTTTTAATAATCTCCGCTGCTTCTAATATTATATTTTTGTCTAAACTTTGTTCATTTAGTATGGCAACTTTTGTTTTCATTTTTAACACCTCAAAAACTAATTATTAATAAAAAATATTATTAAAATATAGGCTTTCAAGATGAATTTTTATTTACTCCTCTTGAAAGCCTTAGGCATTTAAAAATAAATAACAAATCAAAATTGATAAACATACTGACTTATTTATTTTTTAAAAGTGCCTTATAGTATCAAATATAGCTTCATACATAAACGCTCTTCTTACCTTAGTCCATTAGATCTTGTAGAAGATTATTTACTTTATTCCTTCATAAATCCTAAAAAACTTAATATAAGTTCTCATTCACTATGATTATTAACTTTATCTACCTATAAAAAGTTTTTAATCTTATATTACATTTATCATAACAAAACCAAAAATAATACCAATTAGTATGGTAATTGCATTTCTATAACTGCTGCAAAGCTCATTGCTTTCTGGTATCATTTGTCCAAAAACTACATAAAGCATAACACCACTAGCAAAGGCTATACAATATCCTAGAAAAACTTGAGATATAGCACCAATTAATATACCTATCCACGCACCAATGGCAGTAGGAAGAGCAACTAAAAAGGCATACCATAGGATTTTTGACCCCTTAACCCCTGAGGCAATAAGAGGTGCTGCTATTGCTATACCCTCTGGCATATCATGAATAGAAATTAAAAGACTCATTTTAATGCCTAAATTAGCTTCTTTTACAAAGCCAAAACCCATAATAATTCCTTCAGGAAAATTATGTAGCATAAGACCTAAAGCCATGAGAAAAGCTACTTTCCTATGACTATCCTTTGCCCACTTTTTATCTTTGCTTAAGTAATCTGTAAAGCCTATTACAACAATTCCGATTAATATAGCAATAAAAGTAGTTAAGAAGTTAGTTTTGTGAATAGACTCCGGAATAAGTTCTAGAAATATTATAGAAATCATTATTCCAGAAGCAATTCCTAAAATACTTCCTAGGAGCTTTCTAGTAGGTTTTTTAATAGTTACCCCTATAAGAGCTCCAAGCAGTGTACCGATTAGTGAAACTATAGCCGAAAAAATCCCTATAGTCAAAATGGTGCTATTCATATTATCCCCCCACAAATATAAAATAAAACAGTTAATAAAGGCTTAAGTCTATAATTATATATATTTATTTCTAAAAGCCTTAAGGGGTAAAGTAATTAAATTTATAAGCTAATTTTAATTTCCTTCCCTATACTAACAATTTATTTCTCCATCTGTAGGTTTATTCTAATTTCTAGTTTCTTTAATTCTCTCCACTGCACTTTCAGTAAAAATAGCATTAGAAGAATACTTATACAATAAGTTTAATAAAAGATACTTCCTCATTCCACCCTTTCTTATTATGAAAAAAAAGTATGGCCCTTCTTCAGGCATTTTAACTTTATTATAAACCTTCTCTACCTCTGGGTACTTCTCTAACACTCTAAAATCCAAGTGGCCCAACCTTTTATTTCTAAACCTTGATTTTGTTACAATCATTAAATCAAAAATCTTTTCATTTTTTATGGTGTGGACTATGGCCACCTTTTCTGTAGAAATATTATATCTACGTTTTCTAGCACCAACTATAATAGTAAGCCTAGTTCCCTCTAATTTATATACTAGGTATTCCTCATTATGTCTAATAACCATAGAAAAAATGATTAAAGTTTCAATAAGCACTAGGTAAAATATAAAAAACATATTAAAATTTCCACTTAGTTGTAGCACAATGGGCAAAAGCACAAAAATAAAGCCCATTGATAGCATAAACCTTTTATAAGATTTTTTTTGCTTTCTTAGGACTTTATCGATATCCATAAAACACCTTCCAAATTATAAATTAGTAAATATATAGCATATCTTTGTAAGTTTTTATGCTGCCTTAACTCAGATTCCAATTAAAACATAATCTAAGAAAGCCTTATTTTAGAACTCACTACTGTTTCCCATAGCCTTCATTTTTTCAGCTTGGTCTGTAGTTATTAGTGCATTTAGCATTTCATCGATGTCTCCATCAAGAAAAGCATCAAGTTTATATAAAGTAACCCCTATTCTATGATCTGTTACCCTTCCTTGAGGATAGTTATAAGTTCTAATTCTTTCACTTCTGTCTCCTGTACCAACCTGACTCTTTCTGTCTTCAGCAATTCCAGCAAGTCTTTCTGCTTCTGCAGCTTCAAAAAGTCTTGCTTTTAAGATTTTCATAGCCTTTTCCTTGTTTTTAAGTTGTGACTTTTCATCTTGGCAAGAAACCACAAGTCCAGTTGGTAAGTGAGTTAATCTAACCGCTGAGTCAGTAGTGTTAACGCACTGTCCACCGTTTCCTGAAGCTCTAAATACATCTGTTCTTATATCATTTGCACCAATCTCGATTTCAACATCATCTACCTCTGGAAGCACTGCAACTGTAGCTGTAGATGTATGAATTCTTCCGCTTGATTCTGTGTCTGGAACTCTTTGAACTCTATGAACTCCACTTTCATATTTTAACTTACTGTAAGCTCTATCTCCCTTAACCATGAATACCACTTCCTTGAAACCACCAATATCAGTTTCATTAGCACTCATAACCTCAACTTTCCATCTGTTACGCTCAGCATATCTTGTGTACATTCTAAATAAGTTTGCAGCAAATAGAGCTGCTTCATCTCCACCTGCTCCTCCTCTTATTTCTATGAACACGTTCTTATCATCATTTGGATCCTTAGGTAAAAGAAGAATTCTTAACTCTTCTTGACAAGTTTCACAAGTTTCAGTTAAAGATTTGATTTCCTCTTGAATCATTTCTCTCATATCTCTATCTGATTCTTCATTAAGCATTTCCTTGTTAGCCTCAAGGTCTGTTTCTGCCTCTTTGTATTCTCTATATTTTGTCACGATTACTTCAAGGTCAGCATGTTCCTTACATAATTTTTGCCATTCCTTTTGGTTAGCCATTACAGTAGGATCACTTATTTTATTGGACAATTCATCATACTTATTTTCTAAAAAATGTAATCTATCTAACATAACTTATCACTCCGTATTTAAATTTGTATTCTATGGAACTAACTTTAATACTCACTATACTAAGTTCACCTAGTTCCTAAAAAGACTTCAAAGATTAAATATAAATTTCATCTTCATGTCATAGTTTTTCACATCATATCATTATACCATAAAAATATCAATTTTCAATTTTATAATAAAAATTTTTAGCCATTTCAAAATAGATAACAAGTCAAAATAAACAAATATACTGCTTATATATTTTCGAAAAAGCTTTATGGTAAATTTCCTATGACCACTCT
Source organism: Clostridium punense (assembly GCF_017874425.1). Taxonomy (GTDB): domain Bacteria; phylum Bacillota; class Clostridia; order Clostridiales; family Clostridiaceae; genus Clostridium_J; species Clostridium_J punense. Next base: position 27,908 of record NZ_JAGGLL010000005.1, read on the forward strand.
GTAATTACCTGCTAAATCTTTTAAGGAGTACACATTGATAAATCCCTCATTTCTTAAAATCTCTTCTACCTGCATATTTTGATCATGTCCAATCTCAAAAGCTAAGTATCCGCCCTTTTCTAATACTTTTTTACTCTGAAAAGTTATAGTCCTGTAAAAATCTAACCCATCATCTCCACCCCAAAGGGCAATATAGGGTTCAAAATTTTTCACATCCTCCATAAGAGTTGGAATCACTTCCGTCCTAATATAAGGTGGGTTTGACACAACTATCTGGAAGGTGTGATTTTCCTCAACAGCTTTACTAAAAAGGTCACTTTTATAGACTTGCGCCTTATGCTGAACTCCTAATCCTTTTATATTTTCCTCTGTAACTTCTAAGGCTGTTTCACTAATATCATAAAGATAAACCTTTGTATTTTTAGTATAGTGAGCAATAGAAATTCCTATAGCTCCACTGCCACAACATAAATCACAAACTTTTTCAAAACTCTTTTCCTTAATTATGCTGATGGCTTCCTCAACTAATATCTCAGTATCAGGTCTTGGAATTAAAACCCCTTCTTTAACTTTAAATTCTAAACCCATAAACTCACTAAAACCTAATATATATTTTATAGGCATCTTGCTTTTTCTAAGGTTTATAAGCTTTAAAAATTCCTCTTCCTTTTCTCCATCCACTTCTAAGTTTCTATTCATCATTATAAACAACTTTTCCACATTTAAAACCTTACAAAGAAGTAGTTGTGCATCAATCATATAGCTGTCAATATCTTCTTCTTTAAGTAGTTCATATCCCTTAGTTAATAGCTGTGCTATATTCATGTACTTTATCCTCTTTCCAAACGAAATTATTCACTATTCAAGTATTATAATTTTATATATTTATTGCCTCACTACCAGCCTTTATATTCATTAGGTTCTCTTCATCCGTAGCACTATTGCCCTTATCCTCCTCAGTAATATTATCCTCTATACCTTCTGCAGCCTTTAAGGAAGCTATTGCCACTTCAAGCATTGATAAATCAGGTTCTTTAGTCGTTATTCCTTGGAGTTTTAACCCAGGTGCTGCAACAAAGCTAGCGAAGGAATTATTACTCTTTCCTAGCCACCTAATTACCTCATAAGTAACCCCTGAAACTATAGGTAAAAGTAACAGTCTCCATAGTATTCTTTGCCCTACAGACTGCCATCCTGTAAAGGAAAATATAATAATGCTAATAACCATGACCAAAAACAAAAAATTTGTTCCACATCTTGGGTGAAATCTACTAAACTTCTTAGCATTCTCTGGAGTCAATTCTTCTCCAGCCTCATAACAGAAAATAGTCTTATGTTCTGCACCATGATATTGATACACTCTTTTAATGTCCTCCATTTTACCTACAAGGTAAATATATAATAAAAATACTGCAACCCTTATTATTCCTTCAATTACATTTAATATAATAGTATTTTTTGTTATATTACTCTTAACAAAACTAGTAAGTACTGTAGGCAATATAAAAAACAGGAGAGCTGCAAATGCAAGAGATACCACTAGAGAAATCCCCATTATTACATCATTGCTCTTTTCTTTAAAGGTATTTTTAAACCAACTATCAAATTTCGAAGGCTCCTCTTCTTCATCATCAAAAAAGGAAGCTGAAAACTCTAAACTCTTCATTCCAATAATTAGAGATTCAATTAAGGATATAAATCCTCTTATTATTGGCAAGGAAAAAATTTTATTTCTTTTTGAAAAACTTTCATAGTTTTCTTTTTTTATTTCTATTGTTCCATCAGGTAGCCTTACAGCAGTAGCCAACCCCTTTGAACCTCTCATCATTACACCTTCTATAACCGCCTGACCTCCCACAGAGACCTTCTTACTCATGTGTACACCTACCTTTCTATCTCCTTTAAACAAACTAGATTCAACTCTACTTTACTATGACTATATAGGTTTCCATGATGAAACTTATATTATTCATCCTTGTTTCTCCCCTTCTCATACTGCTCTTTATATAAAAAGAAGCATTTTGGGCATAAGGCTTCATACTCCACATTATCTTCCTTGTCTATAGCAATTTGCTCGCCTTCAAAAACAAACTTTCCATTTATTAGCCTTCCATTTAATAAAGCTTTCTTACCACATTTACAAATGGTTTTAAGCTCCTCTAGGCTGTGAGCCAATAATAGTAGTCTTTCACTTCCTTCAAAGCCATTCATTTGAAAGTCTGTTCTAAGACCATAGCATATTGTTGGTATATTTAAAGTTACTGCAATTTCAAATAACTCATCTATTTGATGTTTTTTAAAAAACTGCACTTCATCTCCTAATATGCAGTCAATATTTCCATTTTCTTTTATATATTGAGATACCTTTTCAAGTACATTTTCCTCACCATCTAAAAGCAAATCAACCTGTCGTGTAACCCCTAACCTTGAAACTACCTTATTTCCACCTTTAGTATCTGTCTTTGGCTTTATAATTAAAATCTTCATACCTCTCTCTTCATAATTATGTGCCACCTGTAAAAGGTTTGTTGATTTCCCACAATTCATTGCACCATATCTAAAATATAATTTACTCATGTTAATCCTCCATAGCTTCAAGATATAATATATGTATATTTTATAAGAAATCTTTTGGTTTATCAAATTATATTTATATATAGATAACCAAAGTCATTCCTTTCTTATGTGCTAATTTACCTTCATCCTCTTAAAGACTTTAAAGATAAATAGGCAAAATTCCCAACTTAGAATCCTATATAAATCCTATCTTGAAATTATACTTCAACTATTCACAGCTTCTATGTGATTTTATTTATGAAAAATTTTATCCATAATCTACTACTTATAGCTAATCATGTGTAAACTATTTATTTTTACACTGAAATTCACAATTTTCCGCAATAAATAGTGAGGTTTATGTTGACCAATATAGGACCTTGTGCTATAATTTAGAAGTTGACAATACGGGTATATATGTAATTTCGAAAGAGGTGAAAGATATGCAAGAAGGATTACATCCAAATTATAGCCATGAAACAGTAGTTAAGTGTGCATGCGGAAACACTTTTACAACTGGTTCTGTTAAAGGTGAGTTAAAAGTAGAAATTTGTTCTAAATGTCATCCATTCTTCACTGGTAAGCAAAAAGTTGTTGATGCTGGTGGAAGAGTTGATAAGTTCATGAAGAAATTTAATCTTAAAAACGAAGAATAATTAGACTTTAATAAGGAGAAGGAAACTTCTCCTTTTTTGCATTTGCAATATAATAAAAACTAAGACCTTAACCTTACTTGAATCACTCTTGGCACCCTTAATACTTCATGGGTGCATAAGGTAAATTTTCACTTTATAATCCTAAAAATTCTAATTAAGGCAATATATTTCTCAATTTCCTCTAATTTAATAGGTTAATTAATTTGAATCAGCACACAATAATAACACTTAGTTGATAATCATTAATTAAGAGTTATTAATTAATGACTATTGATTAATTAATCTTATAAACTTTATGGTTTATATCAAAAGGAGGAATTCCCAATGGCAAATAACAGTAATAACAGAGCATTAGTTCCAGAAGCAAAAGAAGGTTTAAACAGATTTAAAATGGAAGCTGCTAAAGAAGTGGGAGTTAACTTAAAAGAAGGCTACAATGGAGACCTAACTTCAAGAGAAGCAGGATCAGTAGGCGGACAAATGGTTAAAAGAATGGTAGAATCTTACGAAAGAAATTTATAATCACAATTTATAACTAAAAGAAAAAGCTGCAGGAAGACCTTTTCCTACAGCTTTTCCTATTTTATTAAAAATAATTTTCTTAAACCTCTTATTTCTCACTTTTAAAAACTTTTTACTGGAAAGTTCCACAACAAACGGATTTTCCTATCAACAATATTTCCCTATGCCATAGGCTTAAAGGTTTTTAATCTTAAAGCATTTAATAGTACTGATACTGAGCTAAAACTCATAGCAAGGGCTGCAATCATTGGATTTAATAATGGTCCTCCAAGGGCATAAAGTATTCCCATAGCCACTGGTATTCCCAAAGTATTGTACCCAAAAGCCCAGAATAAGTTTTGTTTAATGTTTGAAATTGTCTTTTTACTTAGCTGAATTGCTGTTGGTACATCCATTAGGTCACTTCTCATAAGCACTATGTCTGCTGATTCCATAGCTACATCTGTACCCGATCCAATTGCAATTCCGATGTCTGCTTGGGCAAGAGCTGGTGCATCATTAATTCCATCTCCAACCATAGCCACTTTTTTACCTTGGCTTTGAAGTTTTTTAACCTCATTTGCTTTATCTTGAGGTAGTACTTCAGATATGGCCACATCAATTCCAACTTGTTTTGCAATAGCATCTGCTGTTCTTTTATTATCTCCAGTAAGCATAGCAACTTCTATTCCCATGGAGTGAAGCTTTTCAATAGCTTTTTTACTGCTTTCTTTTACTGTATCTGCCACCGCAATAATTCCCTTAAGTTCTTTATCAACGGCTACATACATTGGAGTTTTTCCTTCAGTAGCTAATCTATTTGATTCTTCCTCTAAAGCTTCAATAGAAATTTCACTTTCCACCATTAGCTTCTTATTTCCTAATAAAATATTTTTTTCGTCGATAGTAACTTCGATTCCCTTACCAGAGATAGCTTTAAAGTTAGTAGTTTTCTTAAATTCAATACCACTTTCTTCTGCATGCTTAACAATAGCTTCTCCTAGAGGATGCTCCGAACCTTTTTCTGCACTAGCAGTAATTTGAAGTAATTCTTCTTTTGATATATTATTTACAACTATATCTGTTACCTTTGGTTTACCTTCAGTAATAGTCCCTGTCTTATCAAATACCACTGTTTTAATTTTATGTGCAGTTTCTAAGGCTTCACCACTTTTAATTAGCACTCCATGCTCTGCGCCCTTACCAGTACCCACCATTATAGCTGTAGGTGTTGCAAGACCAAGAGCACAAGGACAAGCAATTACTAAAACTGAAATAAATATAGTAAGAACAAATACTGGAGTTTCACCAGCAATAGCCCATGCTAGAGCTGAAAGAATTGCAATAGTAATAACTGTTGGTACAAAATATCCTGAAATTATATCTGCCATCTTTGCAATTGGTGCCTTAGACCCTTGAGCATCCTCAACAAGTTTTATAATCTGTGCAAGAGCTGTGTCCTTACCAACTTTTGTAGCTTTATACTTTATAGACCCATTCTTGTTAATACTTGCTCCAATAACCTTAGAGCCTATAGTTTTCTCAACTGGCATACTCTCTCCCGTAAGCATAGATTCATCAATAGAAGTATTTCCTTCTACTACTTCTCCATCTACAGGTAACTTTTCCCCTGGCTTTACAAGAATTATATCTCCAACTTCTACATCATCTATAGAAATTTCTACTTCTTTTCCATCTCTAACTATAGTAGCAGTCTTTGGTGCAAGACCCATTAGTTTTTTGATAGCCTCAGAAGTTTTGCCTTTAGTTACAGACTCTAAATATTTACCCAAAGTAATTAGGGTTAATATAGTAGCTCCTGATTCAAAATACAGCTCATAGGCATAATCTACGTTGCCATTTAAAATTTGATATATAGCAAATAATCCAAATAAAAAAGCAGCCCAAGTTCCAATAGAAATTAAAGAATCCATATTAGGACTTCTCATTATTAATGATTTTAAACCAACCTTAAAAAATTTCCAGCCCGCAATCATTACAGGTATAACCAAAATTAACTGCGACATAGCAAAGTTAATTGGGTTTTTCATTGGGTCAAAAAACTCTGGCAGCATATAGCCTAACATATGTGCCATAGATATATAAAGAAGAGGTAGAGTAAAGGCTGCAGAAACTAAAAATCTCTTCCATAAATTTTTAATCTCTCTCTCCTTATTTTCCTTATCCTTATCTACTGTAGTTTCTTCTTCACTTGCTTTATATCCTGCTTTCACTACAGCAGCCTTAATATCAGAAATTCTAAGCTTTGAAGGCTCATAGGTTACGGTAAGCTTTTCTGTTGCTAAGTTTACATTTCCTTCAACCACTCCATCTAATTTCCTTACAGCTGACTCCACAGCCTTAGCACAAGAGGCTCAAGTCATTCCTCCAACTTTAATGGTTGCTGTGGTGGTTTCTACAGATGCAGTGTATCCAGCCTTTGTTATAGCTGCACTTATAGCATCCAAGTTTGTTTTACTTTCATCAAAGGTCACTGTAAGTTTTTCTGTTGCTAAATTTACGCTTGCCTCATTAACTCCATCTACCTTTTTAGAAGCACGCTCTACAGCCTTAGCACAAGCTGCACAAGTCATGCCTTGTATTTTAAGCATCTTACTTTCCATTTTAAAATCTCCTTTCATTTGCAATTCAAAGCCTTATAACTTAGACATCCTCACAAATAAGCAAATCAGCATCCTTGTCTATTTTGTGTTATACTGCATCAACAAGTTCCCTAGATAGTTCTACCGCTCTAAGGAACTTGTATCTTTTGCTATTTATTTTACAATGCCTCTGTGAAAATATCTTTCACCGCTTTCACTTATTACTTATTTTCAGATACCTTAAACTCTTTCACTAAGGTATTATTCTCCTTACTATACGCCCATCCTTCTCCAGAAATTTTATTTATATCAAGACCTGCTTTAATTAAAGGCTCTGCCTTTAAAGTAAATATAATATCTGAAGGATTTTCACCTAACTTCTCAGTCCAGTTAACTCTGTAACCTTCTGCTAAGTTTAAGGCATAACTCTTGGAGTTTGCATCATAGCTTACTGGCACTTCTTGAACCTTTAGTAATCTTTTAAAGGCATCTTCAGCTCCATTTGAGTTTTGTTTCTTATCATTTAAGTTGTAAGGTTTAATTAATAAGTTTGGGGTCTCCATCCCCCCCTCATTGGCTGCTGGCTTAAATACAAGCTCCTTTGAATCAATTTTAGTAACATCTACTCCAGCTTTTGTAAATTGGTCTGCAGGAACTACCATAGCAAAATCTATTTCATTGGCTGAAGTATCTTTAGTCCATTCGAACTTTTCTCCTGTAGGAAGCTTAAGTCCCCAGTGAGATAATTCTGCATGAAAACCTATTTCCTTCTTATTTTCTTTTATTATATTTACAAAAGACTCTGATGCCTTAACCTTTGTTTCATCTACATTTCCTTTATTTCCACAACCTGTTGCAGTAAGTGCAACCCCTAAAATTATAGTACTTATAACAACTGCTTTGGTTTTTAACATAAATGTATCCTCCTAATCTCCCTACCCCCTCGGGGGGTGTCTATGAATATAGCTTATCATGAATTTATGAATTTTTTATGGATAAATTGATAATTTAAAAGATTTTTTTCTTCATCTTTACATAAAATCTACATAAAATTTATGTATATTATTATTAACTAAATTCAAGGTACTTATTAATTTTTATATGAGAGGTGAGAGATTTGTCAATAAAAACTATAAATATTAAGGTAGGAAATATGGTGTGTACTTCCTGTGAAGCCTTAATCACAGATGAAATCAATGAACTAACGGGAATTTTAGAAGTTAAAGCCAGCTATAAGAAATCTTCAGTTTTTGTAAAATTCGATGATTCAGCTTGCTCTTATGCTAAAATATGCTCAGCAATCGAAAAAGCCGGCTACTCTATTGAGTCTGACTTAGCAAAGGATAATAAATCTTCAGATAAACCTTCAGAATACTTATCAATTATTGGAGTTGTTCTAATTGCCTTTATAATTATAAGGCTAAGCCAAAACTCTGGTGCCTTTGATATGAGCTCTAAACTAGGAGCAAATACTACCTATTTCATGCTATTTGTTGTAGGGTTACTTACTTCCTTGCACTGTGTTGGAATGTGCGGCGGTATAATGATGTCTCAAAGTATTACCACCATTGCTAAGAGCAAGGTTGATTCTATAAAACCTTCCTTAATGTATAATCTAGGCAGAGTAATTTCTTATACAGTTTTAGGGGGTATCGTTGGAGCCTTGGGTTCTGTATTCTCCTTAACTCTTACAACTCAAGCTTCTATTGCAATAATTGCAGGTATCTTCATGGTAATTATGGGCTTTAACATGGCTGGTTTTTCAACCTTTAGAGGACTTGCTATAAAGTTACCTTGGTCAAAATGCAATAGTAAAGGAAAGGGATCTACCCCCTTTGTTGTAGGTTTACTTAACGGCTTTATGCCTTGTGGTCCTCTTCAAACCATGCAGCTCTATGCCTTAGCTACAGGAAGCCCTATAAAAGGTGCCTTATCCATGTTTATATTTTCTATAGGAACAGTTCCACTAATGCTTGGCTTCGGATTAGTAGCTAATCTTATGAACCAAAATAACACTAAAAAATTAATGAAACTTAGCGGAATAATAGTAGTGGTCCTTGGTATTGTTATGTCTAATCGAGGACTTACTCTTTTAGGAATTAACCTATCTCCTATGGCTCTTTTAAGTTCAAAAACCACTTCAGCAAATGTACAAATTACAGAAGAAAATAAGGCAAAAGTTGTTAATGGAGTGCAAGAAGTAAGGATTACTGCTGATGCTAGCGGGTATAATCCTAATGTAGTCTTTGTTCAAAAGGGAGTTCCCGCAAAATTAATAGTAGAAGGAAAGACTATAACTTCTTGTAATAACGAAATTGTTATACCATCCATGAATAAAAGACAAAAGCTATCTAAAGGAGAAACTGTTATAGAATTTACTCCTGGTAATGAAGATATTAACTATAGTTGTTGGATGGGAATGATTAGAGGTTTAATAAAGGTTGTTGACAATTTAGATACCATAAGTCAGTCTGATATATCAGCTGCTCAAAACGCTGCTCCATCTTCTAATGCTGCTGGATGTTGCGGTGGAGGTGCTGCTAGTGGCACAGCTGCTCAAGAACCTACAATTTACGGAACAAATATATCTCAGGTTCCAACTGAAAGACTTATAAAAAAAGCTACAGTTTCTGGAGATATACAAAGTCTAACCGTCAAAGGAGTAGGGGCAGATTTCGAGCCACTAATGGTAGTGCTAAACAAAGGTATCAATGCAAAAATTGATTTTGATTTAAGCAAAATGGACTCTCCTGATGGAGAATATACTATATTAGATGTTGGTTATAATAAAGTAACTTCCTTTAAAATAACTAATTCAAAAGGTGAGTTTGAAAAACTATTCCAAAATCCCGGTACTTACTTAATTTTAAATAAAGATCAGCTAGTATTGTTCTTCCAAGTTGTAGATGATGTAAATAAGGCAGATTTAGAACAACTTAGAACAGAATACATTTATTAGAGAATAAATTACACTTTCTCCAATATTGGTTAACCTTGGTCTAACTTTTCACTTGAAATTCTATGAAGAAATACCCAATAAGTAGTATTTTTACACTACTTATTGGGTATTTCTTTTTAGTCTTAAATATTTATTTTAAGTTAAAGATATTTAATTTATTCTTTCTCGTTGCTAACTGTTTTTTCATAGATTACCTTCCCCACTCTATCAATATGGGCCTTTAGCTCATCATGATTTAAATGCGTATAATCTATTATATCAAATAAATATGGTAAAGGTCCTCGATCTTCTAGTAAGGAATGTAATTTTGACATAACATCAAAATTTACCTTATCTCCCATAATAGCTATATCAATATCAGAACCAGCTTTATAGTTTCCTTTAGCCCTCGAACCAAAAATAACAGCTTTTTCGATCTCATTAAACTCACTTACTTTTTTTATTATATAACTTAAATCAAATTCTTTTAATCCAAAATCCATTGTTATCCCTCTAATTTGCCTAACAACTCTTTAATTACTGGATAATAACTTATTTTTATTAATTGCTCTGCTTGCTTTGCAACTTCCTCATCATAGGTATGTGCCATTAAATTCCTTTTTTCTAAGGCATCAATCCATATATGTCCATCAGTAAGCAATTCAATTTGGAAAGCCGTTTGAATGGTAGCTCTCGGACTTTTCACTTCGTAACCTTCAAATTCTAAGTAATCCTTCATTGTTTTCCATGCTAATTCAAAAGTGTACTCAAAGCATTGAATTAATCCTTGTACTTCAAATTTATTAAGACTATCTTTTTCTATAAACTCAGTTAATTGAGTTGTTGCTTTTTTGAAGTTTGAAAGTCTTTGCTTCCAACGTATATCTTGATTCATACATAACACCTACTTTTAACCAATTTAACTATACTCTCCACCAGTGATAGATTCTTGGAAAAATCCTATAGAGCGAACTAGTACTACCTTTATTATCCTATACTTACATTACTTAAGTAGTTCCGGGCTCTTACTTAAAATATCAAAGAAGTCCTTATTAGTTTTTGTTTTTGATAAAACACTTAGTAACTTTTCTGTAACTGCTGCAGTGTTTCCCTCATTATACATAAGTTTTCTTATGTTATAAGTAACCTCTAGCTCTGTTTTACTTAATAATAAGTCCTCTCTACGAGTACCAGATTTATAGATATCTATTGCAGGGAATATTCTTCTTTCCTGAAGAATTCTATCTAAGTGCACTTCCATGTTGCCAGTACCCTTAAACTCCTCAAAAATCATATCATCCATTCTGCTTCCTGTTTCAACTAAAGCAGTGGCAAGAATTGTTAAGCTTCCGCCTTCTTCAACGTTTCTAGCTGCTCCAAAAAACTTTTTAGGCATTAGAAGAGCTCCAGTATCAAGTCCCCCTGATAGGGTTCTTCCTGTTCTAGTAATAGTTAAGTTATAAGCTCTTGCTAGCCTTGTTATACTATCTAATAATATAACCACATCCTGACCCTGCTCTACACATCTTTTAGCTCTTTCTAAAACCATGTAAGCAACCTTAGCGTGATGTTCTGGTTCTTCATCGAAAGTAGAATAAATTACATCTCCATCAATAGATCTTTGCATATCAGTAACTTCTTCTGGTCTTTCATCAATTAGAAGTACAATAAGCTTTACCTCTGGATTATTTTTAGTTATGCTTTGAGCTATTTTCTTTAAAATGCTTGTTTTACCTGCTTTAGGTGGTGCTACAATAACACCTCTTTGTCCTTTTCCAATTGGAGATATTATATCCATAAGTCTTGAAGATAAATCCTCTGGATTAGTTTCAAGCTTTATTTTCTCTTGTGGATATATTGGAGTTAGCTTTTCAAAAGGTACTCTTCTTATGGCTTTATCAGGATTCTCTCCATTAACCTTTTCCACATATAAAAGTGCCTTATACTTCTCTCCTTCTTTTGGAATTCTTACCTTACCTTGAACTTCATCTCCAACCTTTAGGTTAAATCTTCTAATTTGAGATAAGGAAACATAAATATCATCATCTCCACTTAAGTAATTATTACTTCTTAAAAGACCAAAGTTACTATTATCACTAATTTCTAAAACACCTTTAGCAGAGTTTGATTCACTAATTAATTCTTTTAGCTTTTCTCTTCTTTCCTCAAAGCTCTCTTCTTTTTCTTCTATAGCTTCCACCTTCCCAAAATCCTCAGAAGGAGTAGCTAAATCTTCATCCCTAGTGCTTTCAGTGAAAGTATTGTTATCTCTACTGTTGTTACCGAAAAAGCTTTCTTCACGACCCTTGTCCGAATCAACTTCCCTAGATTCCTTAAAATCAGTTTTAGGACTAATTTTTTCTCTTAAAATTACCCCTTCTTTCTCAATGGCAACAGGAGAAACCCTTTTTATTTCCTCAGCAAGTTCTGCCTTTTTAAACTTAGCAATGTTTTTTATACCAAGATTCTTAGCAACTTCTCTCAGTTCACTAAGATTCATATTATCTAACTCTTTATTAGTCAAGTATTACACCTCCAAATACCTAAAGACCATATAAAACTATATATAATTATAAATTCATGTTGGGATTAATTTAATTTGTATTTAGGCATCTAAAAATAAATAACAAGTTCAAGATGTGACGGCTATTTTGCGTTCACAAGCAAGCTTGTGCCGACAAGGAAACAGGTTCCGCAGATAGTGGGGCTATCAAAGGGTTCTGTTGACGCAGTATATCACAAAATAGACGAGCAGATTGACTTATTTATTTTTTGAAGATGCCTTATAGTGGAATTTCTAAAAATATGCATAAATAAATTATTACCATCTTTTATTATATTAACCATTAATTTTACAAGTCTTTGTATACATATCTAATTTATTTTAAAATGAAGAAAATTCAAATGAAAGTAAAAAAACAGAAGAAGTCCTTAAATAATTTTATACCTATAAATATACACTAAATAAAATTAAAAAACTAGTAACTTTTATATTTTTATTTATGATAATTTAAAAGAGTGAAAGCAAAAGCATGTAAGGCGCCTTTACTTTCACTTTAGGCATTTGAAAATAAATAACAAGTCAAAGATGTGAAGGATATTTTGAGTTAGACAAGGAAACAGGTTCTGCAGATAGTAGGCTATCTAAAGGTTCTGTTGACGCAGTATAACACAAAATAGCCGAGCATACTGACTTATTTATTTTTTGAAAATGCCTTAATTACTTAGGAAGGTAAACAATAAACTCTGTACCTTCATTTATCTTGCTATTAACCTCAATGCTTCCTTTATGAGCCTCAATTATGGATTTAGTTATTGCAAGGCCAATGCCAGATCCCCCTGTAGCTCTAGCCCTTGACTCGTCTGCTCTATAGAACCTTTCAAAAATATAAGGTAAATGCTCCTTATCAATACCTATCCCCGTATCTCTCACCTTTATAACCACTTTATTCTTCTCCTGAGAAATACTCAAATAAACTTCGCCACCTTCTAGGGTGTACTTTTCACTATTAGATACAATGTTTATAAGGGCTTGACTTAGCTTATCCTTATCTCCATGAATAAAAATGTCCTTAGGCTTATACTGAACTTTTATATTTTTATCTAGAAATTGTTTCTCAAAATTACTTAATATGCTAGAAATTAAATCTCCTATATTTATTTCACTATTGCTAAGAATAACTTCTTCCTCTTCAATCCTTGCAAGATTTTCTAAATCTCCTACTAGTCTATACAATCTAATAACCTCATCATTACAACTTTGAAGCCTTTCCGATGTAGGCTCCCATATGCCGTCAATCATTCCCTCTAAATTCCCCTGCAAGGTAGTTAAAGGTGTTCTTAGCTCATGTGACATATCCTTTGTAAGAACCTTGCGGAGATACTCTTGTTTTCTTAAAGAAGAAGATAAATTATTTACAGAATCCACAAGAGTATTCATCTCCTCAATATCTGAGTCATTACTTATCATATTATAATTCCCCTTTGAGATCATAGCTGTAGAGGTAACTACCTTAGAAATCATGCTGCTTATTTTTGTGGATATAAGAAGTCCAATAGTTATAGATAAAATCAAAGCAACAATAGCCACAAAAATCATAGCATTTCTTAAACTTTTTAAGTAAACTAGATCATTATCTTTATAGTAAAAAGGACCATAATAACTTATATTAACTACTCCATGCTTTTCATTGTTTACAGTTAAGTCAAAAGTCTTTGTTACATACTTTATTGGAGCACTTGAATTTCGCCTTGTGTTATTGCTTACATTTTGCAGTATGTTTTGGCACATACCATGATTAAATTTCATAGCATCCCATATTACATCTTTCTCATTGTTTAAAACTTCTATTATAAGTCCATTATTCATTGCATCTATTCCTATATTTTCAACGGCATAAACATTAAAGCTCCCACCTTTATATTGGTTTTCTAAATTTTGCACAATAGCCTCAGTTTTATCTTCAATGTTTTGTTGCACCAGCTTTTTATAGTTACTCTCCAATAGATTCATAGATAGAGCTCCAACTAAAATAATACTTATTAAAGATACTATAATATTAGAAGTTATGAGTTTTCCTCTCAGCTTTATCACTGCACTTCACCACCAAATTTATATCCAAAGCCGTGAACTGTTATGATATATTTAGGCTTTCTCGTATTATCCTCAACCTTTTGTCTTAGATTTTTTATATGAGAATCAATGGTTCTATCGAAGCCTTCAAAATCCTCTCCTAGCACATGGCTAATCAAATCCTCCCTACTGAACACTCTTTTAGGATTTTTCGCAAGAAGAGTTAAAATTTTAAATTCCGTGGCAGTTAAAGTTAATATTTTATCTCCTTTTTTAACTTCTAGGTTGTCTAAATCTATAAAAAGCTCTTCATTGTAAGTTAAAATATTCTCTGTTGAAAACTTGCTTTCATACCTTCTTATTAGAGCATTAACTCTAGCAACTAGTTGCTTAGGACTAAAGGGTTTTGTTACATAGTCATCACTTCCTATGTTAAGACCATTTATAATACTACTCTCATCCACCTTTGCAGTAAGCATTATTATTGGCATATCTGATTTCTTTCTAATAAGCCTACAAATTTCCTCACCTGTCATATCTGGAAGCATTAAATCCAGTACTGCTAGAGAAAAATCCTCTTCCGAAAGCCTACTTATGGCTCCTTTACCATCGGTAGCAGTAATAACCTCATAGCCTTCATGTTCTAAATAAGCCTTAACTATTTCTAGAATTTTAACTTCATCATCTACGGCTAAAATTTTTTTCTTGCTCATAAATCATCACCTCATGTAATCCTATAGCTTAAATAAATTTAATGTTATCATAATTTTATGGATATTATATGTAAACTACTATTATTATTCACAAAGTTTTTTAAAAACACTCTTCTTAGTTATTTGGTTATAAAACTAAATAACCTAAAGTTAAAGAATAAAAGTGAAAATTTACTATTCTTCAACCTTAGGCTTTTAAAGCTTATTTATTTTTATTTTCTAAAGAAGCTTTCACAAACTCACTAAATAATGGGTGAGGGTTATTTGGTCTAGATTTTAGTTCTGGGTGGAATTGAGAAGCTACAAACCAAGGGTGATTCTTAAGCTCAACAATTTCAACTAATCTTTTATCTGGACTAGTTCCACTAAGCACTAACCCTGCATTTATTAATTCTTCTCTATATTCATTATTAAACTCATATCTATGTCTATGTCTTTCATATATTACTTCTTCACCATATGCATCAAAGGCCTTAGTATCCTTAGATAATCTGCAAGCATATAAACCAAGTCTCATGGTTCCACCTTTTTCATCCACATCCTTTTGGTCAGGCATCAAGTCAATTACAGGATATGTAGTTTCCGGCACAAGCTCAGCACTGTTAGCATCCTTATAACCTAATACATTTCTTGCATACTCAATTACTGCACATTGCATTCCAAGGCATATTCCTAAAAAAGGCACTTTGTTTTCTCTTGAGTACCTAATAGCCTCAATTTTTCCTTCTACTCCTCTATCCCCAAAGCCTCCTGGAACTAATATGCCGTCTACTTCTCCTAAAAGACCTTCAACATTTTCTCTAGTTACCTCTTCTGCATTAATCCATTTAATGTGAACATTTGAATCACAGTTAAGACCTCCATGACTCAAGGCTTCAACCACTGATATGTAGGCATCATGAAGTTCTACATACTTACCAACTAAAGCAATACTTACATTTTCTTTTAGACTTTTAAGCTTATTTACCATTTCAATCCAAGCAGTATTATCTATTGCTCTGCAGTCTAAATTTAACTTTTCACAGACTAAAGTATCTAAACCCTCATGGTGAAGCATTAAAGGAACTTCATATAAATTTTCCGCATCCAAATTTTGAATTACTGCTCTTCCATCAATATTACAAAACAGTCCAATCTTATTTCTTAAATCCATAGGAATTTCTTTTTCACTTCTACAAACTATAATATCAGGCTGAATCCCTATACTTCTTAACTCTTTAACAGAGTGTTGAGTAGGCTTTGTCTTTAATTCACCTGCTTTGCCAAGGTATGGAACTAAGGTCACATGAATGAAGCAGACATTTTCTCTTCCAACTTCATATTTTATTTGTCTTATAGCCTCTAGAAATGGTAAAGACTCAATGTCCCCTACAGTTCCACCAATTTCTGTGATAACTACATCTACATTTTTCTCTTTTGCCACCCTATAAACTCGATCTTTAAGCTCATTTGTGATATGCGGAATTACCTGAACAGTTCCCCCTAAATAATCTCCTCTTCTTTCTTTGGAAATCACTGACCAATAGACTTTCCCTGTAGTCACATTACTGTTTTTACTTAAATTTTCATCAATAAATCTTTCATAATGACCAAGATCCAAATCTGTTTCTGCACCATCATCCGTTACAAAAACCTCCCCATGCTGATAAGGACTCATAGTACCTGGGTCCACATTGAGATATGGGTCAAATTTTTGAATTGAAACCTTTAATCCTCTATTTTTAAGTAATCTTCCTAAAGAAGCCGCAGTAATCCCTTTTCCTAAAGATGAAACAACTCCACCAGTGACAAAAACATATTTAGTGCTCACAAAAATTCCTCCTTAAGTTCCTATATGAAATTTTAAATTTATTTAAAAATACTATTGACTTAGTCGCCATTCCCTATTATAATAAAAATTACCCTATAAAATAAAATGGAATATCTGTATTTAAAAACAAATATTATACTATCATATATTTTTTGTTTATGCTAGTGTTTTTTGTTTTATTTTTTTGCTTTTTTTAATAAGTAAATTCTTTTAAAATTCATTTGAACCTGATTAAAAAAGCTGCATTGCAATATTCTCTGTTCCTCAACAAAGCTTTTCACAATACAGCCCTCATATTATAAGAGTACAATGGTTGGATTCATCTTATACCAAGTCACTCCCTTTGTTACCTTAAAACTTTTTTGTGTCACGAAAAGTATATTTTCCTAGAAAAGTCCATAGGTGTCCTTATAAAATTTTATATTTCATATTTTTTAATTTTATACTGAAGAGTTTGCCTTGGTATATCTAGAATTTTAGCTGCTTTAGAAATATTATAACCTGACATTATTACTGCCTCTTTAATATATTTCTTCTCATAATATTCTAATTTATCTTTCAAGGACCAACACATGAAGCTTCCCGTGTCCATTCTTAGACATAAATCCTCTAGCTCAATATAGCCTTCATTTCTTAAATTAAAAGCACCCTCTAGGATATGTTCAAGTTCTCTAACGTTTCCTTCATAGTCATGAGCTATTAGGGCCTTTAAAGCATCTTCTTTAATACCAGTAATTATTTTATTAAACCTGTTATTAAACTTTTCAATAAAATGACTAACTAGCTTAGGAATATCCTCTTTTCTTTCATTAAGCTGAGGCAAATCAATTCTAAGCACATTGAGCCTATAGTACAAATCTCTTCTAAGCTTCTCACCACCTACAAGCTCCTCTGGATTTTCATTTAAAGATGCAACAATCCTTACATCTACTTTTTTACTAACAGTATCCCCAACTCTTCTAATCTCTCCATCTTGCAGTACCCTTAGTAACTTCCCTTGAAAGTTTATAGGCATAGAGTTAAGCTCATCTAAATATAATGTTCCACCATCAGCAAGTTCAAATAAGCCTAGCTTTGATTCAGCTCCTGTGAAACTTCCTTTTGACACCCCAAAGAAAATACTCTCCAGAAGATTTTCTGGTATAGCTGCACAGTTTTGCGGTATAAAGCTTTTATTTCTTCTTGAAGAACCTTCATGAATAGCTTGTACAACAAGTTCTTTCCCAGTGCCTGTATCTCCATATATAAGAACTGGTGAGGTGGTATTGCAAGCCTTCTTACCCAATTCCTTAACTCTTTTTATACTTTTACTATCTCCAACAATATCATCAAAAGTATACATAAATTTTGCCCCCAAGTTTTAACCCTTTATATAATAAACAATTTTTACTTTAGTTTTGCTTTACATCAATAATAGCTATAAGCTTTGTATTAATACTTTGCTTGCCATCAACAAAAATATCATACTCAAGGTCTACAGTTCCACCTAAATCATTTATATCAATTTTTAGACTTCTTGTTTTCACCTGTAATGCTAACCCACCTTGAGGTGTATTATATAAAATGGAGGTACTATGGCCTCTCTTAAACTCCATCACAGTATTAATTTCACCTTCACGGATTAAGTTAAAATAATCCTTACCAATTTTAAATATAGTTGTAGTGTCTCCCATACCAGAAAGTTCTGACTCCTCATAGGTTGCCACAAAAACTTCCTCTTCTTTGCAGAAGGTTCCTATACTTACAACTTCAATCTTTTCATCTTCTTCATGATTTTGAATGCTTGCCACTTTTATAACTGCGTTATTCTTCATATTTAACTCCTCTTAAATTCTTTAGATTAGGCATTTGAAGATGCCTTAATTTATATTTTACATAGAATTATCAAACAACTAACTTCTCTTAGAAAACTTAAATGAACCTCTCAGTATTCACTTATAAGATATTAAGTCTCACTTTTCATTCCTCTATTAAATAATATCATTTTTCCTATAAAACTTAAATAACCAAGCTATGAAATTCCTTTAATTTCATAGCTTGGTTATTAATCCTAACTATTATTTCTTTCTATAGCTAATTCAATAAGCTCATCAATTAAAGCTGGATAAGAAAGTCCCGTTGCTTCCCACATTTTAGGGTACATGCTAATACTTGTGAAGCCTGGAATTGTGTTAACTTCGTTTAAGTAAACTTCCTCTGTGTCCTTATCCACTAAAAAGTCTACTCTAGCCATTCCTGAACAATCTAGCTTTTTATAAATCTTAACTGCTAAATCTCTTATAATACTTAACTTTTCCTCTGGCAATGCTGCTGGAATTAAAAGCTTAGAAGCTGCATTTTGATACTTTGCTTCATAATCATAGAATTCCTTAGCCGGAATAATCTCTCCTGGAATAGAGGCCTTAGGGTCATCATTTCCTAACACAGATACTTCTATCTCCCTAGCATTTAATCCCTCTTCAACCAAAACCTTTCTGTCATGGTTTAGCGCTAATTCTAATCCTTTAACAAGCTCTTCTCTGTTATGAGCCTTAGTAATTCCTACTGAAGATCCACTGTTTGCTGGTTTAACAAAGCAAGGATATCCTAAATTTTCTTCTATGGCCTTAACAAAAACGCTGCTATCCTTTTTATAATCAAAGGTTGTAACTACTACATATTTAGCTTGCTTAATGTTTCCATGTTCTAATAAGTACTTAGTATAAATTTTATCCATACATACTGCTGAACTCATTACAGAAGGGCCTACACAAGGGATATTCATTAACTTACATAACCCTTGAATTGTACCATCTTCTCCATACATTCCATGAAGTACAGGAAATACAACTTCAACTTTTTTATCTACAAGAACTTCTAACCCATTAGAAACTTTATTTTCATTATCCTGTTCCCATTGTCCGCTGGCAATATTTTCATATTCTCCCTTGTATAAAAACCACTTACCTTCTTTTGTGATTCCTATTGGGTAAATATTATACTTTTCATTGTTTATATGATTTAAAACTGATGTAGCTGACACTCTAGAAACCTCATGCTCTGTAGACTGCCCTCCAAATAATATAGCTACATTTTTCTTCATAGTTATCTCTCCTAACAATAATTTATATTAACAATTTATTCAATATAGTATTCTCTTGTGAAACATATCTTAACTTTAAACCTATATTAAATAGGGTTATTACACTAATCACCAGATAGATTTAAAGCTTAAACAACAACCTTCAAAAAAAACTTCTACTGATTTTCTTTATTCCTTACTCTTAAATAATTCTATGCCTATCTTCTTATTTCTTCAACCTTTAAAATGAAGTTTTTATGATTTAGCTTAAAGTTTAAATTTTACGAAAATTAGGTTCCTGAAAATAAATATTAAGTGAAAAATATGAAGTATATTTTGCATTCACAAGCAAGCTTGTGTTCACAAGCAAGCTTGCGCAGACAAGGAACCTGTTAATGCATTATAACGTAAAATAAACAAGCATATTGACTTGTTTATTTTCGAAGATGCTTAAAGGTCAGCAAAGTAATTTTCTTCTTTGCTGACCTTTAATACTTATATTTCATAAATTGAATCCTATTAGATAAATGCTCTACTGCTTATCATTATTAAAGCAAAGATAAGAGAAAGGAGATTATATTGGGGGAGGTTCTCTTATCTTTACTTATAATCATAATCGAAGGAGAAAACCTCCTTCAATTCGATTAGCTATTTACTTAGTTTCATTAATACTTTTAGTACACGAATGCAACTAACTATCTTCTAAAAGCTTATATCTATTTTAATTAATTATATCTTTTAATATTTCCCCAATTTTAAATTTTATTACTATATTGTTATCCTCAGTATTATCTACAATTTTTTCTTTTTCTAAACTCAAAGTTTTATTTAAATTATTTTTTTCTTTTTCTGTAGTATTCTTTTTAGCAGTTGAATTGCTTGACTTCTTTGCAGTACTTTTATTACTTTCCTTTGATACTGTTGCATTTTTCTTTTGTTCACTTACTTTGTTATCAACCATTTTATACTCATCCTCAGAAAGCACTTCTTTCATTTCTTTTTCTGTTTCTTCATATGCTACTGCCCCTTTGGTTACATCTACAAAGCATATTGGCGGGAACATAACACACCACCAGTTTTTACCTTCTCCACTTCCTATAAGTATTCTATAAGCTTCATATTCACCCTGTGGAAGTGTGATATTTCCATAAGTCTTAACTGGAAAATACTCTCTTGAAAGAGTTGAATCTACTTTATAACTATAACCGTTTGCTTCAATCACAGTTCTTGCAATATTTAATATATTTTCATTTTCTCTTTTAAGAATTTCTCTTGAGTTGTCAATGTCCTTACTATCTTTTAGCATTGGTTGAATATATTTTAAAACCTCATCTCTAACCTTTAATTTTAGAGCTTGATCCTTTTCTTCATCACTATTTGCAATAACATGGAATCTAATTAATTTTTCTGAAATATCTTCTATTGTTGAGTCAACTACTTCTTCCTCGTTTATTTGTAAAGTTTGTGCATTTGCAGCACCTATATTTTTAGCACTATATAAACCTGTCAAGAATGTTAATATAACTAATACTGTAACCACCATTGTTAAAAACTTTTTCATTTTATTTCTCCCCCTTGAATCCCTTAATTAATTACTGTTATATCCTAATTATTACCAAGAGGACAAGTTCTATACACTGACTGAGAAAAATTTTAAATTATTTTTATTTAAGAGGAAGAATAGAAAACTCTAGATAAGAACAAATGCGTGTATGCACACTCCCTTTTAAAAGCTAGCGATTGCTTACACCTTTTTACACTTATTCTGAAACCCTGTGACTTCAACACCTTCCAGGCATTTTGCTAGCGCAAAAAAGTTGAATTTCCTATAGAATTAAAAAAAAGCCCCTAGAGGGCTTTGTTAAAACTCTAAGAAGCCTTCCTTCTAAGAATTCCAGCAAAAGCTCTCTAGTTGGCTTCTTTTTCTTTAATCAGTTAAGCCCACTGTTCTTATATGGTTATCTACAGTAACCTTTATTTCTGCATTTTGGTAAACCTGTGGCCATCTACTTTGAATTTCACCCCAAATTCTAGGATGATACTTTCTCAAATTTTCCTTAACATTTAATAAATCTACTTGAAGCTTATTTCTAGTTACATCAGCTATGCCAACTAATTCCTTTTCCATAGACTCAGCAAAGTACTGCTCTATCTCTCTTATTACATCAGTGTTTAGTAGGTTAGCATCTGTATAGTAGCCCTTAATAGTTCCCTCAGTGAAAATCTTATAGTTTATCACTAGTTTATCATCTACTAAATTCATATCAACCTTGGTTGACACATCTCTAATATAATAATCTATAGGGTGAGCATCCTTATAAACCACCTTTTTGCAAGAGCCTATATCTCCTCTTAAGATTTGAACATCAGTAACCTCCTTATCATTTAGGTATCCTACAATTTGATAATCCTTAATTAAGGTTATCCCTGATAATACTAGATTTTTATTACCTTCTTCAAGTTTGAATAATGGCAACATATTAACATCCTGCTGAGTAGACATATCTATGTATTTATTTAGATTCACAGGATATACTGAGCCATTTCTGCTGTTGTTTCCCATGAGTCCTGTGATATAGTTTTCTATATTTTCTTCCATAAGAGGCTTAAACTTTACATAGTCCTCAGCTTTCCCCTCTACTACCGCCATAATGGTTGTTCTATTTAAGGATGGTTCCCTTTCAATATAGTCCATAACTTCTTTTGCAACCTCAGGGTATCTAAACAAATCATCACTTAAGAACAACACCTTACTATGACTAAACTGAAGATTTCTACTACTTTGTGCAATAGCTTTAAAATAAGTATCTGTCATAGAGTAGCCACCTACAGTTATCGCCAGCTCTTCCGCAGCACCCTTTTCCTGCTCCATATTTCTTATATCAGGAAAACCATAGGTCACACTTAAAACATCTATAGGCTTTTCTGCAAAGGCATCTGTTGGTTTAAATACCTTAAGTCCTTCTCTCTCTTTTATATCTTTTCCAATATCCACTGCAATAGTAGCTACAAAAGCTTTTCTATCTATCTCCACATTGTCCCAACAACCAGTAAGCAACAGGCTAATAATTAGTGCTGGAAGAACCTTCTTAATTTTCATTTTTGACTCCTCTCCCCTTCCTAATATAGCTAAGTAAAAAAGTAATGCCTATAACCACGAAAAGTGTACCAATGAAACCCATTCTTATGAAGCCCATCTTTAAATTCCTTACATCAACCACACTTTCAGGAAATAGAGCTGCTATATAAACTACTGGCAGAAAAATAACGGAAGCAATTTTAATATCTTTAAGATTAAACACATGCTTTGCTATATAAGAAGAAAAATAATAGGTATTCGCAAAGGCAGTAAAGTAGAAAATAACCCAAATTGCCATAATTAAACTATCCCATCTCTCTAAAAAACCAGCTCTTGATGTGATAGATTGAATCATTGTAATAGTTGGGAATATAGTGTCCCTAGTTTGTGCTACAGATAAAGTTGCTGCAACCAATATAAAAGTAACTCCGTAAAAGGCCCCTATGAAAATGCTACTACGTCTTAGAATTTTTCCTATTCGCTCCTTCTTTTTAACATAAGGTATTAATATAAAGGCCATAGAAAATCCATTTAGTAAAAATAGCAGTTCGAAGCTTCCTTTAAAATAGTTTACTGGGACTGTGGAGAATACAGGAAGCAAATTTGTAAAATCTGCAGTTGGCAGAGTCAAAAGAAAGGCTAGTATAGCTGGAATAAATATCATCCAGAAAGCCAATTCATTAAAATTAACTACATTAACTAATCCTCCCCTACTCAAAAATATTCCTAGGAAAATCATAGTTATTAAAATTACCTCTGTGGGTGTGTTGACTAAGAGGAACATGGTTATTACTTCTGAAAATACCCTTAAGGATATACCCAGAGCAAGAATCATCATAATTGCATAAAGTATAGATATAATTCTTCCTAAGGCTACTCCATAGATATTCCCAAGAATAACTACAATATCCTCATAGTTGTTAGCCTTCATTAAGTAATACATCATATACATTATTAAAAAAATTCCTGCAGCGGTGATGATGGCAACTATCCATCCATCAGCACCAACATATTTTGCCACTAAGGCCGGGCTATAAAACACCCCTATTCCTATCATAGATACCACTAAGCTTGCAAACAATCCAAAGTCTTGTATAAAATTTTTATCTTTCACCTTTCATTCCTCCAATAAGGCATCTGAAAATAAATAATAAATCAATGATGCCTAAGCCAGTTATTTTTGTCTCACCTTATCCTTAGGCTCTAAAAATTCAGGTCTTTCTTTAAAGTCCTTTAGAGGCATTCTCACATATAAATCCTTTAAGTCCTTCATAATTGTATTTACTGCTGGAGCTAAATAAGGTATTCCAAAGCTCTCTATTCTTGTCAAATGAATTAGTAAGAAAATAAGCCCAAGCATAATTCCATAAAGCCCTAAAAATGAAGAAAGCAAAATAAGCATTACTCTAAAATAAGAAAAGGCAGTAGTTACAGTATAGTTTGGAATTAAGAAAGTAGTAATGGCTGTAAGTCCTAATACGATAACCATAATTGGACTTACAAGTCCTGCACTAACTGCTGACTGTCCTATGATAAGACCTCCAACAATACCAATAGTTGACCCAACAGGCTTTGGAAGCTTTATAATAGCTTCTATTAAGAAAGCCAAAGCAGCTTCCATAAGTAGTGCCTCAACGTAAGCTGCAAAAGGAACACCTTCTCTTGAGGCAGCTATAGCATAGGCTAGCTTTGTAGGAATGAGCCCCGTATGGAAAGAAGTCATAGCTACATAGGATGCTGGTAAAATTAAAGATAGTACTATTGCAAACAACCTAATTATTCTAACTACAGACCCACTTATCCATCTGTTATAGTAATCATCTGGAGATTGAAAAAAATGTGCAAGTACTGCTGGCACAATTAAGGCAAAGGGCGAGTTATCTACAAAGATTGCAATTCTCCCCTCATATAAGGCTGCTGCTACTACATCTGGACGTTCAGTACTTTGAATTTGAGGAAATGGAGTAGTCTTATCATCTTCTATAAATTGCTCTATATATCCACTATCCAAAATTGCATCAATATTTACATCTTTTAATCTAGTCTTTAATTCTTCTAGCACATCTTGATTTACAATGTCATCAATATACATAATTGCCATATCAGTTTTAGACCGTACTCCGGCCTGACTTGGTTCCACCTTTAATCTTGTATCCCTGATTCTTCTTCTTACAAGCGCTGTATTAAACCTTATGGTTTCAGTGAATCCTTCTCTAGAACCTCTTATAACAGTTTCTCCTGAAGGCTCTCCAATACCCCTATTAGGCCATGATCTATTTGCTATAGTAAGGGCCGCTCCCAAATCATCAATAAAAACTAGAGACTCTCCTGCAAGCACTGCATTTACACCATCATTTAACTTAGTAATTTTTTTCATATCGGAAATAGCAATAATTTTATCCATTAGCTGCTCTGGAGTTATATTTTCTCCACTATCCATCAATGGCTCTAATAAGAAGTCATTAAGCAAAGTTTTATCTGCCATACCATCAATATAAACTAACCCAGCATTAAGATTTCCTATTTTAAACTCTCTAAATACAACATCTGCTGCATTTTTAAACAGCTCCCTAACATACATCATGTTTTGCTGCGACTTTTGAGAAATGTTTTCGCGAATTTGTTCTTGCAATTAACTCACTTCCCTTTCCTTACCTAAATTATAAGAATCCAAGTTAAGCACTTAGGCCTTATGCCTATTCATACTGGCTTACTAAGACTTTTTAATAGCGGACAACCCTCTAGGACGACTATTTTTCAAAGTCTCCTTGAAGGTTAATAATACAAAACTTATTTCTTATAGCTTGCATTTTATTTGAATCCATCAATTATGATTTTAAACAACCATAAACCTGATAATGTAGAATATTATTGCAACAGCTGCAACTCCTATACCAAGGTATCTAGCCTGTTTATAGGCTACTGGCTTATCTTGTTTTTTAAATTTTTTAGCATCAAAGTAAGCTACTAGGATGCCTGCAGCCAAAGAAAGTACTAATAAATAAATATCAAAACGCTCAATAATAGTCCTAATCATAAGCTTTATCACATCTTCCTTTATAAAAATTTCCTAATTAGTTTTAACTAATATGATTTTTATATGCATAATAAAAAACCACCTTGAGGAAAAACTTCCTCAAGGCGGTTTTTAGATTACTAAATTGTAGTTGTAACAAAAGCTTCTTTATACTTTCCTTTTAACTTTTCATAGCACTTTTCAGCTTTGTCTTTGCTTTCAAAGAATCCGAATACCGTAGGTCCACTCCCAGTCATCATTGCACCTAAAGAACCTTCTTCTACCATAAACGCTTTAATTTCCTGTATTTCCTCATTTTTTTTAATAGTAACCTCTTCCAATAAATTCATCATATTTTCAGCTACATAGCTTACATCCTCTTTTTCCATAGCTGTAATTAAGCCTTCTGTATCAGGATGATCCTTAACTTCCTTTATATTAAAAGCTTTATACACAGACACAGTAGAAACTCCAAAGTTAGGTTTGACCACTAACAGAACTTTATTTTTAAAGGGCTTTAATGGTGTTATTACCTCTCCGATTCCTTCACAAAGTGCAGTGCCACCTAAAATACAATAAGGTACATCAGCCCCAATTTTTACACCTAAGTCCATCAACTCCTGGTTACTAACTTCAGGCTTATATAAATCCCTCATAGCCTTTAAAGCTGTTGCTGCATCAGTACTTCCCCCTGCCATGCCTGCTTCCATAGGGATATTTTTATTTATATGTACTTTAATTCCACCTTGAATTTCATAGGTGTTTTTAAATAACTCAATAGCCTTATACACTAGGTTTCTCTTATCTGTAGGCACACCTTCTTTATCACAAGTTATATGTATTCCTTCTTCACAAGGTTCAAAGGTAAGTTCATCATAAATATCTACAGTTTGCATAATCATTCTAAGAAGATGATAACCATCCTCTCTTTTTCCAATTACATCTAAGGATATATTAATTTTTCCATATGCTTTTAATTTCATTTTTCTCACCAACCTATATAATAATAATAATAATAATAATTTATTCAGTAATTAAGAGCTAAAAGTGACAAGATCATTCGTGCTTACTTCTTACTTATTGATGTTTTTTATAACCTTAGTATAGTATATACTCAACAGATTATGCAAACCATGAATAGTAAAATAATAAGAGGCCCACCTTAATGGTAGTACCCCTTATATAAATAAGGCACCTTCGATAAATAAATAAGTCAGTATGATAGTCTACTTTGACTTATTATTTATTTTCAGATGCCTAAAGTAAAAATATTATGTCTTATTAAGCGTTAATACTTCTCACTACTATAGAGCGAGTATTTCTCTAACTAGCTACTAAGTTTAACTAATACGCTACTGAGAAATTTATTAAATTACTGCTATACTACAGCTCTTCCTGGGATGATTAATTTTTGAGTTGGTTTAATATCCCCATTTTCAGCCATATCATTTATAGCCATAATATCTTCCTTAGTAGTGAAGTACTTCTTAGCTATTTGCCATAAAGTATCTCCTGGTTGAACTACATAAATGATGATACTTGCTTTTTTCTTAGGAACTTCTTCCTCTGAAGCTTGCATATCTACTAAGAATTTTTTCTTAGCATTGTAGCAAACCTTGCATTGAGTCCTAACAATAGCTCTAATTGAAATATTTCCAACCTCAACACTAGCTTCTAGCATCTCTAAGAAAGCCTTAGTTAATGCCTCCATATTGTCCATAGCACCACTTACTTCAATTTGAGAAGTGAATGGAATTTCATCAGAAATACATGCTACATAATTAACCTCGTCTTCAGTTGAGTATAATACATCAACCTTTAACACACCTTCTATAGTCACCTTATCATCAGAAATCTTCTTATCAACAATAGAAACTGTTCCATTTGCCATAATAACCTTATTAGGCTTTGGCATGTTTTCTCCAACTTCAATATCACCCTTAACAAGGCTTTCATGTTGTCCTTGTCCTTGAATAACATTTATATCATACTCTTCTGCATTCATATCAAGCATGCAAGCTGGTGAGTAAGCATCCTCAATCATCTCAACTTCATCCTTGTACATAACATGAGTACAAGTCCTAACAAGGAACTCCACATCAATTATTCTATTTTCCCCCATATCATCTTCTCTTACATCATGGTCAAAGGAAGCAACAGTAAAATCTGTGTAGTGCTCCATATTTGGTCTTAATCCCTCACAAGTTAACTCCTTGTTTAATGGAACATTTGTACAAACTGCAACTAAATCCTTGCAGCCCTTAGCCTTATACAATATAGTTACGTTAGCTACTGCCTCTATACGTATTCCGCCATCATATAATCTAATATCTTTCTTACCTATGTTCACATTGTAATTAACAACCTTACCAACTTCAGGTTTATCCATGTCAACCTTTAACTCGCACTTACCTATAATTTCTCCACCAATTGGATCCATAACCTTGTCTACGGTCATTGGGCTTTTCAAGAATTGAAGATCATTTCCATTCTCTACATCCTTAACTATTTCAAAGGAATTCATTTTATAAGCATCGCATTTTATGTTCATAACTCCTTGAATAGATATTTTTCTTTCATTTATAATTATGCATTTAATATCTTCCATGCATAAATCTATTTCACAAAGCATGTCATTAGTTGCACCGTTCACATCAAGACTGCTTGCGAACTTAGAATTATAAGTAACTGGATGAGCCTCAATAACTTCATCTTCCTTAGCCATGTAAAGAACAGTAAATTGGATCTGTCCTTCTACATTAACCTTTCCATTGGAAACATCTTTGTTAGTTACCATAGGCTTAGCATCTAATGTTAACACTTCATTTACATCTGGAAGTGTATCTGGTATTACATACTCTTCTTTAACTACCATATCTGTAGAGTTTTGACCTAATAATTGCTCGTACTCTATATTGTCCTTGATTAAATCCAAGCGCATAACAATATCCCTCCTAAAATACCTACTAATAATTTATATAGACAACCATAAAAAAATATAACTAATGTCGAAAAAAAATATAGTACAAATTTCGCTAAAATATGTTGACATATGTCGAAAAATATTTTACAATAAAAGTGGTTATTGACCATATAACCTCTCATAAATTCTCAATACCCTTTTATACCATAGCTGAAAGATGGCACCCACCATCTTTCTTTTTTTTATATAAGGCATCTGAAAATAAATAACAAGTCAAAGATGTGAAGGCTATTTTGTGTTCACAAGCAAGCGTGTGTTCACAAGCAAGCTTGTGCAGACCAGGAAACAGGTTCCGCAGATAGTGGGGCTATCAAAGGGTTCTGTTGACGCAGTATAACACAAAATAGACGAGCAGATTGACTTATTTATTTTTTGAAGATGCCTAAAAGTCTTGCCTTTGGAAAACCCCTCACATGAACTTTAAAATTATCTTAAAGATTTTGTACATTTAATTATATTAACCACAGCATTAAAATAGAACTTCCCTATAAATAAAAATTAAAAATTTTCGACACCCTTAAGATCCTATAATATTTCTATAAAGGCCCCAGATTACTAAGAAATTCAGCTACAATAGATTACATATATTTTTAGAATGACTAGAGTTATTATCACCCCATTTTAAAGAAGGAGTCACCGTAATTATGCTTTTAGATCTCCTTTGAAAGCTGCTATTCTTAAGGTTTTGCTAATATTATTTTTAATGAAAATAAGTTTTATATATAACAAGAAAAGGTGAAGTGCTATAGCACTTCACCTTTTTATGAATAAAACTGCATGTATTGTTTAATATTAATTATTAAACAAACAAACTCTTTGATGTCAAAATTAAAATTATGTTTTACTATACTGCAAACACTAATTGAACAGTTTTTGTTAGCACATCACTGTAGCTGTATGTAACAGTTCTTTGAGTTGCATTTTCTAGTCGAATTACAAATATGCTGTCATAAGTTTTTTCCAAAACGCCGTCATTAACAATAATCTTTCTTCTGCCGCCGTTAGCCTTCAATGTTACCTTTTCGCCAACATGACTCTCAATGTCTCTTTTAATTGAAGTCAATACATTTTTTCTATCCATGGTAGCACCTTCTTTCTAATTATATTATAGGGGTAAATGGGATTTATGTCAAGTAAACCTACAATTGTACAATATGAACAATACAGTTGTCAATGTTAAAGTTTTGTTAAATTTCTTGAATTGTTGCATAATTTGGATTTTTTGTCGAATATGTAAACTTGAAATGTTAAAAATTTCAATCTCATTAGCCTTTAGAAGGAAATTGAATTTCAATAAAAATGCTTAAAATTTATATCAAAGAAAACAAGAGATAAGACTTGTTTTTAAAAGTTGTGATCTTGCATATTTATAACTTCAAAGTCCGAGATTAGTATGTGTGTAAATATGATTATATATTCTTATTTTGTGATAAATTTATAAATTTTTAACAAGTAACTTATTTATAGCTTATATCTAGTATAAAAATTCCTCCTTAAATCTATTTTAAAAGAGATTATTTTAATTTTATCTTTGGTTTTTATTAGACATTTGAAAATAAATAACAAGTCAAAGATGTGAACTGAAAATAGCCAAACATACTAAATTATTTTTTTGAAAATGCTATAAGGCATCAAAAAAGAGTAAAAAGGTTCCCTCTAGAGAATTCACCTCTGAGAAAACCTTTAAGCTTCTTATCTAATGTATTGGGACTTTGGGTAACCTTCTCTATACTTTCCTCTTGTTTGAAGTCCCCCTATTCCCTTTAATCCTGTTATGGTATTTTGTATAGCATCTTGAATATCTACAATATCATTAATATTTGTATAAGCGATTTTTTCACAAATCATTACAGGGTCAAGACAATGGATAAGTACTCTACTAGGAGAGCTAGCAAAATTAGCACCTGCATCTAGCAATGCCTCGTAATTTGACTGACATGCCCCCGCAAATATCACAAGTTCATCATAATCAGATTTATAAGTTCTTAAAATAGATACACACTCCACAAAGTATTTAGAATTTCTATAGTTATTTAAGTCCATATAATCAGGAGCATCCTTAGTCATACCATCATGCCCAGTAATAACTACTATATCAGGATTCACTTCCTTTACTAAATTTAAAATTTCTGCTGGTTGATCCTTTTCAGCAATAACCTTTCCTACCGCTTCAATCGAAAGCTGCTTATAGGTTTTTAAGCACACCTCCAAATAACCTGGGTCCCCATCAATATGAAGAACCTTTCCTGGTCTTCCAAAAAACATTTCCTTATTAGGCATAGGTATGGCAGTATTGGTAACCTTGCCTTTTCTTCCCTTTACGTAATAAGTATCCTCTAAAACCTTTGCAGGCTCTCCTCTATATTGATTTCCAGACCTGCTTAGCAATATCTTTTTAATAGATGCGTTTACTTTCTTATTAAAGACCCTATCCATCTGACCTAATTCCTCTTCATCTACTAGTTCTAAATCTTCCTCTAAGCAATCTGCCTCAATTCTAATATTTAACCCTTGAAGGATATATTTTTCTATGCCATACTCATCTCTTATATCAATGATCTTAAATACAATGTCGCCGTCATAGGATCTTCTTACTACTCTATCGCCAATTCTCATTATATCAACTCCATTTAAGACTTGTATTACATACTATGTACATTTACTACTAATGGTGAAAAAATTTAAAGCTTAATTTTTGAGTCTTTTTTGTTCCGTTAAACATAAAAGTCTATTTTACTGATTTTAAAACTCTATCGAAAACCCTTTAAAATTTTGAAATGAAAAGTTAACATCTAACAATAGAAAAATCTAAGAAAGTAGAGAAGATTTCAAGGCTTAGTAAAATCTTGTCTTACTAAACATATTTAAACAATTTATTAACATTGATATATTTTTAACAAAACCTATTGCATTTTTTATTAAGGGTTATATAATGAAATTAGTTAAATAAATAACAAACTTCAAGGAGGTCAATCCTATGTCAAAATCAAAAGTTAGCGAAATAAATATAGATTCAACTAGCATTACAGCTAGTAATCTAACAAATAATTCAACTGTAAAAGAGAATACATCTGTGGATACTAAAAGCGCTGTAGAAAGAGATATTGACAAACTTGTATCAAACGCTAGACAAGCTTATATAGATTTTTTGCCCTTCGATCAAGAAAAAATAGATTTAATAGTTAAAAAAATGACAATCTCAGCTTTAGCTAAACACAGAGAACTTGCTAAGATGGCAGTAGAAGAAACAGGAATGGGAGTTTACGAAGATAAAATCACCAAAAACATTTTTGCTTCTGAATATGTTTATAACAGCATAAAAAAATTAAAAACTGTAGGAATTATAAATGAAAATGAGGAAGAAGATTATATGGAAGTTGCCGAACCTATAGGGGTTGTTGCTGGAGTAACTCCAACCACTAACCCAACTTCCACTACAATATTCAAATCTTTAATTGCAATAAAAACTAAAAACCCAATAATATTTAGCTTCCACCCAAGAGCTCAAAAATCTAGTGTAGAAGCTGCTAAAATTGTAAGAGATGCAGCAATAAAAGCTGGTGCACCTGAAAATTGTATTCAATGGATTGAAACTCCTTCTATTGAAGCATCACAGAAATTAATGTTCCACTCTGGTGTAGATATAATTCTAGCAACTGGTGGCCCTGGTATGGTTAAAGCAGCTTATTCTACTGGAAAGCCTGCCCTAGGAGTTGGAGCTGGAAACGTACCTTGTTATATTGAAAAAACTGCTAACTTAAAAAGAGCTGTTAATGACTTAGTACTTTCAAAGTCCTTTGATAATGGAACAATTTGCGCTTCAGAGCAAGCAGTTATTATAGATAGAGAAGTATCCACTGAAGTTATTGCTCTTCTTAAAGAACGTAGATGCCACTTCTTAAATGGAGAGGAGATGAAAAAACTTCAAAAGGTTGCTATAGATGAAAAAAGACAGTCCATGAATGCTGATATAGTAGGTCAAAGCGCTGAAAAAATTGCTAAAATGGCTGGTATAGAAGTTCCTGAAGGAACAAAAATCCTTATTTGTGAGCTTGAAGGCATAGGAGAAAAATATCCTCTATCAAGAGAAAAATTAAGCCCTATTCTTTCAATGTTTATAGTTGATACTACAGAAGAAGGCATTCACCGTGCAGAGGAAATGATTGACTTTGGTGGTCTTGGACACTCTGCAGTATTGCACTCTACTGATAATAAGGTTATAGAAGAATTTTCAAGAAGAGTTAAAGTAGGAAGAATAATAATTAACTCCCCTTCTTCTCAAGGAGCTATAGGAGATATTTATAACGCAAACTTACCATCTTTAACTTTAGGTTGTGGAACCATGGGAAGAAACTCAACTACTCAAAACGTAAGTGCTCAAAACTTAATCAACATTAAAAGAGTAGCAAAAAGGAGAGTTAACATGCAGTGGTTTAGAGTACCAGAAAGAATTTACTTTGAACCTGGCTCATTACAATATCTTGAAAAATTGCCAGGGAAAAAAGCTTTTATAGTTACTGATAAATTTATGGATAAGCTTGGCTATGTATCAAGAGTAATGTCTCACTTAAAGAAAGCAAACTTTGATGTAAATATATTCTTGGATGTAGAACCAGATCCATCAACTGAAACAGTTATGAGAGGAACTGCTCAAATGAGAAGCTTTGAGCCTGATGTAATCATCGCTCTTGGTGGTGGTTCTGCTATGGATGCTGCTAAAGGAATGTGGCTTTTCTATGAAAATCCTGAAGTTGAATTTGATGGATTAAAATTAAGATTTATGGATATAAGAAAAAGAGCCTTTAAGTTCCCTAAACTAGGTAAGAAAGCTAAAATGGTAGCAATTCCAACCACTTCTGGAACAGGTTCTGAGGTTACTGCCTTTGCAGTTATCACCGATAAGGCTAATAGCATAAAATATCCATTGGCTGATTATGAGCTAACTCCTGATATTGCAATCATTGATCCAGAGTTAGTTATGACAGTACCACCTTCTGTTACTGCAGATACTGGAATGGATGTATTAACTCACGCTATAGAAGCTTATGTTTCAGTAATGGCTTCTGATTATACTGATGCTCTTGCTTTAAAAGCTATTGAATTAGTATTTAAATATTTACCAACAGCCTATAGAGACGGTAGCAATGCCCTTGCAAGAGAAAAAATGCACAATGCTTCTTGTATTGCTGGTATGGCCTTCACTAATGCCTTCCTTGGAGTAAACCATAGTATAGCTCATAAGCTAGGCTCTGAGTTCCATATTCCTCATGGAAGAGCAAATGCTATAATGCTACCTCATGTAATAAGATATAACGGAAGCAATCCAAGCAAATTGGTATCCTTCCCTAAATATGAGTATTATAAAGCACCTGAGAAGTTCCAAGAAATTGCTAAGCACTTAGGTCTAGGTCATAGTACTCCTGAAGAAGCAATTGATAATCTAGTTGTAGCTATTGAAAATCTAATGAAGGAATTAAATGTACCTTCTTCGCTAAGTCAATGTGGGGTTTCAAAAGCTCATTTAGATTCAGTCCTAATGGAACTTGCTGATGAAGCTTTTGAAGACCAGTGTACTACTGCAAACCCAAGGCTTCCACTAGTAAGTGAAATTGCACAGTTAATAACACAAGCCTATTAATACGGATTTCAAATTGAAATCTTAGTATAAATATAGAAACTTTAAAGAGGAACTAGATTAGTTGATTGTTAAAAGCTAATCTAAGTTCCATCCCATTAAATAATGAACAAGTTCATTTGTTAATAACTTTTGAAGCAGATTTAGTCTGCCACTTTAGAAGATGAAAGACTTAAAGCTTCCAAAATGTTGTTAAAATTTTTAAATTATTAGTCAGCAACCTAGTATTCATTAATTTAAAAGAATAACTACCTTGGCAGAGAAGGTTATTCTCATGGTGTTGGCACCATTAATGAATACTAATTAATTAAATAAATATGTATACTACTATAAATTACCCCTTATAGTAATCAGCTGAAATTAAAATACCAGGCTATGAACAGCACACTCATAGCCTGGTATATTACTTATAATCACTTAAAATATTTTGAAGTTGTTCTACGGTTGTAGAAGCATTAATTCTAACTCTTTTTAACTTATATAAACCTTGTGAAATATTACTATAGCCTGATTTAGTAGTAAATCCCACTTTATATCCTGCAACTTCAGCAGCTTTTATGGTATCTTCATTAAGCTTTCCCACTGGATAACAAATAGCAATAGTGTTTTTATTTAGTAATCTGTCTATTTTCTCCTTAGAATCTTTCAATTCCTTTAACTGCTGCTCATAATTTAATCCATTTAACTCCACATGGTTTACCGTATGGCTTTCAATATCTATATCATTGCTGGAAAGCTCTTTTATCTCCTCTGAGTTTATGTAAGATTCTGACACATCAATGGTTCCTGTGATAACAAAAATTGTGCCTTTGGCCTTATACTTTTTCATTATAGGAAATCCATTAGTATAATTATCTTTATATCCATCATCAAAGGTTAATAAAATAGATTTTTCTGGAACCCTTTTACCTGTGGTTATTGCCTCATAAAACTCTTTCATAGATAGGGTATAGAATCCATTATCTTTTAACCACTTTACGTGCTCTTCAAACCTTTCCTTTGGAACTCTAAGTTCATTTCCTGCTTCATAATTTATGGAATGGTACATAAGTACAGGAATAAAATTTTCTTCTTTATTTGCATAGTCCTTAGTTTTTATATCACCATGCTGCTCTTTAAAAATTCTCTCCTTCTTTTTGTTCATAATATCTATTGTATAAAAATCCCCTAAGTCAGCGCCACTTCTCTTAGCTCCATTTACCTCTTCTGCATTGTTAAGTTGTGCTAATAAAAAAGTTTTGGTGCTATCCCGATTAAATACAGGAACTTCCTTGTAGCTAATATTATTATTTGTAAGAAAAAAAGTCCACCAAATACTAACAGTAGCAATAATTAAACTAATCACCACTGTTAAAAACTTATTTCTCATTTTCTCCCCCCATGTTAGTTACTTATCCCCTTAGGCATCTTCAAAAAATAAATAAGTAAATCTGCTCGTCTATTTTGTGCTATACTGCGTCAACAGAACCCTTTGATAGCCCCACTATCTGCGGAACCTGTTTCCTTGTCTATCACAAAACAGCCTTCACATCTTCGACTTGTTATTTATTTTCAGATGCCTTATATCATCACCCTTGAATAGTAAATAAAGTTATTCTTCTTAAATCTTCTTTATCTATAGTATACCAGAATATAATATAATATTCATCAAATATTCAAAGTTTTTTTACTTGTTGAAATTTTTTATTTACTTTTGAAATACATTAAAGCTATGCAAAAAAATCCTGCATAGCTTTACAAGTTTAACAACATATTAGAAGGATAAGTTATCTACTCTTGTTTTAAAAAGAAAACATATCCTTCTAAAGCTGTTGAACAATATTAACCTTTTTCCAATTATAAACAAAAAAATTATTCCACGTTATAAGTGCTTTTAAAATCTTCAATGAACTTTTCAAATTTATCTTTTTCAGAAATTAACTCCTCCATTTTCTTGTTAAAGGTACCCTGTACCCAGTTCACTTCGTTGTAATAGTATCTATTACAAAGCCTCCAATAACGCTGTGGGAAAACTAAGAAACCAAAAAGAACCTTGTACTCATCTTCCCTTAGTGGAGAAATGCTATTATATCCATCAAGGATAATTTGCGCGAACTTAATATCCCAATTTTGACGTTTTAATACCTTTATCATAAAATTGGAAATATCGTAGGCTCTTACTTCTCTTTTACAATAGTCAAAATCTATTACGTTCACATTATTATCATTATCTATGATTATGTTATGGTACGTAAAATCATGATGACAAAAACTTTTCTCTTCCTCTGTTATTCTGCATATCTCAAAATAATTTGAACTGTTAAGTATTTGAAGAGCTTTCTTACTTTGTTCCTTGTAGTAATCTACAGACTTTAAATAAACGATATCAAAATCTGATTTATGATTCTTCTTTTTTCTAACCATTTCCTTCATCTTATCAAAAGACTTAATTCTTTTCTCCATAAGATGAGGCCATCTTCCTAAATCGGATTTAAGCTTACTATTCTCTGGTGGCTCATACCCTTTCGATGCAATATGAAGCTTGGCAAGACATTGCGCAGCAATCTTCAAGTCCTCTTCATTATAAAAATCACACTCTCTCCCCTCAATCCATTGAGATAAGGTGTAAATATCTTCATTAACCACCGCATATGGGTTTCCTTCCGTATTTAAAAAATATCTATCTATATTTGGAAACCCATTTTTATAAAGATGCTCTTTGGCACCGTAGACAAATAATAATTTTTGAGTTCCATAGCTTATCTTCTTTAAGCACTTAACGCCATCGTTTGTCTTTAAATGATATACGCCTTTATTAGGCTTGATGCTCTCAATTTTTATATCGAATTGGCGTTCAATCTCAAATTCTCTCATCATACTAACACCCCCTCTATAATTTATATGTGTATTTAACATTTTTTAGAATAACCATTAACATATTTTAGCTTGTTGTAATAATATACATTATAAGACATCTTTTAAAAATAACTAAGTCAGTATGCTCGTCTATTTTGAGTTATACTGCGTCAACAGAACCCTTAGATAGCTCCACTATCTGAGGAACCTGTTTCCTTGTCTGCACAAGCTTGCTTGTGAACATAAGCTTGCTTATGAACTCAAAATATACTTTACATCTTTGACTTGTTATTTATTTTCAGATGCCTAATATTTTTTTATTTATTAAGTTTAAGGAGTAGTGATATGAAAATTGGTATAGATTCAAGAGCTGCTAAATGGTACAGAGGTACAGGCATAGGCACCTACACTTATCAGCTTATTAATTCACTAAATAAAATAGACCAACTAAATGATTATTTACTTTTTACTCCAGAGGGTTATAACAGTGATATTAAGTTTAATAAAAACTTCAGTAACATAGCTATTGCTGACACCATGGCTTCAAACTTTTGGGATGACGTAAATATCCCTAATGAACTATATGATAAAAATATTAATTTATACCATGTACCTCAAAACGGTGTTGGTTTACCCTTAGAAAAAAAACACCCCTTTGTTATTACTCTCCACGATACAATTCCTATCCACATGCCGGAAACTGTTGGGGATAGATACCTTAGTATTTTTACAAAAGAAATGGCTGGGATAGTTAGTCGCTGTGATGGAATCATCACTGTATCTGAATTCTCTAAAGAGGATATCTCACGAGATTTTAACTATCCAAAGGAAAAAATTTTTGTAACCCACTTAGCTAGCGAAGATATTTACAGACCCATAGATAAGCAACTATCTGATAAAATTCTCAAAAGGCATTACGGTCTCCCTTCTGACTATATACTATATGTAGGTGGTTTTAGTCCTAGAAAAAACATAGTTGGACTTATTGAAGCCTTTAGTAGAGTTATAAATATGATCCCTAAAAACATAAACTTAGTTATTGCAGGAAATAAGGGCAAGTCCTATGCCATATACAAAGACTGCGCTGAAAGACTAAAGGTGGCAGATAGGGTTATTTTCCCTGGGTTTATCTCCATGGAGCACATGCCTTATCTATACAACAGTGCTTCTCTATTTGTGTACCCTTCCTTTTATGAAGGTTTTGGACTTCCCCCTATTGAAGCCATGGCTTGCGGTATTCCTGTAATCACTTCTAAAGTAACCTCTATTCCTGAAGTAGTTGGGGATGCTGCTATACTGTTTAACCCGAAGGAAATTGAAACTCTTAGTGAAAAAATTTGTGAAGCCTTAATGAATGAAAATCTAAGGCTAAATCTAATTGTAAAAGGCTTTCAAAAGGCACGGGCTTTAAGCTGGGATAAAACTGCTATAAAAACCCTAAAAGCTTATGAGGCTATCATTAAAAGCTCTTAACTTTCATGATGAAAATCTAACCTTAGGCATCTTCAAAAATAAATAATTGAAAAACCCTTAGTAATCTTCCTCATTACTAAGGGTTAATTTATATACATATATTAATTTATTTCTAGTCAAATAAACCTCTAAGAATATATCCAAATCATATTCTTAGAGGTTAAAAGTCATATTTTTTAGTTTAATCTAGTCCTAAAGCTATGAGCTAAATCTATAACTATTTATGATATTTTATAGTAACTTTTAAAGTTCATTAGCATATCTTCCTTTTCAGTAAGATTTTCAACTTTGTTTTTTAACTTGTAAACAAAGCTTTCTTCGCTCCAAAGCTTCCTTTTTAAATAATAATCCTTCACTAAACTGTGGAAGCCTACTGGAATCCATAACATGCCATATAAAACCATGAGTTCCCTTGAATCTATTGGTGTAACCTTATTATATTCTTCTAGGATATCCTTCATTTTTTCAAAGTCATAAGCAAAGCCTTTGGTTACCTTATTAATTAAATTACAAACATCACTAATTCTTAAATCTATTGCTGCATAATCAAAATCTATAAAGCGAATTTCCTCATTATAAACTAAAATGTTATGGTAAGCCAGATCGTGATGACATAAGCTAATCTTATCTTCTTCACTACAAAGTTCATGATATTGTGATCTTTTTAAAATACTTATTCCCTTAGCCATATGGCTTATGAATTTATCTATATAGTTTAAAAAAATCTCATCAAAACTACTCTTATTTTCAAAGGTTAAAGCTAATTTCTTAAAATAGTCTAACTCTCCTAAGTTTTTTTCACATTTCTCTATAGCCTTTCCAACCTCAGAGTAACCTTCCCATTGACCAGTGTCAAAGCCTCTAGAGCTTAGATGCATCTTAGCTAATACCTTAACTGCTAAAGACACTTCTATAGGGTTATTAAACTCACATTCCCTTCCATCCACTAAATCCATCACCACATAGGTACTTTCTCTCCACTGAGTATATATGTCACCATTTTTGTTTCTCTCAAAGCTGATTACTTCCTTGAAGTCATTTTTTTTCATATATTCCATAGAACTATCTATAAAACTTAATCTATGGAAGCTATAATCTAGTTTTTTCAGAACCTTATTTCCTTTATTTGTTTCTAGTATATATACCTTTCTTACAGGAATAATATCCTTTACCTGAAAATCATAATTATTTAAAAGCTTTATATCTAGGTGATATCTGCTCAAAAATTCTCTATCCTTAAATCTTGTCTCTAACATTTCTTCACCTCATTTATGAAAGAAATACCATCTTCCCTTATAGCATCACTGAACCTTTTTATATACTCACCTTCTGTCCAAGACTTCTTATTTCTTCTATACTTCTCATAAATTCTCATAAACTCATGAGGATAAGATAAAAGTGCTAATATAAAGTTCTTACTGCTATCCTCTAAGCCCTCAAGAGAACAAAATTTATCTACACATTTATAAAAATCTATAACAAAGCCTCTTTTCTTAAGCTTATATAGTAAATAATAAGCATCCATTTCTACTAGGTTATAGGCTACATCATCAAAGTTTACAATTTCCAAAGCTTCATTCTTAACCAAGTTATCAAAATCTACATCTGTAAGGCAAATCTCAATATTCTTCATGCTTCTTGAGATTAAATCCATGTAGCTATTTTCTCCAATAAAATCTAGGCACTGGTCAGCCCTTTCAAGCTGTTTTTCCCCTTCAATGCAAATAAACTTCTCTAAGTCATTCTTTACTTCCTGTTCCTTAATTTTCTCTAAATATTTTCCTAATCTCTTAACTTGAACTTTATATTCCTCCACCAACTTACAGGTATCATTATTAATTCTTTTCTTTAAATACCCATTAAAGCCACAGGCTATATTATGAAATTCAGCTATAAGCTGCAGTTGAGAAAGCACTCTTTCTTCTAATAACTTTTTACTTAAAGCCTCATTATTTTTCAGTATAAAATCTACTTTTTTAATCCCTTGCTCCTTGGCGTAATCCTGAAAGCTGTCGTAAAAAAATCTTCTCATACCACCACCTCTACTTATGTTTATTCCTTTCCCTTTTTTTCATTTTCCTTAGAATTAAAGCCTGCTCCTCTTCAAGTTCCTTAAGTTTTTTTTGTCTTCTCTTAATCTTTTTTAGTAACTTAATTTGTTCTTTCATGGTTTCTAGCTTGTTGTCATAATCATCTACGGATAAAGGTGATCCCTCATATTTTCTTTCTATATCCTCTTCATAAAATTCATTTTCCTTCTCTCTTCTTGACATTGAAACAACCCTCCTTAACCTAAATTTATAATTTTAACCCTCTAAATTTTTCAATAAACTCTTGTCTTTCCTCTCTGTCATCATTATAGAACTGAAGCTTTTTAACAAAGAAATCCTCACCCCAAGGCTTCTCTTCCCAGTAGTACTGAATTCCTCTTTGCCAGTAGTCCTGAGGAAATTCCATAAAAGCTGCCATGATTGGAATATCTTCATTTCTAAGGCTATGAATATTTCCATAGGCTTCAAGAATTTCCCTTGCACTGTGTAAGTTCCACTTATTGTATTTCATTCTTCTAATGAGAAGACTGCTAAGATCATGGAGATGAGAATCTAATATACAGTAATCAAAATCAATTATGTTTACTTTTCCATCTCCACCTATCATTACATTGTGATGGGCATAGTCATGGTGACAAAAGCCATTGCTTTCCATTTCCTTCTTCATCTTTTCAATGTAATTACTTTGTGATAAATGAAGTATACTTCTATCACACCTTTCAAGTTCTTCCTCCATAAGGCTTAAATAAAATAGATCAAATCTAGATTTAACGGCCTTTTTACCTATTCTTCTTTTAAAGTCTAAAATTTCATCCCTGCGGGTCTTATAGGTTTCCATCCACTTAAGCCAGCCAACCCTAGGTTTCATATTAGGCTGAACCTGAAACCCTTCACTTTTATTGTGAAGCTCTGCTAACTTCTTCGCAGCAATAACTACATCAATGGGATTGTCATAATTGCTTTCTCTGGCATTAACCCAAGGAGTAAGATAAGCAAAGTTCTTCTCTAATTTTATATAATCAAGGTCATCAATGGTTTTAATTATTTCTGGTACATACTCAAAGCCATTATTTTGAAGATGCTTAATAGCACCAACTATAAATAAAAAATGCTCAAACTCATACTTAATGATTTTCAAGCAATAAATGTTATCTTCAGTTTCAACCCTATAAACATTTTTTATTTTCTCTGAATGACTAGGAGTAAACCCATACTTTTCTTGTATAAGTTCCTTAATATTTGTTCCCTCCAAGTAAAGCCCTCCAAATAGTGTTCTATATGTAATATATGAAACCCCACTGTAATGTGTGTTTAATTTTGAACTATTTGTAACACATATTTCCTCTTTGACTAATATATAATATATACTTTTTTAAGGAGTGATTTCATGAGAATTGCAATTGATGCTAGAGGTATCAATTGGTATAGCGGTACTGGTATAGGCACCTATACTGAAAATGTTCTTAAGAATTTACTTAACATAGATAAAGAAAACTTTTATCAACTATATTGGTCTGGGGATAAATATGAGGACTATGAAAAGCCTAATTCCAATATAGTTATGTGCTCTAAAAAGCACCAAAGATTCTTTCAAGAACATTTTTTTCCTGTTAGTCTGGAGAACGAAAAAATAGACTTGTACCATATACCTCAAAATGGAATTGGAGTAACCCCCAACATAGGCTGTAAAAAAATGTGCACTATTCACGACTTAATTCCATATATTATGCCCGAAAC
This sequence comes from Clostridium punense, assembly GCF_017874425.1. GTDB lineage: Bacteria > Bacillota > Clostridia > Clostridiales > Clostridiaceae > Clostridium_J > Clostridium_J punense. Next base: position 70,128 of record NZ_JAGGLL010000005.1, read on the forward strand.
CGTTGGCCGTGGGTATCTTTTAAAGTTTCTTAAGGAAATGCCCATAATAATTGAAGAATCTACTGGCATACTTACCGTTTCCGAGTACTCTAAAAGGGATATTTTGAAGTTTTTCCCTATAGACGAAAGCAAAATTTATGTCACCCCTTTAGCTGCTGACAGCAAATATACTCCCCTTGACAAGGAAAAGTGCAAGGAAATAATTAAAGAAAAGTATGGCATAGATAAACCTTTCCTCCTCTACATTGGTGGCTTTAGTGAAAGGAAAAATGTGCGTTCTTTAATAATTTCTTTTGCTAAAGTAATGAAACATTCAAATAAGGAATATAATTTAGTAATAGTAGGTTCCTATAGGGATTCTTCTCAAGAACTAGTTAAACTTAAGGACTCTTTAAATATGCAGGATTATATAAAATTCACTGGTTTTGCTCCTGATGAGGATCTTCCAATTTACTATAACGCTTGCGAAGCCTTTGTTTATCCATCTTTTTATGAGGGTTTTGGACTTCCTCCTCTAGAAGCAATGAATTGTGGTACTCCTGTAATTACTACTAATTTAACTTCTATACCAGAAGTAGTTGGAGATGGTGGAATATTAATTAATCCTTATAATGATAAGGAGCTTCAAAGTGCTATGGAATTAATTTTAGGAAGCGACACCTTAAGACGAGAATACAGTAGGCTAGGACTTCAAAGGGCTAAACTTTTCTCTTGGGAGATAACCGCTAGAAATACTCTTAAGGCCTATGAAGATGTTCATAATAAGATTTTAGAAGCACCATAATTTTAACAGGTGCTAACCCTCTAATTTAGGCATCTGAAAATAAATAACAAATCAAAGATGTGAAAGCTATTTTGCGTTCACAAGCAAGCTTGTGCCGATAAGGAAACAGGTTCCGCAGATAGTGGAGCTATCAAAGGGTTCTATTGACGCAGTATAGCACAAAATAGATGAGCAGATTGACTTATTTATTTTTTGAAGATGCCTTAAATGAACTTAGCTAAGATTTCTGTTTAATAGTTGTCCTATGAAGTATTAAATTCAATTTAAAACAATTATAATTATCAAATAAATTTTCGAGCTGACATTTGTCAGCTCTTTAATTAAAGATTTAGTAGCCAAGCTTTCTCATTGAATTTATTATATTTAATTAAAATTATCTATTTGTAAGCAATGCTAGTTAATTTACTACCAGAACGAGTAAAATTAATTAATATATTTTAAAGAGTTCCATGAAAGTTGAATTTTAGTAAGAGGATTTGTGAGGGGTTTATTATGAGGGTAAAAAGAAAAAGAATTTCTTCGATTTATATGTCTATGTGCTTAATTTTTATATATGTGGGTATGTTTCTTTGTGTCTACTCCATCATCTCTCCTAGTATTAGAGAATATAAACTTATGAGTAGCTATATCTTGTGCTGTTTAAGTGGGACTAGCTTCTTTACTGGTATGAAAGAGGTGCTTCATGGCAGCTATAAAGGAATGGGCTATGTTGCTATACTAATGGGACCCTTGGGACTGATTTTTGCTATTTGGAAGATAATTTCTTATATATAAAATGCAAAAGCTACCAGAATTAAACCTGGTAGCTTTTACATATAATTATTTCCTAGCCTAAAATCATGTCCTAACTTTTTAAAAAGCAAAAATCCACTTAAAGTAATAATATAGATTACTTTAAGCACATTCTATCTTTTTTAGTACTATTTGTGTCTACAATACCTTTGATAAGAAGTCTATCGTACGAGGATGCTTTGGATTCTTAAACATTTCTTCAGGGGTTCCCTGCTCTACTATATTTCCACCATCCATAAATAAAATTCTATCTCCAACTTCTCTTGCAAAACCCATTTCGTGAGTTACAACCACCATGGTCATGCCTTCTTTGGCAAGGTCCTTCATTACAGTTAAAACCTCACCAACCATTTCTGGGTCTAAAGCTGAAGTAGGCTCATCAAAAAGCATTACATCGGGTTCCATAGCTAAAGCTCTTGCAATAGCTATTCTTTGCTTTTGCCCTCCTGATAAAGAACCCGGATAGGCATTAGCTTTCTCCTTAAGTCCAACTTTTTCTAACAGTTTAAAAGCCTTTTCCTTTGCTTCCTCTTCCTTAACACCCTTAACCTTAATTGGTGCTAAAGTAATATTTTCTAAAACTGTCTTATGAGGAAAAAGATTAAACTGTTGAAACACCATGCCCATTTTTTCTCTAATTTTATTAATGTCTGTTTTCTTATCTGTAGTTTCCTTACCTTCAAAAACTATAGTTCCAGAGGAAGGCTCCTCAAGAAGATTTAAGCATCTTAAAAAAGTACTTTTTCCTGAACCACTAGGTCCTATAACAACCACAACTTCTCCTTTTGAAATCCTCTCATTAACTCCTTTAAGCACATGATTCTGACCAAAAGTTTTATTTAAATCCTTAATGTGTATCATTAGCCTTCATCCTCCTTTCTATATTTCCTAGCAATTTCGATAAGCTAAAGGTTAAAAGGAAATAAACCACTGCTGCCACAATAAGAGGTTCAAAAGGAAGTGCTGTGTTTCCTCTTACAGTATCAGCCTTATACATAAGTTCTCCTATTCCAATAACAGATACAATAGAAGACTCCTTTATTATTGTAATAAACTCATTACCCAAAGCAGGTAAGATGTTCTTAAAAGCTTGAGGAATAATAATTAATCTCATGGTCATAGCTGAAGTCATACCTAAGCTTCTTCCAGCCTCCATTTGTCCTTTATCCACTGCGTTAATACCAGCTCTAATTATTTCCGCTACATAAGCTCCACTATTAATTGATAAAGTAACAACTCCTGCTAGCATATCTGGAAGATCAATTCCCATAGCAGGCATTCCATAATAAACAATATATAATTGCACAAGTATTGGTGTCCCTCTTACAAACTCTATATAAATACTAGCTAAAGCCTTTAATATTTTATTTTTGCTTAGTTTCATTAGACTTAAAAATAGTCCTAAAACTGTTCCTAAAATAACTGTAAAAAATGCTATGAGTACTGTATATTGAGTTCCTTCTAAAAAGAACTTATAATATTTACTTAAAAAACTAAAATCCAAAGTACCCTCCCCCTTCATGACATTCACCACTGACCTTTTGCCAGTGGTGAAAATATTTTCTTAAACTTCAAGTATAATTATCCTAATTTTAAAAATATTCCATCAAAATCTTTTGAAATCCATTTTATTATTACTAGTCTGCTTAGCTCCTAATAAGTTTTCTAATTAGTTATTAATAACCTTTATAAAACTACTTTAGTTGCTTACTTAGTTCTTACTCTACTTGTTCATTAGCCTTTACAACAAATTCTTCGATTCTTCCTTCTTTGATTAATCTGTCTAAAGTGCTATTTATTGCATTAACAAAAGCCTCATCACCTTTTTTAACCGCAACTGCTGATCCCTGCTCTCCTTCTTCAATCTTGAAAGTAGCATCAGTTATAGCTAAATCTTTATTCTTCTCTACATAAAACTTAGCTACTGGTACTTCAACCACAATTGCATCTACTTTCTTATTCTTAAGTTCAAGTACTAAATCTGTAACCTTTCCAAGACCTTTTACGTTAGCTCCTTCAATTTGAGTTTTAGCAAGCTCCTCTTGGATTGCACCCTTTTGAGCTCCAATTTCTTTTCCTTTTAAGTCAGCTAAAGTTTTATACTTATCCTTATCCTCAGCTCTTACTATAACAGCATGCTGAGCTGTGTAGTAAATCTTTGAAAAGTCTACGCTTTGCTTCCTCTCCTCAGTAGGATTCATTCCTGCAAGTACCATATCAACCTTTCCTGTTTTAAGAGCTGCAATAAGACCATCAAACTTCATATCGTTTATTTCTAACTCTACACCTAAGTCTTTGGATATTTCCTGAGCAATATTTACATCAAAACCTATAATTGTGTCTTTTCCGTCTATTTCTTTATGAAACTCATATGGTGGATAATCTGCACTGGTTCCAATTACTAGTTTTTTGCTTTCCTTTATCTTATCTAAAGTTGTTGATACAACTTGTTTACTTGAAGCATCCTTAGTATTCTCTACCCTACTTTTTCCACACCCTACAAAAGATAATCCTATAACTCCCGCTAAAACTCCAACTGCTACTTTTTTTAACAAACTTTTTTTCATTTCTCTAACCTCCTGTAAGTTTTATTCTTGATGTGTATAATTATACATCTATAACTCATAATTATGCAAGTATTTTTTATAAAATTTATTCTGTTATTTTCAGGAACATTTTACAACTCTGTAAGACAGCCACTTTATTTACTTTGAAAACGTTTATATAATTCTTCAACCTTTATAGGTATGCATAATATACAGAATTTGTGCATAAATTTCAATAATCAGAATTTTCTTAAGCAAAAAAAGACTAGCCTGTAAAAGACTAGTCTTTGCATTAAATCATAAAGTAATATTTTCAGTTATTTTTGATTTTTATAACTCTCAAACAATTCTATAGGCTCTTCAACTTCCTCACATTCATATAACTCGAAGGGACCCAAATCTAGGCATTTACTTTCATCGTAATTACCTTCTAAGTCCCAAGCTAAGGTTCCATTTAAAACTGTAATAGACGAGCAGATTGACTTACTTATTTTTTGAAGATGCCTTAATCTTATTATATCAAACTAATCAAGTTCATGCATCATACTCAATAAATCAAAAGCTAGCCCACTTACATGTTTTTCTTTATCTCATTATAAACTTCTTCAAGAGTTACATTGTTTTTCTTAGCAAGTTCCTTACAGCAATCATACTCACCCTTAAACTTTATAACTTCTCCTTTAAGGATTCCTCTTTTTACTGTAGCCTCACCATATTTAGTGTTAACCTTTATAAAGTCCCTCTTTAGCATCACCTTTTCAACTTCATACTTTCTAACTCCAAAGGTAGTTGTATCACGAAGTAAGATTTCTTCTACTTCTCCTTGAATCTTATGAGGTGCTAAAACTGTAAGCTTTTGAGCAGGTCTTCCTTTTTTCATTATTATTGGAGTAATATAAACATCTTTAGCCCCTGCCTTAAATAACTTTTCAAGGACATACTCATAAGTCTCGCTATTCATATCATCAATATTACACTCAGTGATGATTTCTCTTTCCTGCTCAAAGTCTGAAGAACCTGAAGCTTTTTCGTAATGTCCAAGATAAACCCTAAGTACATTTGGAATATCCGTATCACGATTTCCCACTCCATAGGCTACCTTGTTAATAATAAAATCTATTTCTTTAGTGAACTTATCTACAGCTACCTTTAAAATTGCTGCTCCCGTTGGAGTTGTGGTTTCAAAAGGTACTGCTCCTTTTGTAATTGGTACTCCTTTTAAAATCTCAGAAGTAGCAGGGGCTGGCACTGGCATAAGGCCGTGGGCACACTTTACAAACCCACCTCCAACTTCTATTGGAGAGCCTAGAATCTTATCGACTTTTAAGTAGTCTAAGCAAATAGCAGCTCCTACTATATCAACTATGGAGTCTGTAGCTCCTACTTCATGAAAATGTACTTCATAAATTGGCTTTCCATGAACCTTAGCCTCTGCTTCAGCTACCTGCTTAAAAATATCTATGCTTAGCTTTTTTACATTTTCATTTAATTCGCTTTTATTAATAAGTTCTTCAATGATATATAAGTTTCTATGTTCATGATCATGAGAATGACCTCCTTCATGACTATGGTTATGACCATGGGTATGACCTTCCCCTTCATGATCATGGTCATGGTGGCTATGTTCATTGTCATGATGATTATGAGTGTGCTCGGCATCTCCATGATGGTGAGTATGACCATCCCCCTGCTCCTGTCCTTCATCACTGTGGCTGTGATGGTGATTATGTAGGTGTGTATCTTCATTATGGTTATGAATATGTTCCTTAACTTCGTGTCCATGTAAATGGGCTACTTCACTATGAATATGGTGATGCTCCTCTTCATGGCAATGATCATGTACTTCCTCTGTAAGGTGTTCATGACTATGATGAGAATGACCTTCCTCATGAGTATGGCTATGCTCATGAGGCTGATTTAGTAAAACTACATCCACCTTTGTGCCCGTAATTCCTTTTCTAGCGTCTTCTTTTACTTTTATTTCATACTCATGGCTTAGTCCAAGTTTTTTAAGTTCTTCAATCAAATAGTTAGCATCTACCCCTAAATCAATCATTGCACCTAAATGCATATCTCCACTTATGCCTGAAAAAGTATCATAATATAAAACTTTCATTATAATTCCTGCCTTTCAAAATTTTTAACAACTATTACTCCATTTCTGCAGCCTATCCCAGGGTATCAAATTTAAACCTTTTATTTTATTTCTACACTACATTTTAAATTCCTTCTAACAATGAAATCTATAAGAGAAAAGAAGCAGAATACTAAAATATTCTACTTCTTTTTATTATATCTTCACATTATCATCTTATACTAGTGAAATTTTTTAATAAATTTCTTCTAACCCTTTTTTCTTGTATCTTCATATTATTGAGTTAGTAGTTTTTTGTACTATTATTTAACCCAAGCTCCATCTGCTCCTATTTTGTACTTACCTATATAGGTGTTTACAGCCATATCTCCACCGCTATATAAATAATACCACTTATTGCCTAACTGAATCCATCCAGTAGCCATGTCGCCACCTTCTTTTAAGTAATACCACTTACTATTTAACTTAATCCAACCTGTAGCCATATCGCCGCCATCTCTTAGATAGTACCAGTTATTCCCTAGCTTTAACCATCCCGTTGCCATATCTCCACTATCTTTTAGGTAATACCACTTATTGTCTAAGTGGACCCATCCTTTGGCCATGTCTCCGCCTTTGTTTAGATAATACCACTTATTACTTACCTTAACCCAACCAGTTTTCATTTCACCAGTTTCATCTAAGTAATACCACTTTTCCTTATCTAAAAGCCATCCCTTTTTATTTTGTCCCTTATTGTCCTTATAGTACCACTTTCCATTTTCTAAAACCCAACCAGTTTTTATTACTGGTTCTTCTGGAAGAGGATTATCAATTTTTATTAAGTCTGAGTACTTAACAGAATTACTTTCATTTATCTCTGGGAAGTTAATTGTAACAGGTTTATTAATATTAGTGATATCAGAATTGTATGTTAAACCAATAGTATATACTCCAGTTAACTTCTGTGTTTCATTTCCCACTCCGTTTTGTAACTTACTCATGAGCCCTAAGTCCAATACAAACTCTGAGTATCCCTTTTGATTTATTATATAACCCTCAGAATTTACTGCATATTTTATATCTATGCCTGCATCTCCAAGAACCTTTATGTCATTAAATTCATCTAAAGCTTCATTAATTTTCTTTAAAATCTCTGGTAAATTATTATTGTATTCTATAAATAACTTATCAATTTCTGCCTTTGCTGCTGCAAACTCTTCTTCTGGAAGTCCAGCCATAGAGATATTTGCAATCATATATTCCTTAACAAAGCTTATTGCATCCTTATTTTGAGCTGCATTATTAGCAGTATACCTTATTAATTCCTTTAAATCCTGGTCATTTAGCTTAATTTGGTATATAGTTGCTTTTTCAGTAACTCCATTTTGTATAATATCTTGAGTACCTAAATTCTTAACTATATCTTTTTTAGGATTAAACTGAACCACATATTTATTCATAAAGTCCACAAACTTTTCTTGTAAATCTTTATTAAACTTCATAACTTGAGCTGTATTAACTTGTCCAACTCCTGGTACGGTAGCTAAATCCTCATAGTCCATTACCAGATACTGTTTCCCTTCAAACTTAGGTATACCCTGTGTAAAAGTTGAAGGAACCTTAATAATTTCCTTAAACTTAGGCTTGTCCCCTGTTAAATCTGTATCAACCCATACAGTTGTATCCATGGGATTTTGCGCCATATTCACTTTTACAGTGCTTTCTGCTTTTACCTTTGTTTTATCCGCATTCTGTTCAACCTTTGAGGTCATAGAAATCTTTGAACTGTTGATTACTGGAATAATGTTTTGTACAAATTCTTCTTCTTCAGTTGATAAATTCTTAGCTGATAAATTAAAACTCATATCTGTAGTTGTAATTGAAGAAGTGACTTTTTGAGTTTTATTTAGTGCATTATAAAGTGCTAAATCATCCGGTGCACATCCTGTAAGAATCCCCACTGACATTAATGCCCCTATGCCTAAGGCTAGGGCTTTTTTAATAGTCTTCATAGTTTACCCCCATATTTCCTTAATAATATATAATTATAACTTTATTTCCTATATATGTAAATGGAAATCCTTTATTTTGCGTACCGCGTACCCCAGGGGTGCGCGAAAAACAAAAAAACCGCGCACCCCTGAGGTACGCGGTTTCTTTTACAAAAACTTCTCTAGTTCCTTCTGATCCTTCAATCCATTAAGAAGGTATTTGATTTCTTGATCCTTTGACTTATCCATTACAAGAATAACATCCCCAGCGTCAACAACAACTAAATCCTTCACTCCAAATCCAATAATCAGTTTTTTATCTCCAAATACAGAGCAATTTTCACTACCTTCTAGATAAACATTTCCAGAAATATTATTTCCTCTGTAATTAGATAAAAATCTTGAAAGTGCAGCAAAGGTTCCTATATCATCCCATGTAAATTCACACTTTATCACATAGGCTTTTCGTGTTTTTTGCATAATACCGAAATCAACAGATATGCCATCAATTATCTCATATTGTTCTTTTATAACTTCATTTTCTTTTTCTTCACCAATGTACTTATAAATCTCAGTGATAGATTTATACATCTTTGGTAAATATCTTTCCATTTCTCTTAAGAATACATCTGCTCTCCTAATAAAATTGCTATGCACAATACCCTAAATCATTAATTATTGCCATCTTAATTGAATATACATAAATATACTAATTATCTTGGAGGGATTATGGCTAATCAATATACAAAGGTACAGCTCCAGATAAAAATTGAGAAACCAGAAGATATAAGTGCAGTGCACCAACAATTTACAAAGGCTTATTTCTCTATAATAAAAAAACATATTCCTAAGAACAAAATTTTTATTGAAGAAGTAATAAACCGCATGCCCCAGGGGTGTGCGGTAAAAAACCGCGTACCCCTGGGGTAGCGAGGAAAGGAATGATGATTTTTATGAAAGCAGCTATTTATGCAAGAAAATCTAAAGTCACTGAAAAAGGAGACTCCATTGAAAATCAAGTAAAGCTCTGTAGAGAGTACCTTTCTCACCTGGCTGTTGATGAAATTTATATATATAAAGATGAAGGTTTCTCTGGTAAAAACACCCATAGACCTGAATTTTTGAAAATGTTAGAGGATGCTAAAAATAAGAAGTTTAATATGCTTATATGCTATAAATTAGATAGAATTAGTAGAAACGTTGCAGACTTTTCTGCTTTAGCTAGCGACCTTGAAAACCTTAGTATATCCTTTATTTCAGTTAATGAACAGTTTGATACCTCTTCTGCCATGGGAAGAGCTATGATGTATATTGCTAGTGTTTTTTCTCAACTAGAACGAGAAACTATTTCTTCAAGAGTAAAAGATAATATGTATTCCTTAGCAGAGTCTGGAAAATGGCTTGGAGGCACTACCCCTACAGGATACAAAGCAGAAAGAATAAAACTTAAAGATCCTAGCGGCGTAAATAGAACCTTTTGCATTTTAGTACCCATTCCAGAAGAAGTAGCTATTATTAATCTTATATATGAAAAGTATTTAGAGTTTAAAAGCATTAATAAGGTAGAAAAGTACCTACTTAAAGCAGATATCAAAACTAAGAAAAACAAAAATTGGTCCTCGAACTCCATAGGATCTGTTTTAACCAATCCTGTGTATGTGAAAGCTGATAAAAAAGTGGTTGAGCATTTAAAAACTAGGGGTTTAAAGATAAATGGAAAAGTAGATAGCCTTCATGGCATACTAACTTATAAAAAGCGAAAAGGGAAAAGCGGCTCTAGGAGAGTGAAAGATACCTGTCAGTGGATAGCTTCTGTTTCTTTTCACGAAGGTATAATTTCTTCTTCGAAATGGCTTCAGGTCCAAGAAATCCTAGCTTCAAACAAAGCTAAAGCACCAGCTTTAGGTTCAAGCAGTGAAGCTCTACTCACCGGAATTATTAACTGCAGTCATTGCGGTAGTCCCATGAGAGTAACTTATGGAAAAAAGTATGGGGATAACCAAAAAAAGTACTATTATGTATGCACTTTAAAAAACAAGTGGGGTAAGACAACCTGCAATAGTAAAAATATAAATGGCCTAGACTTAGATAAAATTATAATTGAAAACCTTAAAGAATTAACCCTTGATAAAACTACTATTATAGAAGAACTTAATAACTATAAAAGTCAGGTGGAAAGCTCAAATGAAAACATGGTACTAAAAAAATTAAATACCTCCCTACTGGAAAATAATAAGGCTATAGATAACCTACTAAATAATCTAAGCCTAACTTCTGATGAAGAAACCGTTAAGATGATTCTTAGTAAGGTAAATGAATTAAAGCTAAAAAATAAAGCCCTTCAGGGTAAAATTTATCAGCTTCAAGTAGAAGATATAGAAAAAGAAATAGACTTAGATAAAGTTCATGCCATAAACCTGGAATTAAGCAGTGTGCCTAATACCTTGACCCATCTGTCACCCTTAGAAAAGAGAAGACTAATTCAGTCTGTAGTTCATAAAATATATGCCAACGGAACCACAGGTGAAGTTCTAATAAAACTTAAAGGAGTAGAAACCATGTAGGGTTCTACTCCTTTTAACTTTAACTCTCGTGAGTTTATTATTATCATATTGTTATATGGTGAACGTTATTTCAGCTTCACATACTTCTTAGGCAATAAGTTCTACAACCTTAGGTACTTCACTGCTCTTTGCTATACTTTAGGCATCTGAAAATAAATAACAAGTCAAAAATGTGAAGGATATTTTGTGTTCACAAGCAAGCTTGTGCAGACAAGGAAACAGGTTCCGCAGATAGTGGTGCTATCAAAGGGTTCTGTTGACGCAGTATATCACAAAATAGATGAGCAGATTGACTTACTTATTTTTTGAAGATGCCTTATCATCCTCATATTAAAGCTATTAATTAAACCTATCAGGTATTGTTAATCTTTCACTTTCTGGTTCTGGTAGTGTAAGCACTATCCAGAAAAGAAAAGATAAGATTTGAACTTCAAAGATATTATAAAACATCCCTAAAAACCCTAAAATTACACAGGAGGTTATTTTTAATTTATTATGCCTGTAATTATACATTATAGATAATAAAAACAATAAATATATTAGTGTTCCTAGGCTTCCAGTTTCAACTAGTACTTTTATATACTCATTATCTGCGTAAAAGCCCTTGCTAATCTCATACTTTTCATATTGCTTTGGGGTAATAATTAAACTTGCAGCATCTCCATAGGTTCCAAACCCTGTGCCTAACACTGGGTTTTCCTTAAATATTTCTATACCTTTTAATACAGAAAAAATTCTGCCGTCGGTTTTACTCTTAGAAATTATGTTTGCACTTGATAATTCATTAAATCTATCTATAGCAGAGCTTTGAAGGTTGCTACTCACTTTAGTCTTAGCTTTGCTGTTTATGCTGGTAATAATAGAACTATAGTGTACACTAACATTGTTTATTATAAAGACAATAGCAATAGAAGCTGCAATATTTATAGCAAAGCTTTTAACCACAGTTTTTGTATCTGTTACTAAAGCAGCAATCACTATAAATACTCCTAAAGCTATCATACTACTTCTGGATGCAGTTAAAATTATTCCTACAATTGAAAACATATAAAACAATCTATTGACCTTTATATTTAAAACTCTATGTAAATAAAATACGGTTATAATTGAAAAGAGGAGGTATGCTCCATAGGTATTAGGATTGTTAAAAACTCCATAGGTTCTAAGAAAGTTGTCAATATAAAAAATAGAATTTGCCCAAGCAGTAGGAAATAAAATATCCTTATTTGTAATTCTCTCCACAAAGGATGCTAGGGCAATTATCATAGTGTTATAAATCATTACCCTTGCAAAAACCTGATAAAACTTATAGGTTAGTTTAGAATTTCTTACCATAAAATAAACAATATAGTAAAGAACTATGCTTCTTGACTCAACAATATAAGGCTTAATTCCTACTTTATTTATAAAAACAGTACTAACAAACGCTACTAGTAAAAACCCAATGTAACATAAATCAGTTAAATTTAATTTTATCCTAAATTTATTCTTCATTATATATAAGCCAAAGGTTGCTAAAACCATTAAATCAGGGAGTATTTTCACCTTTGAACTTATGAATTGGGACAGCACTTCTCTATACGGAATAAATATTATCAAAAATATCAGCAATAATTTAAGTGACTTCTCATATATTGAGGAGAATTTCTTAAAATCCATGAAAGCACCTCCTTAAGGGTTAGTAATCTATCATATACTATAGTTAGGCATCTTCAAAAAATAAATAAGTTAATCTGCTCATCTATTTTGCGCTATACTGCGTCAACAGAACCCTTTGATAGCCCCACTATCTGCGGAACCTGTTTCCTTGTCGGCACAAGCCTGCTTGTGAACGCAAAATAGCTTTCACATCTTTGACTTGTTATTTATTTTTAGATGCCTTATTAATTTCTCTGAAAATATCTGTATTCCAAAATTACATATACTTTATATTACAATAAAAGCCTCATTTAAACAACCTAAAATTTACTAAAGCAGCTACAACCCTTGAAAATACTATATCTTCTTATCTTTTTCTCTTCTTATATTGTTATATTGTTATATTGTTATCCTTTTATCTTTTTATCTTGTTCCCACTTATATATCTTTATTCCAAGTTAAGGCATCTTCAAAAAATAAATATTTCAATCTGTTCGTTTATTTTGTGATTAATAACTTACTTCAATTTTTATTATAAAAGGTTTTGGGTAGCAATTTTATAAGGAGACCATCTGCTCTCCAAAGGAACATACCAGAATTCCATAGGTAGGTACCTTTCAAAATAAAATCCTTAGCTACTTCCACATTAGGCTTTTCTGTAAATCTAGCCACCTTAAAAGTAGAAATAGGACCTCCTATAGGGTCTCCCATCTCTATATATCCATAACCTGTTTCAGGTCTGTTAGGAGCAATTCCTATAGTTATTAGTCCCCTTCTCTTTTCTGCTAATTCTATGCCATGATGCAAAGTATCTAAGAATTGTTTTTCACCCTCAATATAGTGATCTGAAGGTAGCACTACCATTACTGCATCCTTGTCCTTCTTTAAAAGCTTTACAGCTGAAAGCCCAATGCAGGTTGCAGTTTCTTTATTGCTTGGCTCCACAAAGATGTTGTCTTTACTTATCTCTGGCAGTTCTTCCTGTATCTTATCTACATATTCTTGGTTAGTTACAACAAAGATATTATCTTTATTGATTATCGGTTTTATGCGATCAACAGTATTTCTTAGAAAACTTTTATTATTGTATGCTTTTAAAAATTGCTTGGGGTTATTAGCTCTTGATAAGGGATAGAGCCTTGTTCCTTTACCTCCAGCTAGTATTACCGCATATAACAAAAACTATCACCTTTAATCATTGCTTAATTTCATATTATGATATCCTAACTAATATGGTGAAGATAATTTAATATTTTATTTCGATATTTCCTATTAATAATCCACACTGATGTAGATTGTTGTCACAGAGTGTTTATGCTAAATAACAAGTTTACTTATTTTATAAATCTTTTTTCATTTGCTTTTTTACTTAAAAAGGAACCAAAGTAACATCACCCATAAGGCTTCCTATTACTATGGTTCCCAATAAGGCATCTTCAAAAAAATAAATAAGTCAGTATGTTTGTCTATTTTGAGTTATACTGCGTCAACAGAACCCTTAGATAGCCCACTATCTGCGGAACCTGTTTCCTAGCCGCACAAGCTTGCTTGTGAACTCAAAATATCCTTCACATCTTTGACTTGTTATTTATTTTCAGATGCCTAATATAGTTATTTTATGAAATTATCTATATATTCACATACTGATTTTTCAATAACCTGCAGCTTATGCTGAACTGACTCTAAAGTTTCTCCTACAGCTGCTACGTAGATCTTCATCTTTGGCTCTGTTCCTGAAGGGCGAATTACAAACCAGGATCCATCATTTAGCATAAACTTAAGTACATTAGATTTTGGAAGGTTGATTTCTTCCTCGTCTCCTGTTAATAAATCTCTTTCTATGCTCAGCTTATAATCTAGTTTTTTAGTTACCTTAAATTTATCAATCTCACTAAGATCAGTATTTCTTAGGTAATCAATAATACTTGCAATTTTTTCTTGACCTTCTTTACCTTTTAGCTCAATAGAAACTAAACTTTCTTTAAAGAAGCCAAACTCTTTGTATAAGTCCATAAGAGCTTCATAAAGAGTTTTTCCTTTAGATTTATAGTATAAGGTCATTTCGCAAACAAGCATAGCTGCAATTACTGCATCCTTGTCTCTTACAAAATCTCCACTTAAATATCCATAACTCTCCTCAAAACCAAGAAGGAATTTATTAGACTTTGTTTCTTCAAAAGCTCCGATTAACTCCCCGATATATTTAAACCCTGTTAAAACTTCCATGACTTCCACGCCATACTTCTTAGCAATAGGCTTAATCATATCTGTAGAAACTATAGTTTTAATTATGGCACCATTAGTTGGAAGCTCATTCATATCTTTAAGGGAAGATATAATATAATGAGAAAGTAGTGCCCCTACTTGGTTTCCTGTTAAAACCTTATATTCACCATCACCTTGCTGAACTACTGCACCAATTCTATCGCAATCTGGGTCCGTTCCCATGATTATATCTGGCTTAAACTCCTTAGCCATGTCTAAAGCTAACTTAAATACCTTAGGATCCTCTGGATTTGGATATGGTGCCGTTGGAAAATCTCCATCTGGCAGTTCTTGCTCTTTAACTACCTGAAGATTTTCATATCCGAGTTCTTTTAGTAGTCTTCTTACTGGAACATTTCCACTACCATGAAGAGGCGTATAAATTATCTTTAAGTCCTTAGCCTTATCCTTAACTAATTCCTTTCTTACAGTTAAAGCTTTTGCTTTTTCTAAGTAAGTAGAATATACTTCTTCCCCTATATATGCTAATAAGTTTCTTTCTATGCACTGTTGTAAGGAAATAGCAGTTACCTTCTCGAAGGAATCCACTGAATTTACAAAGTCTAAAACTTCTCCAGCAGCTTTATCTGTAAGCTGTCCTCCATCCTGTCCGTAAACCTTATAGCCATTATATTGTTTTGGATTGTGAGAAGCTGTGATAACTATTCCTGCGTTGCATCCTAAAAACCTTACAGCATAGGATAAAATTGGTGTAGGAGTTAAAGTTTCAAATAAGTAAGCTTTAATATTATTTCCACATAGAGTTCTTGCAGCATACTCTGCAAACTCACTAGACATATGACGAGAATCATAAGCTATTGCCACAGATGGTTTCTCAAACTTATTATTTAAGTAATTGCTTAAGCCTTGTGTAGCTTTTCCTATGGTATAAATATTAAGCCTATTAGAGCCAGCACCAATTACTCCTCTAAGCCCTCCTGTTCCAAATTCTAAATCCTTATAAAACCTATCTTCAATTTCTTTTTCATCCTCTAAATTTCTAAGTTCTTTCTTAGTGTCTTCATCAACTAAAGATGATTCTAACCAAAAATTATATTTAACTTTATAGTCCATAATGCCCTCCTTAAGTTAATTTAAGAAATTTTCTTTTTATAGGGAGTCAAAGTGAAATGTAGTTTATCTATTACTCCTACATTTGTTCCCTTAAGGCTTTTCTGTGGTAAATGTACTGCACTTTTACCTTTGAAGCCTATAAATAACTTATATTTAGACTTCTCCATGAAACATTCATATACTTTATTATTATACTACCAAATTAATTTCTATCCTATATATTTATTCCGTCTATGGATTTTTGTACTTCTAGCTTTCATAAAAATAAAAATTAATAGCTGAGTTAGTCCTCCACTAAAATCTATAAGCACATCCCTTACCTGAGAACTTCTTCCATTAATAAAACTTTGAAGGTACTCATCGCAAGTAGCTGCTAAAATACAAACTAATAGGATAAAAGAAAGGTTTAGCTTCTTATTGTAAAATTCACTATACGTCAAGGTAATAAGCAGAGATAAAATAAAGTACTCTGTAAAATGCCCTGCTTTTCTAACTATAAAATGAGTAGTGTCAGCTTGAGCCTCAGATAGTCTTAACTCCTTAACAATGACATCAACTATTTTAAGACTAGTTTTTGCAGACTCATCCCCTGGCTTTGTAGACATATAGAATATGAAAGATATCCAAACTACTGTAATAAGTAATAGTATATACTTTTTTATACTAATCACCTGCCTTTTCATGCATAGACTATAAAAGCTATTTTTCTATTTCATTTTTTCTACTTTATTTAAGTATTTTTCATGGAAAATATTCACTACATATAAAATTCAACCTTACAAAACGATACTTATAATTACTTCCTTTAGGTCTCTTAAAGTTTTACTAAATTATTCCATAGTTTTTAGTAGTAAGCTTATTGCACTATTAATATTATATACTACCATTAACTTTGCGCAATAAAATTATTAAATTCCCGTAGAAAGCTTAAAAACAAAAAACTAGCTCCTCGCTAGTTTTTTGTTTTTAAATTATTAATTCCTACTAGTTTTTAATACTTGGAATAAATACATATTATCTTAAAGTTCCATCTGAGTTAAATGTGTAAGTTACACCATCAATTTCATAAGTTCCAGTTAGCATAACCCCATATTCATTATCTAAATAGTACCAGTGATTACCATAAAATAGCCATCCTGTTTTTAAATCACCACCATCGTTAAAATAATACCAATAATCTTTAATCTTCTGCCACCCTGTCTGCATAATGCCACTTGCATCAAAATAATAACGGTTGTCCTTTATTTCCCATGGTCCAGTTAACATAGTACCATGACCATCAAAGTAGTACCAATTGTTTTGCCAATTTAGCCATTCTCCTACCTTTCCTGCACCATTTCCTTCAAAGTAGTACCATTTTCCCGCTTCTTTAATCCAACCCGTTTTCATTTCTCCACTTTTTCCGAAATAATAAAGCTTATCATTGATAACTTGAAATCCCGTTGAAGCTAGTCCATTGCTAGCTAAGTAATACCAAGTCCCATGATAATTTAGCCATCCTGACTTAGCTGCGCCACTATCACTAAAGTAGAACCAACTTTCATTACTCTTAACCCATCCAGTTTGCATTGCTCCACCTTCAGCAAAGTAATAAAGTTTTTTATCTATTACCTGTAAGTCTTTAACCATGACTCCCTTGTCATCTAAATAGTACCAAGCGCCTTGATAAAGAAGCCATCCCTTTTTCAAAGAGTTAGTAGCTGATTCATAATAAACATAATCTCCACCAAATAGCTTATTCCATCCATCCTTGTTGATATCCGTAATATTAAGAGTGTATGCTGTTTCTTCATGCCATACCTTGCTAACCTTTATATAGTAATTACCTGGCATCAGCTTTCCTAAAATAATTCCATTAACAGGAACATCCTTAGTTGGTGATTGATAGACATTCTTAAATAGACTATTCCCTA
This sequence comes from Clostridium punense, assembly GCF_017874425.1. Taxonomy (GTDB): domain Bacteria; phylum Bacillota; class Clostridia; order Clostridiales; family Clostridiaceae; genus Clostridium_J; species Clostridium_J punense. Next base: position 87,772 of record NZ_JAGGLL010000005.1, read on the forward strand.
CCTCATCAAATATTTCACACTGAATCTTTGAAAATGTATTTATTCCAAAGGCAACTATACCCCTCTTTGATACTTCTATTTTATATACATCTGAATTGTCATTGCTTACTAAGCAACCCTTCATATCTCCAGAGTTTATTTCGATCTTTTGCGCTGTGGAAATATCATTATTTGGCTCTATTTCTTTAGTATTTACTTTAGCATAGGATAATAAAAACTTAAAGTTCCCTGCTGTTGAAGAAGAAATTGTTATATAATATGTTCCTGGCAAAACATTTTTATGCATTTTCCAGCTAGACGATGACTCACCATCACTAGTACTAGCATTTTCTGAAACTAAACATATTCCCTTATCGTCTTCAACTTGTATATTTATTTTCTTTATACTTGAAAGAAAGTCAATGCCTAACCCCCCTTCAGCAGGCAGTTGAATTTTATATTTTATAGCTTGATTTTCACTGGTCAATTCATCTTTTATCTCTTGATTTAAGCCTATTTCTTTTTCCACTACTCCCGCGGTAGTAGAAAGCGCCTGTGTTTCTTCACCCTTCTCGCCAATACCCTCAGTAGTTTCTTCTAGCATTGTCACATCTCTGTGGTCACTAGTAATTTCTTTTATAATGGTATTACTTCTGACATATTCGTTTTCTTTAAACAAATTATGTTCTGCCTTTTCTATAATATTCACGTTTTCTCTCTGTTGTTTGAAAATCTCAGTTGGTCTTTGCTTTGCTGAAGCATTTTCTTCACTTGATGCTTTAACTACATTGAATTGAGTTGCAGTTAATAATGCTGCTAACCCTAATGCCAATAGTTTTTTATTCATTTCCAACACCCCTTTATTTAGTATTAACCCCTAGAACTTTTAGATTTTGTAAATATCTATTTTAATTATTTTAGAATTATAAAAGATATTATAATATTTTATATTATCTATATCCCAGCTTATCTTTCAATCTTTAGAAATAAATTTTAAAAGCAACAATTATTTTAATGTCCCATCTTGATTAAAATTATAAACTACACCATTTATTTTTAAACTACCAGTTACCATAACTCCAGCTTTATTGAAGTAATACCAATTATTATCCCATCTAAGCCATTCTTCTGACTTACCTGCACCATTTTCTTCAAAGTAGTACCATTTCCCCGCTTCTTTAATCCACCCAGTTTTCATTTCTCCAGATTTTGCAAAGTAGTAAAGTTTTTTATCAATTCTTCTAAATCCAGTACTCATAAGCCCGTTGTTTTCTAAGTAATACCAAGTATCATAGTATAATAACCATCCTGATTTGGCGGCTCCACTTTCACTGAAGTAAAACCAATTATTATAATACTTAACCCAGCCTGTTTGCATTGCTCCACCTTCAGCAAAGTAATAAGCCTTTTTATCTATTATCTGTAAGTCTTTAACCATAACTCCATTTTCATCTAAATAGTACCAAGTTCCATAATAAAGAAGCCATCCTTTTTTAAAAGAATTGTTTATTGAATCATAATAGACGTAATCATTATCCCCTAACTCATTCCACCCATCTTTGGTAATACTCTTAACATTTAGTTCATAAGTCAAAAATTCCTTACTCATGCTTTCAGGTTTTGTAACAATTACATAATAACTACCAGCTTTAAATTTTTCTACAATAAATCCCTCATAAGCATTTGCTCTTTCTTGCAAACCAAGTATCCCGACATGTAACATATTGCCTTTATCATCTAATATTTCAACCAAAAAAGAACATTTGGATTTCAATCCAAATGATAATGCACTATCTTTTTCTACATCTAACTTATAAATATCTACATTATCGTTAACTGGGAAAAGCCCTTCTATTGTTTCTTTATCTACTCCTATTTTCTGTGCTTTATCCATACTATTGTTTGGTTCTATTTCATTAGTATCTAACTTAGCATATGATACATATATTTTAAAGCTTCCTATATAGGAAGATGAAATTGTTATATAGTATGTTCCTGGTTGAACATAACTTAAAGATTTCCAATCAACTGTTGATTCTTTAGAAGTAACCTCTGCAGAAATTATTTCATTACCCTTGTCATCAATAATCCCCATTAGAGCAGTATCCATGTCTATATCAAGGTCAAGGCTTAAACTCCCAACCTCAGGTATTTGCACCTTATACTTAACTGCTTCATCTGCTTTAGTTATCTCTCCCTTTACATGTTGTCTAAGTGGAATTTCTTTTTCTACTACTTCATTTACTTTAGTAGCTACCTGAGCTTGTCCACTCTTCGTTGCAGTGTCATCCTTAGTTGCTGCCTTAACTACATTGAATTGAGTTGCAGTTAATAATGCTGCTAACCCCAATGCCAATAGTTTTTTCTTCATTCTCAACACCCCTTTGTTTAATATTAACCCTTGGAATTTTTAGATTTTGTAAATATCTATTTTAATTGTCTTAGAATTATAAAAGATAATGTGATATTTTATATTATTTATATCACATCTTATCTTTCAATGTTTATAAACAAAGTTAAGATATTTACTTTACCTTCATAACAAATATTACCACATAACTTGGAAATGTTTAATATTATGGTAAAAAAATACATTCGACCTTTCTTTGCATTTATAGACAATTAATATCATAGTTTCTTCAATGTTTTATTAATTATATGATAAATTTTATTTATACTTTAAAATACTGCAAATGCATTTTCTCCACAAACTATTAATGAAATGTTTTTGAATATGTTTACAAAAAATTTTAAAAACAGTTAAGTTTACTATATAACAATAAAAAAACCATGTACTACATATAATTAAATTATCTATAGTACATGGTTCAATTAATATTAAATTTTAAAATACGCTCTCTTTAAATGTGTCTTTGTCTACTACAAAACCTATATTTTTTTACTACCTTTTAATAATAGCATGCTCATCCCAAGTTCCATCCCCTCTAAACTTATAGTTCGTTCCATCAATTGTATAAATGCCTGATGTTACCATATTAGGAGCTAAGTAGTACCAATGTCCACCATAGTATAGCCATCCAGTTCTTAGATCTCCACCTTGATTAAAGTAGTACCAATCACCCTCAATGCTCTTCCAGCCTGTTTGCATTGCCCCACCTTCATTAAAGTAGTAAACCTTACCGTCGATTTCCCATGCTCCAGTTGCCATAATCCCATTTTCATTAAAGAAGTACCAAGTCTTACCTACTAAGGCCCATTCAGACATTCTTGCTGCTCCATTGTCTCCAAAGTAATACCAGTGGCCCTCAATAAGCTTCCAACCTGTTTGCATATCTCCGCTGTTATTAAACCAATAATTTTTTCCACCTATAGTCTTAGGCCCTGTATACATTTTTCCTTGTTCACCTAAATAGTACCAAGTCTTTCCTTGCAGTAGCCACTGATTAACTTTGGCTGCTCCACTTGACTCAAAGTAGTACCAAGTTCCGCCTTCATTAATCCAACCTGTTTGCATTATGGAATCTTTATTGAAATAGTATATCTTGCCACCTATAGTTTTTAGCCCCTTATAGCTTTCACCATTGCTACCAATATAGTACCAACTAGTTCCTGATCTCAACCAGCCTTCTTTAGCTGCACCACTAGGACCAAAGAAATACCAAGTATTATTCAATCTTACCCACTCAGTTTTCATAATTCCATTTCCATCTAAGTAGTAGTAAGCTCCATTTATTTGTTGCAGTCCTGTTTTCATAATTCCCTGTGAGTCAAAATAATAATATTTACTACCACTTAATAACCAGCCTACTTTTAAGTTCTTAGTAGCTGCATCATAGTAGGATTTTCTTCCATCTTCTAAAGTAATCCAACCGTCACTACTTATATTAGTAAAATATCTATTACCTAACTTAAATTTATATGTTCCGTATTCTTTGCCTGGATAAGCATTAGTAACCCTAAAATAATAAGTTCCTTCGTTTAACAGCGCAGAATTAACTGCTGTTACAGGTGCATAAGATCTTCCCTCTTTTATCTGATTGCTGAAAACAACCTTTTTATTTGAGTCTAAAATTTCAACATTTGCACCATATATACTTGATTCCACATTTATATCAACTATGCTCTTTTTAGAAAGTTGAAATTTATAGGTGTCTGTTATATCCGTTTCTGTCAAAAATCCATTAAATTCCTTTGAATTTAGCTCAACATTCTGTGCAGTTTCAAAGCTATCATTTGGTTCAACTTCATCATTCTCTGCATCTCGGTGGCCTACATATAAGTCAAAATTACCGCTAGTTTCTTGTGTACTAAAACTAAAATAATAAGTTCCTGGTTGTAGGAATTTTAATTCAGAAAGAATATAACCTGAATCATATTTTTGCCCAACAATTCCGCTGTGATTTACTATAACATTGCCATTAGCATCCTTCACTTCTATGGTAGCCTCTTTAATTTGACTCACTACATAAAACTGAACTATTCCCTTTGTCTCAATATTTACTTTAAGATTTACAGTCTGCGCCTCTGGAGTTATAGTTTTAGTCACTGTAGTTTTAATTGGAATTTCCTCTATAGGAGTCTCCACGGGTGATTCTTCTACCGGTGCTTCTGGTTCTGTTGGTTGTGGTTCTTCTGGCTGTGGTTGTCCAACTTCTCCACCAGTTCCTTCAGCAGGTGTTTCAGCTCCTGTACTTTGCTGAGAATTATCTAGTTGTGTCTGTGATTGATTTGTATTCTCAATGATAGGCTGATTCTCTTTTAGAACTTCTTGTAAATTGCTTTGGCTTGCAGATGAATCTGCTGTAGATGCTTGTACTACTGAAAATTGTGTTGTGGTTATTAACGCTGTTAATACTAAAGCTAGAACTCTCTTTCTCATGTTTTCCCCCTAAATGCTCTCATTATAGTTTTTTCTAGATGTTTTTAACTTCACCTGTGTTTTTCCACAGTGAAGTCAGGAGTAAATGGAGTGTTTATGAATTTTATGGTTTTATATTATAGGTAACCAGAGTTAAAATTTAACTTATACATGGGTCCTACCCTGGTTCACTTAAGGCTTTTGGAACCTGAAAAATTAAACTTTAACTGAAGAAGCCTATATGCAAATAAAACCTTTACATAAACCCTTTTATTATTTATTCCTAGTCAATTTTATCATAGATTAAAAGTAAAGTTAATCTTTTTTATTTTCCACTAATTCGATGTTTTGCACTATATGTATTATTTATCCAAAGCATCTAATGTTTATTATTAAAAAAAGAAAAAGTTATATAATTCAATAACTTTTTCTTTCATATGCTTCATAATTTATAAAATTCTTTTTAATTGCTTGCTGGGTTTAAGTAAGCTTCTACTTTTCTCAAGTCCTCTATAGAGTCCACCTCAAACACATCTTCACTGCCAATTTTATGTACATATACTTCTAAATCCTTAATATTATCCTTTACAATGTCATCCCAGTATAGGTTAGTAAAGTCCCCACCCTTAATAGCTTCCTCAAGTTTTTTCACAATTTTTTCTCCATCTTTTTCACTCCAGAAGGATACCCCTGAAAGAATATAATCTTCTTCCTTTGTACCAACCTCAATATCATAAACTCTTAAATCTTCATTGAATCTTAACATCCACTCATTTTCGAAATCCTTCTTTTTAGCACTAAAGTATAAAGAAGTCTTTGGACTTTCTAGGAAAAAGTTGTTGTTCAAATATATATCCGCATCTATAACATAAGAATTCTTAAGATAATCCTTCACAAGATACATGGTGTAAATGTTGTTATAAACATCATACTTATCATTGTGAATAAGTTTAACTCCATATTTTTGTTTTAAATAATTAAAGCTTTCGTGTAGATATCCAGTAACAACTATGATATCTTCAACTCCTACTTCCTTTAAAAATTCAATTTGACGTTCAGCCATTGGTACTCCGTTAACTGGAACTAGAGACTTTGGGGTAGTTAGGGTAATAGGTCTTAATCTAGTTCCCATTCCTGCTGCTAATAGTATTGCTCTCATTACTTGTCCGTTGCCAAAACCTTATAAAACCTTATAAAGCTTGTTTAATTCCCTGTTCAACGTATCCGATTTCACTAAAGGCTAATTTCGTTTGATATAACACTCCGAGGGCTTAAATTCCCATACAACGCATGGTACATATATAAGGTTACTTTAAAGTGTACGCCCTTATATTTACTAACTTTGCTTGGTTCTCGCATTTTTAACACTAACACCCTCAAGGTTCTACCCTATGATTACATCACTTTCGCAATGTATGGGATTCACAATAGCTAATAGTATTATATCACACGTTTTTAAGAATTATACTCTAAGGTTGGCAACTTCCCCCCTTCCTATCTATAAATTTTCACTATATTATTATAAACTTCTGCAATGTTTTGTTATCTGTTAAAGTGCCTCCGCTTTAAATTTCTCTTTGCTCTGTTATATCTATCTATTCCATAGGTTCCAAAGTCATCCCCTTTGGCTTCCTTAATATTAGTCCAAATACTCCATAAAAAATCTTGGCATATCTTATTGATAAGTATTCGTATACGATATTTTTCATCTACTTTCCCACTAAAATAGTAGCTTAAAAATAGCTCCTCATCATCCTCTGAAAAATCACACTCTAAGCTGTGAGCAGCTAAATCCCACATTGGATCGTTCATGCCACTATACTCCCAGTCAATAAGATGAATTCTATCATCTCCGCTTTTAATAAAGTTTTCTGGAACCGTATCATTATGACAAGGAACAAATTCTAAACCTAAATCCTTCTGAAGGGTTTTTAAGTTCATAACCTTTTCTTTTATTTCATAGTAATCTTCAAAGTTATTTCCATTTACCTTCTTTAATAAACCTTCATAGTCCTCTATTTTCTTAAATACGTCAAAACAATTATTAAACTTCACCGGAGAATCATGAAGCTTTTTTAAAATTCCTGCTGTAAGCTTCATAACATCTTCTCTTTTTGCAGTCTTACCATTTAAGGTTTCTGCATTTTCAATATACTCTGCTATTTTAATTCCATCTTCACGGCCAAAATACACAATATTAGCATCAATACCTAAGTCCTTAATAGCTTCTACATTATCTATTTCTTCCTGTCTATTAATCATTTCCTCTGTACCATTACCAGGAATTCTAAGCACATAGTTTTTATCACTTACTGTTATTTTAAAGTTTTTATTTGTCATACCACCAAAAGGCATCACAGAAGTTATTTCTTCGTTATCTACCTTAAGTGCATTAGCTATATTGTCCTTAATTTGCTTGATTTTAATGCTCATTTCTTTTCTTTTAAGTCTTGGATATATATTGCCAATTATCTTCTCATAATGGTCCTTATTATCTGCTTCTGCCCAAACTAGATCATCTATTTTTATATATCCAATTTCATAATTTCTAGCCACATCTAGTAAAAGATACTCATAGTTTAAGTAAGGGTTCTTATTATGTTTATAATCTTCTAACATCTTCATATAAACCTGATAAGAAATCTTACAAACTCCTATCATTTCTCCATCTATTCTGTTTAATTGATGTATGTCCTTTGATATCTTATAAACATAATGATTTCTTAATTCTACAAAGGCCTCGTCTCCAGAACCGCTCTCATTGGTGATTATAACACTATCTCTTTCCTGAGAATTAATAAGTTCTGTTATAGCACTTTCTTCAATTAAGATATCATCTTCAATTAAAATAAAATCATCAGTTATATACTTTTGTGCAAGACTCAATGAACTCATGGTGCCAGTCCATTTATATTTATCATTAGTTACTAAGAATATATTACTTTGCTTGTTAAGCTCTTCAAAATACTCTTTTTTATATCCTGTAATAATAACAATTTTTTCAATGCCATGATCTCTTAAAATATTTATGGTTCTACTTATAAAAGTATTGTCATCTAGCTTTAAAAAACCTACTGGTCTATCAAAATCTAATTTACGGCCTGCAGCTAATATAACTGCCTGCTTTACCTTTTTAAACTCGTCTGTATGTATATTAATTTTTACATCACTGTAACTTTTTATGTTTTCCTCTAATACCTCTATGCCCTTTTCTGTTAGGTGATACTTTACGCTTTTCCCTAACTTTTCACAATATATATATTCTTTATTTAAAAGATGTCCTATTATTAAATTAACTTTTCCTAAGGATAAGCCGGACTTTAATGCAACTTCCCTTTGATTTATATTTGAATTCTGATTTAAGATCTTTAAAACCTCTATAGTATCCATAAGCCCCTCCTTTGTTCACTATTTGAACATTCATATATATAATATATTATTGCCTAAGATTTTGCAACATATAGGGAAATACACCCCGTTCTTAAATCATCTATACAAAGAGAAGCAAAATCAACAACTTAACTTATACCTATAAACAACCTCAATCTCTTCATAAATTGTAGTACTAAATATTCACTATAGCATAAATAAAAGGACTAGAAATCAATCTAGTCCTTACACTAAAATCTTGTGTGAAATTTCAAGTGAATAAATATGAATTCATTATCCTATAGAACCTCTAGTTCTCTATAGAGTCCTACTAATATTAACTAACTCTACCGTAGACATTGATTCTTCTTCCCTCAATTAGAACGTTAGCTGCCATCTGTCCATTGTCATAGAAGAAATACTCTGCTCCATCAATCCTATACCATCCAGTTCTCATTGCACCATTGGCATCTAAATAGTACCACTTTCCACCTTGAAGCAGCCACCCCTTCTGCATAGCTCCAGATTCACTTAAATAGTATTTTGTATTTCCGTCAACTAACCATCCTGTTTCCATTGCTCCATACTTATTTAGGTAATACTTAGTTCCATAATAATCAATCCAGCCTGTCTTCATTTCTCCGTTACCATCTAAGTAGTACCATACTTTGTCTGGCTTAATCCAGCCTGTTTGCATTGCTCCGTAAATATCAAAGTAATACCATATATTATTATCTAATACCCATCCTGTTTGCATTGCTCCAGAAGGTCCTAGATAATACTTTCTATTATTATCAGTGATAAAGCCAATCTTCATCTCACCAGTTTTATCAAGATAATACCATTTGCCTCCAATAAGTGCCCAGCCTGTCTTCATAGCACCAGAGTCTTCAAAACAGTACCACTTATCCTCTAATAGTAACCATCCAGTTTTCATTTTTCCTTCAGAATCTAAGTAATACTTTCTTCCAAGGTAATCAATCCATCCAGTTTGTCTTACTCCTTGAGGATCTAGGTAATACCAGATTTTATTATCTAATACCCAACCAGTTTTCTTTTCTCCAGTTACTGGATTAACATAATACCATTTATTATCTACATTTATCCATTTATATGGTTGCACATTCTCTTGAAGATAATTAACAACCCCATCAACAATGGCATTTGCAAGTTTTTCTTGATAGCTATCTGTAGCTAATAAAGCTGCTTCAGATCCATTAGTAAGATACCCACACTCAACTAAGGCAGAAGGCATATTAGTTTCTCTATTAACTAAAAAGTCTTGACTTAAAACGCCTCTATTATTTGCTCCAGTATAGTTAACTAACTTTGTTTGTATACTGCTGGCAAAAACCTTATGAGCTGGTTTATCCTCATGATAGTAAGTTTCTATCCCTTTGGCTGCTGAAGAACCAGCGGCATTTGCATGTATTGAAACAAACACATGAGCTCCATATTCATTGGCAAGTCTTGCTCTTTCCTTTAGCTCTACAAAGACATTTGTAGTTCTACTCATCATAACATCAATATTTTTAGCCCTAAGCTTTTGTTCTACCTTAAGTGCTACACCTATATTTACATCGGCTTCTCTAACCCCATTAGCTACAGCACCTGGGTCCTTGCCACCATGACCAGCATCAATAAACACTTTATAAAAAGTACCATTTGTTGTACTGTTGACACTTCTAGAAGCTGTATTTATACTTCTGCTTATTCTGCTACCATCATCAACAAAAACTTCTAAGATATGATGTTTACCATTAACTTCACTTACTAAGAAGGTTGTCCCTGGAGCTATACCCCTAAAAGTATTATTTTTAATAACCTTTACAATGTTGTCGTTAGTTGATACCCAAACTGTAGCTTGTCCCATATCTTGAGTCACAAAAGTTTTCTCTTGTCCTACTTTTATAGACAATCCATTTTCAACAATAACGTTTTCTTCTCCATACTTCTCAATCAAATTAAACAATTTTGTTTCTGTGGCACTCATTGCACTAACCTGCATCGTACCTTTAAATAGTAAAAGGTTTATAGCTAATATAGCACCTAACAGCACAGCTGATTGAAAAAATAGTTTAATGCTTTGTTTTACAAAATTCACCTTTTATCCACCTTCCATTCCTCACAAAATAATATAAATCCTCAAATTAATACATTAAACCTTACTTAAATATTTTAACATACATAAATTTAAAAATCTATGTAGAATATTGTGGCAATATAGAATTTATTAAACTTTTTCATGGATAACAAAATTTTTTATGTGAAGTTCATCAGAATAGCAATTTGTATAGTAATAACAAATGTAAACTTAAAAAGTAAAATTTAGTAATTTTAAAGATTATATTCACCAAAAATAAAAAGTCACTCTAGAAACCTCCTTCTAGAATGACTTAAGTTATTAATAATAGTTTTTTATTAAGGTTAATCCTTTTTTGTTATAAGCTCTTTCTTAGGCATCTTCAAAAAATAAATAAGTCAATCTGCTCGTCTATTTTGTGCTATACTGCGTCAACAGAACCCTTTGATAGCCCCACTATCTGCGGAACCTATTTCCTTGTCTATCACAAAATAGCCTTCACATCTTTGACTTGTTATTTATTTTCAGATGCCTTACTATTTTTCACAATAGTAACTCCATAACCTAAAAATATCCAATACACTGTAGCCACAAAGTTTGCCACATAAAGCATATTAGCTTCAACAAAGTTTATTACATAAATAGCTATGGTAAGAGCAAAGATAGATGCTAAAATCTTCTTTTCTACATTATTTACTTTGTATTTAACTAAAGTTTTATACATAAGAGCACTAATGAAAATAAAGAAGACTAGTATTAATAATAGGGCAATTCCACCATTGCTTACTGCAGTTTGAATGTAAATATTGTGCATAGCCCCTCCTTCTATACCTGGAAGTGGCTTGGTTGCGACTTTTTTAACCTCTTCTACTACATTACTAACTCCTACTCCATAGAAAAAGTTGCTTTTCACTACCTTAAGTCCTTGTGACCATAATGAAAGCCTTCCTCCGAAGAATCCTAAGCCCTCACTCTTATTTACAAGATATCCTCCCCATCTAGAGAGAATAAAGGCACCTAGACCTCCACCTAGTGCTAGATATATTACATAGGTGAATCTATGTCTTTGGGATTTTATTAGTACAAATAAATATACTATAGCATAGGCAAGTAGTCCTACCATAGCTCCTCTTCCCTTTGACATATTTAGTACTATGAGTTGAATTCCTATGTTGAAAAAATAAAAAATCACACCAATTTTATTTGTAACCTTTAATTTTAAAATCAATAAAGTAATTATAATAGACAAACAGGCTACTAAAGCTTCTGTATTAGAACCTGTATAAACTCCAGTGTAGGCTCCGTAAGGAGTCATCCCGTAGCGCTCTTTCATAAATACAAAATTTATATCCAAAGCGTACATTACTAAAGTGACAAAGGAAGCTACAAAACTTATTATTATATAAGTTTTACATAAGGTACTTAACTCCTTAACAACTACATATTTGTTATTGATTCTAACCTCACTAAAGAGTATAAAAAACTGAATCCAAAGTGAAGCCCAAAGCTTTAAGTTTCCTACTTTTCCTTTCATAAGGAATATGGTAACAAAACCAAGAAGGAAAAATATAACCAAAGGGTACTTATACCTTTTAATAGCTAAGGTTCCATCCTTCTTAAATTCTAAAAACATTATAGCCACTGCCCAACCTAGCAGTAAGAAATTTGTTAAGGTACTAAACCTAGGAATCTTAGCTAAGAATGTAGTATAAATTAAGGTAATTATGATAAAAACCATTTTAAAGTTTAATTTTTGCTTAGCAATAGAAATATATATTAGAATCCCCTCCTAACACAAAATAAAGATATTTCCTCTTTATTTAACATTTTTCAGAAAATCCCATCCAAAGACTATAGCCAAGCCTAATATTACTCCTCCTGCAAGTCCCATAACACCATACTTTTTCTTACTTGGAACTACTTCATCGATTTTATCTAAAGAACCAACTGGAGTTAACAGTTTTGCACTTTCCTTTTCTAGCTTCATTCTTGATATTTCATCCACAGTAAAGCTATAAGAGGTTTCTGAAGCCTTCATATCCTTTAAAATTTCAAGCTTTTTATCTAGTTCCTTAATTCGATCATCATAATACCTAGTTTTCTCTTGTGTCATAGTTAAATCCATGGTATTTTTATATGCATTTATTAAATCCACTACTTGCTTCTCACTACTACCAGTAGCTGTAAAGGTTATTTTTCTTACATAATCATTAACTGTGGTATTTAGCTCCTCTGCTTTAACTGTAACCATGGATTTTGCCCAATTAGTTACATTCTCCTTAGAGGCTTCTTTGCCTTTATTACTTTCACTATATAAAGTCTTTAAAGTATCATTTTTAGCAAGATTTTCATTAAACTCATAAGATTTTGCAATCTTATCTCCAGCCATAAATATTCCACCTTGCTGAGCAAATTCAGCTTTAGTAGTATAAGTAACAGGCTTAGAAGTAGCATACCAAAGGGCTGCTGCCGTACATATAATAGTTGTAGCTAAAATAATAAACTTACCCTTAAATATTAAGTTTAATATATCTTTTAATTCTATAGAGTCTTCCTTGTAATACAGTTCTAAATATTCTTTTTCCTTCATGTTATCCTCCAAGTTATTATACTTCTCTACAGTACTCTTTTAATTCTTTTTCTATGATTTTTATATCTTCATCAGCTTCATATTTTTTATATAAAGCCACATTTTTTATTGATATGTCTGGATTAAAACCTTGTCTTTTTCTTACATGATGTTTCTCGTCTATATCTAAGAAATTTAAAATCCTCTTAAGAGTTTCATCGTAGTTTAGAACAGCTTCTTCAAAAGTTATTCTAAGCACTCTTTCTGGATCATCTGTGTGGTATTTTTGATGCTCTCTTAACTTTCTATACCAAGTAATATAAGTGTTTAAATCATGGGTAGGTATCCAGCTTTCTTTCCAGCCATATTTATTAGCCACATATAAGTCTCTTGGATCTCTATCCACTACTATAACCTTAATATCATCAAAGTAGTTTAAATACCTTCCGATATTTGCTGGCGGCACTAATTGGTCTGCCACTAAATACTCATACTTAAACTCCTCATCGATGGAGTTAAATAACTCTCTAGTATAATTTTTAGTTTTCTCATGAAAATCCTCACGAGGATAAGAGAAATACATAGTTTTCTTAGGAGTTTGAGCAACTATTTCCGTATCTTTAGGATTATTAAATAATTTTCTAAATCTAGGGTATAGCTTATACGCAAAAAAAGTGTAAACTGGATTTGCTTCTATGGAATGTTGCTCCCAATACCCTTGCCAAGATAAGTCTATAAGAGAATCAATGTATTTGTAGGATATTTCCTTAAACTTACCATGAAAGAAGCCTTCATATCTTTTTGCAAGGGCATTTCCTGAATGATAATCTACTATATCTTTAAATCTACGTATAGCAATATCGGAATTCATTCTATGATGGTTATCAACAAGGGCACACTCTAGAGTAGAAACCCCATCATAATCTTGAAGAAATCTAAATTCGTATTCTCCTAAGGAGTTGCAATTATCAAATTCCTTTAATAAGTCTGTTATTACGCTAGAACCTGTTCCCCCATAGCTTGCACAGGTTACCATTTTATGATATCTTTTTTCACTCATATAATTAACCTCTTTCTTTAATAGCTTAAGGCATCTGAAAACAAATTGACTTACTTATTTTTTGATGATGCCTAATATCTTTGCACAGTAGAAATATAAAAACTTTGAGAACTGAAATATACTTATTTCTACCTTCTTAAAAGTTCCTATTACATTTTTTACTCTGCCTAGATCTATATCTTTAAGATTTATATCTAGTTCTTTTATTCGCTTTATTGCCTTAAAAGACTGTAATAGGCTATACTCACCAAAGACCTTTTTCACAGATCCTAAGAATATATTTACATAATCAAAGTCTATGTAGATACTGATTTTTTCTATTTCCTCATTGCTTATATTAATAGAATTTTTATTTACATAGTTATAAAAGCTTCTATTGGTTTTTAAAGCATCTAAGTACTTAGGAGAAAACTTTGAGTGCATAGCAGAGGTATTTCTATTTATTATATCTGTGTAGTCCTCTGTAACACTAATAACTTTCTTTGCATTAAAAAGGCATTTCCCAATAAACTCTATATCCTCTCCAAAGGCCATTCCTTCAGAGTAATATATGTTATTATCTCTTAACATTGGTCCAGAGTAAAGAGCATTACCTGTACAAATCCAAATCTCTTTACTAAGCTTCTTCTTTAAAGCTTCATAACCCGGCACCGGCTCAGATAAGTAACCTAAATGATCTTTATACTTATCAATAGGCGGCTTACTATAATCATCAAATTCTTCATAACCTGTGTGGCATATGTCCGCACCATATTCTTCTGCTTTTGCCACCATATTCTCAATAGCTTCAAGCTTTAGCTTGTCATCTCCATCTAAAAGAAGTACATAATCTCCCTTAGCTTCCCTAAGGCCAATATTTCTAGCCTTGCTAACCCCTCCATTTTTCACATCAAAAACCCTATAGGTAAGAGTCTTGCCTTTAATGTAATCATTTATCCTTTGAAGGCTATTATCCGTAGAACCATCATTAATTATTATAACCTCAATGTTTCTATAGGTTTGGTTTTCTAAAGATTCCAAGTTGTATAATATATAGTCTTCTAAATTGTAAACAGGAACTATTATACTTACTAATTTCATAACTTCCTCCTAGCATTTAGGTTATAGCCTAACATTTTTCATTATATGTCATTTCCTTTAGATTTTCAATGTTCGCAATACCTATCAATAAGTTATTATGTGCAGTTTAGATATTAGGCATCTTCAAAAAATAAATAAGTCAATCTGCTCGTCTATTTTGTGATATACTGCGTCAACAGAACCCTTAGATAGCCCCACTATCTGCGGAACCTGTTTCCTTGCCTGCACAAGCCCGCTTGTGAACACAAAATATCCTTCACATCTTGGACTTGTTATTTATTTTCAGATGCCTTATACAGTTTTTTTATTTACTAATACCTTACCTGTTACCAATTCAATTATCCTCTTATAAATCATACTTAAAGCAGTTATTATGAAAAAATATAGGAAAAAACTAAAAATGGGCATGTCTTTATTTATAATATTATAATTATAAATAAAAACTCCTTCAAATAAGTACAGATAAAAAGATATTGAGCCTATATAATCTAACAGATAAATATATTTTTTAAAGCTATAAATAATAAGTATAGTACTAATAAGTACTACCGCAACCGAAAAATTATAAAGCATGTATAGGTTATTATTTGTATTAATATTTCCATAAATAAGATATATGAAAATTACAGTAATAAGATTGATAAAAATAATTTTACTTTTACTATTAACTATAGTTCTGAGCCTTTCTCCATATGCTCCAACTAATACTCCTATGGGAAACCAAAAACTATGGACTGCACATTGATAATAATACATAGAGAAAGGCTCTCTGTTCATTTGACTATAAAAAATTATAGAAAATAAAAATAAAATACTTATTCTTAAAGCCTTATATTTATTAAAATAAAATACTATGCCAAAAACTATATACCAACTTAATATAAACTGAATATACCACATAGTGCCATCAAATCTAGTTAAGTTATCTATACCTAAAATATTTTTTAAAATATATATTTTAGAATACTCCTTATTTAAGAAAAACCTATCATATAGTAGAAAGATTCCAGTAATTAAGCTATAGGGTATAAGTACTGTAACTATCCTCTTCTTCCAATAGCTAAAAGTAATCCCTTTCTTTTCTGAAGATTTATAAAGCCCATATCCTGAAATTAATAGAAATATACATACCCCATTGGCTCCTAAGAGGTTTAGAATGGGATTATGTATTTCTGCTACCCTAGAAAGATGCCCAAAAATAACAAGCAATATTGCAATACCCTTTATTTGAGAAGTTACTGTATAGCTATCAACCTTATAATTCTTTTTATTTAAAAACACCATAGCAAAAAATAGTATTACTATCCAAAGCAAGTAACTTGATTTCATAAGTATCCACCTTTTCAAAGTATTTTAATATAGTTATTATACCCTATTAGCAATAAATGACAACGATGATTTTAAAACCTAATAAAACTGAATATCTTTATATAAAATAAATCCCTATAAAAAACACTATAAAACCAATAAGTTTCATAGTGCTTTAGTAAATTATAAATTCCTAATGTAAAAATTAAACTAATTTATTTCCCTGTAAATATTCTTCTGCTTTTTTTAAATCTTCTAAGGAATCAATTTCAAACCAATCATTAGAATCTATTTTATTAATATAAACATTTAGTTTTGTCATTATCTCACTAACTACATCATCCCAATATACGTTATCAAAGTTTCCTCCCCCAATAACCTTTTCAAGTTGCTTTTTAATTAAAGCACCATCTTCCTTACTCCAATAGGAAACCCCTGACATGATGTAATCCGTTCCAGGTCCAACCTCTAGGGTATAAACCTTATTATTTTCATCAAACTTTACCTTCCATTCCTTCAGGAAGTCTTCTTTGATTCCTGAGAAGTAAGTTGAAGTCTTAGGACTTTCTTCAAAGTAATTTCTTACCATATACACATCTGCTTCTGTAACATAAGCATCTGCAAGGTAATCCCTTACTAAATACATGGTGTACACATTATTGTATAAATCATATTTATCATTATGTATTAGTTTTACTCCGTACTTTTCTTTAAGATATTCAAATTTCTCACTTAAATATCCCGTTACTACTATTATGTCATCTATACCTTTTTCCCTTAAAAACTTTATTTGTCTTTCAGCCATTGGCTCTCCTAATACCTTAACTAGTGATTTAGGAATATTATCTGTTAAAGGTCTAAGTCTTGTACCCATCCCTGCTGCCAAAATAATAGCTCTCATCTATGTTCACTCCTTATATATCAATATAATGTATACTTCAATTACTTTATTTAGTATTATAACAAACACTGCTAATTATATCACTATTTTCCCCTATTCGCTTTAAAAAGACTTATTTTTTTTATAAAAACAAGTATTTTTTAGCTTAAAACTTTAATTTTACATTATATAATCACCAAGTTCTTTTTAAAATTTATCTTTGGATGAAAATTTGGCTTGAGCAAGGGCATTTTGTAATTAGAAGTTTTTGTTACCTTAAAGAATAGGATGTAACTATTCTTTAAAATCTCGTTAAAATACCCTGATAATTAACCAATCCCTTGTTGTATAAAGGACTATCATTAATCATCAGGGTAGTTTGATAAAATTATTCTAAATATAGGCACTTGATTTTGCTACTTGAACAAATCAGGTAGCTAAAGTTCTAAAGTACTATTAAATATAGTTTATGGTTTTTAAGTACGCCTCAAGAGCAGCTAAGAAACCTTCCATATCCTTATAGTCTATTTGCCCAATGTTAGCAATTCTAAAGGTATCTGCATCAGATACTTTTCCTGGGTAAATAGTGAAGCCTCTTTCATAAAGGTAATCATGCATAGCATCGAAGCTATAGCCTTCTACCTTAGGCTCTATAATTGATGTAATAAGCTTAGAGTGATTTTCTTCCTTAACTAAGTGCACAAGACCTAATCTGTCTAGCCCAGCAAGTAGAGTATCACAGCTTCTTACATATCTTTCATGTCTTTTTTCAATAGTTTCTTCTTTAGCTTCAACAATTGCTTGTTTTAAAGCATAAAGTATTTGCACTGGTGGAGTAAATCTCATTTGATAGTTCTTAATGAAATACTCGTATTGCTTAAATAAGTTTAGATACACGTTTCTTGGCTTTAATTCCTTAGTTTTTAATAGTGCTTCTAAGTTTGCAATAACAAAGCTAACCCCAGCCATACCTTGAATACACTTATTTGAGCTTGAAGCTAAGTAAGTTATATTCATTTTTTTCATATCAATAGGAATTCCAGCATAAGAACTCATTGCATCCACAATTAAATCTATATTATGCTTTTTGCAAAGTTGTCCAAGTCTTGCTACATCATTTAGTAATCCTGTAGTAGTTTCATGGTGAATTACAGCTAAGTGACTGATTTTATCTGGGGAGTTTTTAATAACTCCTTCTAACTTTTCATAGTCTATAGCATCCACTGTAGAGCTCTTAAATTCTATGAACTTAAGTCCATAAGCTTCAGCAATCTCACACATTCTCTTACCATAAGCACCGTTATTAATAATAACAACAGTATCTTCACCTACTACAGAACTAAGCATAGCTTCAACTGCAGCAGTTCCAGAACCACCAAATAGTACTGTAGTATATTCTTCATTGTTTCCTACAAAGTTTGTAAGCTCTTTAGAAACAAACTCCATAACATCCCCAAACTCTTGCTCTCTTGGGCAAATATCTGCAACCACTTGAGCAAACTTTACAGTATCAGTAGTAGTAGCAGGACCTGGATTTAATAACACATTTCTTTTAACTTCCATAATTAACTCTCCCATCTACTTTGATAAAAATTGCATAAGAGCTAACTTGTTTTCTATTGGAGTAGTAGTTGGTCTTCCTAAATCTTTTCTAGCGCCTCCATTAACCTTAACTTCAAGTAGTGCTGGACCCTGTGCATTGTTTAATAGGGTCATAGCTTCTTTAAGTTCCTCACTAGTAGTTACTGAAAATACATTTTTATATCCGCAGCTTCTTGCAATTCCCTGAAGGTCTATGTTAAAAGCTATAGTTGGCTGACCACCAACAGAATCATGAGCTCCATTGTTTATGATTATATGTTTAAAGTTGTTAACCTGTTGATTTCCGATTATAGCAAGACCACCCATATGCATTAAGGTAGCTCCATCACCATCTAAACAAAATACTTTTCTTTCAGGCTTAGCTAGGGCTATTCCTAGTGCTATTTGAGCAGAATGTCCCATAGACCCTACTGTTAAGAAGTCTCTTTCATGTCCTTCTCCTCTAGCTTCTCTAAGTTCAAATAGCTCACGAGAGGCCATACCAGTAGTTGAAACAATAACTTCGTCCTTACCCATAGCTGAAAGTATAACTTCAATGGCTTTTTCTCTATTCATTTCAAAAGAAGTCTCTATTTTCTTTTGAAGCTTATAGGGCTCAAAAGTACCTTTTCTAACAACTAGTGCAAAAGGCTCATTAGTTGTTTTCATGTGGTTTATAGCTTTTTCTATTTTCTCTTTTGCGCTATCTACAGTATCTTCCTCTGATAAAACTTCATACTTAACACCCATAGTATCTAAAAGCTCTACAGTAACAAGACCTTGCTTTTTATGTTGAGGCTCATCCTTTTTACCTGGCTCTCCTCTCCAGCCTATTAAAAGAAGAGATGGTATATTATAAACTAAAGCATCATTTAGAGATAATAAAGGGTTAACAATATTACCAATCCCTGAGTTTTGCATATAAGTTAAGGCAAACTTTCCAGTAGCTAAGTGGTAACCTGAAGCCATAGCTAAGGCATTACCCTCATTAGCAGCAATTATGTTATTGCTTTCTTCTGTATTATCCATTACATAGGCACAAAAGTCTTTTAATAGAGAATCGGGAACTCCTGTAAAGAAGTCCACTCCATTCTCTTTTAACATGTCATAAAACAGTCCAGTATTTATCACTTTATTTTCCTCCTGGAATTAAAGTTAAAATTTCTTTTATTGGCATGCAATACTCTTTAGCTTCAAGAGCTCTATCATTTTCAAGGATAGATTTTGCAGTGTTAACCATTGCTGGGTAAGCACTTCTGATTAAGTGGTTAGCGTAAATTACAACACTTGCACCTGCTTCGTATAGCTCTTTTTCAGTCATATGAGAGTAAGAAGTTGGTACAACTACCACTGGAACCTTTTTCTCAAATTGATTGAAGATTGAAAGGAATTCAACGATTTCTTTTCCATCCTTTTGTTGGCTATGGATCATGATTCCATCTGCTCCTGCTTCAACGTAAGCTTTAGCTCTAGCTATAGCATCATCCATTCCAGCTTTTAAAATTAAGCTTTCAATTCTTGCAATAATCATAAAATCATTTGTAACTCTAGCAGCTCTTCCTGATCTAATCTTATCGCAGAAGTTTTCTATAGTATCTTGAGTTTGCTCTACATCTGTACCAAATAGTGAGTTTTTCTTAAGTCCAACTTTATCTTCTATGATAATAGCTGAAACTCCTAATCTCTCTAAAGTTTTAACTGTGTAAACAAAGTGCTCAATCTTTCCGCCTGTGTCACCATCTAAAATAATAGGTTTAGTTGTAACTTCTAATATATCATTAATAGTATTAAGTCTTGAAGTTAAGTCAACAAGCTCTATATCTGGCTTTCCTTTAGCTGTAGAGTCACATAGCGAGCTAATCCACATACCATCAAACTCTTTAATTTTTCCGTCTTTTTCTATTTTAGTTTTCTCAGCAATAAGTCCAGTAAGACCATTGTGAGCTTCCATAATTCTAACTACTGGCTTGCTTCCTATTAATTTTTTAAGCTTTTTCATTCTGTTAGCTGGAGTTGTTCCAATTAGGTTAATAGTTTCGTCAAGTTTAGAAATTGAAACCCCATCAGTGTACTTAACTTCTACTAATTCTCCGCCCCACTGTTTTAAAGTTTCAATAACTCTTTCTCTTAAGTTCTTTTGAAGACCTTCTTTCCAGTCATCTCCATGAACTACGTAGTCAGGCTTTATTTTTAATAAGTTAGCTACCTGGTCTAATTCATCTTGTGGAACTACCTCTGATACACCTTTAATATTTTCTACAATAACTTTTCTTTCATTGTAGCTTAAAAGTGGTGTTCTCCAATATTCTGATATTACATCATCTGTATGAAGTCCTATTATAACTTCCCCTAATTTTCTTCCCTCTTCAATAACATTTAAGTGCCCATGATGGATTAAATCTGCACTCATTGCTATGTATACTTTTTTCATCTCAATTCCGTTGTATAAAATCTACTAAAACCTAATACTTAGAGATTTATTCCTTATTCAACGCAACCTGTTTTATCATAAGACTACTCCAGTTTGATATGTTGCTCCAAAGGCTTAAACTCCCGCACAACGCACGGTACATATACAAGTTTACTTTTAAGTGCAATATCTTGTATTAACTTACTTTGCTTGGTTCTCGCTAACTACTTACGCAAGTAGCCTTATTTAAACACTAACACCCTCAAGGTTCTACCCTATGATTACATCACTTTCGCAATGTCTGGGATTCACAATAGCTATTAATATTATAACCAAAATAAGCTTAAATGTACCTATTAATACTAGTTTTTATCTATTTTCTATAGATTAAATACAACAGTTCACCTCCTCCATTATAATATATTTATATAAGAAAGCACCTTTTACAATATAGAAATAAGTAGACAAATGTGCTTTCCTTAAAATACTTAGTTATTTTTAGGCATCTGAAAATAAATAACAAGTCCAAGATGTGAAGTATATTTTGAGATAGACAAGGAAACAGGTTCCGCAGATAGTGTAGCTATCTAAGGGTTCTGTTGACGCAGTATATCACAAAATAGACGAACAGATTGACTTATTTATTTTTTGAAGATGCCTTATACAAGTAAGGGTTCTATTTCCCTCTTCACATAGTAGTACTGCTTTAAATTATCAATTTCTGCAAAGACAATGTTGGGCACATATTCATAGTGAACCTTAAAGGTCTCAGCTACGTCTAATAACATGTATTCATAGTTTACATAAGGGTTTGTTCCCTGGGAAAATCTATGCATCATCTTCTCAAAAACCATCTTAGATATTTTGGTAACTCCAATTAACTCTCCATGAATTTTATTTAAATGATGAATGTCCTTAGAGATGTTATGAATATAATCATTTTTTGTCTCCACATATATTTCATCATCTCTATCACTTAAGTTAGTTATGGTTACACAATTCTTACTTCTATTACTAATTAAAACATCTAGTAATTTTTCTTCAAAAACTATATCTCCTTCTAGAAGTATAAAATCTGAAGTTATATAATCCTTGGCCACAGACAGTGAATACATGGTGCCTGTTTTCTCATAATCAGGATTTTCTAAAAGCACTACATTGCGTTCTAGCAAATACTCGTACTTTTCCTTATTATACCCACAGATTAATATAATATTTTCAATGCCTTTTTTTCTTAGAAGTCTTATGGTTCTTTCTATTAAAGGTTCATCCTTAACACTAAGAACTCCCACAGTTTCTCTAAGTTCTTCATTTTTTCCTGCAAGTAAAATTACAGCCAATTCAATTTTTGAATCACTTTTCCCAAGATCAATTTTTCTACGCTGAGTACTATGTAACTCCGTCTCTAGGTATTCCATTCCCTTATCTTTAAGAATATATCTATACCTATTTCCTTCTTTATGAACTTGAATATAATCCTTTATTAAAAGGTCTTTTATCAAGTAATTCACCTTTCCAACGGATATATTCAAAGCCTTAGCTATATGTCCTTGAGTTGTGCTACTATTATTGCTAATAAATTGCAGTATTTCCGTTTCAATCACAGTTACATCACCTAAACTCATTCAAAATTTGAATCATGTATAAATTATAGTACAGGCTTATCCATAAAGCAATGAATTTTTATAGATTTTACATTTACTTCATAACTTAATATCACCTTTAAAATTAAAATAACTGTGATCATAAGTCTTTCTGACAGCAGTTATTATTAATTCTTATATTTATTAAATTTATTCCTATGAATATCATCTAAAAGTCCAGTTCTAATAAAGCATTTACCAAATGCATATGCTAAATTTTCACTATAAGGTGGTAGTAATTTTAAGCTTTATTATATCTTTGTATATATTTTTAACGCAGGCTTACTTTATATAACCCCCTTCATACCTATGTTTAAAATGTAGAAATAATATGGTAACTTGTGTATAATGAACTTATGTTTTACCACAATAGATATTTCTCTTAAAGCTACAGTAGACGAATAGCTTTAAGCTTTTCTTCATATAACTAAGCTTACAAATTCTATAAAACTGGGTAACTTGCTTTTTTAAATAGCAAAATAACTACATAAACATAAGGGGTGAAAAAAATGAAGGAAGATTTTTCAAAGCTTTTTCCTGATGATAGGGAAGAGCATACAAATGAAACTGTATTAAGGCAATCTCAATTAATTATGCTTAGAATGTTAAAAATAGTAGATTATATATGTGAAAAAAATTCTATAGATTACTGGCTAGACTCAGGAACGCTTTTAGGAGCTGTTCGCCATGGAGGTTTTATTCCTTGGGATGATGATATAGACATTGCTATGCCAAGGGAACATTATGAAAGGTTTATTGAAATTATAGAACAAGAGCTTCCTGAGGATCTTTACTTTAAATGTTATGATACCACTGAAAATCCAAAGCACACTTGGGGGAATGTAATAGATACAAAATCTCGCATTATTGAAAAAGGTGCAGAGGATCATATTAGTGGTCTTTACATTGATATATTTCCTTTTGACAGCTATAGTGATAACTTCTTTAAAAGAAACTTTTCAGAGAAGCTTCATAAGCATCTTTTCATAAAGTCCTTTTTAGTGAACGCACCTTTAAAGAAACCTTTTTTTAAAGGAAGTAACTTGCCTAAAAACATAGTTAGACTACTTAGTAGACTTACAATTATATTTTCTATTTTAAATCATAAAAAGATATATAACTTAAGCCTTAAGTCAAGAGAACAAAGAATAAATTCCATGAAGAATAATCCTAAAACCAATTATGGCTATGGAACAGATATCTTAAATTGGGACAAGGTATATGATTCTGAAGTAATATATCCTCTTAAGAAAATGAAGTTTGAAGATGGAGAGTTTTCTGTTCCAAACAATTGTCATAGCTTTTTAGTTACTCAGTATGGAGGTAGCTACATGACTCCTCCCCCTGAATATAATAGGTACACTCATTTTAATCATGTGGAGCCTATTGCCTACAATAAACCATGTGTAAATAATGAGGAAAAACAATTTGTTACTAAATAAAAAACTCGGGATGCAAATCCCGAGTTTTATTATTTGGACATCATAATTTTAAATAATTATTGAATTACTAAATCAATCTCATTGTGACAAAAACCGCGTACCCCAGGGGTTTCCGTGGGAACCCTGGGGTTAATATAATATAAATCAGCTAAAATTCAAAGATATCCTTTAACCCTAATTTTAACTCTGCAAAAGTAGCAGCTTCAAGCACTTCTTCATTTTTATATACTGCAAACTGTTCATATAATCCATTTTCATTTAACTTATATATTGAAATGGTTCTTATCTTAGGATTCACTATCCAATATTCTTTTACACCAAAGTTTTGATATAAATTCATCTTTGTTATTAAATCATGAGCTTCATTTGATGGACTTAATATTTCTACAATTAAATTAGGTACTCCTACATAGTTTTGATCGTTAAGTCCTGTGGTATCACAAATAACACTTATATCTGGAATAACCTTTCTTGGATATGTTTCCTTTTCATTTTTCAGTATAATATCAAAAGGAGCAATATAAGGCTTACATGCACTATTTTTAAAGAACATATTAAATTCTGTGGCTATATTTATAGCTACAACTTGATGTATTCTTGAAGGTGATGCTTGATAATAAACAACTCCATCAATATACTCTAATAATTCTTCTATACTATTATCAAGGTTTAAAAATTCTTCATAAGTTATATGTTTCTTTTCAGCTAGCATTAAAATCACTCCCTTACTTAAATTTAATTTCGACAAAAACCGCGCACCCCAGGGGTATGCGGTTAATGTTCCTTAAAATCCCACAAACGATCTTTATTAAATATTGTAACATAAGGATAGTTAACTACATTAACGTGATCCTTATAATATCCTTCATCAAGGAAAGCATTTAAGGTTTTAATTAAAAGTACAGCAACTATTGCCATAGACATTCCATAGAGCTGTAAAGCCTTAAACTTCTTATTATCTCTTAATAGGTTCATCACCACATTAGGTATTAAAATAACCTCAAAAATCTTAAAGTATAAGGTTATTCTAGTGGATATGGTCATACTCTTCATAGTAAGAAGATATAAAACAAAGCTAAATATATAAATCTTTTTAAAGAAAATTAAATCCTTATCTTCCTTCTCTCCAAAGGAATAAAACAGCACAAGAGCAAGTATTGTGAATCTATTTATAAAGGACATCATAGATGCTCTTCCATCAGTAAGATACATAGATAACTTATCTGCTAGGAACCCTGGCATTAAATTAATTATAGCCACATCAAAATTAAAATATATAATTAAAATAGCAAGAATACCTAAAGCGCAATAAAACTTGTAGTTATCTCCTAACTTATCTAAAACAAAAACCATCAAAGTAACCAAGATAGATACATGTATGGTAGCTGTTAATAAAACTAGCAGAACAAATTCCTTATATTTCTTTCTTTTGTATAACTGGATTCCAATGCCCACAAATATGGCAATAGCTAAGCCTTGTCTCATTCCACTTAATACATAAACTAAATAGTAAAGCACATAAAAAACAGAAAAGGCTGTAATTGGAAGCTTTGCATTTTGTTTAATAAATTTGTAGAAAAGGTACATGGTTATAATTCCTGAAACTCCACAAAAAACTTCAAAGTTTAAGTGAAGAGTTTTAAAAATAGCCATAAAAAGTACATAACCAAACTCTACATCACTATTGGTGGCAAAAATTTCTCCAAAGCTTGATACTCCTAAAAATGAAGGAGTCTTATCATAAATATCTACATAGGCAAAGTAATCTGTTCCTTGCCCAAATCTAAATACCGTAATCAAAGTAACAATTAAAAACAAAGTCTCTAAGGATAAGTATTTAAAACTTTTTCCTCTATATTCAAAATAGGATAAAACACATAAACCTAAAAAAACTGCTATATAAAACATGAACTACCTCTCTTAAATTCACATTATTGGTTTAAAACCTGGTTGTGAAGACGTAATATCTCCTCTAAAATTTCATCCATGGTGAACTTTTGTATCTTATTATAAGATTCTTCTCCCATAGCTTTTAGCATTTGTTTATTATTATATAGATATTCGATAGCTTCAGCAGTTTTAACAGGGTCCCCTAAAGGTACTATTTTACCATTAACGCCATCTTCAATTAAATCTCTTATACCCCTTACATTAGTTCCAATCAAAGGCTTTTTACAAGCCATAACTTCCATTAAGTTCTTAGGTAATCCTTCTCTATGAGATAGTAGTATAGCAACATCACTAGCATTTATAATTTCATTTACATCTTTTCTGAAACCTAAAATTTTAACATTGCTTAAAGCTCTCTTCTCTACTTCCCCTTTTATTTCTTCTAGAAGTTCTCCATCACCTATACAAACCGCCTTTATGTTTTCATGCTTAGACTTTAAAATTTCCATAGCATTTAAAAGCTGTATTTGATTTTTATTCTTATTGTGTTCTGCAATCATTACAACTACAAAATCTTCCTTTGATAGTCCTAATGAAGCCCTAACATGTAGTACTTCATGCTCTTCTAATACTTTAAACTTATCTAAATCTATACCTACTCCATTGATTTTAGCTAATTTCTTGCAAGAAAACTTTTTTGAAGCATTATAGTCTTCATCATTTATGTTAATTAGCAAGTCTGTATATTTTGCTAGAATTTTTTCAATTGGGTAATATATGGCCCAATTCACTTTAGACGCACCTTCATAAAAATGGTACCCATGAGCGGTATACATTATTTTTAAGTTTGGAAATTTTAACTTCATTAATCTCACATAAGCTGCTACTATAGGTGTGTGAGCATGAATCACATCATACTGATTATTTCTTTGAAGCTCGCATAACTGCTTAAAAGCCTTTACATTATCCGTACTAAGAGGGTTTCTACTAAAAGGTACATCAAAAAATTCTATATCATCTCTAACTCTTTCTTTATAAATGGCATGGCCTATTTTACAAGCGCAATCCACCTTATAGCCGTGGTCCACCAAGGCATTCATATGTGGTATGAAAAAAGTATTTACAGACCTGCTTGTATTAGTAACATATAGTATCTTCTTCATAAATTCACCTACATTTTGTATTATTAATTAGATATTTTATAGTATTACAAGTAAATCACTACTTATTGTTATGCTGCACAAAGGTTACAAGCTTATAAAAAAGTTCCGCAAACCCCTAAACAGCTCAAAAGTAATACTAATTTTACATATAGGTACCTATATAATAAAGTTCCTATGATTTAATACCTAATTTATGTTTATTATTTATACAATCATTTTTGAATATTCCTATACCTAATATATAATACCATATTATTAATCTATATAAAACCTTTATTTGTAATATGGAAACAATGGAAAAAGTCGATACTTCAACCAAAATTGAAATATCGACAAAATCCGCATACCCCTGGGGTGTTACAGCTTCTTCTGGGGTGCCAAAACAAATTCCTTATAACGTTCTCTGCTATTTTTCTCATGGAAATAAGAAAGAATTTTATTACACTTGATTAGTTTTTCTTTTCTAAGGCCTATAATCATGCTATAGCTGCTCCACTCATAGTCTTCTGGTCTATTCACCATATTTGCTCTAACAGGATTTAGGTGGATATACTGACTAGTTACAAGCATTTGCCCACAATTTTCTATTAAAGAAGAAAAATATCTATCTTGAAACAAGTGACCTACATAGTCATATTTACTGTTGAAATACTTTGCATATATAGAATTAACTCGTCCCACAAAATAACCTAGCTGTTTCTCCTTAGTTTCTACAAGCATATGTACATGATTTGTCATAAGGCAATAACATATGACCTCATACATGTTCTCATAATATTCTATAGCTTGTTCAATTATAGATAAATATACTTGAAAATCCTGTTTATCTTTAAAAATATCATTTTTATGGTTTCCTCTTGCAGTTACATGATAAGCTGCTCCTGGATACCATACTCGTGGCTTGGTTCCCATAAGTTCACATCCCTTTATAAACTATTCTAATCCTTACCACTTTTAATCTATTTATTCAATACACCCTGGGGTAAAAAAACGAAAAAAACTAGCCTCATTCATTTGAATAAGGCTAGTTCGACAGAATCCGCGCACCCCTGGGGATTAACTTGCTCGTCGGACGACTCGTCGGTCCTCCGACGACCTGTCGGATATCATGATCTTTTCTCAATGTTAGAGTATTCAATGGTTAAATTTTTTTTAATTGATAAGTTGTGCTGCTACTCTTTCCCTTCTTTTCTATCAAGCCCTTTTCTATTAAGCTATTAAACAAAATAACACTTTGATGTTTTGTATATCCTAGGGTTTCTCTACTAAGACTATTATTAATATAACCATTCTTCTTAATAAAATTAATTACTTTCACTTCATCATTATTTAATAAAGTAGAATCACTCTCTTTATTCTCTTCAGAGGCTTGGTTTTTTTTATCATCTGCCTTATTAATATTGTGTTCATTTATTATCTTAAAATTTTTTGCTAAATAATATCTAGTTCCTCTTCCTATACCATCTGATTCTAGATATCCCTTTTCAACTAGTAATGACAAAACTTTATTACTATTTATGGCATGAGTGTCAATTAGTTGTTGTAATCTATAATTAGTAACATAACCTTCTTGATGTGCAGTAATAAGTGCCATAACCTCATCCTTGTTCAATTGTTCGTATTCTTCCTCTAATATCTCCTTAAGCAATTCAACGCTTTTCATGGGGAGCATTGAAACAGTTCTTAAGATAAGATTTATTCTATCTGGATTGTATTCCTCTTCTAAGTCTGGTGCAATCCACTTCTGTTCTTTCCATGCTAATTGAATATTTTCTAGCCCTGACCCTGCACGCTCTCCAATGCCTAGCAGATTAAACATTTTAAATATATTTTCGTTTCTTGGATCACTCACTCCACCTTTTAAAGCTTCTTCTCTAGAAACTCTTAACGTGCCAGGATTAGAAAACTTAAAGTAGGTTTTACCTTTTTCAATAACTATTCCTCTTGGAACTCTATAGTCTGCATGTATAAGTGCATTGGCTACTGCTTCTCTTATAGCCTTATGAACTCTTGTATCATCTTGTCTAGTACCATTAATAACCCTAAAAGGAACATTTATATTATCAACTATTTTATTAATGACCTTATAATAAAAATCAAATATATTTCCCGACCATGTTCCCTCAGAGGATATTACTCTATATTCCCACCTAATATCTTCTGAATATTTTTCTCTATAGTCAAGAAAATATTTTGGAAACTCATCAATTATGGCCCTTTCTTCTCCAAACATCAAAAGTCCAGCAACAGTAACCCCCTCATGACTGGTTTTTCTATCCTTTCCATATGCGCCCAATTTATATAAAAACGTTTTTGTATCAAGGGATATCCATGGATGATCTGGCTTAACTGCACTCAACCTATTTCTAAAGCTTTTTATAGAATCTTCATTTAAATCATCTATATCAAAACCCTCTAATATTTTGCTATCTTGTGATTCCTCTGTTTGATCAGCCAGCATTCTAGTTATTTCTTCCCTTGAACATTTATAATCACCTGAATAGTTTCTCCTAAATACACCTGAATGTTTACCTTCATTAAAAGGATTTTCACCAATATACACAGGTCTCTGCTTCCTATCTGCTCTTGGTATAGTTATTTTTATTATGCTTTTTTCATCAGATACTTTTAACTCTACATTTTCATTACTTAAAATGTTGGCACTCACCTTCTTAGGATTATTTATATTATCCCAAAAGTCCTTAATTAAATGATCTGGATTATCTACTCCTGTAACATAAAACTTGTTAGACTTTTCTTGTATTCCTAATAATATAGTTCCACCATTTGTATTTGCAAAGGCAGAATAAGATTCCCATAAATCTTTTGGCAACCCTCCCGATGCATCTTTACACTCTATTTCATCACTTTCTGCTAAACTATAAATGTCCAGATTCATTTTATCACCACACTTTTATCATTCTAAAATATTAAATTCCTTCGACAGAATCCGCGCACCCCTGGGGTACTTCGTACCCGCTTGGATTTGTTTGTTGCCAGTGCCAAGAATCTCTGCACATGTCCTCAAGGGTTTTCTCTGCCTTCCAGCCTAATTCCTTAAGGGCCTTAGTAGAATCTGCAAAACAAGTTGCGATATCTCCTGATCTTCTAGCTGTTACTTCATAAGGAATTTTCTGTCCTGTAGCCTTTTCAAAGCTATTAACCACATCTAAAACACTGTAGCCAACTCCAGTACCTAAGTTGTAAGCATCAACTCCAGTAGAATTCATAATCTTTTCAACAGCTTTTAAGTGGCCTTTAGCAAGGTCAACTACATGGATATAATCCCTTACCCCTGTACCATCATGGGTTTCATAGTCATTTCCAAAGACCCCAAGCTTTTCTCTCTTACCCACTGCAACTTGGGTTATGTATGGCATTAAGTTATTTGGAATACCATTAGGATCCTCTCCAATTTTTCCACTTTCATGAGCTCCAATTGGATTAAAGTATCTTAAAAGAGCAATGCTCCACTTTGAATTTGCCACAAACACATCTCTTAAAATTTGCTCTATCATAAGTTTTGTGCTTCCATAAGGGTTTGTTGTGCTAAGAGGTAAGTCTTCAGTTAATGGTGATATGTTGTTCATTCCATAAACCGTTGCTGAAGAGCTAAATACCATTTTATTTACTCCAAACTTCTCCATAACTTCACAAAGAATTAAAGTTCCAGTGATATTGTTGTGATAGTATCTAAGAGGAATTTGCACTGACTCTCCCACAGCCTTAAGTCCAGCAAAGTGAATTACAGCCTCAATGGAATTTTCACTAAATACCTTTTCTAAAGCTTCCTTATCTAAAATATCTGCTTCGTAAAACTTTAAAGTCTTTCCTGTTATATCCTGAACTCTTTTTAATGCTTCTGGCTTACTATTTGAAAAGTTATCTACAACTACTACCTCATATCCAGCATTTAATAGCTCTACGCAGGTATGAGTACCAATATACCCTGCTCCACCTGTTACTAATATAGACATAACTGATCTCTCCCTTTATTTTGTTATAGGTTAGTATGTGTTCACATACCAAGTATGTGTAATATAACAAATTATACCACAAAACCTTTTTTGTGAAAAACATTCTACTCTTTACTTATTTATGATAATTTATTTTATTCTTCATTCTGTAGGATTACCTTTATGCATCTATGCCATACCCCTGAAACATCTTAAAATAAAAAAAGTTAAATCCCTTACATCCGTAATTAGTGGAATAACTACCTTCAAAAATGTAATTACCATATACTTTTTTTTACAATTTATTGTATAATGGTTATAACTTTATTTACAATAAAGTTAGTATTATAATAACTTTTGCATAAGGCATCTTGAAAAATAAACAAGATAGTATGTTTCTATATTTTACTTATCATTTATTTTAAGATGAATAAGTAAAAGTGTATCAGTATAATTTGAAATTAAGCGTAAAGTATAATAAGCTTTCATAACCTACTTACTACTTATATAGCTTATTAAATAATGGACAAGTTCATTTTGTTTAACAACTTCAGAAGCATATTTAGACACATAGACACCTTTGTTACGCCAAAGTAACTTGGCTACGCTGACTAGCTGTTACTTTAAAAGATAGAATACTTAAAACTTCCAAAATGTTGTTAAAAGAAAACTACTATAGTGGTAAATTAGAAAGAGGGTATAACTTTTATGGGAGAAAGAATGGAAAAAAATAAGACTCAAAGAATAAAAAGAAAAAGAAGACAAAGAAAAATATTACTAGGATTAATTATTTTTTTAGCCTTCATTGTTGTTAGTACAGTTGCCTATGGATATCTAACCTTAAGCAAAATAAAAACTAAAGACTTCAC
Organism: Clostridium punense; assembly: GCF_017874425.1. Classification (GTDB taxonomy): domain Bacteria; phylum Bacillota; class Clostridia; order Clostridiales; family Clostridiaceae; genus Clostridium_J; species Clostridium_J punense. Next base: position 119,873 of record NZ_JAGGLL010000005.1, read on the forward strand.
AGAAGACAAACAAGAACTTGGAATAGAACAAAAGGTTGAAGAAAAAATTACTGATGAGAAAAAGAAAATCAGAAATATAGTTCTACTTGGAATTGACCAGCTTGAGGGTGATGTTGGACGCTCTGATGCAGTAGTAATTGCAACGGTAGACCCAGTTCATAAAAAACTTAAGCTTACTTCTTTAATGAGAGATTCCTATGTTAATATTCCTAGCTGTGGCTATGATAAGTTAACTCACGCTTATGCCTTTGGAAAAGAGCAACTATCTCTTAAAACCATAAACCAAAACTTTGGTCTTAACATAACAGATTATGTTAAGGTTAACTTTGGACAAATGGAAAAAGTTATAGATGCAGTTGGAGGATTAGATATAGAAATTAGAAGTGATGAGCTTGCTAATATGAATAAGCACATTCGTGACTTATCTAAAAAAGGAGGGGTAACGGCAGAGGAAATTAGCTCTCCTGGTATGAAACATCTAAATGGACTTCAAGCCTTAGCTTATACGAGAATTAGAGGTACTGATGGCGGTGATTATGAAAGAACTGAAAGGCATAGAAATGTTTTGACTATGTTATTCGATAAAATAACCTCTGCTGGCCTTGGAAAACTTCCTGGAATAGTTAATAAGCTTCTTCCATTAGTTGAAACAAGTTTATCCAGTGGTGAAATACTAGACTTAGCATCCACTGCACTAACCATAGGAAATAAGAAAATTGAGCAACAAAGATTCCCCTTAGACAAATTTAGTAAAGGGGATATAATTAACGAAGTATATCAACTACAATTTGACGAAGAGCCTACTAGAGATCAAATCTTTAAGTATTTATTTGAAGATATAAAACCTAATTAGCAATACATTTACCAAAGGGAGTAATGAAATATTTTACTCCCCTTTTATTTTTATATAAAATTCGAGCTGATATAAGAACTAACTATAAATTGCCATAAGACTATTATCATGCCGTAAAACTATAATTTAACTCCATAAAAAAACTAGTCTTTTTTTAAGACTAGTTCCTCAATTAAATGCCAACTCTGTCAGTTCTCTGGACATATATACCATTCTCTGGGGTGCTTCTTTTTTTCTGCAACTTATTGTATAATGATTATAGCTTTATTTAAAATAAAGTTAGTATTATAATAACTTTTGTATAAGGCATCTAAAAAATAGTCAATATAGTATGTTTCTCTATTTTCGACTATTATTTATTTTAGGATGCATAGGTAAAAGTGCATCAGTATAATTTAAAATTAAGCGTAAATATAATAAGCTTTCATAACCTACTTACAACTTATATGGCTTATTAAAAGAAAACTACTATAGTGGCAATTTAGAAAGAAGGTATAACTTTATGGGAGAAAGAATGGAGCGAAATAAAGCTCAAAGAATAAAAAGAAAAAGAAGGCAAAGAAAAATATTGCTAGGATTGATTGTATTTCTATTTTTTGTTGTCGTTAGCACTGTTGTCTACGGATACCTCACCTTAAGCAAAATAAAAACTAAGGACTTCACAGAAAACAAAGAAGAGCTTGGAATACAGCAGGAAGTTGAAGCAAAAATCACTGATGATAAAAAGAAAATTAAAAATATAGTTCTTCTTGGAATTGATCAGCGTGAAAATGATGGTGGTCGTTCTGATGCAGTAGTAATTGCAACGGTAGACCCAGTTCACAATAAACTTAAGCTTACTTCTTTAATGAGAGATTCCTATGTTAATATTCCTGGCCGTGGCTATGATAAGTTAACTCATGCTTATGCCTTTGGAAAAGAACAACTATCTATTAAAACCATAAACCAAAACTTTGGTCTTAACATAACAGATTATGTTAAGGTTAACTTTGAAGAAATGGAAAAAGTTATAGATGCAGTAGGTGGATTAGATATAGAAATAAGAAGTGATGAGCTTGATAATATGAATGAACACATTCGTGACTTATCTAAAAGAGCTGGAGTAACAGCAAAAGAAATTAGTTCACCTGGTATGAAACATCTAAACGGACTTCAAGCCTTAGCTTACACAAGAATTAGATATACTAATGGTGGAGATGCAGAAAGAACAGAAAGACATAGAAAGGTTTTAACTATGTTATTTGATAAAATAACATCTGCTGGCCCTGGAAAACTTCCTGGAATGGTTAATAAGCTTCTTCCATTAGTTGAAACAAGTTTATCCAGTGGTGAAATACTAGATTTAGCATCTACTTCTCTAACCATAGGAAATAAAAAGGTTGAACAACAAAGATTCCCATTAGATCAATTTAGTAAAGGGGATAAAATTAACGGAGTTTACCAATTAACTTTTGATGAAGAGCCTACTAGAGATCAAATCTTTAAATATCTATTTGACGATATAAAACCTAGTGGCAAGTAATACATGGAAAAGATAGCAGTAATATGTTCTGCTATCTTTATTTTTATATAAGAATAAATCGTATGCTGATATATTTTTAAATAAGTATCCGCACTCTATCTATAATCTTGCACCCTTTGAGCTATAATTTGAAATGGTCTAATTGCAAGACCTTAATGGCATTATTTTCAGTTAGAGAAAGTTAAATTCTCTATATAATAAAAAATACACTAAAAGACATAAGACTTTACACCTCTCAGTGTAAAGTCTTATACCTTTTAATGTGACTAGGAATCTTCTTTAACTTGAATTAAGAAACTTGCAGAAAATAACAACTTATTAATTAACCAAAATTATTATGTTCTGGATACATTATACCATAATATCCATAAATTTAATATATAATTTCTAAAATTATCTAAAAAAAATTGTGTAACAATTGTGTTAATATTATTTCATAGTAAAATCCTCACTACTTTACAGAAGCTTTATTAATTTCAGAACCAAGCACTTCCCTAACCCACTGTAAAACACCGTCATTATATTCTACTGTTAAAAGTTCTTCATATAAAGAAACAGCTGTAGCATAATCTTCAGGGTTTTTAGTGTTTTGAGCTAATACAGATGCATCATAAGCATTTGTCATCAACTCGTTCTGAACCGCATCTAGCTCTGCACTTAATCCATTTCTTATATAATCTATGGAATTTGGCAGACTATTAATAGTATATCTAGCTACGTTTATATCACTTTGGGTCTTAGTTTTACGTGCGGTAACCAAAGTATTATAAGCATTAATATGGAGATTTTTAAGCTCTATATTATTTTTCATTATATTTAACCCTTGATAAGTTGTAAGTTTATCTTCTATAACAGATGTATCTTTAACCATGGCCTTTGATATTTCTATATTTTCTAATATTAATTGTTCTCTTTTTTTGCCTTTTTTTGAATTGTATTCATCCACACTTCCATAAGCAGTACTTCCAACTAAACCTACTATAACTAAACTAATTATAACTAGGCTAATCTTTAAGGACTTTTTACTTGACATAATATATCACTTCCTTTTAATCTTTTAAATCCCCTTTGAAATTATTATTAGCTCCCTGATAGGTATAAACGGAACTACTAAGAACATAAATAACTAAATCTGGCTTATACTCCTCAATGTACTTATAAAGATTCTTATCTTTATAATATCTTAAATCTAATATTCTAGTTTCATTAAAGTGCATCCATAATAGAGGTTCAATTCCATTAGTAAAAGAATCCCCAAAAATTAATACTTTAGGAAGCTCTTTTCTATCTGTAGTAATTTTCACTTCCTTATTATCTCCATTCATATAGGCTGCATAACTAGAAGCTTCATCTGTTTTATTAAAATAATAAAGCCTATTGTCTTTATTTCCATTAGCTATTTTTTCATACTTTGGAACAGTGAATTTAGGATTTGGTATTTCTACAAAATCGTCATTAGGAAATAAGTAATTCATCTTCGCTCCCCAAGATCCATGGAAAGGCTTATTTATCTTCACTGGGTTTAATTCCTCTAACTTATATGGTTCTCTTACCTTATAGCCCATATCTCTAACAGAATTTATAATTTCACTATAAGTCAAATAAGCGCCCTTGAAATTATAATGGTGATCTGTCTTATAATATAAATTTTCATTATAATTATTGAAGACATCTTTCATATTAATATTTTTTATGCCTACATCATTTAACTTGCCAAAGTATAGTTTATCCTGAAGGGTATAAAACTCACCCATGCTTTCAAAATACTTTTCATACTTATCTGAGTTAATGTAAGATTGACCTGGAAGCCCTGTAATTAAAAGCTTTCCACCCTGGTCTTGAATTTTATTATTCAAATCTGTAATACTGGTAGCAACACTATCTACATCAGTAACTAGTTTTTCCTCATCTAAATGATGTTTAAATCCATTAAAACTTAAAAGATAGCCATCCTTTCCAACTACCACATCTACATATTTCTTCTTATTAAGCATGGTATTAAGCTTAGAGTTGGCCTTAATCCATTTACCCCTATATATGAATTGATCTTTTATATACTCATCAAATTCACTAAATACAGTACCTTCAATTAGCTTCTCCTTAGTAACAACCGGGGGCATAGCTAGTTTTCTATTTTCTAATTTAGAAATTTCCTCATCCTTTTGTATGAAAGTCAATATTCCTCCAGCAAAGAAGATTGCAACAAAGGTTATTATAAGCAGTATTGAATATATCTTTTTCATTATCCCACCTCCTAAAACCTAAAATATATAAATGGATTAAAGGAAGATCCAACAAGATACATAATACAAAGAATAAATACCACAATCAAATATAAATACTTACCTAAGTAGAAACCCAACTCTCCAATGTTACTCCATTGTCTTTCTTCTAACTTAAGAACTAAATTCCTTCCTAAAGGAGTAGCTGCAATAAGCATAATTATAATTTCTACTTTGTATTCAATCAAATAATAAATCCCGTGATTACTTATAAGTTCAGTCCCATTTAATCCTACCATGGTTTTTATAAATCCAAAAGCTTGCTCAAAGGTGTTAGCCCTAAATAAAATCCATCCAACTATAACAAAAAATAAAGCATAAATATGTTGAAGTGGCGCCCATAGCTTATCTATATACTTCTTAAGAATGTACTTTTCAACCACTAGGAGAGCACCATAATATAATCCCCATGCAATAAAAGTCCAGCTAGCACCATGCCAAAGACCAGTTAAAAACCAAACGATTAAAATATTTCTTAAATGTTTTAAGGTACTTACTTTATTTCCCCCTAGAGGAATATAAAGATAATCCCTAAACCATGTACTTAAAGAAATATGCCACCTTCTCCAGAATTCAGTGATAGACTTAGATATGTAAGGATAATCAAAATTCTCTAAAAACTCAAAGCCAAACATTCTTCCAAGTCCAATAGCCATATCAGAATATCCTGAGAAATCAAAGTAAATTTGAGCACTGTAAGCAATAGCTCCTACCCAAGCCAAAAGTACTGACATATCTGAAGGATTAAGAGAAAATACGTCATCTGCAATAAGTCCAAAGGTATTTGCTATAATTACTTTCTTTCCAAGTCCAATTACAAAACGTTGAATTCCTGAAGTAAAAGCAGACACAGTTTCTTTCCTGCTTTGAATTTGTTCATCCACCGTTTCATATCTAACAATTGGACCTGCAATAAGCTGAGGAAATAAAACAATATAAAGAGCCACATTAAGAGGATTATATTGAACTCTACCATCCCCTCTATAAACGTCTATAACATAACTCATAGCTTGAAAAGTAAAGAAAGAAATTCCTATAGGCATTACTATATTTCCTATTTCAATATGACTTCCTAAAACACTATTTATATTTTCTACTAGGAAGTTTGTGTACTTATAATACCCAATTATAAATATATTGCACACCACAGTTAAAACTAGAACCCATTTTATCTTAACAGGGTGATTTCTATACCTATCCACTAATAAACCAAAGATATAATTTAAGAATATAGATGCAAGCATAACTAAAAGGTATCTTGGCCCTCCATATCCATAAAAGAATAAACTAAAAATAAGAAGAATAAAATTCTTTAACTTTCTTGGCACTAAATAGTAACAAAAAAGTACTGAAGGCAAAAAAACAAATAAAAAGCTTAAACTACTAAATAGCATAACTTTTCCCTTTCTGTAATCCAAAATAAGTAAATCATTTCCCACCATAAAACTCTTAAAACATAATTATTAAAATTATTATGTGGGAATATTAGTATTTCCTTATTATTGTATATTTAGGTATTAAATTTGTCTATAAAAACAGTTAAATTCTCTCAAAAACAAATGGTAAGCAAGTTGCTAAATTCCAACCTCTTACCATTTATGTATTTTATTTATTATTCTTCAAAAACAACTTTGCATTTTGAAAGATCAAAAATTGTAGTATATAATTTTGAAGGATCCAAGTGGAGCCTTAATAGCTTAGATTTTTTAGCAGAAATTGAAACCAATCCCTCAGGGTTTCTAAAAATATCCTTTCCAATAACTGTATCATTGTAATTTAAAACCTTCACTGGCAGTACCTGCAATTTTATATTTCTATCATATCCATTTCTCATTAATAGTGTAATATCAATGCCTCTATCCTGTGACTGAGCCAATTTAAATACCGATAAAGAAATCTCATTTGCTTTTAATGTCTCAAGTCCATTAGCATAGTCTAGAATCTCCCTTTCACTTTCAAAAGAAAGATTAGTAGGCATATTTTCAATTTCAGAGCCAGCGCCCTCATAACTTTCCATTTTGTCGGCGTTATCAAAGCTAATAATATATTTTTTATTTTTATCAAAATTAAAAGATTCATTCTTTTTAAAATTAATAGACATCGGAACTCCGGAACTTGGTGGAACCTTTGTCATATCCTTAAAATTAAAAACTTGTGAAGTAAGTACTCCACCTTCTTCATCTTTTAAACATAAAGCTACCCTTTCAAAGGCTACATAAGTTGTCAAGGTATTTCTAATAAAAAAGCCAACTTCAACTGAATCCTCATGTTCTGTAATATATGTCGAAGTTATATCAACTTTATTCTTATCCAGCGGAAAGTTTCTATTTATTTCGCTTAGCTCTTCCTCAAAAATCTGAGCCCTTAAAAGCGACAGTCCCTCATGTTGTGGCAAATATAATTTTATATCTAAATTATTATTCATAACTACCTCCTATTAAGCTTATTTCATAAATGCTTCATCTAAAATAACCTACTCAAAAGTTTATTAAAATTTATTGACTAATTACAGCATTATATATAAGATATTTACTATCCTTTTCAATAACTTGCCATGTACTTTCCTTTTCACCATCTTCCGACTTAAAAAAAACAGTAGTTATGCTATCTTTTTTTTCAACTTTGAAATTCTTAACTATTTCTTCTGAGTTTTCATATTCCTTACCAAACTTTTCAACTACACTAGACTTACTTCTAGCCTCTTCAAATTTTTCTTTTGAAGCAACTCTATCTGGCAACGAAAATAATGATTTATATTCCTCATAGGTACCTTGTTTAAAATAAACAATATCAATTAATTTTTTTACTGTATCTTCTGCAACTTTCTCATCCACGCTTTTAGCATTCTCAATTGCTGCTTTTTCTTGTTCTTGTTTTTTCTCTAGTTCCACTGTCTCACTTTCATTTTTTTGTGCCTGATCTTCTGCTTGTTTAGTCGCTGAACTATCCTTGACTTTAGAGTTACTATTAATGTAGTACCCTCCACCTATCAATGCTGCTATAGCTACACCTATTACAGGTAAAAATATTTTTTTCTTCATCTTCAACCACTCCTATCTAGATACCTTAAAACTATAATTTTACTACATTTACTATAAAATTATATATTAGCCAACTTACTCAAAACTTAACGATTTAATTATAACATATATTTTAAAACTTAACTCATATTATAACAGATTTAATAAATTATTTAGTGTTTATTAAATAATTCTTTTCCTTATCGGTAATATAAATATTACCATCATAATCCTCCACTACCCTGACAGATATAAATGAATTGAAGTCGTTAACAATTTCTGCTAAATGTAATCTAATAGTATTCGCTGAAATATAAACATCCTCTACTGAAAATTTACTTCCATTAACCATAACTTCAAAATTACTCACTGCCATTGCTCTATACTCTGCAGAGTTATTGAAAAACTCGATGGCCTCATCAAATACAAGTTCTATATCTCTACTTCCTATTAGCTTATAACTCTTTAAAGTGGCACCTGTATTATCAACTAAACTAATTGCATCATTTATAGGCATCATTCTTTTTCCTTTATTATTTGTAATTCCTCTAACCTGAATACTGTAAGTACCAGTCGCATTAATAGTATTTTCCCCTAAATATATAACAGTAAATCTCTCTTTTCCTGATGTCCTTGTATCAATATCCTCTTCATAATAATTAATTAACGAAGTTTCTGATAGGGGACTACCATTTATTATGTAATTGCTTTTATTCAAAGCACTTTCTGGTAGTGGATTACCATGAAACCTTACAACAATCGCCCTTGGATTATTCCTCATCCAAGCTATTGTTCCAATCTTATAAGGATTATAATCAATATTAGATACTTGTCCGTTTATTCCAAGTTGCAAGTCCCTACCACTTTGAATAAATGCTTTAGTTGTTTGTGGAACCTCCCCTTCTAAATCAATACCAACTTGCTTAGGAACAGTTATAGGCGCTATATTATTTCCAATACTGTTAATATTAAACTGTTTTCCTAAGTAATCATTGCCATCTCGAATACTGCCCGCCTGAAAATTTACTATGTAATCACTGCCTTCAAGTAAATATCCTCGATAATCTGTTAAGTTCGTTTGTTTTAAGTCAATAACTATAGAGTTATTATTTGATATTTTTACTCTATCATCACTAACATCTAATATAACCTCCTTAGTTATTCCTTCTATAGTAATTGAACTAATTGCTATTAATCCAGTAGGTCCTTTTTGAATACTGCCATTAAAAGGTTCATCATAAAAAGGTATTTTAATCATGCCATTTTCAAAATCATACATTTTCTCGTTTACTATAGCCTTATTATCAATCTTAGGAGCCTTAGTATCTCTAATAAAATTAACTACTCTTGATTCAGTATTTCCTTTATATAAGTCTTCTTCCATACTATTTTTATAAATAGATTTATAGTTTTTTACTGTAACTTCTCTAATTACTGTGTTCTGTTGAAAAAAACTAAAAGTATTATTGCTCATATTTTTGTCGGCATTAAATCTAACTAGCCAATATCCATCCTTTACCTCCACATCAGCTCCTCTTATATGCAAATCTTCAAAACTAGGAATCCCAAAATCTCCATTTCCTTCTTTATATACTCCATATTGTATTATAACAACAGTATCTTCATTGTTCACTGGCACAACATTCTTACCACTAAAGGAGACCTTTAGCACATTATCTTCTATCTGATTTATACTATTTACTTTCGGGACTTCCATTGGTTGATAGTTTACTTGTGGTTCATCTATTTTAAATTCATATTTTAATATGCCTTCTTTTTGGAGGTTTCCACTCAAATCCTGGCTACCTACTACTTCCACAATATGTATTGTATCATTTCTAAATAAATTAGATTCTAAGTTTATATCTAAAGTACTTTGCTCTTTCACTGATAATGAACTGTTAAGTCCTTCTGTATCTTTATATTTTACTGGGATTCCATCTATATAAATCATAAACCCTTTAGACTTATAGCCTTCGTATTCATAAGAATTTACCGGTTCATTAAATAAAAGCCTTAACTTTCTATCACTAGAAAGGTTGTCCGAATCATAAACAACATTTATATTTTTAAGATATGGCCCCTCAGTGTCTTTAAATAATAGTTGACTTGAAGTTGTATATAAGTATTCATCATATAAATTTTTCACATTCCTAAAGCTTATTGTATATAACACATTCTCATTGAACCCTATATCTGTAAGTTTATTTTTTGTTGTTTCGACATATACAGTGCTACCAACTTCCCCACTTTCCGAGTAAATATTGAATTGTTGATCACCACAAAAGCTTTTTAAAGAAGAACTGCTTAAATCCCATGTTATGTTGTCCATCATATTAACATAAACATTATCTCCAGTTATACTGCTAACTTTAACCTTTTCTTCAAATTCAAATTTAAACTGTCTATAATTTTCCAGTGTCACATGCGGTAGTGTATATTGATTTTCTAAAGCTTTGACATTGTAATTTACTTTAAATAAGATAAAAATACTTAAATATAAAACAACCTTAGCTATTTTTCTCAAACTATGTCCTCCTTTTAATGTAGTTATCTGCACATTGTAAGGCTATCCGGTAATAATTTTAAATTCTTTAACCTTATGCCTTATGAGACAGAAAAATATTCACTCTATAACATTATAAAGTATACACTAGGAGTAAATCATTAATTAATATTTTCAGTATTTACCTTAATTTTCACTTTTTTGTTTTTTAAGTAGTAGATAAAGTTGTTAATTAAACACTATTTCCATAAACTACGCCCTTTTAATTTTGGATAATTGAACTTATAAATTGATAAGAATTAAAGTATGCTTGCTATTTTATTGGAAGACAGTAAATTTGAACTTATATAAAAGTTGTTTTTAAGAACAATCAAAAAGAAAAGGGCTGTAGCACCCAGAATTTAATCTGTTGCTAAACAGCACCTTTTTTAATATAGTATTATTTTGAAGAAACAGTTACTTCAGCCATAACATTCTTTAAGTCAGATGTGTCTGTTACATAAATGTTTCCATTAACATCTTTCTTAACAGTTACTTTTGCTATCTTAGCAATATCAAATGTATCAGCTAATGTTAATATTAATTTATTAGGCTCATTATTAACCTTAGTTACAGTTGAAACTGTTCTTGTTTCACCGTTGTTAACTGTAACAGCAAAGTTATTTACTGCTTTTGCAAGATCAGCACTATCAATGTTTACTACTTCATCAAATGTAATCTCTAATTGCTTATCTCCGATTATTTTCACATTGTTTAATACTGGTCTAGTATTGTCAACAAGTGCAACAGAATCTCTTACTGGAAGCATTCTCTTACCAGACTTGTTTGTAATTCCATCTATAGCAATTGTATATAAACCATCTTTTTGAACTGAACCTTCTGGTAATGTAATTACTACATATGACTCAGCTCCACCTGCTCCGTTTGTTACAGTTGCGTTTATATCATTTGAATAGAATTCAATTTGTGCAGTTTGTGGAAGAACAGCGCCATTGAATGTGTAGTTGTTCTTATTCTTAGCACTTGTTTCTAGAACTTCTCCATCAAATACTACAAGAATTTTGTTAGTGTTTTCTTTTTCAGCCATGTATAATGCAGTTCCAGCTGTAGCTTTATCTACCACAGTTCCTGAACCAGTAGCAATTATATTACCACTTGCAATTTCATAACCTGATTGTATTAAGCCTCTAGTTGTTTGAGGAACTATACCTTCATCAGTGCTATTTTTTGAAACTGATACTTGCATTACTTTTTCAGCATTCTTATGAGCTTTTGAAGGATCTACCATTATATAATCTGGAGTAGCACTTCCACCCATATTTTCCTCAGCATCAACAATAGTTCCTTGTGGGAATGTTACTGAGTAAACAGCACTCTCAATTAAAGTACCTGTAGTATTATTAGTTGCCGTAAACTTCTCAACTAAGTTTTGATTATTATCATCAGGTTTTCTAACATCTATAGCAACCGTTTTTCCTGGAACAACATATGTTGGTAATCCAGCTGCACTAGTTACTACACTAATATTACCTTTTGTTACATCATATTCTCCATAGAAATCTTGTGCCTTAGAGTTAGTCATCTTAACTTTAACTTTTCCAGCAGCACCAAGAGCTATGTCTCCATTGAATGGGTCATCCTTGAATACAACATATATTTTTCCATTTTCTTTATCAGCATAAATTTGCTGAGCAAGTGGTGCTTCAACATCCTTCTTGAATGTAGATGATGCTCTATATGTGTCACCTTCATAGTATGCTTGAGTATTTCCACTTATTTCATAGTTTTGAACTATAACATTTCTGATAACAATGTTTTGTGAATCATAGTTAAATGTTTCAGCATCTGTAGTTGACTTATCATTTCCAGCTTCATATAAAACTGTCCATTTAGCTTTCCAAACTCCATCTGTATCTCTATAAGTTCCATAAACAACTTTTGGTGCAGCGGTTGTAGCCGTTATATCTATGTCAGAACCTGCATTTAAATCAGCTTTTAAGTCTTTCCAATCTGTTCCATCCCAAGCTGCTTTTTCTATAACCACTGGGTTTTTATCAGCAGCAGCTGAATCTGCTATTACAACATCTTTTGCATTGAAGTATACTTCAACAGCATTATCTGCAACTTGCTTTATTTCTTTTATTGAAGGCTTCATAGCTGTTGGTGGAGTTTTGATTTCATCACTAACAGTAAATTTAGCTTGGTAAGGGTTTGGTGCCATTACATTACCTTTTAAGTCTTGAGCTCCAACAATCTTAACTTCATGCTCTCCTCTTGAAAGTTTTGTAACATCAAGAAGTAAAGTTTTTTGAGCTTCAGCAATCGAATCTTGCTCTACAGCTAAACCATCTACAGTAGCTGCATCTGGATTTGCTATTTCAGCATTACTATATGTTACTCCTGGTGTTCCTGCTGTTCCTGCTGTTTTAACTAATATACCATCAACGTATACTTTAAAATCTGAGTTTAAGTTCTTGTATTTTAATAAATCTAATTTAGCATTAACATCACCATTATCTATAACTGGCTCACTGAATTTAACTTCTACATATGCTTTGTCAGCTGCTAATGTATATCCTAAGTATGCTGGTATTATGTTATCTTTTAACATTCTTCCAACTTCAGCATTAGCTGTTACATTAACAATCTTTGGAGCAGTACCATCTACAACTGTAAATGCTCCTTGTGATGTATTGATGTATCCACCAACTTTTTGAACTAGGTTACGAGCTTCTAGAGTTATGCTCTTATTGTATTCTATACCTAATCCGCCATCTGCTTTTGCATTATTAATTAGAGTTCCATCAGAAGACTCTAAAATAACATATTTAACAGGAGTTTCATCACTTATAATTTCTTGATCTCCCGCAGTCATTTCCCATTTATTGTTAGTAACTCCAGTTAGTATTGTATCTAATCTTCTTGTAGTTATATCACCAGTTAGGTCATCAACCATTTCTAAATAGTAACTTGATTCTTCTTTAGCAGAGCCCCATTTGATTTCTCTATTAAATGCAACTTTAATCTGTCTTAAGTTAAGAACTTCAATACCAGAAATTGCTCCTGTAGTATCAACTGCTGCTAATCCTGTGAAGGAAGCTGAACCAATACCAGTAGTTGTTGAAACAGTATAAGTTGCTCCAGCAGTTTGTGGTGAAGTTTTTATAGAAACTACATTATTATTAGTAGTTACATTTGTAATAGTTAAGCTAGGAGATATTGCAAAGTCAGCTGCAGTTAAGTTTGCTAGTGGCGCACTTTTTAAAACCACTGTAATTTCTGTATTGCTTCTTGCTTCAGCTGAAACAATTTCAAAGTTTTTAACAGCTGGATCTAAGCTTTTTAGTATAGTTCCAATGTATTTTTCATAATCTGCTTTTAAAGCATCACTATAGTTAATTTTCATTAAGTCTGCATATATTGCTTTAGCTGCATCAATATCAGCTTGAAGTCCAGATGCTTTTGCTTTGTTAGCAGCAGCTAAACCTTTTTGTCCATATTTCTCTTGCATTAAATCTTGAGTTCCAGCATAATCAAGGATGTATTGTTTTAATGCTTTTGTTTGTGGTAATCCATTGATTATAGCTCTAACTTCATTTAAAGATGTTTGGTTGATTTTTGCTTCACTATCCATCATAGCTAGTAGTGGATCAACAACTGCTACTAGGAATGGTTGAGTTATTGGGTCTAATTCTGTACTCCAAGTATTTTTGTAATCTTGTAGTAAGTAAGACATTTCATCTACTGCAAGTCTTGCTGGTTTTAAATCCTCTAATTTTTTAGTTTCTTTAGCTTTTTGAACTAAATCAAAAGCATTTTTTAATTGAGCATTTAAAACTGGTCCAGCTACTTTATCTAATCTTGTGCTTAATTCAGCTTGTTTCTTAGCATCAGTAACCTTAGCAATTGCTTCTTTAGCAGTTTCGATATCCTTTATGTCTTTGCTTGTTTCTGCTTTAACTACTGCTTCTAGAGCTAAAGCATAATAATCAACAGCAGCAGCTTGTACTACTGGTGCAACAATTCCTGCTCCCATAGTAGCAGCAACCGCAGCAACTAATGTGTTTTTTGTTTTCTTATTCAAGTTAATTCCCTCCCATTTTTTGAAAAATATATATTTATGTGTATCAATATTAATTGATTATGATACAACAATAACTAACCTTATCTTCTTTATGTATATTATACATTTTAGAAAATATTCCAAGTTATTGAAACTTGTGAATTATTTATATTATACATAAATCTAGATAGTTTGTCCATAAATATTTCAAAATAATGCAATGTTGTTATATAATGATTTTTTTACTAAAAATTACCCACATTGCAATTATTTATCTAACAAACAATATTATACATCTTTGTCCAATTTATATCAAGCATCTTTTATCTTTACTTTCAAATTATTTCAAATTATGCATTATAGTCATATAAATTTTCAATTCCTATGTTTTTTATGTTTGTTTTTTATTTATGTATTATATTTATACTTATATTTTCGATATACCTTATACATACTTTATACTTTCAATCTTAAGTATATTATACCTGTATTACCATAATTACCCACTAGCTTTTTTATTTATTCAATATATTTCTAAATAAAAAAAGCTAGCAATATAAAAACTATATTACCAGCTTTAAATCTTTTATTTTATCTTAATTGTTTTTTAAGTAACTTACTCCTTGTTCTATACCTTCCTTTATAGCTTTAGCCTCTTCTTTTCTACCTGTTATGGAGTAATTTATAATTTTAACTCTTCGAGTACTGTAAAAGAAAGCTTTAGCTTTAATGTATTGAATTTTACTCACCTTATTCTTGTACTTTTCCATAAAGATAAGTCTATTTCTCGTACTCCACTTTATTGAGAAGGGAGAAAGCTGTCCCCCTGAGGTTGCACTTACCTTATGATAAACAATTGCTTTAGGGCAATAATAAATATTATAGCCTTTTTCCAGAACCTTAACGCAATAATCTACATCCTCAAAATACATAAAATATTCTTCCGGAAGCATTCCAACAGTTTTAATAACTTCTACTCCAATAAGCATTACGCATCCGGTAGTAAAGGTTACTTTCTTTTCTTTGTTAAACGCTTCTTTATCTAGTTGCCCCTCACCATAATGAGAACCATAAAATCTATTATAGTTTATTTCTCCCCCTGCAAACCAAATATAATCCTTCTTATTATAGTATGGGATTTTACACCCTACAATTCCTATGTTAGGATTACTTTCGTAGCAGTTTACCATGTGACCTAAAAAATCCTTTTCTACAATTGTATCATTATTTAGAAGAAGCACATAATCACAACCACTTTTTAAGGCATAGTCTATTCCTATATTATTCCCCTTAGCAAAACCTCCATTACTTTCTGCTTTTATAAGGGTGTGCTTATCTCCTATACTTTGTTTTAGGACTTCATAAGAGTTATCTGGCGAGTTATTATCTACTATTATAATTTCATAGTTTTTATAATCTATTGCTTCAAGACTTTTTACGCACTCTAGAGTATCCTCTACTCCGCAATAGTTTAACAAGATTATGGCAACTTTTTTATTCATAGTAACCTTCCTTATTCATTGTCAACTGCTGTTTCTAATTCTGCTTCTGGCAATTGTACCTTGATTTCTTTTGGCACTTCCACATGGAATACTAATTTAACTACTTCCTTTTGCATATTGTAAACTGTATCTTCAAATAATCTGCTTCCCTCATATTGGTAAGCTATTATTGGATCCTTTTGATTATATGCTTGTAGCGATATATATTTTTTCAGGTTATCCATGGTTTCAATATGCTCTACCCATCTTCTATCTACTGTCTTAAGAAGAATTCTTTTTTGAGCATCTAGTAGAATTTCACCCATTGTGGTTATCTTTTCTTCGTAAGTGGTTAGTGCTATATCTTTAAGAGTAGCTTTAATTCCTACCTCAGTAAGATTATCAAACTTCTCCTCAGTAAGTTCTTCCAAGTTTAATAAATCCTCCACGGTTCTTCTAAGTGCTTTAAAGTCCTCATCAAAATCACTATTTACTGCAGTAAGATGAAGAGCCACTTCTGTGTCTATTACTTTTTCAATCATATTCTTAATATCTTCTGTTATATCTTTTGTGTTTACCACTTGATTTCTTTGATTATAGATTAAAACCCTTTGTGTGTTCAAAACCTCATCATACTTTACTAAATCTTTTCTTGTTTCAAAGTTTTGCGATTCTACTAAAGTTTGAGATAAATCTACTAAGTCTTGAATTTTCTTGTTTTCAATTATAGTATTCCCTTGAGTGTCTATTGTCTTGCTTAGCTTCTCTAATCTATCTTTTCCAAAACGTCTTACAATATCATCTTCTAAAGAAACATAGAATACAGATTCCCCAACATCTCCCTGACGACCTGAACGTCCCCTTAGCTGATTATCTATTCTTCTTGCCTCATGTCTTTCCGTTCCAATGATTTTCAGTCCGCCTAAATCAGTTACTCCTTCTTCTAATTTAATATCCGTTCCTCTTCCTGCCATATTAGTTGCTATGGTAACTGCACCCTTTTGCCCTGCCTTTGCTACTATTTCAGCTTCTTTGGCATGATTTTTTGCATTTAAAACCTCATGAGGTATTCCTTTTTTCTTAAGCATAAAGGACAATATCTCTGACTTTTCTATGGAAGCAGTTCCTACTAATACTGGTTGCTGTTTTTCGTAGGTTTCTTTTATCTCTTCTACCACTGCTTTAAATTTTTGAAGCTCCGTTGGGTATATCTTATCTTCTCTATCATTTCTTGCTACTGGTTTGTGAGTTGGAATTACAACTACATCTACATTATATATTTCTCTAAATTCCTTTTCTTCTGTTTCTACTGTCCCTGACATTCCTGAAAGCTTTTTATATAATTTAAAGTAATTTTGGTAGGTTATTGTAGCAAGGGTATCATTTTCTTCTTGGATTTTGACTTTCTCCTTTGCCTCTATAGCTTGGTGAAGTCCTTCACTAAACCTTCTCCCCTCCATAACTCTTCCTGTGAACTGGTCTACTATCATAATTTCTCCATCTCTTATGATGTAATCCACTCCAAGAGTCATTACATAATTTGCTCTTAGAGAAATCATGGTGTGATGCTGAATGTTCATATGCTCTTCATCTGAAAAGTTCTCAATGGAATAATATTTTTCTGCTTTATTTACACCCTCGTCAGTTAAAATAACAGTTTTAGTTTTTTCATCTATAACATAGTCTTCCTCTTCTTTTAAGGATTTTGCAAATCTATCTGCTATTTTGTATATTTCTATAGACTTAACACCTTGACCTGATATTACTAAAGGAGTTCTTGCTTCATCTATAAATATTGAATCAACTTCATCTATAATTGCAAAATTTAACTCTCTTTGAACTCTTTCACTAGGTTCTACTACCATGTTGTCTCTTAAGTAATCAAAACCATACTCACTATTAGTTCCATAGGTGATATCACAGTTATAAGCTTCTCTTCTCTCTGGAGCTTCCATATTGTTTAATATTACCCCTGTTGTTAATCCTAAGAAGTCATGAACTTGACCCATCTCTTCTTTATCTCTTTGAGCTAGGTAGTCATTAACTGTTACTATATGTACTCCCTTTCCTGCTAAGGCATTAAGGTAAGATGGACAGGTTGCTACTAGAGTTTTTCCTTCACCGGTTTTCATCTCTGCAACTCTTCCCTGATGAAGTACTATTCCTCCTATTAACTGTTCTTTATAATGCTTCATTTTAAGCACTCTAAAGGAAGCTTCCCTTACCACTGCAAAAGCTTCTATTAAAATATCATCTAAGGTCTCTCCCTTTGATAATCTTTCTTTAAACTCTAAGGTCTTACCTTTCAACTCTTCATCACTAAGGTTTTTCATGGCTTCTTCTAAAGCCATTATTTTTTCTACCTTAGGCAAAATCCTTTTTACTTCTCTGCTACTATAGTTTCCAAGTATATTAGATAGAATATTCATTGTATCCTCCCCAGTTATATTTTTTTAATTTCAAACCAAAATTTAAAG
The DNA here is from genome assembly GCF_017874425.1 of Clostridium punense. Lineage (GTDB taxonomy): Bacteria > Bacillota > Clostridia > Clostridiales > Clostridiaceae > Clostridium_J > Clostridium_J punense. The sequence continues at coordinate 138,077 of NZ_JAGGLL010000005.1, forward strand.
TAACCTTTTTTGTAGGCGTATTCTATAAATAAGACTAGCATAATATTCATTATTAATATTGGTATTTTAAAAGAATTGGTAAATACCGTCCAAATAAGCATACTAGTTCCATTTGTATAAATTAAAATTTTTCCAAGTGAGCTATATCCTACTTTAGTCTTCATAATTTTAATTGTACTATAGGCAATTAGTATATAAATGCCTAGATAAACAATAAAACCTATAAAGCCAAAGTCCTGATATGCTTCTGGTATAAAGGTGGCTGCATTTAATCCTACCTTTTCTTGTAAATAAGGGGTGTAACTACCTCTTCCTATTAGCCAAGCTTTGTATTCTTCTCCTTTTCCTATTAAGTTTGCTGAAAACTTTATAAATGGATACAGCAAGTTATTAAAGTATGCATAACTTACTGTCTCATTAACTAAGGAAAATGCTATATTTTCAAAAGGGCTTGTGATGTATACATATACCCAAAGAAGAGCCGAAGGCATTAAGGTACTTACTCCATAATGTTCCCACAGTGTAGTTTGGTATACCTCTTCTAACACATATTCCATTCTCAAGTTCCCAACAAATCCAAAGAAAATAACAAAACCAATTATTAATAGAGATAAACTCCCATAAGTTATATATCGTTGAGTTTTTGATAACCTTTTGCTGATATTAATAAAATTAAAAACTTCATATAGTGCAATGGTTACAAATAAAAATGCTATGGGCCCCCTATTTAATGTTAAAAACAACGCGAATATGGATATCATGAATATAATAAGATCTAGAATTTTTCTATAATTCCTAAAAAGAATATATTTAATTTCACTTGCTAATACCAACATGTATATAACATAGCTGCTATAATGATCTAATGGTTGCTTATTAACTCTGTTTTCTTCTAAAATTGTAAGACCGTATTTGTTCACATTATAAGCAAATAAACTTAGTCCTAGAACAAATATTACATTTGCAGCTACTGAATAAATTTCATTAACTCCATATTTTTTCACATTTTCAAGGGTATAAGTTATATCTTCTTTTTTTAAAAATATATATCTTGATAATATAAAAAAGCTACCCCAAATGGAAATTCCTATAATATTAATAGTAATAGTGGGATTATATAGACTGCTTAACCTTAAATCATATAGTGTTAAAGACATTATCCATAAAATGAACATTATTTTCCCTTGATCCACAATGGAGGTTAACCCCTGTTTTTTAAAAGAATTTATCATAAAGGTTAAAAATATTATTAGTTGAATTAAACTTAATAAATAATACATTTAGTTACCCCCTATTTCACTTTCCAAGTCACATTTAGTTTTATAGGTTTTATAGGATTGCCTGCCCAAAGCACATGATTTTCTTCTTTCATAGTTTTGTTTGAGCTCTTAGTTACTATTGTTCCAGCCCCAAGGATTCCCCCATCAGGAATTTTTGCACCCTTAAGTATAGTACATCTAGAACCTAACCAGCAATTATGTCCTATTTGTACTTCCTCATCTTCATTAATTCTATTTCCATCACTATCTATTATAGGGTGAAGGTCACTATCCATTATCTGATTTTCCCAGGAAATCATTACATTATCTCCTATGACAATTCTTTTTCTGCATATTATGGCACTTTCTGCAGTAATATTAAATTCTCTTCCTAAAATCAGAGTTCCATCCTCTTCCACTGATATCTTGCATCCATGACCTAAAATGCCACTTCCACTAAAAATTATCTCACCTTTAACATTCCAAACAGCTCTTTCTCTCATTTGGTCAAATATTCCAACTTCACCAAAGCCTAATTTTATCATTGCAGTTTGAATATGTTCGCAGTTTAAAGTAATCTTGCCCTTGCAATTCATTAACCATACTCTATGAGATACCAATATAGGTAGCTTTAAAGCTTTTTTAAGAGGAAGATACTTGAAATTAAAATATATTGTTTTTGGTATAGCTCTTATAAATAAATATAGCTTTCTTATGGCTGTATTCATATTTTTCCCCTTTATATACTATGTTTATTTAATATTTACATGAGGTTTTACTCTTTCCATGCTATTCATATCCTCTTTTTTTCCTATTATAATAGCATCATCACTTTCTATTACATACAGGTTATCTAATCCACAAATTACTATGGGCTTTTTCTTTCCTAGTACAATATTATTACTTCCATCAATAATAGCCACATTATTGTCTACTATGTTTCCTTTTTCATCTTTATCTCTATATCTTTCTAACGCTGACCAACTTCCTATATCATCCCATCCAAAGTTTCCTGGAATTACAAATATGTTTTCTGCCTTTTCCATGATGCCAAAATCTATTGAGATATTATCCACTTCCTTATATTTCTTTTCCAGTACTTCTTCATACTCGTCATCCCTTGTTATTGAAACTTCACTTAATATGTCATAGGTGTTTTGCAGGTATTTAGAGGTGAGTTTTAATATGTTATTACATTTCCAAATAAACATACCACTATTCCATAGGTATTCACCATTTTCTATATATTCTAATGCCTTATGTAAGTTAGGTTTTTCAACAAACCTTTCTACTGGAATAACTCCTTCGGGTTTTTTTACATTATTATTTTCATACTTTATGTACCCATACCCTGTCTCAGGTCTTGTAGGTGGTATCCCAATAGTTACTAGAGCTTCTTGCTTTTTTTCTACAAAACCAGCAGCATCTCTAATTAGGCATAAAAACTTATCTTCTTCTTTTATTAAGTGGTCTGATGGGAGAACTACCATGGTTGCATCTTCATATAGCTTCTTAATATAAAAAGCGGCCAGTGCTATACAAGGCGCAGTATTTCTTCCCGTTGGTTCAACTATTATATTTCTTTCATCCATCTGTGGAAAGTTATCTTTAACCAGTTCTACATATTGTTTTCCTGTAACGATAAATATTCTTTCCATAGGTATTAGTGGAAGTAGTCTATCCACCGTCATTTGAATCATAGACTTAGAACCTAAAAGATTTAAAAATTGCTTAGGCTTTTCCTCTGTAGAAAGCGGCCAAAACCTAGTTCCTTTTCCACCAGCCATTATCACTGCACAAAGCATAAAAAAACTCCTTTCTTATGGCTATTTTTCTTCTTTTGATATCCTATAAACCATATTAGCAAATATTATTAGAGTAATGTATATGACACTTTTTTGTCTTATAAAAACCGTTTCAAATAGGTTATACATCAAAATAAATAGGAAGTATGCTAAAGAAAAACTTAAGTATTTATAATTTCTCTCACTAACATAATCCATAAGTTTCTTTGTTTTCCTTAAGGTAAGCCCAAGCCATATAAAAACTATTATGGCCCCAATTATCCCGAAATCTATCATTATATCCATAAATCCATTATGAGCATTAACTGGTATGCTCCTGTATATTGGAAGTATGAATAAAACTGAGTAAGGGTTTATGGTCCAAAAGCTTCCATATCCATATCCTATGAATGCTTTATACTCTATAGCTTTTACAGCTCCCTGCCAAATTAAACTTCTTCCTGTAAGAGTGGGATTTCGCCCAATGGCAAGAAGAAAATCTTTAAACCACTGAGGTTGGTATACTAAAAAGTAAACAGCTCCAATAAGGACTGGAATGATGCTATATATTAGTACCTTACTCACCTTTTTATATCTTGTGATAATTACTAAAAGTAAAAAGCTTACTCCCAAAAGCATAGCAGTCATACTTTTACTTAAGTATAATAGAACTATACTTCCAAGAAGATTTATGGCATATAAGCTCTTTATCTTATTATTGTCTTTAAATTGAAGAAGGAACCATAGACTCATGCTTCCTCCAAAAGCCATGTAAAGTCCTAGGGAATTTCTATGCCTAAAAAGACCTTTAATTGCACTTTCATACCTAGTTTCGTCTATCTGATATATCCCAGGGAACTTGAAAATTATTGCTATTAAGTTTGCTACCATAAGCAAAATAAACCAGAACATCAACATTCTAAAAATTTCACTTTTTTTATAATTCTGCCCAATATAGATTGCTATAATAGATGTAGAAATAAATAATATACTGTTTTTAAAAGTTTCTACTGGTTCAATAGACCAAAGCACAGATAGGAAGCTTAATCCCCCTAGAAGTAAAATAAATATATTAATATAATTATTTTCTCTCCCTTTTATTAAGGATGCAATGGTAAGCAATAAAGCTGCTGAAATAAAAAATGCTCCATCTAATTTTCCGATCATAGGAATCTTATCTACAATTTGCAAACCAGAACTAAGCAAAAACAGAATAAATAGCAAACTAACCTTAAAATACTTATTTTCACAAAAATTTATAATTCTCTTTTTAAATTTTTCTATGGCAGTGTTCATGTTTACTTCACCTCTTATTTAAAACAACTTTGATTATTTTTTAAATTTTCCTATTATTAACCTCTTATAATATAACAATTCCTTATTTCTCTTAAATATAATTAAGTAACTTAAATTAATAATTACTATATTAACCATAACATTTAATAGAAAATCCATAAACCCGTAATTTAAATTTAATAAATTAACAGCTATCCTTGTTAAAGAAAGCGGAATTAATGCTATAACTAAATATTTTATATATAAGACTAAGTATTGAGAAAAGCTCTTTTTAAACACATTATTGAAAACAATTTTGGGTTTAACCCAAAATATCACCGATAAATTACTTATAAGAGTTCCAATAAACACTCCTGCAAGACCTATCTTTTTTACTAAGATAATAGAAAATACTAAGTTTATAATTACTTCAAAAAATGGTGCATACCTATCTGCATAGTATAAGCCTCCACTTTCTTTAAATCTATCAATTGACATTCTCATAGTACTTATATAAAGATTAATTAGTAATACTACTAGTACTGTTCTATCCATAATAAACTGCTTTCCAAGCCATAAAACTACAAAATTATCTATAGTATTGTATAAGGAAATGGATATAAAAGAAGATAGCCAAAAGTTAAAGAAAAATATTCTTTGAAATACTTCATAGGACTTAGTTGGATTTTCTTCTGTCAGCAGATTTCCTATACTAGGATTAATACCATCAAAAATTTTTCCCGTAAAATTGCTACAAAAGGAAAGTATCATATTGTAGTTAGTAAATAAAGCCACTGTCTTCAAATTTAAAAAATAAGATATTAGTATGTTGTCTGTACTAAAAACTACAAAGCTTCCTAGTTTATGTATAAATAGCGCTTTTATGTTTTTTACAATATTGTCCCTTCCCTTAACTACTGATGGTTTAATCTTATTTATCCACGAGAATTTTTTATTTATTACATAATTGATTACTATTAGGTATAATACGTTTGTAATTAATTGAATAAGTATAAAATATATGAAAGACTTTGTTAAGAAAATTATTAGTATTTGAACTATATATCTGGTTGCTTTAAACACAAAATCCCAAATAGAAATTAGGTAACCATTTTGACTTGCGTATAAAAGGCAAGTTTTGTAGGAAAAGAAGTAATTTATAGTTGTATCTATAATGTATAAAATAAATGCTATCTTTGCATACTCTATATTCACTTGTCCTTTTACAAATATGCCTAAAAAATTCACAAGTACTAAACCCATGATTAATATTGCTACACCACAGGTTTTATATATTCTAGAATATAGACTTAAAATACTTCTTATTTGTTCTTTATCATCTTCTGCAAAAGGAGTATAAAGAGAAAACATAATTGCAATTCCCACTCCTGATTCCACTAAGTTTAAAAAACTAAGAAGATTGAGAAATAACCCTTGAAGTCCTGCCATATCCTGACCTAAAACATCTATGAATATTCTTCTATTTACAAAAGTAAGTACCATTAAAAGTAGATATGTAATAATTCCATACATTACATTTCTCTTAGCATTTTTAATTCTCATATTTTTCTCCACTAAAAGTATTTTTTCAGTAACCTTCGTCTAAACTTATTACCTTTATCTTCGTTTATCATGCTGTTGCATATAATATTTGTCTTATTTTTCTTTCATCTTAAATAAGTTATAAGCTATATGAGGAAAGTAAAGTATCATATAAGCAGCTACTTTAAACTTTATGTTTTCTTTATTATCACTTACCTTAAACCCTTTAAGATAACTTCTAATATTATTATCATTTATAAATTTAAATAAATCATCTTTATTTTTCCCACTCTTTGATAAGGACGAAAATATCCTTATGATTGAATGGGGAATTTTATATTCTAAAAGAGCTTTTTCTACATCATAAGCTCTAAAATTTTCTCGATTATAATTTAATATTTCAATATTTGACTTATGCAAATCAAAGTACTTTTTATCTCCAGTTTTAGTTACAGAGGTACCTCTTCTCACGTAATAGGCCAAGGCTTCATTTACACTTGCTACTTTGTCTGCATTGATTAATGCTTTTATGGCAAAAATAGTGTCCTCCCCAAACTTAATATTTTCATCAAAATATATATTTTTTTCTTTTATATAACTTCTTAAATATAATCCAGATATAGCGCTTATCCAAAATTCATTCCTTAACATTTTTTCTGCTGCTTCAATGCCACTTATAGGTTTTTCTAAATATTTATGCACCTTTAAAAGAGGCTTTATGAAGTTGCTATTATGTTCTACTTCATCACTTATATGAGTATACCCACAAAATACCACTTGGGCTCTCTCTTTCTGAGCACAATGATACATTTTTTCTAAAAGGGTATCCTCAATATAATCATCAGAATCTAAAAAGTAAATATATGTTCCTTGCGCTATATCAATACCTGTATTTCTAGCTCTACTAACACCCTCATTAACTTTCTTTATAACCCTATAATTAATATGAGAACCTTTTAATATTCCTTCTGCCAGCTCTATGCTACTATCCTTGGAACCATCATCTACTAGTATGAGTTCAAACTCCTTCAAAGTTTGGCTTATTAAGGATTCCATAGTCTTAGTTATATATTTTTCCACATTATAAACAGGTATTATTACAGAAATTTTTATATCCATAGGCGGAAACACTCCTAAACTTTCTAATTTAATTTTAAATCCTCGGGTTTAACTATTCCCCGAGGAATTATGTTATTCTATAAATTAAACCTTAGTAAATTCTTGCCTAAATCATTACTTAAGGATTCTTTTTCAAAAATATTATAGTAGTCTGTTATAGTTCTAATATTTGCCACACTCTTTATCAATACCTCTAGATATCCACTATACTCTTCCCCTTGAATGAGATTTACGCTTTGCCTAAAATCATCTACAGAGCTTCTAGTCGAACCTGTAATTGTAAGTCCCTTTTCTAATATCTTTCTTGTATTAATTTCTATGTTCTCCTCTGCAACTCCTGTTAGAACCACCTTTCCTCCAATAACTAGATTATCTATAATTTCATTTATAGCAACCTGTGAGGACTTACCTCCCACGCACTCAAATGCTAAGTATATATTCTCATTTTTTATTTCCTTGCTTCCAGTTATGTACTGTCTATCTGAAGGAAATTTTTCTAACTTATGTTCGCTTTTACCAACGTTTATTATTCTGCTATTAGTTAAAGTTTTTAATACTGAAGTTAATATGTATCCTACTACCCCGTCGCCCCAAACAGCTATAACCTTATCGTCCAAAGTCCGTAGGCTTTCGCTATCTAACTTGCTTATTCTCCTTATAGCAGAAAGTGCCACTGAAGTTAGTTCTGCAAATACTGCCTTTTCAGGAGGTACTTCTTTTTCTACTGGAACTATATTGGATATGGGAAAACTTATATATTCACAGGAAAATCCATCTATATTACTAGAAGCAAATTTTGCATCAGGACAATAATTTTCCCCAAGGCTCACATCAAAATTACAAGTGTTTATACACTTATTACTACATATAGTGATATTAGGTACTAGTACTACCTTCTGCCCTATTTTATAGGTATTTGTTGGATCCTTTAATACTGTACCTACTACTTCATGGAGTAGTCTCATGGGATATTTTAACCCAAGAATTCTCTTACTTCTTTGTCCTAAATAGTATCTAAGGTCTGCCTTACATATGGCTCCCATATCTACCTTAATTAGAGCTTCATCTTCTTTCATTGTTATATCTTCATAGTATATTTCAAAGGTTTTAGGCGATACAATTTTAAAACCCTTACTAAGCATATTAGTTCACCTCTAATTTTCCTAATTTGATTATGGACTTTAGCAATAGTAAGTCTTCGAATGTAGTAACCTTAAAATTTAATTTGTCTCCCTTTACAAGATGAACATCCTTATTTAGCTTCAGCACAAGTTGACAATCGTCTGTAGCACTTAAAACTCCCTGTTTAATAGCTTCTTCATGAGCTTCTTTTATTAGTCCATACTTAAAACTTTGAGGCGTTTGCCCTAGGTATAGTTCTTTTCTTAAAGGAACAGCGTCTATAACTTCTCCATCTATGCTTTTTATAATAGTATCGGCACTTTCAATTACCGTATCCACAGCATGGAAGTCTTCCGTTGAAGCTATGTTTTCATCAATAATTCTCTGAGAAATCAGAGGTCTTGCTGCATCATGGATTACTAATATATCATCCTCACTACAAAAGCCTTTTAAATGCTTTATTCCGTTATACACAGACTCTTGTCTTGTCTCCCCTCCATCAACAATCCATTTTACCTTTGTTAATCCATATTTCCTAATCCAAATCATTAGATCCTCTTGCCAATCTTCTTTACAAATTACCTCAATGTAATCAATTTTAGGATTTATATCAAAGGCTTCTATTGTGTGAACAATTAATGGCTTTCCATATATATCTATAAATTGCTTTGGAACCTCACTACCCATTCTAGTTCCGCTTCCTCCAGCAAGTATTACTGCTATGTTCATAAAATACCTCCGTAATTCATATAAAATATAGTACTGTTTATAACCAAGTCATACTTTCATTAAATAATGAGTGAGTTTATTTTATTTATTAACTTTAGGAGAATCTTTAAGTGGCTTCAAAAACACAGAATTATCCTTCCAAAATGTCCTTAAGTTACCTTGACAAAAAGTTGTTTACAAATCTTTCGCTGGATTTTCCATCAGTAAAATCACAAAATCTTTTAGAGAAGATTTCAATTTTCTCCAAGTTAAACTCTTTCTCCTTAATAAGTTTAACAACTTCCTCTGTGGTTTTTACAATGGGCCCTGGCACAAATTCCTCGTAAGGAAAATAGAAGCCACGAAGCTGCTCATTATATTTATCATAGTCATAGGCATAAAAAATAATTGGTTTTTTAAGGAGTGCATACTCAAAAATTACTGAGGAGTAATCTGTTATAAGTATGTCAGAAACCACCATTAAGTCATTGATATTATCCTTGCCAACATCTATGACGAAATCTTGTAATTCTATAGGTATGCTGTACTTATGTCTTATTATTGGGTGCAGCCTTAAAAGAACTTTGCATTCTCCAGCAAAATTCTTTTTTAGAAGCTCCAAATCTAACTTCATTTTAAAGTCTATCTTTTCATTATCTCTAAAAGTTGGAGCATATAGAATTATTTTTTTATCTTTAATATCTTTAAACTTTTTTAAAAACTCTTTTTTTACATTATTTTTATAGATTTCATCAAATAAAGGGTCAGTTCTTGGTATTCCAAGAGATAAAATCTTTTCAATTGGAATATTTAAAGCTTCAGAGTAAATGTCCTTTAAGTTTTCTGAGCTTACTAGAAGATAATCTATATTATTTCCATCTTTTTTAAATCTATCAATATCTTCACTACTTTTCGCCGAATGAAGTGCAAACTTTTTAAAAGCACCTAATGCGTGCCAAGTATTTACCATTATAGTACCTTTTCTTTTTTTTAGAAAATGATAGTAGTGGTTATTAGTAATCCAATACTTTGATATAGCCAAATAGTATAAATGCTTTAATGATTTGGTTCTGATTATCTTTACATCTTTATATTCCTTTAGGTCTATAGTTACTCCTCTATTGACAGGAATTATTATTTCATAATCTAGGTTTTGTTTTTTAATTTCTTCATATATATATAGAAGATTTCCATAAAAACCCTTGCCATAGTCACATTCTAAGATAATTCTGTTTTCTTTAATAGGTAATAACGCTAATATTTTATATATGAAACTCGAAATACAAAAAATTATACTTCTCATTGTAATCCCTTCTTCCACTTTATAAGGTTTCTATGGATAACTATCACAACTAAACATAAATAATCCCCTTAAACATTTACATCACTATTCCACATCATATGGAACCAAATTCAACACGTAACTTATACACTACTCCTACCTTGGTTGCCCTAAGGATTTTTGAAGATGAATAAGCTGAAATTTATTAAGGATACTTCTAAATAGACATATAGACCTTAATGAATATAATATTGTAACCAAGATTATATCATAAGGTCTTCCTAAAAATCTTATCTAGCGCCTTTTCCTTTTAAAACTACAACTACAGTTTTTAAAATAATCATAATGTCCATCCAAATAGTTCTGTTGTCTATATAATCCATGTCAAGTTTAACTCTCTCTTCATAGGTAGTATCACTTCTTCCATTTGCTTGCCAATTTCCCGTAAGCCCTGGTTTAACACTTAATAATTTTTTACCGTATTCACCATATAGCTTGATTTCCTTTTCTACAATTGGTCTTGGTCCTACTATGGTAAGTTCCCCTTTTAATATGTTAACTAGTTGTGGTAACTCATCAAGGCTTGTCCTTCTTAAAACATCACCTACTCTAGTAACTCTAGGGTCATTTTCAAGCTTAAAGTTTTTCTCAAATTCAGATTTTTGCTCTGGTGATAGGTTATTTAATAACTCCTCAGCATTTATTACCATACTTCTAAATTTATAAACTTTTATTAATTTCCCATTATAGCCTAATCTTTTATGTCCAAAAAACACTGGTCCTTTTGAATCTATTTTTATTAATAAAGCAATGACTATAAATACTGGACTAAGTATAACAAGCCCTGCCAATGCCCCTGCAATATCAATGGTTCTTTTTAGGAAATTATACATGAAACTCTTTTCAGTAATATCCCCATTTATAACTAACTCTAAATTAGATGTTTGTAGTTGAGACATGCAGCATCCTCCTTTTTAGTTGCGAATGTTGTAGTGTTTTACAAAATATTTCAATTTTACATAAAATTACATTTTTATTTTTTTAAAACTTTATTAAGTTATATAAAAGTGTAACGATATTTATATAACGACATTTTAACAAATTAACAAACTCATTATAACATATTAATAGTTTAATGCAAACGAAAAGAGTCTTATATTGTAATGTAATTTATGCCATGGTTACAAAAAAAGTGTGGTTTTACCACACTTTTTGATTTATATCCTACTTATTTTGTTGTGCATTTTTTATGGCTTCTAAGTTGGCATAGCCATATTTTTTATCTGGCTCAAGGTACGTTCCTTCTGCCCACTCATTCCAAGCATTGATAAATAAAAACTCACTACTGGTCTCTGTACATCTTTCTAGCTGCTTTGTTAAATAAAACTGAAACTTTTCTGGTGTCATATTCTCAAATACAATACCGTTGCTTCCTTTCCTCGCAGTATTATCCCAATCTACAAAGGCTCCTAATATTGGCGTCTTCCCATTTTGTTCCCTTTTTCTAGTAATAATCCTCTTCCAAACATAGTCATAATCATACTTTTGGATTACTGCCTTATTCTTTCTTAATTTCTTTAATAAACCCGTGGTTTTAACCCTAAGATTTCCGTTTAATCCAAGGTCATGACATAAGGTGTATACAGGTTCAAATTCTAAGTAACCCTGAGACTTTTCTAGACACACATTATTTTGAAAAGAGTTTACCTCTTCAACTATGTAAATACCATTAAACCCATATTCCTTGCATCGCTTATCCCAATAAGCAATCATATCTTCACAGTTTGTTATGTTAGAAGTTCTATATAATACAAACATTGGTTTGTTTTCAACTTTTATATATCTATCATCTGTAAAAAATTTAACTAAGTACTCAAAGTGTTTTTCCCAAGCTTCTTCTTTCCCGTAGGTCTGAGGCATAATTACCTCTTTGTCCCCACCATCCCACGCTCTAGTCCAAGGCTCATTTGCCCAACACATACAAAATGGTAAGTCTATAGACTTATCTTCTAATATTATTTCTAAAGGTTTTTCTAATAACATTTTTCCATTAAACCAATAATGATAATAGCAAAAACCATGTATTCCATATTGTTTTGCTAAATCTTTTTGCCAATGCATAGTAGTCTTATCTAACATATTATAGTAATTATCTCCAAGGGGTTCCCTAGGCTGATAATGCCCTTTAAATAAGGGTTTTGCTTTTTTAGTGTTTACCCACTCTGTAAATCCCTGTCCCCACCACTTGTTATTTTGTGGAATTTCATGAAATTGTGGTAGAAAAAAAGCTATTATCTTTGTCATTTAAACACTTCCTTATATTTTCGTATATTCCTTAACTACTTTATGATAAGTAATAATTATCCATATACCATAGATAGTATAACTTATTAAAGTAGCAAAGGCAGCTCCATTTATTCCATACGCAGGTATGAGTGGAATATTTAACAGTAAATTTACTAATGTACCAACTATAGCTCCCTTTACTCTCAACTCTGGTTTTCCTATTCCAGAAAAAAAGCTAGTAATTATTTTCACAATTGCAAATAATACTATGCCTGGGAACAATATCTTAATCAACTTTGATACAGCTAGGTATTTATCTGAATATAAAAATAAGATAATTGGATCCAACAATATTAGTGCCATTACCCAACCAAGCACCCCTAGTCCTATGGATATGCATATAGTTTTATTTATGCCTTTTATAATTTTCTTATGGTCATTACTTGATGCTACTTCTGGGTATAAAATAGTTGATATAGAATCTGGAATTATCCAAAATTTTTCCGACAAATTTACTGCTACTGAATATATTCCTAAACTATACACTCCGTTTATTGCCATGATAAACCATTGATCCAGTCTAAAGTTTAAGTAGTTAGCTAAATTGGATATATAGCAACTCTTAGTAAAATGAAATATGGTCTTAATGATACTTATATTTTTTTTTAATTGAAAGTTCAACTTAGTGTTTATATTTTTGAGTATAGCATAAGCTCCTAATAAGTTTGTTATAACAAAGGTTACTAACTGAGTTATGATAACTTGTTCTACATTTAAATTTCCCTTAAATATAAGAAGTAGTAATAATACTTGACAAATATTTAATACTGCTGCTAAAACTGTAAGAATATTTTTTGTTCCTATTTTTTCTATAGCAATAAGTATTGGCATTATTAAAAAATTCAAGTTTAACATAAATATCATGATAATTATATATATAAGATTATCCATAGGCGAAAAAATGGAATAACCTAATATGATTATGGTTTCCATTACGCCTAAAGCAAAATAAATTATTAAAGAAGAGGCTAATACCTCCTCTAAGGAATATATTTTCTTTCTTATAAAATACAAACTATCTGCAAAATATTGTCCTGAAAAAAGAATATATAGGGTATTAGGAATTAATATTACCGATGTTAAATATCCATTTCCTTCAGGCCCCAAAACCCTTGCAATTATTATACTTGTAATAAAGTTTATAATTATACTTCCAGTGTTAGAAAAAAAGGTTTTAATTATATTTTTTATCATAACTTCACCTTCCTGCTATCTCACGAAAACAGTTAAGGTATTCCTTTGTTACTGCTTCTAAACTATATTTTTCAAAGCTATATTTTATAACCTTCTCATCTTTTAATGCTTTTTTAATCACGTCTACCCACTCTTTAGCATTATAAGAATCATTAACATAATAAGCTTTTCCCTCAGTTACCTCTGGAATGCAGCTACACTTAGTTGTGATTACTTTAACTCCCAGCTTCATAGCCTCAATTGGAGGCATACCAAAGCCCTCAAATATACTTGGAAATAAAAAAGCCGCTGAATTTGAATATAATGAGTCTCTTTCCTCATTTGATACAAAACCAGTAAGTTTTACATTTTCCTCTAAATCCAGCTCCCTAATTAAGTTAATAAGTGTTTCTTTGTCTTTTCCACCCACTCCAGATATTATGAGTTTTTGTGGCATTTCTACCTCATTATCTTTAATTTCCTTCATTGTATATAATAAGGTCTTTAAGTTCTTATGTGGAAGTAGTTGGGATACAGTATAAAAGTAATCTCTACTCTTTATATTCAACTTATTACTTAACTTATTAAATTCATACAGTTCTCCATTTTCTATTATAGGATTGTATATTACTTTAATTCTATCTTCCTTTATATTAAGCTTTCCTATAATATCCCTCTTAACAAACTCCGAGATTGCAATTATTTTATCCGAAGTCTTGGCACATCTTTTCCATGCAAATCTTAGCCAATAATATTTACCTTTAGAAAAATATTCTGGATAGTGAAGAGCCTGCAAGTCATGTATAGTTGTTATATAGGTTAATGACTTATCATTAATTAAGGGTTTGCTATAAACAGGAGTAAACAATGTTTCAACTCCATTTTTTAAGCACAAGGAGTTCAGGTGAGCATTTTGCCATATGATTCTTTTTCCCACCTTATTACTTTCTATGTTACAGAGAATTTTTTCAAACTTTTTACTTTTAAAGTATTTTTTAAGAGATTCTTCATTATCTTTAGAAACAAAGAGAATGAACTTATCATCCTCTGCCGAGTATTTATCAAGTCCATCCAATAGGTTTCTTATATAGGATTCTATTCCTCCATTTTTTTGCGGCTTTAACCACAACAAGTCTATACCTATTTTCATCAACATCACCACTTAATATTATTTTAACTACCTATATAATTCTCTAAAAACCACTCATAGCTCATCCTAATCCCTTCTTCTAAAGAAACTTTATGATGCCAACCTAAGTTATGTAGTTTAGTAACATCTGTCAACTTTCTAGGAGTTCCATCTGGTTTTGTACTATCAAATTTTATATTGCCCTGAAATCCAGTAGTCCTCTTTATTAGTTTTGATAAATCTCCTATAGATATTTCTTCTCCAGTACCTATGTTTACATGCTGCTCCTCATTGTAGTTTTCCATGAGAAAAATGCATGCATCTGCCATATCATCTACATATAAAAATTCTCTGAGAGGTTTTCCACTTCCCCAAACTTCAACAAAGTCACTGTTGCTTCTTTTAGCCTCATGAAACTTCCTTATAAGAGCTGGCAGCACATGGGAGTTATTTAAGTCAAAGTTGTCTCTTGGCCCATAAAGATTAGTAGGCATACAGCTTATAAAATTATCTCCATACTGCCTTTTAAAAAACTTACACATCTCAAGCCCTGAAATTTTTGCAATAGCATAGGCTTCATTAGTTGGTTCTAAATATCCTGATAAAAGATATTCTTCTTTTATGGGTTGTGGACACATTTTAGGATATATACAAGTACTTCCTAAAAATAAAAGTTTCTTAACTTTACAATCATGAGCCGCTTTTATTACGTTATTTTGTATCATCAAGTTTTCATATATAAATTCAGCTGGATAAGTATTGTTTGCATATATTCCGCCAACCTTAGCAGCTGCTAAAAATACGTAATCAGGAGATTCCTCTATAAAAAAGTCCTTTACGGCCTTCTGATCTAATAAGTCCAGTTCCTCATGGGTCCTATGTATTATATTACTATAGCCTTTGTCTATTAAGTTTCTAACAATGGCAGACCCGACAAGCCCTCTATGGCCTGCTACATATATTTTGCTGTGTTTATCCACTTACCTCACTCCTGTCTCTTACTTTTTAGCGGATAATGCAGCTTCTCTTTCAGCTAGGTAGCTAGATGTACTTATGCCTGCTATTTCCTTTAAGTCTGCATCTACCATCATTTTAACTAAGTTTGTAAAATCAACTTTTCTAGTCCAATTTAACTCTCTTTCAGCCTTTGATGAATCTCCCCAAAGTAGGTCTACTTCCGCTGGTCTAAAGTATCTTGGATTGATATCCACTAAGAGTTTTCCTGTTGCTTTATCATAACCTTTTTCATTAACCCCTTTACCTTCCCACTTTATATCTATCCCCACTTCCTTAAAAGCTCTCTCTACAAATTCTCTTACAGTATGGGTTTCATTAGTAGCGATAACATAATCTTCAGGCTTTTCTTGTTGAAGCATAAGCCACATAGCCTCTACATAGTCACCAGCAAAGCCCCAATCTCTTTTTGCATCTAAATTACCTAAAGAAAGTTTTTCCTGCTTTCCTGCAATTATGCTAGCTACTGCCCTAGTTATTTTCCTAGTGACAAAAGTTTCTCCCCTTCTTGGAGACTCATGGTTGAATAAAATTCCATTACAAGCAAATATATTATAAGATTCTCTATAATTTATAGTTATCCAATATCCATAAAGCTTTGCTACTCCATAGGGGCTTTTAGGATAAAATGGGGTTTTTTCACTTTGAGGCGCTGTTTCTGGAAGTCCTCCAAAGAGTTCTGAAGTAGATGCCTGATAAAATTTACACATTACCCCT
This sequence comes from Clostridium punense, assembly GCF_017874425.1. Taxonomy (GTDB): domain Bacteria; phylum Bacillota; class Clostridia; order Clostridiales; family Clostridiaceae; genus Clostridium_J; species Clostridium_J punense. The sequence goes on from NZ_JAGGLL010000005.1 coordinate 154,547, forward strand.
GTTTCTCTTATTGCATCAAGCAGTCTAAGGGTTCCTATAGCATCTGCTTCTGCAGTATACTCTGGAACTTCAAAGGATACTTGAACATGGCTTTGTGCAGCTAAATTATATATTTCTTCTGGCTTAATTTTTTGAATAAGCCTATTTAAGTTACTTGAATCAGTTAAGTCTCCATAGTGTAAAAATAAAGTTTTATTTCCAATGGTGGGATTCTCGAAAAGATGATCTATTCTGTCTGTGTTAATTGTACTATGTCTTCTTATTATTCCATGGACTTCATAACCCTTCTCAAGTAGAAACTCAGTTAAATAAGATCCATCCTGTCCAGTAATACCAGTAATTAATGCTTTTTTCATTTTATTTCAATCCTTCCTAATTGCAATACTCTCTACTCACATAAATTTTCAAAAGTTTCATTTCACCTCTAAATTCAAAGGTATCTAACGATGCAGGAATTAAGACGCTCTCCAAACATTGTATTTTTTCAATTCCACCTTCATAGATTATTTCTCCACTACCTTCTACGCAAGTATATATGTAGAATTTCTCTCTATGGGTGCATTCCTTAAGACTATGAGAAATCCTTAACTCTTCAAGAGTAAAATACTGACATTGGCAATGTTTAAGTATTAAATTATCTCCGTTTTGTTCTATTTTAGGGTTTGTTTTCTCCATTTTTAAGCTGAAGTTAATTACATCAAGTGACTTTTCTATATGAAGCTCTCTTCCTCTATGATAGTCATAAACTCTATAAGTTAAGTCGCTACTCTCTTGTATTTCCACTATGGTTATTCCTTCTCCAATAGCATGAACTAACCCACTAGGAATAAAGTACACATCACCTTTTTTCACTTCAACCTTATTTAGGTATTCTTCAACTTTATTATCATCTAAAGCTTTTTTAAAATCCTGTTTTGTACAGGGTTTAGTACCTAATATTATGTTTGCTCCTGGCATAGCTTCTACCACATACCAAGCTTCTGTTTTACCACACTGCTTTTCTACCTCTGTAGCATATTTATCATCTGGATGCACCTGAACGGAAAGCCTATCTTTAGAATTTATTATTTTTAGTAGTAATGGGAAAGATCCTTCTTTACACACTTCCCCCAAAATTTCATTTTTATGATTTTTTAGAAGTTCTTCTAAGGTTTTACCCTTATGTATGCCATTGGAAATAATACTTTTCCCGTTATTATGACAAGTAATATCCCAGCTTTCCCCTATATTGCCTTCAGGTAAATTATCTCTATATTTTTCTAATTGCCTTCCACCCCATATTTTCTCGTAGTATAAGTTATGAAATTTTAAAGGATACATGTACTACTCCTCTCGTAAGCAAAATCCAATATGTTTATTGTTATTTTTGTTCATAGTAAATACTTTTAGGAGCCTTGTGCTAAAGCTCCTTAAATAACTTATCATACTTTTCCATAGATATTCGCTTAGTTAAATTCTCTTCTAGATAAACTCTGCCTCTACACCCCATAGCTCCAATTGTTTCTCTATTATTATAAAACTCCTCAAGAAGTTTATAAAAGCCACTATAATCCTCTGGATTAACGCACTTTCCACTATCTGATTTAGTTATAATATTTCTTGCCTCACTATTACTTTCTAAAACCCCAATTATGGGTTTTCCAACTGCAAGAACTCCATAGAGTTTACTTGGAACAGACACTCCCTTAATGCCTTTAGCATTAACAACTAAGTGAACATCTGCGATGTTGAGAGATATATTAAGCTTATCCTTAGGTTGATAAGGTAGGAATAATATATTGCTTAATTCATTTACTTCTTTATATTGTTCTAAATCCTTCTTTACAGCACCTTCCCCAGCAAAAACAAATATTAAGTCCTTATTATGCTTAAAGTGATGTGCTGCCTTTATAAGATTTTCTAAATCATAAAATAGCCCTAGGTTTCCTGAATACATCACAATAAACTTATTTGCTAAGTTGTACTTATGCTTAAAAGCCACAACCTCTTCATCTTCCATAGATAGGGGGAATATCTGTGACTCATCAATCCAATTATTGATTACTGTTACTTTTGAAAGAAACTCTTCCCCTCTTTTTTTCACAGTTTCTACTTGGTCATTTCCCACTACTAGTATACAATCTGAATCTCTTAAGGTTAAGTTATCCATTTTCCTCAAAGAGCTTATTAAAGGTTTTACTTTTGAATACCCAATTGCTTCAATCTGTTCTGGGTTAAAGTCTTGTATATTATAGATTAACTTAGCTTTTGGATTAATTTTTTTAGCATATCTCCCTAGCAATCCTCCTAATATTGGTGGTTGAGAAACTGTAAAAATAACATCATAATCCTTTATATGCTTTATGGCAGCTTTAGCGTTACAATAATATTTCTTTATATAATTAACCCTAGATAGTTTACTTCTTTTATTTACATTTGGCACAATTACTCTAAATACCTTTATTCCAGCAATTTCTTCCTGATAGTATTTTTTATCCAATAGACTTTTGTCTAAATTAATATCTTCAGAATAATTTGGAACAGCTGCAATAACAGTAATATCATATTTTTCTTTCAAAGCTTCACATATTTCCGTCATTAACTGTCCTAGTGACGCTACATCTGGGTAATAGTAGTTAGCTATAAATAATATTTTTTTCATTTATTTCACCTAATTTAAATCTACTTATTTTCATGATTTCCCTACGGTTTACTATCTTTCTTATTATAACCTTTTATAGTATTTTTTTATCATGTTACTTATAATATAATTCTTTAGCTATACTTTCTCTTGAGAAAATCTTTAGCTTTTTTAACCCAATATACTTTTTCTAAGTTTATCACTGGAACTTCTTTTGCCTTAAGTTTTTCCTTATGAAGCCATACATTAAATAATCTTTCGCTTAAAAATCCAAATATTCTACATTGATAAGCATCATATTTTGATATATCAGTACTTTCTTCAAGCTCAAAGAGTATAGAAAAAAGCCACTGACAATATCTATCGAAATCTTCCTTTTTCATTATGAACATATTAAACAAGTGGAGCTTTGTTCCACTCATTACATAATTAAAGCTATCAATGTAATCAACATGTTTTTCTTTTATTATTTCTTCAATTTTATTTAAATCCTTTAAGTAGTGAGCATGTTTGTAATGAGACCTTACTGTTTCAATATAATAGTTTCTTTTCTTAGGCAGAATAATTTCGTAATCCTTCATTAGCTTTTCTATATCATTTTCTGTAAGAATTAAATCAATTTTATCCTTACCATTATTTAATCTAGACACTACATCTTTTATAGTAAAATACCTTCTATAATGGCATAACCCAATATAATCACATTTTAAGTTTTTATAAGCCCAGTATAATCCTGTTAATTCACAGTAATTTGTATTTTTTAGGGATATGTTATCTCCCGTATTATCTCCTATATATCCTAAATCTTGCTTTCCTTCTTTTCCTACATGAAGAGGGATATATATTTTTTCTTTTGGCATCTTATACTTTTTATGGGTAGCCACTAGTATCTTAATATTCATTAATTTTTAAACTCCTCTTTTACTTTTTCTATAGCTGCTCTTACTATATTGTGCATATCGTAATATTTGTACTCTCCAAGCCTTCCCCCAAATATCAATGTTTCTTCTTTTTCTCCAAGAGCTTTATATTTATTATATATATCCAAGTTTTTTTCGTCCAACACTGGATAGTAGGGTTCATCCCCGCTTTTCCATTCCATTGGATATTCCCTTGTTATTACAGTAGATTCACTGGTTTTAAATTCAAAATGCTTATGTTCTATTATACGAGTAAATGGTGTCTCTCTATCAGTATAATTAACTACTGCATTTCCTTGGTAGTTTTGTTGCTGTAGTAATTCTGTGTCAAATCTTAAGCTTCTATATTCTAAAACACCATACTTATATCCATAATATTCATCAATCATACCCGTAAATAACACTTTTTTTGCTAATGAGTCCAGCTCTTCCCTATTTTCAAAATAATTTGTATTTAATCTAATATCACAATTCCTAAGAAGATTTTCAATTATTACATTATATCCTCCTATGGGAATGCCTTGATATCTATCATTAAAGTAATTATTATCGTAGGTAAATCTTACTGGAAGCCTTTTTATTATAAATGGTGGAAGTTCCGTAGCACTTCTTCCCCATTGTTTTTCTGTATACCCTTTTATTAGCTTCTCATATATATCTGTTCCAACTAAGGATATTGCTTGTTCTTCTAAGTTTTCTGGTTTCTTATTTTTTAAAATAGCCTTTTGTTCCTCTATCCTATCTTTGGCCTCTTGAGGTGTTATTACCCCCCATAGCTTATTAAAGGTATTCATATTAAATGGCAAGTTATATATCTCCCCATTAAAATTAGCTATTGGTGAGTTAGTAAATCTGTTAAATTCAGCAAATTCATTGACATAATTCCATATTTCTTCATCATTGGTATGAAAAATATGTGCTCCATACTTATGCACATTAATTCCTTCTATATTTTCACAATAAATATTTCCACCTACATGATTTCTTTTGTCAATAACTAAACAACTCTTACCTCTTTTAGAAACCTCATGAGCAAATACAGCTCCGTATAAGCCTGCACCTACCACTAAGTAATCATATTTTTTCATTTAAGCACCTTCTCGTTCTTGTTAAATTTCAATAATTACCTTGCACCTCTTCTTTTAAATACCACTATAAAGGTTTTCAAGATTATTATTATATCACTCCATATTGTTCCGTTATCTATATAATCCATATCAAGTTGTATTCTCTCTTTATACGTGGTATCACTTCTTCCATTAGCCTGCCAATTACCTGTAAGTCCTGGTTTTACACTTAAAAGTTTCTTTCCATACTTACCATACAATTCAATTTCCTTTTCTACGATTGGTCTTGGTCCAACTATGGATAATTCCCCTTTTAAAATATTTAGTAATTGTGGCAATTCGTCTAAACTAGTTTTTCTTAAAAAGTTACCCATTTTTGTTACCCTGGGATCATTTTTCAACTTGAAATTTTCATTAAATTCTTTTTTTTGTTCTGGAGTTAAATTGTTGAGTAACTCTTCTGCATCAGTTACCATGCTCCTAAACTTATATACTTTTATTATTTTTCCCCCATATCCTAGTCTTTTATGTGAAAAAAATACTGGTCCTCTTGAATCTAATTTAACTAAAATAGCCAGTATCAAAAATACTGGACTAAGTATTATTAGTCCAACTAAGGATCCTAATATATCCATAATCCTTTTTACAAGCTTATATGCAATTCCCTTTTTAGTAACACTATTATGTATACTTACTTCAATTTCCCGGGTTTGTATTTCAGACATGTAAAATCCTCCTCAAATTTGCTACAATTTTGCCTAACAAAACAATCATAGTTTTCTATTTTCTTAATTTGTATGCAAGAAAATAACCTCACCATAAAATATAGACTAAATCCATTAATTTTTAATAAACTTTATTTTATAGATAAAGTTATTAAGCAAATTGTCGATAATATGATGATGTTAACTAAAAATATTATATCATAACCTATGGTATTATCATAATGGTTAAAAATCCCTCACTATAACTTTCACTTTCCATGTTTTTAGGTAGTATAACATAGTTTAATATTTCATCTTATGAAACATAACCTCTATAAAAATTGTCAGCTATTACTTTAGTGTACTACGTTATATAAAATTTGTATAGAATATTATACCAATATTAAAACATTTTTAAAAAAACTAATCTTCATTATTCCTCAATTAGCTAAAACTGATAAATTAATTCACCAATCCTCATTTTTCAATATTTACTGCAAGATAAAATCTATCACTTTCCTTCTCCTTATTAATTTCTTTAGCATTTAAGTTCCATTATGGTAACCTTCAACTTATACAATAGAAGCTATTTAATTACAGATGCCCCAATAAGGATCCATAAGAACAAAGCCCTGTATTACATAAGGAACATAAAGATAAAATATGCCAATAAAACAAGATACCCTGTATCATTATACGAATAATATCAATACTTCGAAGTTCTAATACATGGATAAATTAAGATAACTATATATATCGATTTATTGATGTCTTTTTAAAAAGACATCAATAAAATAAGATATCCATAAATATTTATAAAAATATAACAAGATACGAATAAATCAATATTTAAATATATCTTTAAAAGAAGATAAGAAGATATAGTATTCATGCGGGTTTCAGCCTACCCACCAAAAATAAAGCTCAATTTAATTCATATAAAAAAGGCGTGTATTCACAGGTCCTTTTAAAAGCTAGCGATTACCGCCACCTTTTTACACACACTCTGAAACCCCGTAATTACAAGGCATTCCAGGTGCTTTTTTTAGGCACAAAAGTTGAAAATCCTATATAAAAAGTTAAAGCCCTGCAAACTTAATTTTGCAGGGCTTTAACTTTTCTTAATTTTATATTATGTGTCTATATACTTTAGAATTTACACTAATTGAAAGTCACCGTTTCCTAAGTTTTTTAAGGTCTCAAGGGTAACTTCTTCCTTATGTTCTCTATGGTCCTTTTCTCCAAGCCAGCTTCTAAAAGTTGTAAATAACTCTTCCTTAAAGTATTTTGAATTTGTTCTTGGAAAGCTTGGTAGTGGTTCAAAACCAGAATCCTTAGCTTTTTTCACGCCCTCTTGGTCATACTGGAAATAATATTTTTCACTTCTAAAAGAAAGCTGACCAACATTAAAGCTGTCACCATTTTCATTTTTCCAGACTAAATTTAAACTATGTTCCATTTCTATTTCTCCTTTTACTTCTACATTAGGCATCTTCAGAAAATAAATAAGTTAATTTGCTTGTGAACACAAAATAGCCTTCACATCTTTGACTTGTTATTTATTTTCAGATGCCTTACTTCAACAAATATTATTAATTCATCCCATTACTTCTTTTAATTTTCCCTATAACTTCATCTCTATTCAAATAAAACTCACTGCTTCTAACTTTGAGAAAATTCCACCCTGCTCTTTCTAAGGTATGCTGTGCTGCATATTCCTCTTCATAGTTATATGGCATATCATTGTTTTTTCCTATGCACTTTATGGCTAAGTTTTTCTCACCACATACTACAAAGTCTATGGTATATTTACTTATATTGTAGTGTGGTATTACCTCTAACCCCTGGTTACTTAACTCCTCATAAATATCTTCTTCAAAAGGAGATAAAATTAGGGTTGCTGCTGCCTGATTCTCTACTTCTTTGGCATTATTATAACTTTCCATGTAGGATAAAAGTTCTCTTCTTACACACTTAGGACTTAAATCTTCTAAATCTACAGAATGGAATAACCACATTTGATTTTTAGCTCTGCTGGCTGCAACATTAAATCTTCTTATATCAGAAGCTTTAGATAAGGCTGCAAATTTTATATTATTCCCCACAACCATGGATAAGAACATTACATCCCTTTCATCTCCTTGGAAGGAATAAGCATCTCCGCAAATAAGATTTCTTTTCACCATCTCTTCTAAACCTAAGTTTTCTATAAGCATATTTTCTATAAGTTCTGCTTGAGCTTCTCCTAGAAGAGATATAACACCCATGGTCATTCCATCATAGGAAGGATCTTTGCAGCATTTTTTTATGGTTTCAACTACTTCATAGGCCTCTTTAATGTTTATTGCCTTGCTTTCATCCCTGAAACCTTCCTCGATTTTTACAGCTTTTATCGGTGTTAACAAGTTGCTTCTTATTGGATTTCTAAGGGGAGTTATTTCATTAGAATAGCATAGTCCGTTGCTAAAGCCTATGATATCTTCTAGAGATCTAAAGTGCTCCTTTAAAACCAACCTGTTTGGAAATATTCTAAGAGCAGTATTATAAAGACTTGTTTTTAAATCAAACCATTCCTTGTGTGGTATGTCCTTTAAGTGAAGCTCTATAAGCTCATCCACTTTTTCAGCATTCTTTCCTATAGCTTCTGGGCTTATTTGCTTTTCATCCCCTACAATTACTGCTCTCTCTGCTCTCATTAAAGCAGTTATGGCTGAAATATCACTTTGACTGCTCTCATCTACAATAACCACATCAAAGAGATTTTCATTAAGCTTTAGATTTTCAATAACCCTATTAATTGGCATTATCCAAACAGGAATTACATCCTTACAGTTTTCCATTTCACCTTGAGCAATTTTTCTGTACTTAACAGCCTGAGCCCCAGTACCTTTACCAATTCTCTTGATGGCTTCCATCCAAGTGAATAAGCTTCTTTTTTGAGGCTCTGTAGTTCTTTGAATTTGATTATACCAAGACTTTTTAGCAACTATCTCTCTTACAAGCTGACCTTGTCTTAACTTTTCTTCCTGTAGGCTTTTTTCTATTGACTTAACATCTATATTGAGTAGAGTTTTAATATAGCTGTTAAAGGCTGAGTATTTTACAGCTCCTTGGAAGTTTTTATAATCATACCAGTTGCTTTTCTTTGTTGTGTCTTGTCCATAATCTTTATTCTGGTGTTCTTCTGCTCTTAAAGTTCCCTGATCCTTAGGGGTAAAAATATTACCACCTATTAAGCTTGTTACAAGTTTAGGACAACTTTCTACTAAATTATTTTTAAGGGTTAGGAAATCCTCTAAATCCTTACTGTGATTTATTAAATAGGCTACTTTATCATAGTATTTTTTCACGTAGTCTATATTTAGTTCTCCAACTTTTCTTGAAAGTTCCATAAGTACTGGGTATTTATTTATACCCTTTTTCATTTCTTCTAGCTCTCTTTCATAAGCTTCAAATTCTCTTATGAAATTCAAGCTCACTATAACAGACTTTAGATATTCATAGGCTTCTACTTTATAAAAGTTTAGTTCTCTATTAAACTTTTTCACCTTTAATAGTTTTAACACCTTATTTTTATAATCTTCCTCAAAGGTCAGAAGATTTTCTACTTCTTTACTAAAGCTTTGAATAATAGTTAGATAATTATCTGCTTTAAATGAAACTTCTTCTACTTCAAAAGTCTTCACTGTGGAGTTATAGTAATTTATAATTTTCTCCTCCAGTTTTATTAAAGCTAGATAATCCATTAAGATATTACCTTGTTCTATGGTAGTTAATTTTTCTCCATCAATTAAGATTTCTTGAAGAATATAATTTAAATCCTTATGAAGAATCTTAAATATGGCACCTATTTTCCCCTTAGAAGCTAGAGTGCTATAAATTGTGTTAAAATCACTTCTTAATTTAACCATATCTAAGGTTTCTGGAATTGTTATTTTATACTTGTTTACCTTTGCTCTAAGAGTATAAACTTCTTCTAGGTGCTGGTTTATTGTAGTAACAAACTCTCCCCAGAAGGTTTTATTAGTTTCACTAGTATAAATGTGCTTTAAGATATCCTCCATTAGAGTATGTTCATACTTCTTTAGCACTGAAATAGCTTCTTCTATTGTCTGAAGAAGATTAGAGTTGGTGTAGCTAGTGTTTTCTTTATCCTGCCAGTGGCTTACATTACTTCTATGAATATAGATATCATCTAGTAAAGCCTTATAACCTTCCATATTAGAAATTAGTCTATCAGCCTGTGGCAACTTATTTATATACTCATTTACATTTTCATAAAGCTCTACTAGGTCTTTTGAATAAACCCTACTATAGTTTATTAGCTTTTCAAACTCTTCATTATTCAAAGTAATATTATGATTGATGTCTATATTGTCTTCAATATATGATAAAGACTTTAAGTTTTCTTTTACAAACTTAGCCATGTCAGCTACATAATAATTATTTCCAAGGTAATTAATTTGAGAATTTTCTAAGGTATATACTTCCTTCAACTTGTTAAGTAAATCCTTGCTGTTTTCTTCACTTTGTCTAAGCTTATATTTTAAAAGCTTAGCTTCTTTTTTAAGCTCTCCAGTATCTAAAGAAAGATTTTCTGTAATTTTTCTTACTGACTCATCCAGTTCTTCCATAGCTTTTGAGTCATCTCCTAGGATGCTCATACATAGGGATTTAATCTCCTCTGGAATCTTGTTACTTAACACTTTTAGTGCTCTATCTGTTTGACTAGTTACAAGAACTCTTTTTCCGTGAGCTAAAAGATGACAAATAAGATTTACTATGGTATGACTCTTCCCTGTTCCTGGAGGACCTTGAACCACTACTCCAAAGTTCTTACTAAGTCTTTTTGTTATTTCCTTCTGCTCCTCATTGTAGGGTAGTGGAAATAAAAGCTCTTCTCCTAATTCCCTCCAAGTTTCCTCTTCTTCCTCTGTAAGAGTTAATTTCTCCTCTGTAACTAGAGCCTCTATAGTTTTAGGTACTTTAAAGCCTTTTTTTACTTCTTCTATTATAGACGTGAGCTCCATATTCCAAAGCCTAGTGTCTACTTTTCTAACTATAATTACGGCCTCATTGTATATATTAAATCCACTTTCTCCTTCTAGGTCAAAAAGAGATTCCACTGGCTTGTACTCATTTTCTATATTAAGGTTAAGGCCTTCTATAATAGCTGCTATTGCCTTTGAAATTTGTTCCTCATCTCTTGGATTAATTCCGAGAGCCTTAACCTTTCCTGATACATTAATAAGCTTTTCTAAGGAAAGGTCAACATCACTTTTTATTCCCTGTAATTCTGCATCTTTATGTTCTTCGTCTAACCCATATAACATATCTAGTTCTACGTTGGTTATGTTATTATAGGGTTTTAGCATAAACATGGATTTTTTATCATCAAAGGTTAAATCCATTTTTGTTGTGAATAAAGGATGTACCACGGTTTCATGCCCAAAATTTCCTACAAGGAGTCCATGTCCATAAATTACTTCTAAATTTTCACTATTTTTTTCTAAACTAAAGAAAAGTTTAGAAAACTTATTATAAAGTTCCTTTGAAGTTTTTGTTATTTCAATCCAGTTATCTTTATCCTCACTGTATACAAGGGTAACTCCTTCTAAGGAGCCTATGTCATTTTCATAAAACACTTCTTCATAGTCACTTATATTTCTTATCTTTTTATCATTTATAGTTTTGATGCTATGCAAATAATTAAAAACTTGCATAACCTTTGGATTTACTGTCAACTTAATTACCTCCAGCCTTATTTCATACATTTGCCAAAAATCTTAAGGGAACCATAGTAGGTTTATATACAGGTTAGGACTTAAGACATCTTCAAAAAATAAATAAATTTATTTTCAGGTGCCTAACTTTGGTTCCTCCAATAAATAATGAATAAGTTCATTTTAAAAATCCACTTTAAAAAGTGGTTTAACGCCTATCTTAATCATGTTTAAACGCTAAGGAGTGTGAGAGCCACTCCTGCAAAATATGGTTAAAACTTTTCAAGTGTTTTAACGTTCTCTATAAAGGTCTTTAAGGCTTCTTCCCAAGGTCTCATTTCATTTCCTACAGTGCACCTTAACATCATATTATCTAAAGATGAAAAACTTGGTCTTTTAGCTGCACTATTAAATTGTTCTGAGGTTACAGGGTCCACAGTGCAGTTTATCTTAGCTAGGGTTACTATAGCCTTTGCAAAGTCATACCAAGTGCATTCCCCTTCACCTGTACAATTATATATACCATATTCTTCTGTAGGTATTAGTTTTAAAAGATGATGAACTAAATCCTCTACATTGGTTGGATTTCCCCTTTGATCATTTACCACCGTTAAGTGGCCTTTTTCTTTTGCAACCTTCATTATGGTTTTAACAAAATTCTTTCCATAGTATCCGTAGAGCCAAGCAGGTCTTACAATAAAGTACTTTGTTGAAAATTCCCTCACATATTCTTCACCAAGTGCCTTACTTTTACCATAAGCACTTACTGGGTCTACTTTATCATACTCCTTATAAGGAACCGTCCCCTGTCCTCTAAATACATAATCTGTGGAAAGGTGCAGTAATTTTGCTCCTATTTCTTCTGAGGCCATGGCTAAGTTTCTTGGTCCTAAGCTATTTACCTTAAACGCTAAGTCTTCATTACTTTCACAGCCATCTACATTAGTGTATGCGGCGCAGTTTATTACTACTTCTGGTTTTTTCTTATGAAAAAGCTCTTTTACAGCCTTTAAGTCTGTAATATCTAGCTCCTCTACACCACAAGGAATTATTTCACAGTTTTTTACTTCTTTTGGCACTGGCCCCAGCTCTGATTTCCCTCTACTGAGTATTTCTATTAGTTGCGTACCTAATTGGCCCTTAGCTCCTGTTATTAGTATTTTCATCCTTATTCACCTTCCAAAATATTCTTAAATAATAAATGAACTTGTTCTTTAAATTATCTTTAATATTCTTTAAGAGAATTTCTCTTTTAAAAAAGCATCCTTTCCTTTGTTCATTGCTTGTTTTTAGCCAAAGTTTCTACCTAAGAAGCCTGTTAGAATCATATTTCTAAAATATCCTTAGAAATATGAAGAGTACAAAAATTTCCTTGTAGAATGTGCTTAAAAATCTAAATGTAGATCCTTAAGGAAAGTTCCCTTTTTATCTTTATCTGATAGTAAAACTTCTTCAATATTATCTAGGGGCCACTGTATTCCCACTGCTGGGTCATTCCACATTAAGCTTCCTTCAAATTCAGGATGATAAAAATCCGTACACTTATATAAAAACTCTGCTTCCTCAGAAGTAACTAAAAAACCATGTGCAAAGCCTTCTGGTACATAAAACATTCTTTTGTTTTCTTCACTTAAATAAACTCCCTGCCACTTTCCATAGGTAGGTGAGTTTTTTCTAAGGTCTACTGCTACATCATATACTTCTCCCTTTGTAACCCTAACTAGCTTTCCTTGAGAGTGTTTACTTTGAAAGTGCATCCCTCTAAGGACACCTTTTTTTGACTTAGAATGGTTGTCTTGAACAAACTCCATATCTAGTCCTGCTTCTTTGAAGGCATTAGCATTATAGGTTTCCAGAAAAAAGCCTCTATTATCTCCAAAGACCTTTGACTCAACTATGTAAAGCCCCTTTATATCTGTTTCTATAAAATTAAAGTTTCCCATATGTTACTCCCTCCAAAATGTCATTAAAAACGCCCTCACCAACTAATGATGAAGGCTTTTATTTTAAACAAATATAGGTTTGGTTGTTAATTTTTTTCATACATAGAACTATAATAATTTTGGTATTCTCCTGAAGTTACATGTTCCATCCACTTCTTATTGTCTAAATACCATTTTATAGTTTTAACTATACCTACTTCAAAGGTAGTTTCTGGATACCATCCTAGTTCTTCTTTTATCTTAGTTGGGTCAATACCGTATCTTCTATCGTGGCCTTTTCTATCCTCTACATACTTTATAAGATTTTCTGTAACTTCTTTATCTACATTTTCATTTAAATAACTTATAACTGTTTTAACTATATCAATATTGGTTCTTTCATTATGTCCCCCTACATTGTAAACCTGTCCTAGGGTTCCCTTAGTTAATACCATATCTATAGCCTTACAGTGGTCTTCTACATATAACCAATCCCTTATATTCATTCCATCTCCATAAACAGGTAAGTCCTTATGATTTAAGCAATTGTTTATTAAAAGTGGAATTAACTTTTCAGGAAATTGATAAGGGCCATAATTATTAGAGCATCTAGTGATATTTATAGGCATTTTATATGTATCTCCATAAGCCTTCACCATTAAATCTGATCCTGCTTTACTTGAAGAATATGGGCTATGTGGGTCTAGTGGAGTTGTTTCCATAAAGAATCCTGTATCTCCTAAGGAACCGTAAACTTCGTCAGTGGATACTTGAAGATACTTCTTTCCTTCCTTCCAGCCATCTTTTGTTTCCCAGGCAGCTTTAGAAGCATTTAAAAGGTTCACTGTTCCTAACACATTGGTTTTTGCAAAAACTTCTGGTTCCCTTATACTTCTGTCCACATGGGACTCAGCTGCAAAGTTTACTACATAATCTACTTCATAAGCTTTAAATATATTTTCTACTACTTCTTTATCACAAATATCCCCTTGAACAAAGGTGTAATTTTCATTACTTTCTACACTTTTTAGATTTTCTAGATTCCCTGCATAGGTTAATTTATCTAAATTTATTATTTTAATATCCTTGTATTTATCTAACATATAATGAACAAAGTTAGAGCCTATAAATCCTGCTCCTCCTGTTACTAAATAAGTTTTCACTATAACCTCTCCAATCATGAAATACTAAAGAATTTAATCATCTCAATTACCACGGAAAAATATTTATATTATCACTACAACGGTTAAAAAGCTGTTCCTACTAAATATACTTATAACCATTTAGTTATTGATTTGCAATGTTAATTAAGTATTTTCCATAATCTGATTTACAAAGGGGTTCTGCCAACTTTAATAGCTGGTCTCTATCTATAAACCCTTTTTTATAAGCAATTTCCTCAATGCAGGCTATGTAAAGCCCTTGTCTTGTTTGAATTGCTTCCACAAAGTTTGAAGCTTCTAAAAGTCCTATATGAGTTCCTGTGTCAAGCCAAGCCATACCTCTTCCAAACAACTCTACCTTTAACTTTCCTCTCCTTAAGTATTCGTTATTTACTGAAGTTATTTCTAGCTCTCCTCTTGAAGATGGTTTAATAGTCTTTGCAATTTCGATAACTGAATTGTCATAGAAATATAAACCTGGTACTGCATAATTAGATCTTGGATTTTCTGGCTTTTCCTCTATGGATAGTACATTGAAACTTTTATCAAACTCAACTACTCCAAATTCTGTTGGATTACTTACATGATATCCAAAAATAGTAGCTTCTTCTCTTTCTACAGCTTTTTTAAGTCTTTCACTAAAGCTATAACCGTAAAAAACATTGTCTCCCAGAACTAAAGCTACCTTATCTTCTCCGATAAATTCTTCTCCAATAATAAAAGCTTCTGCTAGCCCATTAGGCTGCTCCTGAATAGCATACTGAATATTTAGTCCTATTTGACTTCCATCTTCTAAAAGTTCCTGAAAAGATGGTAAATCTCTTGGCGTAGATATAATTAAAATGTCCTTAATACCAGCTAACATAAGCACTGATAGCGGATAATAAATCATTGGTTTATCATATATAGGTAAGATTTGCTTAGATACAGATTTAGTTATTGGGTAAAGTCTTGTGCCTGAACCCCCAGCTAAAATTATTCCTTTCATTTATATCACCTCATTAAGTATAATCCCCTGCCAACTAAGAACTTAATTATAGGAAATTAAACATTTTTATTATACCATAAACTGCATTATCTTATTTGATTAAGGTACCCTAAATAAATGCATACAGCTCTTTCTAAAGCTTAAGGATAAAATATGGTATTATTATCTCACAAAAACTAATCATTATTAGTAAGCTACAATTTAAATCACAATATATAGTAGTATAGTCATATTTATTTCTACTACATCAAGTATAGAAATTTATGCTCAATACTTATTGTGGTTTAATCATTGTATATAATTTATTCTATCATTATATAACAAGATAAATAGTAATTGAAATTACTACCAAGAAGTCTTTACCTTCCTTACATTTACTCATGCATAACAAAAAATACATGACTTTATTATACATTAAAAGTCTTATACTTCTCATTATATGACAAATTCTATATTTATAAAAGAATATCCTAGTTTTTGTGCTATGTAAACCTATTTTAGTTTTTTAAATAAGGCATCTTCAAAAAATAAATAAGTCAATCTGCTCGTCTATTTTGTGCTATACTGTGTCAACAGAACCCTTTGATAGCCCCACTATCTGCGGAACCTGTTTCCTTGTCTATCACAAAATAGCCTTCACATCTTTAACTTGTTATTTATTTTCAGATGCCTAGTGTAGAATTAAGTAAGCTTTAATGTTAAAATAGTAATAACTTATGTGTTATTACGCAATTAATTTTTAAATATTTAGTCTTTAAGGGGGGAAGTTTTTAATGAAGAAAACAACTTCTTTAGTGATTACTGCAGCTTTAGTTTTATCTCAGTTGCCAATCACTAAGGTTTATGCTTCAGATTTGCCAAAAGATGAAGTAAAAGTTTTACAAAGTACTAGTACAAATAGTACAAGCTCTCAATTACTAGAACAATACAAAAAAGAGTCTGAACTTTTCGGGACTACCTATGAAGAGACAAAAAAACCAGTTCCTCGCAGTATTAGTGCAGCTTCAAGCAATATAGATGAGAGAGAAGAATTCAAATTAGATAGAGGTGGACTAGCTACCATAGCGTCTTTAACTCCACTAACAGCAGCTAACTATGAAATTGTTTTGTCTTATCCAGATAAAAATACTTTTGTGACTTCCGCAGATACTCTTCAAGCTGCTATTTTAAAGGCAAAAGGATTAGCAAACTCAGATCCTAACGCAATTCCTGCAGTTCTAGAAAAGCAAAGTGGATTAATTGTTTATGCTACAGAGGCAATGGGAAGAGTTGTTAAGTTTGTAGATGGACAAATCTATATGCCTGTAGATAAAAACTCTAACGTATATTCTTCCAATTTACTGACTAGTGCTTATACTTATGTGAATCATGGTTATGTGGATGATGTTCCCATTTTAGAGGACAATGGAACTAGCGCTAAAGTAGAGGTTGCAGGTTATACTGGCTGGATGCAAAAGGATACCACAAAATCAGAATTCGACTTAGCAGTTATACCTCTTAATAAGGCTGCTAACCCAAGCTATTATATTTCTGAAAATGGTGAATTAAAACACTACATAAGCTATGATCTTGTAAATGCAGGTGGTAGTCTCTATGGTATAAAGCTAGGTCCTGCACCAAGTTTCATGCAGTCTGGTGTAAAATATTATAGCTATGATGGAAATTATTTTTACACTAGTTTAAAGACTTTAATTTCTGATGGAAAAGCAGGCCATCATAACAACGCAGTAAATGCTAGTAATGTTTATTATAACTACTATCAGTTTTTGCCCTTTAGAAGCAAGAGTACCTTTACTGGCGATCAAATTAACACTTACTTAAATGATAGAGCTGGACTCGCAGCAAATAGTAAGTTAAGAAGTATTGGCCAGTATCTTGTTAATGGACAAAATTCTAATGGAGTTAATGCACTAATAACCTTTGGGGTAGCTTGCAATGAGTCTGGATTAGGAACTTCCTCTATTTCTCAACAAAAGAATAATATTTTCGGAATTAATGCAGTGGATTCTAATCCTGCAGGTTCTGCTAATGCTTTTGCTTCAGTGGAGGATTGCATTAACGACTTCACTAAAAACTATATTTCTAGAGATTATTCCGATCCCGATGATTGGAAACATTACGGTGCTTACTTAGGAAATAAAAACTTAGGAGCAAATGTTAAATATGCCTCAGACCCTTTCTGGGGCGAAAAGGCATCTCAGTATATGTATAAAATGGATTACCACACCAGTAACTATGTAGTAGCAAATGCAGGTGATAATGCATCCATTAGCAACTTAAAGGATTTTAACAACTATCAGTTAGCAATTTTCACAAATGCTACAGATGTGTTAACTGCTTCAAACTCTAGTGCTACAAAGCTTTATACTGTTACTCAGGCAGTAAAAACCGGGGCTGGTAAGGTTGGAAATGTAATTGTAGTAAAAAGCTCTAATACCTTTAGAGATGGTACTACTTCTTACTATAATATTACCCCTGATAGATCAGCAATTCCTTGGAGTGATGGCGGAAGATTTGATGGAGTTTTTGATTGGAGTAAAGAAGCTTATGTTAAAACTGATAGTTTAAAGCTTATTAATTCTCCAAAGGCAACTATCCCACCTCCAGTTGAAGTAAAAAAAGGCTGGGTTCTTCAGGATAAGATATGGTATTACTATGATACTACCACTGGAGTAAAGAAGACTGGTTGGCTAAGAGATAACAATAGATGGTATTACCTAGACCCTACTACTGGTGCTATGAAAACTGGTTGGGTTACTGTGGATGGTAAGCGTTACTACTTAGATGATTACGGCAGTATGGTAACTGGTCTTATAACACTTGGAAGTAACACCTACTACTTTAATATTTATGGTGCTATGGAAACAGGCCTTAAAACCATTGATGGAAAAACCTACTACTTTAGTACCGATGGTATTATGGCAAGAGGTATAGCTACTGTTGGAACCAAAAAATATTATTTCAACAGCAGTGGTGTTATGACCACAGGCTGGGTTCTTCAAAACAGCAACTGGTACTATTTTAATTCTGATGGAACCATGAAAACTGGTTGGTTATATGTAAATAACTACTGGTACTACCTTCAAGATAACGGTATTATGAAAACTGGTTGGCTACTTCTTGGTAACACTTGGTACTATTTAGAAGGCAGCGGTGCTATGAGAACTGGTTGGCTTACCCTAAATAACCATAAATATTATTTAAATATTTATGGTGGTATGGAAACTGGTTGGGTGCTTATTGGCGGCAAATGGTACTACTTCTATGCTGGTGGTGACATGGCTTATAATACTACCATAGGTGGCTACAAGTTAGGTAATGATGGAGCTATGCTTCCATAAATTCAAATTCACCCCTTTGGGGTACCCCTGGGGTATGCGGTTTTTGTCATTTTAAAGGGAAGCTCTTTAGCTTCCCTTTAACCATCTTAACAATTATTCACTAAAAATAAATAATTATGATATCCCTTTATCACAGTAAGTTACCCTATCTCTGTACTAAATTTTTAGTTTGACAATTCAATGGGTGGTACTCCAACTAAAGCTGAAGTAATAATAAAAAAAGAATTATATACATATTATCACTAAAGAAAATTTTAGGATATAATAAAGATAAGTTTTTAAAAAAGGGGGTTTTAAAATGCCATTAAATGCTGATAAAGTTTTTTTTCAAAAAGAAGAATGGATTAATACTGTAAAATATATGTCACCAAGACCACGATATAATCATGTAGAATTACAAGGGGAACTATATCTACAACTTAAACATTATTTCAAAAAAAAATGTAATGTTTCAATTGAAGCAGCGCTTTTTTTAACAAAAGAAGACCCCAAATTAATTAAAAGTGATAAGAATAAAATTGACGAGCTAATAAAATCTAAGCAAGCCGAGGTAGCTCCCGATGTGGCTGTGTATTGTGATAAAAATCAGATATTTTATAGGGGTTATATAGGTGTTCCTCAATTAATTGTGGAGGTTCTAAGTCCATCGAATTCAGATGATGATTTAATTGTGAAAAAAGATTTATATGAAGAGTATGGAGTTTCCGAGTATTGGATTGTGTCACCTATGAGCAGGAAGATTTGGATATATGAATTAGTTGATAATAAATATGAATTAAGGCATAACTGCACATTTAATGATAAATTTAAGTCAATAAAATTTGAAGATTTAGAAATTGACTTGTCAGAAATTGAGTTAATAAATGAAGAATAGTTAGGAAAAAGAAATGTTAATTAGGTAATAAAATAAGGATATGAGAAAATGGTAAACTATTTTCTCATACCCTATTTAACCTTTAAGTAAGTTTTTATATATAACAGATTTAAACATCTTTTTATCATTAAAATGGTTCCATTTACAATTGTGTAAATGTATTTATTATGTTGTTTATAACTACCGGAAACCTAAATTTCTCTAGTTTAACAATTCAAGCGGTGGTACTCCTGCTAAGGTAGAATAGACCTTTTTCGTATTTATATCAACAAAATACCAGGCAACAGTAGCAGTATGGTCAGACATTTTTTGGAAAAGTTGAATCATATAGCCCTCTTTACCCTCTATTACTTTCTTATCCGTAGGTTTGTCCCATGTTGATATATTGCTAACTTTACTTGTTTTAGATAGATAAATTTCTGCTGCTAGTTTTGCTGCTTCAGCATAAGTTAATGGTGCAGATTCCTTCTTTTTTCTTTCCTCTTCAACTTTTTTAGCTTCTTCTGCCTTTATTCTTTCCTGTTCAGCTTCATAACTACTTTTAGCTTTATCAATTTGAGATTTTAATACAATTGCACTATCACTAATGTAATTTGTTACTACTTTATCATTTATTAATGCATAGGCATCCTCAAATTTATTTTCACTTAGAAGTTGCTCTACAGCTTTGCTTTTATCTTTTACAATTTCACTCTTGCAAAATTTGATTTTTTCTTCTACTTGTTCTTTTAACCCTACCGCAGCTGAATCAACTTTGTTTAGTTCATCTATTGCTGCATCATATTTTCCAGCCTCTACTAAGGCTGTAGCCTCCTGGTATAACTTCATTTGGTCTATATATGATTGAACTAAAGTAATTTTATTGTTAATCTCATCTGTACTTTTTATGTCTTTACCCTTTTGAAGAACTTCCATTGCCTCATCATATTTTTTTTCTTCTACAAGTGTATTTGCTTTTTCAACATATTCCTTATAGCTTTTATCTTGCTTAAAGTTCTTCACTACCACAAATCCAGTTGGAACTACTATAACTAGTATTAAAACAATAATCCCTATAATAATCTTTTTATTTTTCATTCCCAAGTCACATCCCTTCTAAGTCTTTTGGTCTAACCTTAACGTAATAACATTAATTTTAGACACTACATTACTATAATCCCCTTGAATTTTAGCAATGTTAATTAATTCACATGAAAATTATAACATGTTTTGGCATGTTATTCCATAAAGTTCTAAATGTTTACATATAGTTAATCTTTCATAACTGTCCGTTGTCGCAAATTAGAATGTGTAATAATAATTATAGTAGTAGGACCTTTTACTTTTCCTTGTTGGTATATATGGAGCTATGCTTCCATAAAAATTAAATAATACTCTAAAAAAAAGTTGTTACTACTTGGTGTAGTAACAACTTTTTTTATTTCTTTATTTTAGAGTTTATTATTTAAGTTTAGATAAGAGTACATCCATGCTTGTATTATTAAAGTAATCAATTTGCTCTTTAGTTAAAGTCTTTGGTTGAAACTCTTCTAACTTCCCTTTTTCCCAAAGTCTCCCCAATACTTGTCCATCAACTAGCCTTATTAACTCAGAGTAATTTTCTTGTGACTCAAACTCATAATTTTTAATGATTACACTTGCGTAAGCTCCTAAACTTTTATGTACTTCGTTTGAAAAAGGATTTAGATTAGTAGTAGCATCAGAACCATGTTCTAAACAAATTGTTCCTAACTTCTCCCATGCTGTTCCACTAGTATTTCTTTCAATAACCGGAATAAACCCTTCCTTATCTATGAACATTCTTATATGGTTTTTATAGGCGTATATGCTGCCAGTTGGAATTGTTTCCCCGCTTCCACTACCTATTTTAATTTCGTTTACTCTATATGAAAGATATTTGGCAAAGTCAATGACGTCTTTATTTCTTGCTGAGGCTAAATCCTCTATATGTAACCTTGCATCTTTAACTAGGGATTCCTGTTTTTCCTTCTCAGCTCTTTCTACCATAGTCAATGCTTCTTTTATTATAATTTGCTGATACATATCTAAAGTTGCAGACCAAGTTGGAGTATAGCCCTTATTACCCTCATAAGTGTCAAAGGCTATAACTAAATCTCTTGCCTCATTTATCTCCCATTGTAACATGCGCACCTTAGCAACGGTCTTATCGCCATAGATATACCTCATAAACTTAACGAAAAGCTCATGTTGTACTGTATCTGTATGTCTTGATAACTCTCCCATGGCCCACTCTGCTGGTGTTCCTTTTAGTTTTGCTATTGCTGTTCTTGCTTCATTTATTGAAGGTTGTGTTCTTTCATCTAAGCAAGTCATTACTGCATCATAAGCATTTTTGTGTAATAAGTTATAGTCAACAGCTGCTATCTTCATTTTAGTATCAGTTGCAGTTTGAGCTAAAACATTTGGTGCCATTCCCCCTAACATTAATAAGCATAACCCCGCTGTCATTAAAGTTTTTAATGATTTCTTGTTTAACATAACTTTCCTCCCCCACATTTATATAAATTATTGAAGCAATTATTCACTAAAGATGAAGCCAACATCAATAATTAAATCTGTAAATATTGAACTGATGTATTTATCTCCCTTTTTAAAAGTGTTAGTTATTTCATATGCTCCGTCTATTAAAGTATGCTGAACGATAAACCCATTTTGATCTACAATGTTATACTCCAGAACCCCATATTTCTCGTAAGTATAATACTTTGCTCCCCTATCTATTTTAGAAGTAGACTTTGAGAGAATCTCGAAAATTATTTTAGGTGCTGTCAAAAAGCTTTCTCCCTTTTGTTCCACATTTCCACACATAACAAATATATCTGGTTTGTATTTTTTTATATCATTTTCACTTTTAAAGATAACTTCTATTTGTTCAGTATATGACCTGCAATCTTTTCCTCTAAAGTATAATGTTAAATAGGCATTTATATTATTTAGAATAATGTTATGCTTTTGTGAAGTATTAGAACTTAAGTAGATAACTCCATTATCGTATTCAGCCTTACCATTGAAATTAGCTTGAATTTCTTCAAACTCATCTTCTGTATAAAATATATTTTCAATATAATTTCTCATTTTATACCTCCATAAATATAGGATATAGGATTTATTTACCTAATCCTACAAATGCTTATCTATATTATACGTTAATAAAATCCTAAACAAAACAACAGCCAGCTTATGAACTTCTTATATTTTTATGTACTATTGGATAGTCTATTATTTTCTCATGGCTATTAGTAGCTGTGACTATTTTTTAAGAAAAACCTTAATCCTTCTTAAAATATATTTAGAAAAAGACACTGTAGTAACCTTTAAGTACTTACCTCTTGTGATCTTTTTAGTTTCTAGCAAGTTTTTATAGTTTGAAAGTTCTCCTTTTTCCATTTCCCAAAGCTTTGCTGAAAGACCACTTCCAAAGCCAGCTTCACCGTCACCATAGGTTACTAAGCTTTCATTTAAAATAACACATTTGTAATTGGAAGCAATGGTAAGCCAAAGTCTGTAGTCCTCAGAATACTTTTGATTTTCATTAAAGCCACCAATATCATCTAAAACTGCTTTTTCTACAACTACAGTTGAAGTAAAGATGGAGTTTCTGTAAAGTAGTTCCTTTAGAGTTATAGACTGAACAGAATTAAAGCCTTTTATGGTTCTTCCATTTAAGGTGGTGGAAATTAACTTTATATTAGAATCTTTCTTTAAGATTTCCATTTGCTTCTTTATTTTATCTTTATCCCAAGTATCATCTGAATCTAAGAAAGCTATATATTTTCCCTTACTTTCCTTTATACCTCTGTTTCTTGCCTTAGATGGACCTCCATTAGTCTGCTTTATTACTGTTAAATTATCTAAACCATTTTTTTCTTTGTATTCTAAAAGGGTTTCATAGCTATTGTCCTTAGACCCATCATCCACTGCTATAATTTCATAACTGCCTTCATAACTTTGTTTTAATACACTTTCAATGGCTTTTGTTACTTCTGGGTTGTTATATACTGGTATAACTACTGAGAATTCTATATTATTATTCATAACGATCTCCTAACTTCTATACTCATAACATAACTATGACTATTCCTGAGTATTTGTCATTGATGTTTATGTGCTGTGAATTGAAACTACAAATATGTTTATTTGCTTTATAGTGAACCAGAGTTAAAACTTAACTTGTACATGAGTCCTACTCTGATTCCCTTAAGGCTTTTTGAACCCCAATAAATTAAACTTTCACTGAGAAAGCCTTTATAAATTGTATCTTTTACAAATTATTAGTAAAAAATAATATATCTATTAGCTATATTTCTGTTGTTAAAATACAATTAATATTATACTCAAAAACGTAGTACTTTTAAACTATAATAAAAATATTATCCATTTTTGAAATAGACTTTAGTTTATTACTAGTCCCTATAAGGGATTTTCAAAAAATAAATAAGTCAGTACCTTTGTCTATTTTGACTTGTTATTTATTTTTAAATGCCTAAAATCAAAATTCATTGCTCTTTGAACAAAGTCTTGTCAAAAGTGTAAAAGTAATATAACTTATTATATAGTGAATAAAAGTCACTACTTATAATTTTATGGGATTTTAATATAGTGCATAAGAAGTTCCCACTTGAAAGAAGGAAAATTAACAATGAGTAAATCAATTTTTAAAAATGCTATATATAAAACTCTTTTAAATCTTTTTAATTTAGTTATTCCACTAATAATTGGTCCTTATGTGGTAAGGGTAATTGGAACAGAACTTATGGGAAGAATAAGTTACACTGAGTCCATAAATATGTATTTTGCTATTTTTGCCGGTCTTGGAATTTATCAATATGGTATAAGAGAAATAAGCAGGATTAGGGATGATAAAAAGAAGGTAAATCAACTTTTTACAAGTTTGTTTCTTCTTGGAGTTATTGCTAATCTTATAGTTACTCCTGCTTACCTTATATATATAAATATATATTTTAAGGGAGCACCAGCTTTTCCTGTTATGGTTATTTATGCTTTCAACACGGCACTAACAGCTTTTTATGTGGAGTGGATGAATGAGGCTTTAGAGGATTACGACTTTATAACTATTAAAACTATTATTGTTAGATCAATTTTTATTATTTCAACTCTTTTATTAATTAAAAATCAACAAGACTTTTATAAATATGTAATTCTTAACTCTGTGACTTTATTTTTAAATTATAGTATTAGCTTTGCTCGTATAAAAAGAAAAGTTAAATTTGACTTTAGCAACTTAACCTTTACTAAGCACTTAAAGAGCTTAATTTTCATTGTTATTTTAAGCAATGCAAATACCTTATACACAATCTTAGATAAGATTATGCTAGGTAATCATGTAAGTGAAAATGCAGTTTCTTACTACACTTATCCTCAACTGGTTAACTCTATAGTAAATAACCTTTTATTATCTATAGTTTTAGTTACAGTTCCAAGGCTATCTAATTTACTAGGTAATAATGATGAGAAACAATATGAAAACTTACTAAATAAAATCTGCAAGACATATTTAGCTTTCTTATTCCCAGCTGCTATAGGAATTTTCATATTAGCTAAGGAAATACTTATACTTTATGGAGGAGGAACTCAGTTAGTTGCCTCTACCAATGTACTTAGAATTTTTGCAGCTTATATGATTACTGCTGGATTTGAATCTATTCTTACAAATCAGGTAATGTACGTAAAGAGGAAAGAAAGAATTCTTGTTGTGTTTATTCTTACCTTCGGACTAGTAAATGTGGTGTTTAAGCAAATTTTAGTTCGTACTGGTGCTCTTACTCCAGAAACTGCTATTGCAACAACTACTTTAGCTAACTTTTTACTTATAACCACTGAATACTTATATATAAACTTAAAATTAAAAATTAAGTTTTCAATTTTAGATTTTGGTAAGTTAAAGTATCTTTTATATTCACTTGCCTTTATTCCAATCAGCTATGTTATAAGTTTAGTATT
Source organism: Clostridium punense (assembly GCF_017874425.1). Classification (GTDB taxonomy): domain Bacteria; phylum Bacillota; class Clostridia; order Clostridiales; family Clostridiaceae; genus Clostridium_J; species Clostridium_J punense. Next base: position 179,851 of record NZ_JAGGLL010000005.1, read on the forward strand.
TAAAGGTTTCTTTTCTTATATAATGCTTGTGGTATTAGTTAATGGACTATACTACTTCCTAGTATTATATATTACTAAGGATGAAATTTTATTTACTTTCCTTTCTAAGTTTATGAGAAAAAAATCCTAGAATTAATTTACATCTTATCCAAAATTGTGGTATTATATGTGTATATAATTATTAAAGGAGGCTTCCTATGGCCACTTTTTCAACTGTAATATCATATATTTTATTCTGGATATTTTTCAAAAAATTTGATGACAAAATATGTAGGCCTATAGAGAATTTTATAAATAAATTTAAATATAGAAAGTTTATTAAAGGCGCCATATTAATATCATCTGTATTTATATGGCTAACATTGGAAGGTTATGCAGGGTTAAATGCTATCCTTTGGGGTATCATTTTTGGACTGATCCTAGCAGCAGGGACTACCTTCTTAAATATATTTAAATAATGAACAAGTTCATTTTGTTAACAACTTTGGAAGCAGATTTAGACCGAACAAACTGTGTTTGTTACACCAAAACAACTTATCTAGGTTGAGCAACTGCCACTTTAGAAGGTGGCAGACTTGAAGCTTCCAAAATGTTGTTAAAAATTAGTAAAAAGCTAAAACATTTGAATAGATGTTTTAGCTTTTTTATCTGCATTATATTTTTGTGACTAAGTCTACATATAGCCTTTAGCTTATTAGACCTTTAAAATCCTATAACATTTTACTTGGCATTTTCTTAATTCCTAGAACTTAAGCTTCACTAGAAAGAGACTGGCTGTTACTAATAGTTGCTTTACTTTTGCCTGTCTGATTTTCAGCCTCTTCATCCTTATACTTACCAATGAACTTTGCATGGTAAAGCCTTTGATCTTCTGGGGGAAGCTTCATGAAGTCACCAAACATAATAGTTAATATATCTTCAGGTTTGTTTGGCACCCAAAACTCACTATCCTCAAACTTTATTTTCTTAAGTGGGAATAGTGAATCAGCTTTGAATCTATGACTCCAGATGATTTCTGGTCCTTGTGTATAGTATTCACCAGTTGCTTCTTTATTCCACTTGTAAGTTGAAAATAGTATTTTATCAACCATTTTAAAACTTACAGCTTTCCCTAAAACTTGTGAAATTGTTCTTCCAAAGAATTTTACAGAAGGAAAATCCCTAGTATTTATTTTCATTTTTGATACTAAAAGGAACTTTGAAAGTTTTGATTGTAATGAATACTTACCCATGGAATCCGGCGCCTTATCCATAGGAAATATATCAATATATATACCTTGATGATATTTTTTATGATTTTCCCCATCTTCAATAAAAAGACTCTTATTGTACCTTACTTTTAAAGGAACATGGTATAACTTGTAATATGGATCTGTTTTCATAGTTTGCATAAAGTAATCTTCTGAAAGCTCTCCCTGAGCTATAGCCATGAATTTGTTGTAATCCTCCCTAGGCATGGATATGTCTAGGTCATCATCCCAAGGAATAAACCCTTGGTGTCTCACAGCTCCTAATAGGGTACCATCACTTAGAAAATATCTAAGGTTGTGTTTTTCACAAATTCTATGAACTTCCTTTAAAATGTCTAACATTATTAATTGAGCTTCTCTTAGAGAGCATTCTTCTATTTTATTTAAATCAATTTTATGATTCATTTACGCCTTCTCCTTAGATAAATATTGTTTATTCTTCAAGGGGCTTCTAAGTTATATTTTATTTGCGCTTAAAAGCCTTAAAAGAACCAAAGGAGACTAATATGTAGGCCTTCACTTTGGTTCCATAATAATTAAAGTTAGTCTTCCTATGTTAGCTCTAACTAACCATTGCTCCTCCTGGACCTAGCTTATATCCTCCAATGGTTGTGTTTGCTGCCATTTGACCTCCACTGTAGAAATAGTACCAAGTACCGTTAACAAGTTTCCACCCCTTGGCCATATCTCCACCTGAATTTAAATAGTACCAGCTGCCACCTAAAAGCTTCCATCCTGTAGCCATTTCACCGCCTGCTTCTAAGTAGTACCAAGTTCCATTAATAAGTTTCCATCCCCTAGCCATATCTCCACCTAGATTTAAGTAATACCACTTACCACCTAAGAGCTTCCACCCTATAGCCATCTGTCCACTTTCCTCTAGATAATACCAAGTGCTACCTAGCAGTTTCCAGCCCTTAGCCATATCTCCACCTGGATTTAAATAGTACCATTTACTGTTCAATAGCTTCCAGCCTGTAGTCATTGCTCCATTACTTTCTAAGTAATACCAATATCCATTAACAGACTGCCAACCAGTGGTTCTTATGCCTTCCTTATTAAAGTAATACCATTTTCCTTCTATAAGCTGCCATGCAACTTGAGGTTGTCCATCTTTATAGTAGTACCAGTTAGTATCTTTACTAATCCATCCATTTTGCTGAACTGGTGGTTTTGGCTCTTCTCCTGGATTTTCACCACCTGTACCTGTTGTAGTAATGAGGGTCATGATTTTTCCTGCATCTACTATTGCACCAGTTGCAATGCTCTTAGATAAACTACTTAAGGGATGATTATTGTTTAAAATATACTCTCTCATTTCTACTGGAGTAAGTGATGACTTCTCACTGAGCATTAAGGCTGCTATTCCAGCCACATGTGGTGCTGCCATAGAGGTTCCGCTTGAATATCCGTACTTTCCACCAGGTAATGTACTATAAATTTCTCCCCCGGGCGCAGCTATATCTACATTTTTAGCTCCATAATTTGAAAAATATGATAGACTTCCATTCTTATCTATAGAACCTACTGTAATTATATTAGGAAGATCATAATTGCCAGGATAGCTACTGTATAAGTCATTATCACTGCTTTCATTTCCTGCCGCTACCACAAATAATGCATTAGAGTTTTTTATTGTATCGTATTCAACTTGAGAAAAGTCTGCCCCACTAAAGGAGCAGTTAAATATTTTTACACCTTTTTTAACTCCATAGTTCATAGCTTCAATTATATCATCGTAGTATAAATCACCATTTGCATTCCCAACCTTTAAAGGCATAATTTTAGTATTCGGCGACACTCCTACAATTCCTGTTCCATTATTCTGTGCAGCAATGATTCCACTTACATGGGTACCATGTTCATTATCATCATAAGGGTCATTATTGTCATCTATAAAATTCCACCCTCTGTAATCATCCACATATCCATTGTTATCATCATCTTTTCCATTATCAGGAATTTCACTTTTATTTATCCAAATATTTTCCTTTAAGTCCTTATGGTTATAATCTACTCCCGTATCAATAACCCCTACTAATGTAGCTCCATTGTTTTTTTGTAGACTCCATGCTTTCTCTACATTAATATCTATGCCAAGGTAACTGGAATTTTTAAGTCCCCATAGCTTTGCATAATCTGGCTCACTACTAGGAATATCTTTTATTTTTACACTATAGTTTGGCTCAGCATATTCTATGTTAACATCTTTGTTTAACTTCTCCAACATATTCTCTAGAGAGGTTTTATCTGAGTCAAAAGTAGCTAAAAGTAATCCATTATTTAAAGTTTTCTTAGGAATTAAATTATAGTTTTTTTCAAGCCATTTATTTAAATCAGTATTATTTAAATTTTTGATTTTTATAAAAATCTCATCTTTTTTATAATTGTTCTTATGAGAGTTGTTCTTGAAGGAATTTATTATCTTAGTTTTTGTTGAATTTGTTGTATCTGACTGAATCACAGTAGTTACTTCTTGTCCATCATTTGAAGTAATATTAGCCTCAGAAGCATGTACATTAATATAACTCATATTAGTAATCATAAATCCAGCTAATATACAAGCTATTACCTTCTTTTTCATCTTGAACCCCTCATTTCTTTTGTGTAATTTAAATTTATCTTCCTACTAGAGCACCATCACTACCAAGTCTGTATCCATCTATAATGGTATTTGCCGCCATGGTTCCATTAGGGTATAAATAGTACCATCTTCCCCTTACTAACTTCCATCCAGTAGCCATATCTCCTCCTGGATTAAAATAATACCATTTACCTCCGATACTCTTCCAATCTGTAACCATTGCTCCACCTTCTTCAAGGTAATACTTGGTTCCACCAATGGTTTTCCAACCTGTGGCCATGTCTCCGCCTGGATTTAGATAATACCATCTTAATCCAATGTATTTCCAACCTGTAGCCATTGCTCCACTTGGTTCTAAATAGTACCAAGTGCCTCCAAGGTTCTTCCACCCCGTGGCCATGTCCCCACCTGGATTTAGATAATACCATGTCCCTTGAACAAGTTTCCATCCAGTGGCCATTTCTCCATCTGACTCCATGAAATACCAAGAGCCTCTTACATTTACCCAGCCTGTTTTCATTATACCACTTTCATCGAGATAGTACCACTTACCTTTAACCTTTATCCAGTCCCTTTTTATGGTTCCATCTCCATTTATATAGTACCAATTTCCATCTTTTTGTACCCATTGTCCAAACCAACTCATTTGTGGTACTTGTACCTTTGAATTATATAATTCTTTTAGTTTACTTTGCAGTCCTAGTGGATTTGCTTTTAAGGTTCTTAAACTGAAAAAACTGCTTCCTTTAACGTTTTCGTTACTTCTTGCATAAATTATTTGATTTGAAATTTCATCTGGATTACTCCACGCTTGTCCATAAGTTGAATCTCCTATTTTATAGGCACCATGTCCTATATAAAGATGAACATCCTTTCCTTGAACTTGCTTGGACCACCAGTCCACAAGGGTTTTATAATCTGCAGCTTTATGTCCAAACTCCCAATAAATTTGTGGAACTATATAATCTATCCACTCCTCTTGTATCCACTTCTTAGAGTCTACATATACAGCATCATAGCTGCTAAGTCCATTAGTTTCGCTTCCCCCTACTTCGGTTCCATTTCTCCAGATACCAAAAGGACTTACACCAAACTTAACAAAAGAGTTAATACTTTTTATCTTTTTATTAAGGTCTCTTACAAACTTATTAACGTTGTCTCTTCTCCAATCAGCTTTTGAGGAATATCCATTTCCATATTTACTATAAGTATCACTGTCGGGGAAGTCTATTCCGCTTAAAGGATATGGATAAAAGTAATCATCAATGTGTATTCCATCAACGTCATAGTTTCTTACCACTTCAGCCATAGTATTTATCACATACTCTCTTGCTTCAGGAATTCCTATGTCAATCCAATGATATTTTCCATATTGCACAATCCACTGAGGATTTGTTTTTAGTGGGCTTCCGCCTGGTAAGCTATCTATATATGCCTGTTTATTAAAGGTATTACTTCCACTGTCAACAAAAATTCTAAAAGGATTAAGCCAAGCATGAAATTCAAGTCCTCTACTGTGAGCTTCTTCTAGAGCTACTTTTAACGGGTCATAACCTGGGTTTTTTCCAAGTGTACCTGTTAAATACTTTGACCACGGTGCGTAGGTAGAAGGAAATAAGGCATCTCCCATACCTCTAGCTTGGAAAAATACAGTATTCATATTCATAGCCTTAATAAACTGCATATTTTCCCCTAGAGTATCCTTTTGTATTTCAGCATTATTATAGGTTTCTGAGGATGGCCAGTCTATATTGTAAACCGTACTCATCCAAACTCCTCTCATCTCATCCTTAGAACTAGATAGGTTTAATCCATAAGCTTTATATGAATTAAAAGTTACAAATAATAAGAACCCAAGGATTAAAACCACGGCTCTTCCTCTAATTTTAGTATTTCTCAACATATTCTCCTCCTTTTATATTCCTTGATTTTATTATCGAAGATTATGACCTCCTCTTAATTATAAATATCCAAGCTATATAGGGCATTTTTAATAATAAATAAGTCAGTATCTTTGCCTATTCTAATTTTTTCATAGACTCTATAAAAACTCTAGAACTATGGAGATTTACTTTAACATAACACCCCCCTATAGACCTAGAGTTTAAAATTTCTTATAAATAAGTTGAATTATTTTATTTAAAAATTTCTATTGTATCTATAAAATGCTTTTTTAAAATTATTAAGATCTCCATATAAATTCTTCTAGTCTTTCTATAAAATTCTCTAGATTGCCTATATCTACCATGGTAGGTATCTTTAACTTTAAAAACTTATTACTCCATCTTAGGTAGATTCCTCTAACAGAGGCTTCCTTGTCTAAAATATTTATGAGCTGGGATATTCTTTCATCACTGAGGTTGTCCATGAATTCTATAACATAAAATCCACCCTCTTCTTTTACACCTTTTATATCTTTAGACTTTCCTTTTATATTGGATATAACTTTTGCTACACATTGTTTATGGATACTTTTACCTTCCTTTAAGTTACAGTTATCCATGCTGCAACAGCTAATTATGCAAGCCATAATACTTCTCTCCCATTAAAATAAACTTTACGGCATAAAAGATACATAGTTAAATAACTTTTTATAATAAATACTATAATACTTATTATAAAAAGTTATTAAAAGCTAATTTGAAAAAGTTAGATACAATTTAGCTTCTATACTACATAGTATTCAAGCTTGCATAATTTGACATATACAATTTATTTTTTACAAGAATCTCTTTCAACTATTGTGTATGGAAGTATATAATTCTTCTCATCTATAGGCAATTTATTTAAAATTTTGATGATAAGTCTCATTGCCACAGAGCCCATATCATAAAGTGGCTTTGATACAGTAGTAAGTTTTGGATAATAAATAGCTGAAAGAGCTATATCATCAAAACCCATTACATCCACTTCTGTTGGAACCTCTATGCCCATTTCTCTTAAAGCACTAATAGCTCCCATAGCTACCTCATCATTAGCACAAAATACTCCATCAACCTTACTTTTACTTAAAATTTCCTTTATTCCCTTATAACCATCTTCTGCTTTTAAGGAACCAAAGTACACTAACTCAGAATTAAAGCTATCATTATCCTCCATAGCCTTTTTATATCCTTTATAAATTTTAGAGTAATCACTAGTTTTATCCTCATAGTATCCTATGTAGGCAATAGACTTATTCCCCTTATATCTAAGATAGCTAACTGCATCATAGCTAGCTGCAAAGCTGTCAATGGCTACACTTGGAAGACTCTTTTCACTATCCATGGTTCCCACTAATACTGTAGGTATGTTTATTTCTTCTATTATATCCTTTATGTCACTTTCTAAGGAATTACTCATATAGATAACTCCATCTACCATCTTTTCTCTGAGAACATTAAAGCTTTCCTTTTCTCTTTCTAAATCTAAGTCAGTATTACAAAGCATAATATTGTAGTTATATATACTAGCTACATCCTCTGCACCTCTTACTATTTCAGGATATACAGGGTTTGAAATATCAGGAATTATTATTCCTATGGTGCTGGATTTATGAGTTTTTAAGCTCCTTGCTAAGATATTAGGTCTGTAGCCTAACTTTTCAATGGTATCTAATACCTTCTTTTTAGTTTCGTCATTTACCACATCTATGCCATTTAACACCCTTGAAACCGTTGCAATTGATACTCCTGCCTCACGAGCTACATCTTTTATTGAAGTTGCCATTCTTTATCACTCCCATTTATAAAACATTGGTTAATATAAATTAATTCTATTATCTCCAAGTTTATTTTTATTAATGTAATAGATTACATAGCCTTAGGACTAAGTTATTTATATTCTATTAAAGTAAGGAAACTCCTTCTTTTATTTCTTCTTCACTACTACTTCTGCTTATAATTATTTTACTGTACACTAGAGAACTCTATGGTTATTTTTTCATTATTATCAAGCTTTAGCTCCTTACCATAGGCTATTTCTGGTTCTCCTAGAAAAGTTGCAGGAAGATTTATGATAAACTCACTGCCTTCACCCAAATTGCTATGAACAGTAATTGTTCCTCCATGGGCTTCAACTAGTGCTTTAACTAAAAATAACCCTATTCCACTTCCTTGGGCAAGGTTACTAAGTGAATTGTCTACTTGTTTAAACCTTTCAAAAATTGCATCTAACTTATCCTTGGGTATGCCTATTCCATTGTCTTTTACTATTACTTTAACATAGGCTCCCCGATCTTCTACACTAACTTCTATTTTTCCCTTAGGTTCAGTAAACTTAACTGCATTAGAAATCAAATTTAAGATAATTCTTTCTAAGTTTTCATCATCAAAGGCCATAATCTTTTCCTCTACCTCTGTGTCAAAAACTATCTCCATGTCTTTACTCTCTACATAGGGTGCTAATGATAAAATAACATCTTCAATAACACTTACCAAGTTATGATTTTTTATATTTAAGGTTAGAAAGCCCGAGTCTATTCTATTCATATCAATTAAATTATTAATTAATCTTAAAAGTCTGTAGGAGTTTTGTTTCATTATGTCCATATACTTAGGTATTTTATAAGGACAGTTACTATGGGACTTCTCTGCCTTACCCCAAACTTCATCTAGCAATTGAACAGAACTTAAAATGATATTTAGAGGAGTTCTAAGCTCATGGGATACATTTGAAAAAAAGTCTGCCTGAAATTTTCCATGTTCCATAACTTCATTTAGTAGCTGCTCTTTTTCCTCCATTGCCTGCCTAAGCACTGCTTCTTCTTTTCTTCTCTCCATAATTTCTGTGATGTCCATACAAAGTCCTGCCATATAAGTAGGCCTTCCTTCTTCATCCTACATTGCACTTCCTTTAGCAGACACCCATCTATATCCTCTATTCTTTGTTTTAATCCTGTATTCTGTTTCGTATTTATCTGTTTGTTTATATAAATATAATTTTAATTTGCTTTTCTCTTTTTCAACGTCTTCAGGATGTATAAAGTCAGTCATAAAATCACTAGAATCTTCAATTTCGTCGTCACTGTAGCCAAATAACTCCTTCAAGTAACTAGGTATAACTATTTTATTAGAAAAAGAATCCCATTCCCAAATAGAATCAGATGCACACTCTGAAATTACCCTATCTCTTTTTTCTCTGTGTGTAACTTCCTTATTTGAGTTTATATTGTTCTCCTTCTCATTCATTACCTTAATCCCTAAAACCTTTGCACCTCTAATTTGCTTCATTTACGCCCTCCTCCCTTATGATAATCAAGTTTAACATCCCTAACCACATTAAATGCAGAATAGTTGAGCTCATATTATATTACTAAATAAACTTTTAATATTCTTAAAAACGTTACCAAGCGTGTTATATATATTTCGGCAAAATTCTTCAAATTCCTTCATTATTACAAAATTCAAATAATTAAATTTCAAGTAAAATTAAAAATCACCCTTTAGAAATAAAATTATCTCAAGGGTGATTAATTATGCTATTTTTACTTCTTGAATATTCCAAAAGGCTTTCCTACTGGTAGGAACACTCTTCCAAAATGATTGTTTAAAACTGATGCCGCTGAGCCATAGAATGAAAGAAGTGATATTATTAGCTCAGAGTATGCGGCAAGTTCATGACCAAACTCAGGTGCTATTCCAAGTGTACTTAAACTTAATCCTAAAAATAAGAAGTCTATGAAAAAGAAGATTAAAAATAATACTTTATGAGTTTCCATAGCCCCAATTGTCATAAATATAGTAAAGATTAAGTAAGCTAAGAAAGCAAAGCCTAGTTGTTTAGGGTCTGCAGCTTTTGCAAGTTTTTCTCCAAATATTCCATTTTGAATTAACCATGTAAAGGCTACTCCAAGCCAGAAAAATCCGTAAGCACCAAAAGCTGTTGCTCCAAAAGTGTTATTATGCTTGAAATCATTTGCTGATGCAACTAGCTGGGCTAAAGCACCTAAGAATAATGCCCAAGGGATAATTAAAGATACTCCTTGAGTTATTCCAAGCTTTTGGGAAGATGCAACTAATGTAATTACTGCTAGACCAAAAAGCCCAATAGCTGAAGGGTCAGCTGTAACAATTTTAACTTCTTGTGTTTCTTTCATGTTTCTCCTCCAAATAGTTTTTTTCAACTTTTTATAGGTAAAATTTAATATTAATTCCTAGAAAGAATATCAGATTTACCTATGGATTGTCAACTGATTATTGGTTCCAAGAAATACCCACGAAAAGCCCACCAAATGGTGAGCTTTTGAAATTTATATTTATATTTATTCAAAATTAGACAAATTCCGCGTACCCCTGGGGTAATTATTGTCTTTCTACAGCAAGGTTTAAACTTTCGCCATTGATTTTAACTTCAGTATAGGAAGCTTCTGCTCCGTATGCTACTTCAACAGCTAGAGTATCCTTCATGATAGCTTCTTCAAACTTCTTGATTACAGCTTCTAGCATTTCATTGCCTGTCACATAAATTTTTATCTTATCTGCAACTTCAAAGCCGCTTTCTTTTCTCATATTTTGAATCTTGCTTAGGATTTCTCTTACATGACCTTCTTCTCTTAGCTCTTCAGTGATTTGAGTATCAAGTACTACTCCCATCTCACCTTCTCCAGCAAAGGCAAAGCCTTCAAGTCCTTGCATTGTTACAAGTAGATTTTCTTTGTTTAAATCTATTTCTGTACCATCTACATTGATAGTTACAATGTTACCGTTGTTGATGTTTTGAGCAAGCTCCATTTGGTTCATTGTTCCTATTACTTTTCTGATACCTGGTATCATCTTACCATAAGCTTTTCCTAACACTGGTAGGTTTGGTTTGATTTCAAAGTTAACATACTTAGAAAGGTCTGCTCCAAGCTCTACAGCTTTAATGTTAAGTTCATCTTTAACTATATCTCCATAATACTCTGGAAGCTCACTTACAGATACAAGCATTTTTGATAATGGCTGTCTGTTTTTGATGTTAGCAGCATTTCTTGCACCTCTACCAAGCTTAACTATTCTGTAAGCCTTATCCATTTCTTCTTCTAAAGTCGTATCAACTTCAGACTCATTGTATTCTGGCCACATGCATAGGTGAATACTTTCTGGTGCATTTTTATCAAAAGCAACTACTAAGTTTTGATATAGCTCTTCTGTGATAAATGGTATGAATGGAGATGCAACTCTTGAGAAAGTTACAAGAACTCTGTATAGAGTCATGTATGCTCCAATCTTATCTTCAGTTAGTTCTTCTACCCAGTATCTTGATCTATTTCTTCTTACATACCAGTTTGAAAGCTCATCTACAAAGTCCTCAAGTTCTTTAGCACCTTGAGTTATTCTATAGTTTTCTAGATGTTCATCTATATTCTTAACTAAAGTGTTAAGCTTAGACATCATCCACTTATCCATTACATTTTCAGATTTAAAGTTTTGGTACTTCATTGGGTCAAAGTTATCTAAGTCTGCATATAGCACATAGAAAGAATAAACATTCCATAGAGTTCCTATGAACTTTCTTTGCGCTTCTATAACTGCATCCTCATAGAACCTTGATGGAAGCCATGGTGCTGAAGCAGTATAGAAATACCATCTTAAAGCATCTGCTCCTTCATTATCTAAAACTGTAAATGGAGATAATACATTTCCTTTATGCTTAGACATTTTTAAACCATCCTTATCAAGAACGTGTCCAAGTACTATACAGTTTTCAAAAGGATTCTTTTCAAATACTGTTGTTGATATTGCAAGTAGTGTATAGAACCATCCTCTTGTTTGGTCCACAGCTTCTGATATAAATTGAGCTGGGAAGTTTGCTTCAAATAGTTCTTTATTTTCAAATGGATAGTGGTATTGAGCAAATGGCATTGAACCTGAGTCAAACCAGCAGTCTATAACCTCATCTACCCTTGTCATTTCCTTTGAGCAGTGTGGGCAATTTAAGTGTACATTGTCTATATATGGCTTATGAAGTTCTATACCTTCTGGTACATTTATTCCCTTCTCCTTAAGCTCTTCAATACTTCCTATCATTTCTCTGTGGCCGCATTCACATTCCCAAATTGGAAGTGGAGTTCCCCAGTATCTATTTCTTGAAATACCCCAGTCGATAACTCCCTCTAAGAATTTACCCATTCTTCCTGTTCTAACGTTATCTGGCATCCAGTTGATTTTATTATTGTTTTCAAGAAGCTGATCTCTTACTGAGCTCATTCTTACAAACCAGCTCTCTCTTGGATAGTAAAGAAGTGGTGTGTCACATCTCCAGCAGTGTGGGTATGAGTGTAGGAATTTTTCACTCTTATAAAGAATGTTATTTTCTTTCATGAAAGCTATGATTTTCTCATCAGCTTTTTTAACAAAGATTCCCGCCCATGGCTCTACCGCTGGCACAAATTTACCTTCTGCATCAACTAAGTTTATCATTGGAAGGTTGTATAGTTTCCCTATTTGGTTATCTTCATCTCCGTAAGCTGGTGCAATGTGAACTATACCAGTACCATCTGATAAAGTTACATAATCACCATGCACTACATAGAAGGCTTTTTCTTCTGGAGTTTCGAACTTGAACATTTGCTCATATTCTTTTCCTAGAAGTTCTTCACCTTTAAATTCAGCTATTACTTCATACTCTCCGTTAAGCTTATTTAAAAGTTGTCTTGAAAGGATTAAAGTTTCACCTTCGTGTAGAACTTCTACATAGTCATATTTTTTATTTACAGCTAGGGCTACGTTACTTGGAAGTGTCCAAGGAGTTGTTGTCCAAACTAATATATATTTATCTTCATTTTTAAGTTTGAATTTAACGTAAACAGAGCTATCTTTAACATCTTTATAGCCTTGACCAACCTCGTGAGAAGATAGAGTAGTTCCACATCTTGGGCAGTATGGCATTACCTTATGTCCCTTGTAGATTAAGTCTTTATCCCACATTTGTTTAAGTGCCCACCATACCGATTCAATATAGTCATTATGGTAAGTTACATATGGATTATCCATGTCTATCCAGTAACCAACTCTCTCAGACATCTCTCTCCACATTTCAACGTAAGAGAAAACGCTATCCTTACACTCTTTAACGAATTTCTCTACCCCGTACTTTTCTATTTCTGGCTTACCTGAAATTCCAAGTTTCTTTTCTATTTCAAGTTCAACTGGAAGTCCATGAGTATCCCATCCAGCTTTTCTTAAAACTTTATAACCCTTCATTACCTTATATCTTGGGATTATATCCTTCATAACCCTTGTTATAACGTGTCCTATATGAGGCTTACCATTTGCTGTTGGAGGACCATCATAAAAAGTAAAATATTCACCGTCTTCATTTAAATCAAAGTTCTTTTGAATAATGTCTTTTTCTGTCCAAAGCTTTAATATATCATTTTCGATGTCCATAAAGCTTTTGCTTGAATCAATTTTCTTATACATAATATTGCTCCTTTCTTATTGCTCTTATTTTATATAAGGCATTTAAAAATAAATAACAAGTCAAAGATGTGAAGGATATTTTTAGTTCACAAGCAAGCTTGTGTTCACAAGCTTGCTTGTGCCGACAAGGAAACAGGTTCCGCAGATAGTAGCGCTATCTAAGGGTTCTGTTGACGCAGTATAACTAAAAATAGACAAACATAATGACTTATTTATTTTTTGAAAATGCCTAGATCCTTACTGCGTAAGTTCCATATATAGGGAACCCAATTAGGACTTACCTTGTATCTTTAACTACCTAGGTTCCCTTTAGGTATTTAGTAATAAAAAAAATAAAATTTCACTTAGAAGCCTCTACTTTGCGTTTACCCTAAGGATTAACTAGTAACCTGAGGTTTATACAACTTCACTAGTGTTTAATAAAAATAAAAAACTTCGCCCTAAAATAGGACGAAGTTGAATTCGCTATACCACCTATAGTGTTAATGTATAATTTCAAGTACTAACATACTCTATTCTTTAACGCAGAATTACGGATAGACTTACTATTTTCAGCCTTCAGCTCCTAGGTGATTTTCCTTTAAACTTCGCTATGGAGTCACACCAAACCTCCACTCTCTGTAAACTACTTTTAAAGTACTTTTCCTACTCTTAGCTATTAGTTTTATTATGAACAAACAAATTTATTATTTAAATATTGTTTCTATTATTATATTACAAAGTGTTTTTTTTGTCAAAGTTTTTTCACTATTTTATAAATACTGTAGCCCCATTTGGTATGTTATCGTAAAGCCATTTAGATTCATCAACCTTAAGTCTTACACAGCCATGAGATGCAGGGGTTCCAAGAGTTGGGTCTACTACATTCTTGTTTCTATCCATTGGCAATGAATGGAATAAGTAATCCCCCCAAAATTGAACATACCACTTAGCACCTTCGCCAAACTCCTCACTGAAAAACCAAGTTCCTCTCCCTATTACCTTATAAACTCCTCTTGGTGTAGGTGTGTCTGATTTTCCTGTAGAACTTATGAAGCTATAAACTAGGTTCCAGTTTCCTTTAGAACCTTTAAAAACTTCCGTAGTTTGGTTTTGAAGATTTACATATATTAGGTAAGAATTAAGACTAGAAAGATTAGTTGAATTTATGAAGGCTTCAGAGGTAGAAAAATCACTTCTATTTAAATTTGTGTTAACCACCATTGCTGCTGCTTTTTTTCTTTCCTCTTCTTTTATTTTTTCTTCTGCTACTCTTTTTTCCTCTTCAATTCTTTTTAATTCTTCTTCTCTTTTAGCTTTATAACCTTTTAAAGTTTCTTCATATTCTAAATCCCCAGTAAGAAATGTATTTTCACTCTCTAGCTTAGCTACGGCTTCCTCATATTTTCCTGCATCAAAAAGAGCTTTTCCTGCTTCTAGAGTAGTTGTTTTAATAGCCACTAAGGTTTCCTTCTTAGCAATTATTAATCCTTCTAAATTAGGGTATTGCTGCTGCTTTTCCTCAATAGCCTTAAATGTGTTTTCAAAATCCTTTCCTTGCTTTAAAAGGTTGTTCACACTTCTTACCACTTCAGTGGTTTCAATCTTATATAAACCATCATTTAGAGCTTCTTCATCAATTAGATTGTATTTTTTTATTTCTTTAATTAAAGTTGTTGCTTCCTCACTGGTTATATCTCCTTTTTCATAAGACTTTAATCTGTTACTTAGTTCTTCATTAAGAAAATTTGCAGTTTTATCTTTTGAAGAAAACATTTTGTTCATCATAGAATTACTAATTTTATTATCATAGTAATCCTTAGCTTCTAAGTACTTTTCATCAAAAAATAACTCTTTATATGTAGTTAAATTGTTATTATTTACACCTATAATAACGGCTCCTAAAATACCTAAACATAAAATACTAATAACCATAATTATTATAGCCTTGCTACCTTTTAGATTTAAACTAAACTTTTCTTTATATTCCGTGGTGGTCTGCATAAACTTTTACTCATCCCCTTGCTAAAATTATAAGTCTTATCAATTATATCAGGTTCATTCCTAACTGTTAAGAAAAGAATAACCCTTAAAACCTTATAATTAATTCCCATAACTTCTATTCATACTTATACAGGCTTAGTATTTCTCTGGTGTCCACTTTATTATGCTTGGATTATATTGGTACTTCTAAGGAATTGTAACAAGCCTTACTCATATTTCCCACGTCCTCATTAAACTCAGCTATTGAATAAATTTCTATTATTAATCCATAATTTAGATATATAATAAATCTCGTAAGTATTGGAGATTCTATTAAATCTTGTTTCCTATTAAATTAATTATTGTAAGATTGGAGAGATAAGGTTGAAATTTAAAGTATGAATAGCTATAAAAATATGATGGCATAGCAAACAAGCCATCCGAAGGGTGACTTTTAAAAATTAAATATACAATT